>JAFGBM010000003.1 GCA_016933155.1 Demequinaceae bacterium | reverse complement strand
GTCTCTTCAACGGCCGCAGGCATCTCGTACGCGACCCCATCCGTCGCGGGAGGAGCCTCGAAGTACGGAGTCTCCTCAACGGCCGCAGGCATCTCGTACGCGACTCCATCCGTCACGGGAGGAGCCTCAAAGTACGGAGTCTCCTCAACGGCCGCAGGCGTCTCATACGCGACTTCATCCGTCACAGGAGGGGCTTCATAGTACGGGGTCTCGTCCGAAACTTGGAGGCCAGCGAGGTCCGGGGTGTCGACCACGGGCTCGGCAACCTCCACGGTCTCAACCCCCCAAGTAATCGCCTCAGGCTCTCCAACGGTGATGTCCTCCGCTGAGGGCATTGCCCATTCGTCCGTCGTCAACGGAGGCAGATCGGCCCCATCGGTCTCCCCGACGATTGGAGCCCCGGCCGGGGTCTCCTCCTCCATCGGCTCCTCAGGGTACACGGGGGAGGGAACACCCTCCGGGGGCAGATCCAATTCGTTGGCAACCGCCGGACCGTCGACGACGGGGAGGCCCCACTCGTCGTAGACGGGAGCAGGGCTCGTCTCCTCGTCTAGAGTCTCCGCTGGCGGCCAAGATCGAGCAACCGGAAGACCCCATTCGTCATACTCCACCTCGGATGCCTGTTCGGGGGTCGCTACGTCTGTACCCAGGGCCTCCGCCTCCGACGATTCCGCCTCCAAGGCATACCCCGTGGGCTCGACAGGTCCCTCTTCGGCCACCTGAACCTCACCGCTCGGCGGAGTGACGGGGATCGCTCCCCCGTCCTCTACAGGGGGAGGCGTTTCCTCGGCGGAGGGTGCGGGGCCCTCCTTCTTCTTCCTCCCGCCGAATAGACCCCGCTTATCCTTCCTGGGCTTCTTTCCCGCTGCCGGAACTGCCTCCACCGGCTCATCCACGGCGGCCTCTCGCTTGGGTTGAAGCACCTCTTCCAGGGTTGGCACAGTCTCATCGGCGGCGGGAACGGATTCCCACGAGAAACGAGGGCCGTCTTCGCTGGCCGGGGCAGGCATCTCGCCGACGCCCTCGGTGGTGAGTTCTGTGACGTCCTCAGGCTCAACCGAGGCGGCCTCCCAAGCATCGGCCGTCCCTTCGGCGGACTCGAACTCCGGAACAGGGATCGCAACCGCAGAAACGTCGAGATCGGACGGAAGGGAAACGGGAATCGTCTCGTCTTCCTCACCGATATCGGTGATGTCCCACTCCTCAGAAGAGGCTTCGGATACCGCTTCCGCTACGGGCTCGGCGTCCTCGAGAATCATCGGCTCCACGCTGATCTCGGCCTCGGGCGGGGCTTCGGACTCCAGCTGGAATTCCTCCTCGGGCTCAGACTCCAGTGCCAGTTCGACCTCGGGCTCCGGTAGGGGCTCCTCCTCGGCCTCGGACTCCCATGTGATTTCGGCCTCGGGCTCGGACATGGACTCGACCTCGAACTCCGGTGCGAGCTCGGCCTCGGGCTCGGGCACGAACTCCGCCTCAGGCGCGGGTTCCTCAAGCAGCGGCACGGGCTCGTCGGCCGTCACCGCGTCCCGTCGAGCGACGTGTCCGAGGGATTCGATGTTGGGATCGATCTCGCCCCCCTCCTCGGTCCGTCGCGCCCTGAATCCCCTGAAGAGAGCCGATCTCTGCTCGGCCGTCGAGGCCTCCTCGGCGTCCTCGGGGGTAAAGCCCTGGCCCCCTGCCTTCATCTGCTCCAGCTGACCGCTCGTGGGCGTCTCCGGTAGCCCCAGAACGCTGGTGGTGTCCCTGGCCGCCTCCTTCTTCGCGCCCGTACGGCGCTTGCGAGCGGGCAGACCCTTCGATGTCTTCCCCTCGACCAACTCGGTCAGATCGACCTCCTCGGTTTCCGGAGCCAGCTCGGCGTCCTCCTGAATCAAGAGGGCGATCTCCTCGTCCACCTCTTCCGGTTTCTGATACGAGGCGCCAGCGATGGCGGGAGTCATAACGTCGTCTGAGTAGACATCCATGACCTCGTCTTCGCCGTGATGTCCGATCAACGCGGTCGGCACATGCAGGGCCTTGTCGACAGTCGATTCGGATTTACGATCCAGTTCCGGTTCGGCCGTGAAGTCGAACAGGCTGAGGGGCATGGTCACCGTAGCCGTGGTCCCCTTGCCCTCCTCGCTGACGATCTCGACGCGAGCCCCCAGGCGCCTGGCGATACGCCCAACGACGAACAGCCCCAGTCGCTGGGCGCCGAGGATCTCAGATGCCGCGGTCGATCGAACGCGGGCATTGGCCTCATGGAGTTCCTCAGGGGTCATCCCGATCCCCAAGTCGACAATCTCGACGATGACGGACTCCTCCTTGCGCGTCGTCCTGACGACGACCGGAGTGCCGGGGTCGGAGAACACCGTCGCGTTTTCTAGCAGCTCGGCAAAAAGGTGTCCGGCCGTGAGGGCGGAGTGGCCGACCATGGAGGGGTCGGCATCGAGCTCCAGCTGGATTCGCTCGTACAGTTCGATCTCAGAAGACGCCGTACGGATGACGTCCGAGAGCGGCATCGGCCGACGCATCCGGCGTCCCGTGTCGATGCCGGCGAGGACGAGGAGGGATTCGGAGTTGCGGCGCATCCGGGTCGCGAGGTGATCGAGGGCGAACAGCCGAGTCAGGGTGTCCGGATCATCCTGGGATCGCTCCATCTCATCGATCGAGGCGAGTTGACGATTGAGGAGGACCTGGTCACGACGGGCGACGTTGACGAACATCTCGGAGATGGACCCGCGGAGGGCCGCCTGCTCGCCGGCGATGGTCAAGGTCGCGGCGTTGACGGCGTTGAACGCCTCCGCCAGTCGCCCAACCTCATCCGATGACTCGACCGGAATCTGGACCTCGGACACATCGACCGTCTGCCCCGGCAACGCTACCCGCTCGACAAGCCGGGGGAGTTCCTGACGAACAGCCGTCGCAGTCGTGGTCAGACGACGAAGTGGGTCGATGATCCTCTTCGCGATGATCCAGGCGATGATCAGGGAGAGGCCGAGGATCACGGCGGCGCCCACAGCCGTCAGGATGGCCTGCGCCAGGGCCGACCGGGTTGCGTTGCTGGCCAGGTTGTTGGCTTTGTTCCACACCGCATTCTGGACGGGAAGGATCCCTTCCTCCACCTCCTCCACGATCTGTCCGGACCAACCCAGGGTTCGAACGAACCCAACCTGATCGTTCCTCAGACGGGTGCGGATACCCTCCCAGTTGATGTTGTCAGTCGCATCGAAGGAGATACCGAAATCCGGGAGTTCGGGAACGCCCTGCACGCGCCCGACCGCCACCTGTGCCGCTTCAAGGGCGGCGTTGGTTCGGGCGTATAGGTCGATGTAGCCAGTCCTGGGATCCGAATCAGTGAACTCCGCTTGGCGAATGATTCGGAGCCCGGTCATCTCTTCGAGCCGTATCGCCTCAATGAGGGTGTCGATCTCCGCGAACGCCGTCAGCGCCTCGGCGATACCGCGGTTGGGAAGGACTCCAGCCGTTGCGTACAAACTGGAGATCAAGTTCCCGATCGCGGTGTGATACCACCCGGATAGGGCCCCGGGGCCCACCGACTGATGTCTGACGGTCTCCCGACGCTCCTCAAGGGTCGCAAGAGAATCCAGAGCCGCGACCAGGGCCGATCTGGTATCTGCGTTGACCGAGTTCGTCTTCAGGTTCGTAAGCGCCGTTCGAAGTTCCTCGATCCCCTCGTCAACAGCCTCCTGAGCAGACAAATACAGGTCCTGATACGTTCCGGCGAAATCCGGAATGATCGTGGAAACGCTCCCCGTCGGGACCACGTAGGTTTCGAGGGTCGTGAGGAAACTGGTCGCGGATGTCCTCTCGACACCGAGAAGCTGCCCATACCGGTTCATCTCATCGACCATTCCGGTGCCCGCGGGGGTCCGTTCAGCCAGATCCAAGACCTCCGCCTCAAGGCGTGAATAGACATCCTCAAGGCGTCGCATCGTCGGCGCATCGGGCCACACCGGCCAGTCTTCGTATCCGACGATGATGGTATTCCCATCTGGGTCGGTCCCCATAATCGGCTCGATCACCACATCAATCGCCCGGGCTGCAGCGAGACTGTAACTACCGTCGGAACCCGACCCGAAATCGACGAAGTTCCCGTTGGCGTCGACCCCATACCGGGTCAGGATTGCGTCCAGGGTTGCCCGAGCCGATGTGGCTTCGTCCCGATAGTCTGCTGGTGCGGAGGTCAGAGCTGTAAGGATATTTTGATACGCAGCGTCGGTATCCACCTCCCTCGTGTCCCTTTCGTCCGTCGCGTAGCGGAAGAAGTGAAGGAAGTTGACACCGGCGTCACGCTCCGTTTGAAGCGCCGTCGTGAGGTTGTGCGAGACCTCCGCGACTTCAATGAGCTGGGCTGAGTTATCCGCAGCGGTGTAGGTCTGTGTGGCGTTGGCGGTCACCGTGATCGCGGCGATGACGAGCACCAGGATTGGCACCGCCACAACCGCGAAAATCTTTCCACGGATATTCAACCTGCCGAGCATGGATCCTCTCCCTGCGATCGCGCCGTGCCATCCAGCGTCTTTTCACACCTGTCGGGGCCTCGACTCCTCGCTCTCGTCGTTATCGGCGGATTCACCGATCACCATGAGCACAAAATGCCTAACTCCCTACACATGAGACGCTATACCGGAAGAGGCATGACGTCAGCCTGGGGGGTTTCTCGACAAATGTCGATAGTTTGCCCCATTTCGCCTAGCATGAGGCTTTCTCAATCGTTGTCTGAAGTTCCCCGGACCCCTCGACCTAGGCCAGATTCCCGGCCGCGATGGATGCGGCGATCGCCGGGTGGATGGGCAGGCGAGGAATGAGCGTGGCCTGGACCGCGTGATAGATGTCCGCTTTCCCTTCCCATATGGTTCGAGACACCTTGTTCTTCGGCCCGAGTTCATGCCACCACGAACCCCCCCGACGATCGAGATGGTAGGTCCCCACGAAGTCCCACCACCGGCGATAGTGATCGGCGTATTCCTCTTGCTTGGTACGCGACCACAGGATCGCGGCGGCACCGATGGCCTCCGCCGCCACCCAATGCATCCGTTCACGCACGACCGGCCTGCCCTTCCAATCGGTCGTGTACACGAACCCGGGCGCCCCATCGACCTGCCACCCCTCCCTCACCCCCGTGTCGTAGAGGGCCCGCGCCGCCTCGACCATCCACTCGGGTGAGGCCATTCCTGACTGCTGAAGAGCTGCGTCAAGTTGAACCGTCAGCCTTGCCCACTCGAAGGCGTGCCCTATCGTCGCCCCAAAGGGCCGGAAGGGGTGGGCGGGAGCATCCAGGTTGTAGTCGAGTAGCGGCTCCCACGAGGAGGTGAAATGCTCGGGAATACGCCAGTCGTTTCCCCTGGCGTAACGGTTGACGACCCGATCCACGATCCTGAGCGCGCGCCGAGCCCACCTGAGATTACCCGAGACGTCCGAGGCCGCCAGATAGGCCTCCACGGTATGCATGTTCGCGTTGACGCCCCGGTACTCCTCAGCCTCGTCCCAATCCAGACTGAACGATTCCCGGACCATCCCATCCTCGTCATCCCAGAAACGCTCTTCCGAGATCTGCAGCGCCTCATCGAAGAGGCTTCGAGCCAAGGGACGTCCGGCGGCCATCGCTGACGACGCCGCCAGGATGACGAAGGCGTGGCCATACGCCTCCTTCCTGTCGTTCGTTGGACCCTCCTTGGACACCGCGGAGAACCACCCTCCGTTATCGTCGTCGTGGAAACGCCCCGTGAGGGCCGCCAGGCCGTGATCGACGAGGGATGAGGCGCCTGGATGGCCAAGGAGAGCGGCCAGGGAATACACGTGGGTCATGCGACAGGTGATCCACAACTCGGAGTCACGGGAGACGTCTCGCGTCCCATCGTCGAGAAGCCATCCGAAGCCCCCGTCCGGATCGACCGAGGCCATACCGAAGTTCAAGAGGCGAGTCGTTTCGCTCTCCAGCCAGCGTCGATGAGAGGGGGAGGCGAGCCAGTTCATCCGTTTTCTCCTTGTCTAGAGCACAGCCAGTCGTTCGGGGTCGATCAGAAGGTCGAGGACGGCAAGGACCCCTTCCTCCTCCACCGGGCCCGTGACCGAATCCGCCACCGCCTTGACCTCGTCGGGAGCGTTCCCCATCGCCGTCGATGATCCGGCCCATTCGAGCATGGAGATGTCGTTGTATCCGTCACCCACCGCGACCGTGTGGTCGGGATAGACGCCCAACTGACGCCGGAGCAATTCCAGGGCCGACGCCTTGGAAACCCCCGGAGGCGTGAGATCGAGCCAGGCTGACTGGCCCACCGTATAGGTCACCTCGTCGAGCCCGATCTTGGTCACGAGGCTGTCGAAGTGGTCGACCTCGCGCCCCGGCGCTCGAATCACCACACGGGTGGCCTCGGTCTCGTACAACTCCTCGAAGGACACCACCAGTTGACGACCCGCCAACTCCCCCGGCGGGAACTCCTGGCTGACCCGATAGCCGACACCCAGGTCCTCCACCGCATACTTCGCCTCGGGCATCTCCTGTTGGATCAGTTCAAGGGCAGCCTTCGGGTTGAAGGTCACCTTCTCGACGATGTCGTATCCCCCATATGTCTGAGGGTTGAGCCGGACCGTCACCGCGCCGTTGGAGCACACGGCCCATCCCCGACGGATGCCCAGTTCCTCCGTGACCGGTAACGTCGCGAGGACGCTCCTCCCGGTCGCAAGGATGACGTGGTTCCTGCACATCCGAACCTGTTCGACCGCCCGCACGATCGCCGGAGAGACCTTGTCTCCCCATTGGGTGATGGTCCCGTCGATGTCGAGCCCAAGCAAACGCCAGGTATCCACCGTCAGGGGCGGGCGCATGGATGAGGGATCGCGTTCCCCGGCGGAAACGGACACGCTTTCATCAGGGTGATCTGACTTCATTGGTCTGACCCTAGCCCGCTCGGGCAGGGACTCCCTTCGTTCCTCTTCCTGCGATGAGGAATTCGATGATGGGGACGATGCCATCCTTGTCGACAGGACCGGCGACGACATCAGCCGCCTCCTTCACCATCGAACACGACTGTCCCATGGCCACCCCCATACCCGCCCATCGAAGCATCTCGACATCACCCCGATCATCCCCAGCCGCGACAATACCCTCTCGACGAATCCCCAGAGTCTCAGCGATTCCCTGAAGCCCTGTCAACTTGGATAAACCCTCAGGAGTGATGTTGATCCATGCTGCCCCTCGAAGATTAAAAGCCGTGCAGGAAAGTCCCTTGGCGCCCACGGCCCCTGAGAGTTCGGCGAGTGTAAGACTCGTCGAACGAACCATGAGCGATGGTGTCATAGGGGCCTCCCTATCCCCCAAGAGAATCTGGGGCTCGACGAGTTCCCCCTCAGGCCAATACCGGTTCACTAGGTATCCACGGCCGAGTTCCTCAAGCGCATACTCGACATCTTCAAGATGATGAATAGCCGAAAGAACCGCATGCGGACTAAAAGTCTCTGCCCGAACGATCCTGTGGCCGCCGTCGATTTTCGGATCAAACTGGACCGTCACGGCACCGAAGGAACAAGAGAGCCACCCACGTTTCAGTCCGAGAACCCGGGCAATGGCGGTTGCGGAATGCGACTGACGACCCGTGATCAACGCGATTTCTATTCCAGCCGCCTCGGCCGCCTGAACGGCCTTCTTCACGACGAAAGAGATGCCAACGGGGTCGAACAGGGCGGGGTCGAGAAGCGTTCCATCGATGTCGAGCCCCAGCAACTGACAGACATCCAAGCTCTGTGGCGGGCGCAAGTCTCTGATTGCTTCTGCCATCGAGGGCGCGTCCCCTACCCCACCCCAGGCGAAAACCGACTCATCCCACCGAGGTACGGGCGAAGCCCCTCGGGGATCCGCACCGACCCGTCGGCCTGCTGGTGGTTCTCGAAGAGCGCGACGATCCACCTCGTCGTGCCGAGGGTGCCGTTCACCGTTGCGACGATGTGGTTGCCGTCCTCGCGACGCTCGCGAATCCCCAACCTCCGAGCCTGGTAGGTCGTGCAGTTCGAGGTCGAGGTCACCTCCATGAATCGGTTCTGGCTCGGGAGCCAGGCTTCACAGTCATACTTCCGAGCTGCGCTCATCCCCAGGTCCCCGGCCGCCGTGTCGATCACCCGGTACGGAATCTCCATCTTGGCGAGCATGACCTCCTCGATTTCCAGGAAGCGGGAATGCTCCTCACTGGCGTCCTCGGCCCTGACCACGCTGAACATCTCCACCTTGTGGAACTGATGCACCCTGATGATCCCCCGGGTGTCCTTCCCGTATGAGCCCGCCTCCCGCCGATAGCACGCGCTCCACCCCGCGTACCGCAAAGGGCCGTCTCCCAGGTCCACGATCTCCCCTGAGTGATAGCCGGCCAAGGCCACCTCCGAGGTGCCGACCAAGTACAGGTCGTCCGCCTCGAGCCGGTAGATCTCTTCCGCATGCCGACCCAGGAAGCCCGTTCCGGCCATGGTCTCCGGCTTCACGAGGGTCGGGGGAATGACGGGGACGAAACCCGCCTCGATGGCGGTGTCCATCGCCGCGTTGAGAATCGCCAGTTCCAACTGGGCGCCTGGCCCGGTGAGGAAGTAGAAGCGGGCCCCGCTGATCTTCGCGCCCCTCTCGGTGTCGATGGCGCCGAGGGCTTCCCCGATGTCGAGGTGATCGCGGACCTCTATGCCCTCCGCAGAAAAATCCCGGGGGATTCCGACTTCGCGGAGGACGACGTAGTCCTCCTCACCCCCGGCTGGAACCCCGGTTTCGACGATGTTGGGTATCGCCCAGGCGATTTCGCTCACCTTGGCAGTGGCTTCGTTCGCCCTCGCCTCCAAGTCACGAACCTCGATCGCAAGGTCCTGGGCACGGGCGAGCGCTACTTCCTTGTCCTGACCCTTCGCCTGGGCAACGGCCTTCCCGAGCGTCCTCTGGTCCGCCCGCTTCGATTCGAAAGCGGCGAGCGCCGCCCGGCCTTCCGCATCCGCCTGGACTGCCTCATCGACGATCGATGGATCCTCCCCCCGTCGTCGCAGGCTCTCTCGGACGATATCCGGCTCCGAACGGAGGAGCCTGAGGTCGATCATGCTCCGAGTCTAGCGAGGCCGGAATAGGCTCATCTCATGGTCTGGCAGGTCATTTCTCTGATCGCCCTCGTTTCAGGGATGAGCGCCCTGTGGCTGGCGGGGGGTGCCGTCCGGAGATTGGGGGCTCAGAATCCCGAAGCACTGTCACCCTTCACGCGTCGCATCTTGCGGATCCACGGCGTGCCCCATGACTCCATCGTCTCCTTCGGCAGGGCACGAGCGGGCCGCGACCGGGTCGCCTTCATCGTCAACCCGACAAAGTCGGGACTGGCTCAACTCCGGGAGGCTGCCTATCGAGCGTGCTCGGCACACCACCTGCCCGAACCGATCTGGATGTACACAACCTCCGATGACCCCGGAACGACGGCGGCGCGAGACGCGATCGTCGCTGGGGCTGAGGTGCTGGTGGCAGCAGGGGGCGACGGAACCGTTCGTGCCGTGGCGGCGGCGGCAGGGGATGCCGGCCTGCCCATGGGCATCATCCCGTTGGGAACCGGAAACCTTCTGGCCCGCAACCTCGACCTGCCCCTCCGGGACGTGGGCGCCGCTCTCGAGATCGCCCTCGATGGAGAGGACACCCTTGTGGACATCGGCTGGCTGATGGTCACACGGGCATCGGGGGAGACCTACGAGATCCCATTCCTCGTCATGGCGGGGATCGGACTCGACGCCGACATGGTCGCCGGGGTCACGGCTTCGCTGAAGTCGCGTATCGGGTGGATGGCCTACGTCCTGACCGCCCTTCGGCACATCGGGGCCACACGCATGCGGGCGACGGTTCAGATCGACGAGAGCGACTCGGTAGAGAAGAAGATGAGGACGGTCCTCATTGCGAACTGCGGACGGCTTCCCGGGGGGCTCGTTCTGGTGCCCGAGGCTCGAATCGACGACGGTACCCTCGATGTCGCGATCCTCGATGCCCGAGGGGGGATCGCCGGATGGACCCAACTGGCCAGCCAGGTGTGGCTTCAAGGCACCCGGATCAATGTCCCCACCCTTCCCGATGCCTGGCGCGTGGGAAGGATCGATCACGCCCGCGGTGCCTCGGTTGAGATCCGTGCCGAAGCCCCTCAGCGTATTCAGGTGGACGGAGAACTGCTCGGGCGCGCCTCTGACCTTCGAGCTTGGGTCGAGCCCGGGGCCGTCAAAGTCAGGTCGCCTGCCCGCTCGGTAAAGAAGCGGCAACACGAAATCACCGGAGACGAGCCCGGCAGGGTTGAGAGGCGACGATCAGGAAAACGCTGACCGAAGCGCCTCAACCCACGTCCTAGCCTCCTCAAATTCGGCATCCGAGGTTCCGGGCTGGATGGGGGTAGGCAAGGTTCCCGTAGCTGCGGGATAGGAGCCCAAGAACAACACCAGTCGGCACGTTCGCTTCAGGCCGATGAGGACCTCCGCCATGCGCTCCTCGGCGATGTGGGCGAGGGCATCGATGGAGAAGGAATACTCCCCCGGCCGATCTCCGATCGGCCGGGACTCGATGCGGGAGAGGTTGACGCCCCTGGCGGCGAACTGCTCCAGCATCTCCAGAAGAGCCCCGGCCCTGTCCTCCAGCAATTGGACGACCACCGTCGTCTTGTCGGCACCGGTCGGCGCGGGAATCGATTCCGGACGCCCGATGCGGACGAAGCGGGTTGCGGCATTCTTGTTGTCGCGAACTCCGTCGTAGAGGACCGTCAGACCGAGGCGGTCGCCCGTTCCGGGTGGAGCGAGGACGGCCTCGAAACCCACCTGATCAAGGGAGATCGCACGGTCGGCGAGGAGGGCCGCCGCGGCAGAGTTCGACGAGGCCGGAACATGAACGACCTGCGGAAGATGCTCGTTGAGCCAACGCCTGCACTGCGCGAATCCGTGGGAATGGCAGGACAGCCGCTGGATGCCGGCCTGGGCGGTCCCATCCCGCACGAGCAGTTCGAAGGACACGGGAAGCACGTACTCCCCGAGGATGATGAGGGGATCCCCCTCCGCAAGGGCGTCGAGGGTAGCCGTTACCCCGCCTTCGATGGTGTTCTCGATCGCGACGACGGCGTAGTCCGCTTCCCCCGATCGGACCACTCCCAACGCGGAGAGAGCGTCCACCTGCGGCAAGTACTCTGCCTGATCTGGTGACACCATGGCCTGGAGCGCCTGCTCCGTGAACGATCCCGATGGCCCCAGGTAGGCATACCTCGGCTTGCTCACGCGATCCTCCCGTCCGAGCCCCTCCGTCGGTGGACACCGACCGAGAAGCCCCGCACCAGCGTACCGAGGTCCGGGTGTCGCGAGCGACCCCGGGTGGATGCGAGAGTAGAGGCATGCACGAACGAGCCGGAACCCTTGCTCAGCCGAGCGACCTGATCGACGTCGATGGTCTCCTGGGTGCCTACTACGACTTGACCCCCAATCCCGGGATCGCCGCCCAGAGGGTCGTCTTCGGCACATCGGGCCACCGAGGCTCCTCCCTCGATCGCTCTTTCAACGAGGCGCACATCATCGCAATCACTTCCGCCATCGTCGAGTACCGGACGGCTCAGGGCACGAATGGTCCACTTTTCCTCGGAAAGGACACACACGCCCTATCGGGTCCGGCCTGGGAGACCGCCCTGGAAGTCCTTGCCGCCGCGGGCGTCGAGGTCCGGATCGATGCTAGGAACCGCTTCACCCCAACGCCCGCCATCTCCCACGCCATCCTCATCGCCAATGGAGCCCTGGGGTCAGGGGGCGTCCGCACTGCGGGCGCGGGCCTGGCGGACGGCATCGTCATCACCCCCTCCCACAATCCTCCGCGCGACGGCGGGATCAAGTACAACCCACCCCACGGAGGCCCGGCCGACAAGGACGCAACCGAGTGGATCGCCTCTCGGGCCAATGAGCTTCTCACCTCAGGCTTCTCCCACGTCAGGCGAATACCCGTGGCGCGTGCGCGAACGGTCGACACCGTCCGCCCCCACGACTTCCTGGCCGCCTATGTCGCCGATCTTCCCGATGTCATCGATCTCGCCGCCATCCGCTCGGCGGGGATTCGAATCGGAGCCGATCCGCTCGGCGGGGCATCCGTCGACTACTGGGGGGCGATCGGCGAGGAGCACCGTCTGGACCTCACGGTCGTCAACCCCGAGGTCGATCCCCAGTGGCGGTTCATGACCCTCGACTGGGACGGGAAGATCCGCATGGACTGCTCGTCACCGAACGCCATGGCCTCGCTCCGCCACCTCATGAACGGCAACCCCACCCCCTACGACATTGCGACGGGCAACGATGCCGACGCCGATCGACACGGCATCGTCACCCCTGACGCCGGCTTGATGAACCCGAATCACTTCCTGGCCGCGGCGATCGCCTACCTCTTCGGAGGGGCGCGACCGGAGTGGCCAGCCTGGGCTGCAATCGGGAAGACCCTCGTCAGTTCGGCTCTGATCGATCGGGTCGGCGCCGAGCTCGATCGACGGGTCATGGAAGTCCCCGTCGGATTCAAATGGTTCGTTCCCGGGTTGCTCGCGGGGGAGGTCGCCTTCGGCGGAGAGGAATCGGCGGGCGCCTCCTTTCTCCGAAGGGGCGGCGGCGTATGGACCACGGACAAGGACGGATTCATTCCAGCCCTCCTCGCGTCCGAGATCACGGCCGTCATGGGTTCCTCACCGTCGGCGCTGCACCGCACACTCACGGACAGGCTGGGGGCGTCGTGGTACGCCCGGGTCGACGCTCCGGCTACTCCTGCGGAGAAGACCACCCTGGCCTCGCTGGTGCCGAAAAACGTCACGGCCTCGTCCCTCGCGGGCCATCCCATCACAGGGATGTTGACCACGGCCCCCGGCAATGGGGCAGCCATCGGCGGACTCAAGGTCACGACGGACGAGGCCTGGTTCGCCGCCCGCCCATCGGGAACGGAGGACGTCTACAAGATCTACGCCGAATCCTTTGTCTCCGAGCGACACCTCGGTGAGGTCCAGAAGGCGGCGCGGGAGCTCGTCACGGATGCGCTTGCGGGGTAGTCCTTCGTAGCGGTTCTGACGGACATCTGGAACGATGGTCCCAAGAGAGAATCCCGCCGATGGCCGCCTCGGCCTCGGAAGCATGGCCAAGATCCTGGGGGGAAGCCCTCCGGGAAACGAGCAAGAGAGGGAAACATGAGCATCAGGAAACTGGGCATGGTCGCGATCGCCGCGGTCGTCGCCCTCAGCCTCACCGGCTGTTTCAAAACCACAGCGCACTACACCCTTCATCAGGACGACACGGTGTCGGGTGAGATCATCGTCGGCTTGGCCAAGGAGTTCGCCGAGGACCTGTCTCCGGAAGAAGCCACCGACAGCGTCGGAGGAAGCGAGACGCTCGAGGGCATCGAGGACTTCGAAGCCAAGTCTTACGACGATGGCAAGTTCATCGGCACGATCTACACCTTCGAGGACCAACCCCTGGACGCGATCGCCGCCAACGTCGATGGGACCCTCGTGCGAGATGGAGACCTGTTCGTCTTCCAGGGCAATCCCGTCGACCCTGCGCAGTTTGAGGGTGCGGAGGCGTTCCTCGATTCGGCGGAGGCATCTCTGAGCATCACGTTCCCCGGCGCGATCACCGACACGAACGGCTCGGTTTCGGGAACGACCGTCACGTGGAACCTCCTCACTCTGACCGAAGCCCCCTACGCGACCGGCGGCGCGATCGGATCGGGTGACTCGGGCGATGGCATGCCCACCTGGGTCTACTTCGCCATTGCGGGGGGTGCGATCGTCCTCATCGGCGTGATCGTCATGCTCTCCCGACGCTCGAAGGACGAGGCCGTCGAGGCGGCTCCCGTGGAGAAGAAGGCTCCGGCGAAGAAGCCGACCGACAAGAAGTAGCAGTTTCACACGTCTGACGATGGGGCTGGGCCGCATTGGCCCGGCCCCGTCGTTATCCATCCGTCACCATTCGGGTCACAACCAGGTGACAAGATGAGCGGGTGTTCGACCGCTACCGCGACATCCTCTCCCGCCCGGGTGCGGCCGCCTTCGCCTTCTCGGGTCTGCTGTCACGGCTTCCCGGCGCCATGTTCAACATCAGCCTCTTTCTCATGGTCCAGATCCAGTACGACTCGTACGAGATGGCCGGGAGGGTTATCGCGATCGGGACCCTGGCCTGGGCAGCACAGACCGTCCCCACCGCTCGACTGGTCGACCGCCTCGGCCAGCGGACAGGGATGATTCCCCTGGTAGGACTCCATGTGACCGGCGTGACCATCGCCATTACCACCGCGATGCTCCGGGGCCCGGAGGTGTGGCTTTGGGTCGCAGCCGTTCTTGCCTCGCTTTCCGGCCCCCTCGGTTCCCTGACCCGGGCTCGCTGGTCCCACATACTGACGTCCGATCAGGAGATCCATACGGCCTTTTCCCTCGAGGGGGTTCTCGACGAGATCCTCTACATGGGCGGGCCCGCGCTCTCCGCCATACTCGCTACCCAGATCTACCCGCCCTTGGGGCTCTTAGTCGGCACGTCCGCCCTCCTCGTCGGCATCTCTATCCTCTTGTCCCAGACGGCGACGGAGCCACCGCCCCGGAGGGACGAGGGGGTCGGCCTCGGCTTCAAGATTCCGAAGATCGTCATCGCCGTGACCGTCATCGCCTTCGCCCTTGGCACGCTCTTCGGAACCATCGACGTCTCAACCGTCAAGCTCGCAGAGGAGCAGGGCGTCAAGTGGGCGGCCGGCATCATCCTGGCCATGTTGTCCTTCGGGTCGTTCCTCGGGGGGCTCTTCTACGGCTCCCGGACGTGGAAAGCCTCGCTGGAAAGGCGCCTGGTCGCGGGTTCGCTTCTGGCGGCCATCGGCTTCTGGGCCATGGCCCTCATGCCCAACCTGGGCCTCTTCGCCCTCTGCGGCTTCTTCGCTGGGGCGACCATCGCCCCCATCATCGCGAGTTCCGATAATGCCATCCAACGCTCGGTGAAGAAGGCTCAATTAACGGAGGGGCTCGCGTGGCTTCGCATCGGAATCGGGATCGGTGTCGCCATCGGGGCCTGGGTCGCGGGTGCCCTCATCGAACGCTCGGGTGCCCATGGCGGCCTGGCCTTCACCGGCGTTGCGGCCGTGTTCGTCGCCATCGCCGCGCTCGCCGTCTCCCCGTGGCTCGGGCACCGGTTGGGGAAACGGACTCCCCCTGCTGACGTCTATGTCGAGCCCCCTCCGGCCCAACCCGCCATTTAGCCCCGATTGTTGGCGGCGGACCTCCCCAACCCCGTTCGATGATTTCCCCTCATCCCGTGCACAGCAACCCGAAGCCGGGTAAATTTGGAGGCACCCTAGCAAAGGAGCGGGAATGAGAAGAACGCTGAGGATTGCCTGCGGTGTCGCCCTTGTCGCACTAGTCCTGACGGGGTGCAGGTACGGTTCCACGTACACCGTCAATCCCGACAACACCGTTTCCGGCAGGATCTACATTGCCGGGTACCAGGATCCCGCGGATCCCCCCGGCGACCCCACCATTATCGAAGAACAGGCCAACAGCATCGCCGCGGTATTCAGCACCTCCACCGTCACCCCCCACAACGAGGGAGACTGGGTTGGCTTCTATGTCTATATCGACCATGAGCCGCTGGCGTCCTTCGCTGACCCTCCGGAGGCCACCTGGGATGTCCAGATCCTCAAGAGCGGCAACGAGTATCGGGTGTTCGGATACACGGCAACGGAGGAGACCGCCGAGCGGACCTCCGCCAATACCAACTCCGGATATCTGGAACTCGACATCCACTTCCCAGGGAACCTGATCGAGTCGACCGGGGCGACCGACACCACGGTGACGCCCGGTTGGGCACACTTCAATCTTCTGACGATGCCCCTGAACCAGACGCCGTACGCGAAGGGCTTCGGCCCGCCGCCTCCGGAACCCGACCCTGTCGTGACCGTCGTCATCACACCCCACCCCGACCCTGTCGTGACTCCGGCGGCGTCTCCGAGCGCTTCCCCGAACGCTTCGCCTTCGGCGGCACCAGCGGTCAACGGCGACGGCGATTCCATCCCGATCTGGGTGTGGGCAGTCGGAGGAGGACTCGTCGTGGCCCTGGCCGGGATGATCGGTTTCATGGCAGCCAACCGCAAACCGGCCATCCAGCCTCCGACGGAAACCAAATCGAAGGCCAAGCCCGTCGTCGAAGAGCCCGAGGCTGAAGAAGCCGAGGACGTGGCTGACGAGGATGAAGCCGAGGAGGAGAAGCCTCCACCCAAGAAGAAGAAGTAATCCAGGCATCACGCGGCGCCCGACTCATTACAGAGTCGGGCGCCGCTGGTTTCTTCTTCCCTGCCCGAGAGGTCATGCCCGTACCCCGATCGGCGAATCGCCGACTACTGTGGTCCTGTCCAGGAATACCTCGTACACGAAAGGCCACACCATGGCACTCACCATCGTTGGCGATCCGCTGCCCAACATGCCCTGGCAGGAGAAACCCGCCGACGAGTTCGGCGTTCTCTGGCGCGATACTCGCAACCCCATCGTCAAGTGGAATCCCACCCCGAGCACGGCGCGGATCTTCAACTCCGCTTTCGTGCCGTGGGAGGACGGCTTCATCGGTGTCTTCCGTGCCGACCACCGGGACGTCTACCCCCACCTCCACGTAGGTCGATCGAAGGATGGGATCGAGTGGGAGTTCGAGGACGACGAGATCGACCTCAGAGACGAAGAGGGCAAGCCCTGGATCTCGCGGTACTCGTATGACCCCCGCGTCGTGAAGATCGACGACACCTACTACGTCACCTGGTGCACCGACTTCGGAGGCCCGGCTCTCGGACTTGCCCGGACCCAGGACTTCAAGACGTTCACGCGCATGGAGAACATCTGCACCCCGTACAACCGGAACGGAGTGCTCTTCCCCCGCAAGATCGACGGGGACTTTATTCTGCTGACCCGTCCGTCGGACGCCGGGCACACCGCCTTCGGAGACATCTACCTGAGCCGCTCGAAGGACCTCATCCACTGGGGCCGACACCGCCGAGTCATGACCTCGGGGCCGGTGTGGTGGGAGGCGACGAAGATCGGAGCGGGCGCCCCGCCCATCGAGACGAGCGAAGGATGGCTGCTCTTCTACCACGGCGTGCAAACCACCTGCAACGGGTACGTGTACTCGTTCGGGGCGGTGCTGCTCGATCTCGAGCAGCCCGAGAAGGTGCTCTACCGGACCCGCAACTACCTCATCACCCCGGAGAAGGACTACGAGACGACCGGCATGGTGCCGAACGTGACGTTCCCCTGTGCGGCGCTCCACGACCCTGAAACCGGACGCCTCGCCCTGTACTACGGTGCGGCCGACACCTACATCGCCGTCGCCTACGGATCCATCCCCGAGATCATCGAGCACATCAAGAAGGACTCGGAACTGGTTCCCGGTGACGCGGAGTCCTACCGGGGCTAGCCTCCTGACGGCTTCCTTCCGTCCGTCGACACCTCTCCTGCCGTCCGCACGGAGCACGATTCCCTTGGGACCGGTGCTGCTGCCCGGCGACCCCGTACGTGCACACGCATCCCTGCGGTATCAACGACCGTGCGGACGGTAGGAGACGAGGAGCCTAGTCGCCCCATTCCCCGTAGTTATAGCCCTGCTCCGGGAGTGAGCCCTCCCCGAAGAAAACGTAACTGTGGGGGTTGAGGGATTCACCTGCGGAGTTCTTGCCTGGAAGATATGAGACGGCCTCTCCTGTGACCGTATCGATCCCGAGGACGACCCCATCTAGGGTCCAGACCCGAAATACCCCAGGGGCACGTTCCACCACCCCACCGAAGGGATGCCCGCTCCTCAACAAGTAGTCGTCGAATGAAGCGACGACGACTGGCCCATCCTCCGTGACCATCCTGATCTCATAGAGCTGGATATAGTCCCGCTCACTCACGAACTCCAGGGGGATGCCATCCAAGACCACAACCGAACCCTCGATGATCTCCCTTCGATCGGATGAATCTTCCCAGGGTTGAACGGGCTTGTTCCCGTCGACGAAGACCCGAAACAAACGATACTCATAGGTGACATCAAGCCAGCAGTCGTAAGACACGCTGACATCGTCGATCCATCCGCCGAAGGAACACCAGTTGGCCTCGTCCGGCCACTGAGGCCTCACCAGAGTGTCCTTCCCGGTATCAAGGTCGTATACGACCAGATTCGGATGTCCCGCAGCGCCCGACCTCGGGCTGGCCAAGCCGGAGTCATACGGATGAGCGATCTCGAACAGGACCTTGGATCCGTCGGCATTCGACGCATTGCCCCAGGTGAGGACGACGTCCCGGTTCGATCCGAACAGGGCTGACCAGCCACCTGATGCCGTCCACGTGAAGAAACGCAGGTCAAGCCAGTCGGAGCCATAGGCGGCCCAGACCTCTCGATTCGCCGCGTTCGCGGAGAGGAACATCTCGGTCTCCGAGGGGCCGCTGTCCATCGTGAAGGAGACGGGATCGAGGGATCCGTCAGAAAGGTCGAGCAAGCCCCCCTCACTTGAGTAGTCCCACTGGATCCGTGCAGTTCGTTGCTCTTCATGCCACGACACGATCATCGGGAAACCGGTGATGTTCTTCGGGAGACTCGTCACCTCGAAGTACACACCTTCGGGACTGACGAGGTACACAATCGCATTGCCCGACGACGACTGCCAATCGGGGCCGAATAGGGCCAACATCCATTCCGGTCCGACCCGGTCCCACACCCAGTCCTCCATGGCCAAAGCATCCGGATATCCCTTCCCCCGTGAGGCAACCGCAACTGGATACTCGCCGGGGGCGATTCCGTCATCGAAGTAGGACACCGGACCGGACGGGCTGAGGGATGCCGAAGGCGAGGGATCGACCGTGGGGGATGCGGAAGGAACGGGGGTCGAATCGAACACCCCAAGGGCGAAGGCTCCCGCCCCGCCCAAGACCGCCGCCCCGAGAACCGCTCCTCCGACGAAATGAGCACGGTTCCATCTGGGCCTGCCCGTGCCAGATTCGACGCCCTCAGGGGCCTCGTCTTCACGGTCGTCATCCGCGGGGGCCTCGTCTTCGGGGGCCTCGTCTTCAGGGTCGTCTTCCGCCGAAACGGGAGGCTTCTTCTTCATCTCATATCCCTCCTCGACCGTCATCGGCGACTGCCCATCGGATCGTCCGCACGGCACCTGCGCTCATGCTAGTCCCACGGGAGACCCGCCCCGGGAGGCGTCGCCTCGCCGAAGAAGATGTGGCTCCGCCCCATGAGAGGAACTCCCGAGTCTGTCATCGCGACGATGGTCGGTCCGATGGCCGCCGTCGCGGTATCGATCCCGATGACGATTCCATCGTCGGTCACCAATCGGAGCACGTCGGGGGCGATCTCGTCGAAAGAGGCGATAGTCCGTCCGGATCCTCCGAAGTGCGAATCTTCTCCGACAACTGTGTCCATTCCGTCGTCGCGAAGCACTCGCACCGACCGGACAGAGCCGGAAGCTGAGTCCACCTCCAACTCAATGGTGCCATCGGGATTACGGACCGTCTCGGCCCCCTGAAGGTCGGAGAACCACGATGCCGACCCCGGGTCCTCCTCGATCACGGCCGAACCATCGACGATGATCCTGAAGTCCGTCTCGACACCATTGGCGTCGTCCCAGCACCGATAGCCGACGCTGACAAGGTCGAGCCAGCCGGTGAACCAGCAGTCGGGCTCGGCGTAGGGAACTGCCGGGATGATCTGCCTGCTCTCTCCTGTGTCGAGCCAGTACACGACGAGATTGGGTGATCCGGGCGGTAGGGACCGTGAACTCGCCAGACGGGAGTCGGCATCCGTGTAGACCTGGAAGGCGAGGGCGGATCCGTCGGATCGTGCCGGATTCACATACCACTCGAGGTACAGGTCGTCTTGCCCCGGCAGGATCTGCTCCCAGTCAGCCTCGGGGGTCCAAGCACGCAACTCCGTGTGCAGGCCGTCTTCCTCGTAGGCGAGCCATACCTCCTTCCCTGCGGCATTGGCTGCGAGGAACTGGACGTCCGAGGTCCACCCGGTGCTCAGGTGGAACCTCGTGTTCTCGACTTCTCCCGTCTCAAGGTGAAGAAGGCCGCCCCTCGTCCCCGCATCCCACACGATGCGCGCCGTTCGCTCATCCTCGTGCCAAGACACGAGGGTCGCTCCATTGGCGACGCCGGAGGGAAGTTCGGCGAGTTCGAAGTACACCCCCTCTGGACTGACGAGATAGAAGACGGGGATCGGAAGGGCTTCGGTGCCACCTCCCCCGCTGTCCGTCATCAGCACGATGGCCCACTGCGGTCCGATTCGATCCCACACCCAGTCGGCCATCTCGAGTGCTTGAGGATACCCCTCACCCCTCCAGGCCGCCGCCTCGGGGTACTCCTCCGGTGCGATACCGTCATCGAAGAAACTGGGAGTCGCGGGTCCGACCGACCCCGTCGGCGATGCCGAGCCGCTGGGGACCGGGCTGGGTGAGAAACCCCCGGTCAGGGCCAAGATCCCCACAACAGCACCGACCGCTCCCAGCCCCGCCCACAGGGCCCATTTCGGCAAACCCCCCACGCCCCTCGACCCATCATCCCCCGAGTCGGATTCCGCCCCATTCGGCCATGTCTCATCCCTTCGCTCTCCCGTGACTTCGTCGTCCCCGGATTCGACGACATCCGGTGATCCCGCGGGTGGGTCCTCCGGGACCAGATAGTGCTCGACTGGACGGGCTTGGCGGCCACTGGGAAAGGTGTAGATCTCCTTGCTTGGGGGGATGACCGAACGGCGTTCGGGCGCGTTCGGTTTGAGATACGGCGACACCTGCTCCTGGGAGGGATCGGTCGCCTTCTCGTCGTCCTCTCCCGCACCCCCATGCATGACTCAACGATACAGAGGACGGGCAGAAAACGGATGCTCCGAATTCGGGACGGGAGAGGGAGGATTCCAAACCGAGGTCCTTGCGTGCAGACCCTGCAGTGTGCATATAATGCATAGTATGCACAACATACCCGACGCCCGGAACTCTTCCGGACTCTATTCCGCCGAAGAGGTCGAGGAAATGCTGGGAGTAGACAGGTCGACCGTGTATCGCATGGCAGCCGATGGTCGGTTGTCCGCGATTAAAGTGGGTCGTCAATGGCGCTTTCCCCGCGACCCCCTTTATGCCATGTTCGCTGCCGCCGGGGCCTCCCCACGCCTGTCCGCTCACTCCGAGCCCGATGCTGCTGACAAACCCAGATTGGGCGTCATCGAGCCCATCGTCGATCTCGCCGCCCACCTCCTCGGGGTCATGATGGTTGCCACGGACATGGAGGGGAACCCGTTGACAAGTGTGGTCAACCCCTGCCCATGGTTCAGTGCCCGTCAGGACGACCCGGAGATTCTTGCCCGATGCGTCGACGATTGGAGGGGCCTGGCCCAAGACGTCGACTTCGAGCCTCGCTTGGCAAGCGGGAGTCACGGCTTCGAATGTGCCCGGGTCTTCGTCCGCGACGGCAGTCGTCTCGTGGGCATGGTTCTTGCCGGGGGCATTCTTCCCCTCGGGTCTGACACCCCAGGTCTATACGAGCTCGATGAGTCGGCCCGCAGCCGCCTCCTTGCCGCCCTCCCGCGGATTGCGGCATCCATTTCCCACAGCATCGCCCAATCAACCGCACCCACGAGGAGTACACCATGAAGCGTCTGGTCATACTCGGGGCCGGCACCGCAGGAACCATCGCCGCGAACAAGATGCGAAGGAAGTTGAAGAAGGACGAGTGGGACATCACCATCGTCGAGCAGGCCCCCCTCCACGACTACCAACCCGGCTACCTCTTCATGGCCTTCGGCCGGCAGAGGATCCGGCAGATCCGCCGGCCCGTTCCCCGGCTCCTCCCCAGGGGCGTCACTCTCATCAGCGGATCGGTCGAGAGCCTCAATAGGGACGAGAAGACGGTGGTCCTCGCCGATCAGACGGTCGTGCCTTATGACTACCTAGTCATCGCCACGGGGGTCTCTCCCCGGCCCGATCAGACCCCGGGCATGGGCGGCGGGCAATGGGGCAAGAGCATCCATTCCTTCTACACCTTCGATGACGCCCTCGCTCTGAAGGAGAAGCTGGCGACATGGGAGGGCGGTCGCCTCGTCATGCACGTCACCGAGATGCCCATCAAGTGCCCGGTCGCCCCACTCGAGTTCTCCCTCCTCGCCGACTCGTTCTTCAGAAGGCGCGGGATGAGAGACAAGGTCTCCATCACTTTTGTGACCCCGCTCCCAGGTGCCTTCACTCGTCCCATCGCCGCCGCCACCCTCGGAGATCTCCTCGGTTCGCGGGACATCGCCGTCGAGCCCGACTTCATGATCGAGCGGATCGATGAGGACACTCACGCTCTCGTGTCGTACGACGAGCGCGAGGTACCTTTCGATCTCCTCGTGACGGTCCCGGTCAACATGGGGGCGGACTTCGTCGGCCTGTCGGGACTTGGAGACGACCTCAATCTCGTCGAGGTAGACAAGGGGACGATGCTCTCCACCAAGGATGATTCGATCTTCGCCCTCGGCGATGCCACGAATATCCCGACCTCCAAGGCCGGTGCAGTCGCCCACTTCCAGATGGACCTCTTTGTCGACATCTTCCTTCGCCACCTAGCAGGCAAGGAAGCCGAAGAGGAGTACGACGGGCACGCCATCTGCTTCGTGGAGTCCGGCGGTGGAAAAGGACTCCTCCTCGATTTCAACTACGAGACCGAGCCCCTGCCCGGCTCCTTCCCCTTCCCCCTCATTGGCCCGCTCAGACTGCTCAAGGAATCCCGCATCAACCACTGGAGCAAACTCGCCTTCCGATACGTGTACTGGATGCTCCTCCTTCCCGGCCGGTACATCCCCATGTCTGCTCACTTGTCCCTCTGGGGCAAGAAGCGACCCAAGACCGCCTGATCAGAAAGGAACGCAACATGCCCACCCAGAACATGCTCGGCCGCGAGATCCACGTCGACGACGAGGGCTTCCTGACCGAGCCAGACGAATGGGACGAAGCGCTCGGCGCCGAACTCGCCAAACAGATCGACATCGAGATGACTGACCGGCACTGGGAGGTCGTCCGATTCCTTCGTGCCGACTTCTCGGAGCGCGGGGAGACTGCGACGACCCGACGGGTCGATTCCGTCGGGGGATTCTCCGTCAAAGAGCAGTTCGCGCTCTTCCCCAAGAAACCGGCCAAGAAGATGGCCTACGTCGCAGGCCTCCCCAAACCCCACGGCTGCGTCTAGGTACCGAGAGAGGACACCACCATGGCAACAGCCAAGCCCCTCGTCCCGAAGTTCGATGACGAGACGACGGACCGCAAGCTTGCGATCATCTGCTCCAAAGGAAACCTCGACATGGCCTACCCCGGCCTCGTGCTGGGGAACGCCGCCCTCGGCGAGGGCGTCGAGGTACACCTGTTCTTCACCTTCTGGGGCTTCGACATGATCCACAAGAAGCGTCAGAAGAAGATGAAGTTCTCGCCCGTGGGCAACTTCGCCATGCACATGCCGGTCGTGGGCACCCGTATCCCCCAGTGGATGGCGTGGTGGCCGGGGATGCAGCCGTTCTCCACCTGGTACCTCAGGAGATCCGTCCGCAAGCTCGGCGTGCCCACCGTTCCCGACTTCCTGGACCAGATCTCGGCCTCTGGAGGCCACCTCTGGGGATGCAAGATGAGCGCCGACATGGGCGGACTCACGATGGACGACCTGCGCGACGATGTCGAGGGAATCATCACGGCAACGGACTTCATCGAGATGACGGCTGGCGCACAGGTTTTATTCGTCTAGAATCTGGTTCGGCGGGTGCATCCTCCCCTCCCCCCCTCAGGGTGCGCCCCCCGGCCGTGGAGTCTTCTCCGCGGCCCCTTCGGCCCGGCGCGCGAGCGCCGGGCCGAAGCCATTCTGCGGTCAAAGACGGCGCTTCACGGTGGCGGGCGGGCTACGTATGCCCCGAAGGCTCCAGCCCAAGCGCCGCCATGAGTTCCGCCCCCGACGTTACGACCCCAACCGATGCCTGAATCTCTTGGGGAAGGTCCGCTACCTTGATCCTGTCGACCACGAGGGGGGGTCGGCCGACCGGGATGATCACCGCATCAGTCACCTGGGCGATCGCGACGACCAGGTCCCAGATCTCCGCCCCCGATGCCCCAATGACCGCTAGCCCCCCGTCGTCCCCATAGCCAAGGAAGTCCGCGCCACCGTCGGGGGTTTGGATGGAGGCGAAGCCCTCAGATCGCTCGATGACGTATGGATCGGCGAGTACACACACGGCTTCCGCCCGAATGTGCACGGGGTCGCCTTCCGAGAACGCCTGGATGAAAACGTCGCTCGACACTATGCCTCCTGGACACCGAGGATACGTTGGTAGTCGGTGCTGTTTCCGTTGTCTCTAGGATGACGCCATGCCCCCGACTCTTTCCGTTCCCCCCGCCGAGGTAGACATCAATCCGGCCCTCATCCAAAAGTTGCTCTCCGACCAGCATTCCGACCTTGCCGATCTCCCCCTCGGTGATCGCTTCGAGGGTTGGGACAACGTCACGATCCGCCTTGGGGAGCACCTGGCGATACGGATGCCCCGGATAGAGGCAGCGGTGCCTCTCCTAGAAAGGGAACTCAGGTGGCTGCCCGAGATCGGCGAGGGCTGGGAATTTGGAGCACCCCTTCCGATCCGAATCGGAGAACCCGGGCGTGACTACCCTTGGCCCTGGTGCGTCGTTCCTTGGTTCGACGGGGTCGACGGGGCGGTCGAACCGCTCGTCGGCGAGGGGGCCGAGGACCTGGGGCACGCCCTTCGGCAGGTCCACGTTCCCGCTCCAGCAGACGCGCCTCACACGCCATGGCGCACCACCCCCCTGGCCGAACGCGCGTCCGAGGTGATGACCAACATCGAGTCGTTCGACTCACGGGCAAGCAAGGAAGGGCTGACATGGGACGGCGTGGCGGCCCGTCGGATGTTGCTGGAAGCCGCTGCGCTTCCATGGAAAGCCGGCTTCTGGGTGCATGCCGACATCCACCTTAGAAACATCGTCACCCGCGGGAGCCGGTTGGCGGCCATCCTCGACTGGGGCGAGGCCGCAGCCGGCGACCCCGCCCAGGATCTCGGTCAGGCCTGGCTGCTCTGTGCATCGGATGACGTCTCGCGGTTATTCGCCGCCTACGGTGACACGGACGACGACCTCCTCCTCCGGGCCAAGGGTGAGGCCATCACGTCGGCCCTCCGGTTGCTACTCACCAAAGAAAAGTGCTTCGTCGAATCGGGCTGGCAAGGGCTGGTCAACCTAAGTCTCGCGGAGGGAGCCCCTCCCCGGGCCTAAGCCACCGCGATGATGCGCTTTCCCGCGGTATGCCCAGCGTGAAGGGCCTGGAGGGCGTCAACGAAGCGCTCAAGCGGGGTGGTGTCATGGATGATCACCCGCAGGCGGTGGTCGGCGACCAGGCCGACGAGGGTATCCAACTCCGCGGCCCTCGGCTCGACGAGCATGCGTTCGATCCGAACATCGGCCCTGACTTCATCCTCCTCCGGCTGAAAACCGACGATGCTCACGAGCGTCGTCCCCGGCTTCATCGCCCGAAGGGTCGCGGCCGCGACGGCTCCCCCTTGGGTATCCAGGACGACATCGACGGAGCCGACAAATCGAACCGGGGGCGTCGCCTGATAGTCGATCGGGTGATCGACCCCGAGGTCATCGAGCAGGTCAAGATTCCGCCTGGACGAGGTCGCGTAGACCGTCGCTCCGCTCAGCTTCGCCAGCTGGACCGCCAGATGTCCTACCCCGCCAACTCCCCCGTGAACCAACACCGACTGCCCCTCCTCGATCCCCGCCAGGCTCCAGGCCTGGAGGGCCGTCAGGCCGGCGAGGGGCAGTCCGGCCGCGATCGGATCGGGCACCTCCGCCGGCACCTTCGCGAGGTTGTGCTCCCGAGCCAGGACAAGGTCCGCGGCCGTCCCCGGCTCCATGATGTCGGTCATCAGGCAGACCCGATCCCCGACCGACACCGATGACACGTCTGGCCCCGTGGCTTCGACCGTCCCGACGGCATCGAAACCCAGGGTCAGAGGAAGGGTCCGGGCGCCCCTATGCCCCGTGAGGGCGACCTTGTAGTCGATGGGGTTGAGGGCAGCCGAGACGACGCGGACGAGAACCTGATCGGGCAAGGGAACCGGCTCGGGGACGTTGTCGACGGTGACGTCCCCGATGCTCCCGAATCTGTGAACGCGGGCTGCACGCATGACTCCTCCGTAATCAACGGTACGCCGTCGGTCCGCCCCCGACCCGTTACCGCCGCTCCAAGATCTCCACCCCGAAGGGAGGGAGGGAGACCGATGTGACCGATCCCTGGGCTCCCATGGGAACTAGAGGACTGCTTCCCGAAATCCTGGGGGTGGCCACGGCGTTGCTTCCTGAGAGGTTGATGAACCACACGAAATGCCTGCCATCCTCATGGATCATCTCCCCGACCGAAATGTTCCCCGAGTCGACCGTGACAGCCGGACACGCCCCCGCCTCGACCGCGAGTGCCCGATACAGGCGCCAGGTGTCCTCGGGGTTGACCGCTGGCGTCTCGGCCGCCATGTACTCGATCGGGTAGGTGCACAGCACCGAGCGACCGCTCCTGAAACGATTCATCAGCAGGGCGGGACGCCGTCTGCCGTCGACGGCCACCACCTCGGCACCGTCGGCAACGACGGGAAGATAACATCGTGAGTTGGCGTTTCCGGCGACCGCGAAACGCAAGGTGGTCCCGGCCGTGATGTCCCCAAGATCACGGATGAAGGTCATCTCGAGGGTGTCGTCTTCGATCGGGTCGACGAGGCCGTATCGGGTCTGCTTCTTCACCCCGAACAACTCGTGCATGTTCGACCACCATGGCCCGCGTTGGTTGAGGTGTGTCCCCACGAAATACGACGCGTACACCGTCGCCCCCCCATGGGCAAGATCGGCGAGTTGGGCCCAAGTCGGAGAGGTGAGCGCCTTCGTCGAGGGGACGATGTACAGTGCTGCATCGGAGGGGAGGCCCGGGCCGGAGTCGGTGGGGCCGGGCTGCCCGGGCGTGAGCGGCACCTCCGCATCGAAAGGATCCTCCGCTGAGAGGGACGGCACCGAGCGGCCGTACATGTTCGAGCCCCTCGGGGCGCCCCGGGCAAGATCGCCGACCGATCCCGGATTCCAGGCGACGGCATCGGACTCCCGGACGATCATGACGGGAAGGTCGGCTTCTCGAGCCGCGATGTACGCCTGACGCAGGATGGCGACGAGGGTAGGACCGTCGCTGGCCTCCGTGAAGGGGTACTGGTTGTCGTAGAAGCTCGAGGCCACGAGCGCGATTCGGGAGTCCGGACGGGTGCAGCGGGCAAGGTCGATGCGGTTGAGGACCTCGTGGAAGGCCTTCATCTCCCGCGCCGCTGGCTTGGGCTGGTCGTCTTTGTCGATCAAGCCGAAGTGGAGCTCAAAGGGTCGGTGGGTATAGGGCGCCTGAGGGACGAGACCGTCGAAGTCGGCGTTGTTCCACGCGAGCCAGCCGGTCGCCCCGGCCAGGAGGCTGTGGTGGAGGAGCTGCCGGTAGTAGTGGGCGGCATTCTCGTCGGACGTGTACTCCGAGGTGAGCCCGAATTCCTCCATGATGACCGGCTTGCCGTCACGATGAAGCAGGTCGCAGACGAAACCGGCTCCCAGGTGTTGGCGAACCTGGTCGGTCTCCATGCGATAGACATGGGGTCCGCAGAAATCCACGAGAGGCGAGAGGTCCCGCATCCGGAATCCGTTGTCCGTTCCCATGACCTCGACACCGAAGACCCCGTCGCCCACCCCAACGGGTTGGGTGCCGCCCCCCGCCCTGACCGCATCGATGAGGATCTGCGCCCAACTGGTCACGACATCCGGATCCAGGACGCTGGCCCCCCGGTGTTTCCAGTCGGCGTAGATCGGCACCTCGTTCGTCAGCAGCCAACCGACGATGGCCGGGTGATCGTGAAACCTCGAGACGAGTTCCCGGACGTACCAGGCCTGGCGGGCCACGAACCAGACGTCGGAGAAGAGGTCCCGCCCTTCCCTCCAGGCTGGATCCCAGTTCTGGCCGGACATGTGCCCGACGATGAAGGTGGGGATGGTCTTCATGCCCCGGGTGTCATGCCGTCCGAGAAAATCCCGGAACCTGGCGACGAGACCTTCGTCGATGGTGTCGGGGGTCGGCTGGAAATCCGGCCAATAGAAGAAGGATCGCGTGACGGTCATCCCATGGTGCAGCAAGCCATCCAGCTCCCGGCCGATTCGATCGGAGTCGTATTTCCGCCACATGAGGGGGCCGCCGCTGGCGGACCAGAAGTTGGCGCCCAGCCAGGTCTGGGGCTTCCCGTTGAGCAGGATCTTCGGGTTGGGTCGCTTCATGGATCTCCTCCACGTCGAGGGGCCAGTTCCCGCCGTATTTGCCGCCAGACTACTCCGTACGCACATGCTCTGTTACTCCGAGCAAGACGAGCCCCCCACAGGAGACACCTAGGCGCCTGCGGCGTCGAGCCTCGCCACTTGCTCCTCCGTGAGGCGCACATCGAGGGCTTCGACCAACTGGATGTATTGGTCCCAGGTTCTGGGTCCCATCAGGGGAAGCACCGTGACGTCCTTCCTGCCCATCATCCAGGCGAGAACGATCTGGTTCGGCGTGGCGCCCGTCTCTCGGGCGACGTCGTCGAGTGCGGCGAACTTCGCCTCCGCATCCGGCCCTGCGTATCGTGGCATGATCCAGTGATCCTTCCGGCTTTCCGGTTTGTCGTAGATCCCCTTGAGGATGGGGGAGTAGGCGACGAGGGCGAGGCCCGGCGTCTCACGAAGGAAGTCGAACTGTTCGGGAGAGACGATTCCTCCCCAACTAATGCCCGCCTTCAAGTGAAGGTAGGAGTGCTCCTGCTGAATCGCAAGCGGAACAGGCCAACCATTCGCCGCACACAGTACTTCGATCTGGGCGAGTCTCCACGATGGAACATTCGACCACCCGTATGCCCCGATGCGACCGTCGGCGACGAAGCCCGCGAGCGTCGCGAGCGTCTCCTCCAGGGGGGTCCTCCTATCGTCGACATGCACGTAGTACAGATCAACCACATCAACTCCGAGCCGTTCAAGGCTCCCGGGAAGCGATTCCTCGAGAGCCTTCTTCGAAGCTCCGAGGAAATGCGTCTGGGCATACTCCCAATCGGGATCGCCTCCCCTCCCCCAAGCCTTGTCGACCCCCTCGATCCTTCCGGTTCCCTTGGTTGCGAGGTAGACCGCATCGCGCAACCCTGAATCGGCCAACCATCGGCCGATCACGCTCTCGCTGTGACCCCCATCCGATCCGCGATCGTTCCACCAGCAGTAGCAGTCGGCGGTATCGAGCATTCCCGCGGCAGGCTTGCCCTCCGTGTCCACGTACCTTGGCGTCACCTCGCCGATGAAATGGTCGAGGATCCGCCTCGACTCCTCCTCCGGGGTGAGGGTGCCCATGTTCATCGCCCCGAGCGCTAACGGCACTACGGTCCGTCCGCCCGAAAGCACGATCCCGCGTCGCTTCTCCGTCATGTCCTCTTCCTTTTGCCTCTTGTGTCCGAACCCTTGTCCAGACTGTTCTATGTCGACGGTAGATGTTTGAGTGCGCTCGAAGTCAAGTCGGGATCCGTTTAGGATGCTGACATGACTACGACGTACACGATTCAGGATGCCGCCGAGGAGACCGGGGTGTCCGCCCACACCCTGCGGTACTACGAGCGCATCGGCTTGCTCGCCCCCGTCGGGAGGGGCCCCGGGGGACACCGGCGATACACCGAGGGTGACCTGGGCTCTGTGCGATTCCTTTCGATGCTTCGGGCGACCGGCATGCCCATCCGGGAGATGGCGGAGTTCGTTGAACTCACGCGCGCCGGGGATCACACCATCCCCTGGCGCATCGAAGTCCTGGAGAAGCATCGTGACGCCCTTCGCTCCCGGATGGCGGATGACGCCGCGCATTTAGCCGCCCTCGATCGGAAGATCTCGATCTACCAGGACCTTCAAGAGGAGGCACGAAAAACCGCGTAGTGGAGCGATCGCCGTGCCTCAACTCAGGGCGGGATAGCGGCTACAGTCGAAACATGGGCGGAGACCCCGAGGACGGGACTCGGCGCGTCGAGATCAGCGACGAGTTGGCGGCCGCCCTCGTCCGGGAGCAACACCCCGACCTCGCGGAGCTCGACATCAGCAGGCGCTATGTCTTTGACGATCACCTGACGATTCGCCTCGGGGACGACCTATGCCTGAACCTGCCCACCGTCCCCGGACTGGGGGATGCGATGGTGTCGGCGGCGGAATGGCTCGATCTCGTGTCGGCGGAGTGGTCCTTCCCCGCGGGAACCCCGGTCCGGCTTGGGGAGCCCACCGCCGACTATCCCTTTCCCTGGCAGATCTCGCACTGGGTGCCAGGCAGCAACGCCGCCATCCTCCCCTTCATGAAGGAGGCTGCAAAGCCCCTCGGCGACGCTCTCCGTCAGGTTCACACGACCGCCCCGGCGTGGGCCCCGGCATCCGAGGAGGCTGGCACTCCCCTTTCCCGCCATCGCAAGACCTGGCACATCCTGACGGCCCTCCTCCGAGATGCGATCGGCCCCCGAGGCAATCGCATCGATCCGGCCCTCCTGTCCGTCCGTTGGGAGAAGGCCGTCGACACCGTCATCGATTCACCCTCCCGCTGGACCCACGGCAACCTGGATCCGCGATACGTCGTCTCCAACCGGGGACTCTTCGGCGGAATCGGCTCCTGGTGGACGTTTGGTGCGGGCGACCCGGCGGCCGATATCGCCGCCGCCTTCCTCCTCATCCACCGCGATGACGAGGCTGCCTTCCTCGAATCGTATGGGCAGGTATCGAGGGCCACACGCGAACGGATCGCGGGATACTGGCTGCTCCGAGTTTTGCGATACGCGACGTCCTCCAACCCCTTTCTGTGGAGGCTCGGGTGGGCTCGTCTGGACGAACTGATCCGACTGGGTGACCTCGACTAGGCCTTGGCGTCTCGCGGGCATGCCCCCAAGCCGGATCGGCTCCTGGATTCGCCCCCCTCTCCGTGCCATGCTCGGAATATGGAGATGTTCGAGACCAAGTTGCCTGGCATTGGCGTGCGCTATGAATTCATGACGGAAACCAGGGACCGAGTCGGGGTTGTCGTCCGCCGGGACGGAAGACGGGACGTGGCCATCTATGATCGCACCGACCCGGACGCCTGCCGAGGCACCATCGAGTTGAGCAGGGGAGACGCCAGCCGATTGGCGGAACTCCTGGGGGGAACGACCATCACGGAGCGGGTCGACGAACTGCGGCACACGGTCGAAGGACTGGCGATCGAATGGGTCACGATGCCGAAGAAGAAGGGCCTGACCAACAAGACCATCGCCGACGGAAAGATCCGCACCGCGACCTCGGCTTCCGTTGTGGCCGTCATCAGAGGAGAACACGCCGTACCGGGGCCAGGGCCGAATTTCGAGTTCATGGCAGGTGACGTCGTCCTTGTCATGGGGGATGCCGATTCCGTCAAGGCCGCCGCGGCGATCCTGACCGGGGCATGAGGGAGGCGTCCGACGCGGTCGGCTCGGCCGCGGTCAACGTCGGGGACATCCTCATCGGGCTGGGGGTCGTCCTCCTCGTCCTGGCGATGCTCGGTCGTTTGGCCGCCCGGATGGGGATCCCCTCGGTCCCCCTTTACCTCATTGGAGGCCTCTTCCTCGGCCGGGGGGGGCCCTTCCCCGTGGACGCTGGAGACGAGTTCCTCTCCGTCGGGGCGGAGATCGGCATCGTCATCCTTCTGCTCCTCCTCGGCCTCGAGTACTCGCCACAGGACCTCCGGGATGGAATGCGGTCGACCTGGCTCGCGGGCCTCGTTGATGGCCTCCTCAACGGTCTTCCCGGCTTCGCCGCCGGGCTGATCCTGGGCTGGAACTGGACGGCTTCGATCCTCCTCGCGGGGGTCACCTATATCTCGTCCTCCGGAATCATCGCCCGTCTGATTCATGACCTGGGACGGATCGCCAACCGCGAGACCCCGATCATCCTGAGCCTGCTCGTCATGGAGGACATCGTCATGGCGGTATTCCTCCCCATCGTCGCCGTGTTGGTGATTGGGGCCAGCTTCACCCAAGGCGCCCTCGCCATCGCGATTGCCTTGGGCGCCGTCACCCTCGCCTTCGCTGTCGCTTTCCGACTCGGGGACCGGGTCTCGCGTGCGATCCACAGCCACTCCAATGAACTTCTGATCCTGACGATCCTCGGAATCACCTTCCTCGTTGCCGGCATCGCCGACGCCGTCCAGGTTTCCGCAGCCGTCGGAGCCTTCCTCCTCGGGTTGACCCTGTCCGGCAGGGTGGCGGACGATGTGCGAATGCTTCTGCCCCCGTTTCGGGACGTTTTCGGGGGCTTTTTCTTCGTCTTCTTCGGCATGCAGGTTGAGCCTTCGACGCTTCCCGCCGTCCTGATTCCCGCGCTCGCGTTGGCCGTGATCGGGGTCGGCACCAAGATGGCGACGGGACGCTTCGCCGCAGCCAGGGCGGGCCTGGGAAAGAAGGCCCAGCGACGGACGGCCTACACCCTCGTCCCGAGAGGCGAGTTCTCCATCATCATTGCGAGCCTGGGGGTGACGGCCGGTGTCGAGTCCCAACTCGGCCCCTTGGCAGCCGCTTACGTCTTGATCCTGGCGGTCGCAGGGCCCCTCCTCATGCGCCTCACCGATCCCAAACGCAGCCGCTTGGCCTAGCCGCTGACTAAGGTTACGCTTAGGCACCATGAGGGCCTCCGGCCTGGCGAGGATTCGCCGGCAAGAGGGTCAGCCACGATTGGGTGCTGACCCTCATTTCTCCATCGCCCGAGCATGCTCTCGAATCCTTCTCGCCCTTCTCGTCCTGAGCCCGTTGGCCGTCGTCGCGACGGCCCCTTCTGCTTCGGCTGTCCCCCCGACGATGACGGTCTCCATCGGCGGGGGCGGCGAGGTCATCGCCGGGGATACGACGACCTACACGATCACCGCATCGAACACTGGAGCGACCGACGGATTCAACCTCGCCCTCATCCTCGACGTCCCCGAGGGGATCGAATTCGACTCCTCGAGCCTGGGGGACCCCGTCGTCTACGACGCGCTCACCCCCCCACCAACGCCCCTTCCCGCCGGCATGAAGCGGTGGGTGTGGGAGGACGTCTCGGACCTCCCCGCAGGCGGGACCTACGGTGTCTCTGTCACCGTCTTCCCGACCCAGCCCATCCCCCCCGACGCGACGGGCACGGTCGAGACCTCCGACATCGACGTCTTCCCCGTCGGCTCCACCTTCGATGTGGATGCCTACGCGGCCCTGAGCGGCGACCCGACGTACCTGCCGGTTTTCAACGGATCGACGGGGGTTGGGGGCCCGATCGCCGAGAGCGAGACCACGGAGGAGGGCCCGAGTACGGCGACGACGGACATGATCGCCCTCGACATGACCAAGTCCGAGCCCCACCCGGAGTCCGAACTCCCCCGAGGCGTCCACGATCAGACCACGGTCTACACCATCACCATTCGGAACACGACCGAGGGCCCAACTGACGACGTCATCCTCGTCGACCACATCCCCGCCGGCCTGGAGTACCTCGGCTGCGGCCTGAGCGACAACTCGACCGTTGATCGTGACCTCGGCGATGCCCTGGTCAACGAATACAACGGTGCCCCGCGCCTCACTGCGACCCCTCTCATCCCGGTGAATTGCCCGATTCCGTTGAGCGTCGACACGGTGGTCGCCGACGCCGCGCTCGCCACCGCCTACGGAGTGATGGTCGGAGAGGTGTACACCCAGGTGACGTGGGACCTCGGGACGCTCGCGGCCGGGGAGACCCGATTGGTCCGCTACGCAGCCGCAGTCCCCCTGTACGAGAACACCGTCACGTGGGATGGGGTCGGGGGTGCCCCGAGCGCCGCCTCCCTCGGCCAAACCGCCAACCTCGACAACAACAACGGGCCCTCGACCCGGCACGGCGACATCGCCACCCACGTCGACGGCGACACCTGGACGAACATCGCGAACGTCATCGGCGACTACCAGGGCATCGTCCGCACGGGAGCCGATCGGGCGACGCCGGACCGCGCCGACTACACCATCTATGCGATGGATCTCGCGGTGGTCAAGTCCGTGACGGGCGGCGACCCATTCGAGGTCGGACAACTGACGGGCTTCAACCTTCGCCTGAGTCAGAGCGAGTACATGAATTCAGAGGACATCGTCCTCACCGACACCCTTCCCAATGGACTCTGCCCTCTCATGCCGGCAGGCACGATCCTGACCGAGCACGATGGCATCACCGTGCCCGCCGAGTGTCTCGTCGTCGGAACCGTGACGGGCGCCGACATGATCTCCGTCGACGCCTACGGCGACGGCACGTTCGTCATCGTGTTCCGCCCGACCTCGGTTGCCTACCCCAATCCCGACGACTTCATCCTGGGACCGAACGAGACCCACGACATCGTCTTCGATGCGCTCAACCGCGACACATACGAACTCGCCCCAAGCGTCTACGGGCCGACGACCTCGGGTGACGGATTTGGGAACACCGTCGAGTTCGACGCCACGGATTATGCGATCCCCGATCTCCTCAGTTGGTTCCCCGACGATTGGTTCGTCTGGGACGATTCGGGTGCCGGTATCGGCTCCGACCTCACAACCATCAGCAAACTCGTCATGCCGCGGGACGAGGTCGATGTCGGCCTCCCCCCCGGGACCAACCCATGCACGAACGGGACGTTCGTCGCCGGACCCGAACTCGGGTTCCGCCTCGGCGACACCGTGTGCTTCCAGTTGACCGTGAACTTTCCGTTGTCCATCGATGTCCGCAACCCCGTCGTCACGGACTTCCTGCCCCGTGGACTCAGTTATGCCGGACACGAGATCAACGCGGGACTCAGCACCGTGCCGCCGGGGGAGATCCAGGAAGACGCGACCCACGCCGCCGACGGTCGGCTCGAATGGAGGCTCGGACACCTCGGGGACCTCGTCAACCCCGACCTCTACGTCACCCGCGGCCAGACCCTCGTCATCGACCTGTGGGCCACCGTCGATGCACCCTCGAGCGGGCCTATCCTCGACAAGCCCGAGAACCTCATGAAGTACCGCCAGCAGAACGTCGAGGGCGTTCTGTACTTCCTGCGTGACCAGGCCGAGATCGAGATCCAGCCCGAACTCGAACTCATCAAGGGCGTTCTCGAGGTCGAGGACAATGGCGCGGGTGTGTCCTCGACCAGAACAGCCCTGTCCGAGGACGATCCGGACGGCACGGTCTTTGCATCCAATCGCGACGGCATCATGGTGCGGGAGGGCGAGGTCGTCACCTATCGGGTCGACCTCCACACGATGCCGTACGAGGCCGATAACGCCGTCGTGTGGGATGTTCTTCCCGCGGGTATCACGACGGCCGATGTCTCCGCGATAAGCGACGGCGGAACCGCCTACGATCCCGGCGATCCCGGCTACCCGGCGGGGATGGACCCGACCCTCAACACCCGCTCCGTCGTCATCTGGACCGGGATCGACGTCCCCTATGTCGGGGCGTCTCTGGAGGCCCAACGCACCCTGACCTATGACGTCACGATCCCCGTCGGAACCTCCGTCGCGACGAGCCACGACAATACGGCCTCCATCATCAGTTACACCGGCGCGATCAACACCTCGGTCGACCCGAACGCCCAGACGTACTATCCGACGGATTCATTCGACACATCCCTTGCCCTGCTGTGGAACACCTTGGGTACCTATACGCGCGACGACTCGAACGTCTACCTGCCTTCCGCAACGATCGCCAAGAGTGTGACGTCGCCCCTCGATACCAATAACACGGCACTCCAGGCGGTCAAGGGCGAGATCATCCACTTCACCTATTCCGTGACGATTCCGGCTCACTCGTCCGTTCAGAACGGCGTCCTCTCCGACGCCCTCACCACACCAGCCAACTGGATCGTCGAGTCCGCTTTCATCACGGTCGACTACCCCGGCGGCTCGACCGCGCCTGGGGCGAACGGGGCTTTCCTCGTCGGCGCCGACACCTTCTCCATCGACACCTCCGACGGGGAGTTGACGTTTCCCGCGCTCTACACGAACGCGACGGACACCGACCAAGTCTTCTCCGTCCATCTCTACGTCCATGTCCGGGGCGCCGCTACCTGGGGTCACAGCACGACCATTCGTCGCAACGACACCGCGACCTTCGCAAGTTCGACCCAGCCGAACATCACCGCCACCAGCGGGATCTACGTCATCACGCCTAACCCCACCATCGTCAAGCTCGTCAACGACGACAGTGTCACCGCGGGTCAGACGGTCACATACACCCTCACCGCCCGAAACGTCAACACGAACATCCGACCGACCCTCTACGACACCGTCGTCGTCGACTGCGTGCCCGTCGAACTCACGGGGGTCGCCCTCGGGGTGCCATCCCAGGGCAGCGCCGCGATCGTTCCGGACGTCAGCTGTTCGGGGACCAGAATCGTCTGGGACGTCGGAACCCTCCTCTCCGGGTCTGCCAACTACGAAACCCTGACGTACACGGCGACGGTCTCACCGGCGTCGGCTGGTCTTGCGACCTACACCAACACCGCGAGGCTCACGGGCTACAGCCTCGACGACCCACTCACCGACCGAGCGGTCCAGACCACCACGGGAACCGAGTCCGTCACCGTCCTCGGAGCACCGCTCGTGAAGGATGTCGACGCCCCGACGGCGACGATCGGCCAGGAGCGTTCGTACTCGATCTCCACCACCCTGCCCGCGGATGTCAACTTCTACGACGCCGCGATGATCGACGATGTGCCCGCCGGACTCGCGGTCTCGGGGGTCAACATGACGTGCTCCTACGGCGGTGGCGGAAGCTGCCTCGGCGACCTGCCCGGCGGGGGCGCGGCCCTGACTCCGAGCGGGACGAACATCGGCTGGTGGCTCGGCGACATCTTCTCCAACGCGGACACCCGGACCATCACCATCACCTACACGGGAACCGTCCTCGACGTCCCCGCGAACGTCGACGCGGCGACGATCGTCGACACGGCGATCCTCCGCTGGAACACCACGAACGACATCGTCGGGCCTCCGGCCGACGCCTCCTACACCCCCGATGCGGCGACCCTGCCCGATGACGCGACCGTCACCGTCGTCGAGCCCGATGTCACCATTGCCAAGCTCGTCAACGGCCTCGATACCGACACCGTCGCCCCGGGTGAGACCTTCACCTACGCGGTCACGGCGACGAATGCGGGCACCTCCACCGCCTACGCCGTGACCTTCGAGGATGTCGTCCCCATCGGTGTCGTTGTGGACGAGGCGACCGTCATCGCCAGCGGGGGAACCCTCTCAGGAGAAGACCCCATCACGGGCGGAGGAACCATCTCGTGGAGCCTTGCGAGCCTCGCGACCGGGGCCCCGAATGCGCATACCTTCACGTACGAAGCGGTCCTCGCGCCGTCCACGACGCTCGACGGCTCCGCCCTGACAAACGTCGCCGAGGTCACGGGCTTCACCTCCCACCCGCTCTCCACCCCCGGCTTCGATGACGATGAACTCCGGACCTACACGGGTCCGACGGCCGACGCCGTCGTCACCCCCGACTTCCCCGATCCGACGATCACGAAGACCCCTGCGGCGGGTTTGGCGTACGTGGGAGTCCGGCACACGTTCACCATCGTCGTGACGAACGACGGGAACAGCCTCGCGCAGAACGTCGAGGTCGTCGACACCCTACCGGCCAACTGGGTATACGACGCGGGCTCCACGACCGTCGACGGCGCGCCGGCGGCCGATCCAGCGATCGCGGGGCAGGACCTGACGTGGTCCGCTTTCCCGGACCTCGACCCGACTGAGTCCCTGACGATCGTCTATACGGCCCGCCCCGACGCGGGGGCCACGTGGACGGTCGCGAACACCGGGTCCTTCTTCCCCCACACGAACGATGTGACCGTCACGGTCGACGACTCCTCGGGCTCGTCCGGGAACTCGGGCGGCCCCTACACCGACTCGACGAGCGCATCGGTTGCGATCAACCGGGCCGACGTCGTCATCGACAAGGCCCACGTGGGGGACCCGACAGCAGGCTCGGCATTCTCGTGGACCGTCACGGTGACGAACGACGGCCCCGATGAAGCGGTCGGCCCCTTCGTCGTCGTCGATACGCTCCCGGCCGACGCGACGTATACAGGCTTCACCGGTGTGGGCTGGAGCGACGATACGTCGGTGCCGGGTCAGGTGACCTTCACCCACGCTGGGCCCTTGGCGAACGGCGGGGCCCTCCCGATCATCACCGTCAACGTGACCCTGCCGGCGGACCTCGTTGTCGGATCCAACTTCGACAACTCCGTAACCGTCAGCAACGAGACCCTCGACCTCGACCTCACGAACAACACCGACGACGACCCGGCTTCGACCGTCATCGTCGCCGATGTCGAACTCGTGAAGACGTCCATCGGTGCGCCCTTCCTTGCCGGCGACACGATCACCTGGGACATCGACATCACCAACAACGGCCCCTCCGTCGCCGCAACCTCCTTCACCGTGACCGACACTCTCCCTGCAACCCTCGATTGGGCTTCGATCAGCACGAGCGGTGTCGGCTGGGCGTGCAACCCCGTAACCTTGGCCGGCGACCTCGTCTGCACCTGGTCGACGGCGACCCTCCTGGTCGGGGCGTCGCTTCCCACCCTGACCGTCGAGGCGACCATCCTGTCTGACGTCACGAGCACCATTGACAACACCGCCACAGTCGTTCATCCGACCCCGGATCCCGACCCCGGTAACAACACCGACACGACCTCCGACCCCGTCGGCACCAATGCCGATCTTGCGCTCGTCAAGACGACCACGTCCCTCGACATCCCCGCCGCCGGTACAGGGACGTTCCGGGTCGACATCGTCAACAACGGCCCTTCGGACGCCCTCGACGTAACCGTCTTGGACCAGCTTCCCGCCGATCTCACCTATGTCGGCCTTGTCGACATGGCTCCCGCTGACACCTGGACCTGCGTGGTGAACATCGCGGATCCCACGCAGGTCGATTGCTCACTCGATTCCAACGGGGGGACCCTTCCCGTGGGCGGATCGACGTGGTTCGAGTTGGAGGTTCAGGCCAGCCCGACCTGGACGAATGCCGACCTCAACACGGCTACCGTGACCTCGACCACACCCGACCCCGACCCCGCCAACAACACGGACGACTCCACGACCGCTCCCAACCTCATCGTCAACAAAAACGCCGTACCGCTTATCGTGGAACCGGGTTCGGCGATGGCCTATACCATCAACGTCCAGAGCATGTCCTACGGCTCGACGGACGACGTCACCCTGACGGACCCGATTCCTCCCCGCCTCCGCGTCGATTCGATCGTGATCGATGCGTCTGCCGATCCGACGGTTCCGGACTGGCTGAGTTGCACGCTCACGGGGACCGACGTCGAGGGTTACGGCGGCACCCTGGAATGCATCCTCGACGGGGCCCTCGCCAGGGGACGGACCACGCCGAACATCCACCTCACCGCCACGGTCCACCCGTCTGCCTCGTCCGGCTCCCTGCAGAACGTCGCCACGGTCGAGTGGACCGATCCGGCCAACCTCGTGGCAGGAACGTTCTCCGCGATCGACGACGCGACGATCCAGATCCGGTTCGAACTCGCCTCGACGGGCCTTGTCGCCCTGGGGTGGAGGATTGGAATAGCCCTCGCCCTCGTGGCCCTCGGAGTCATGTTCATGGGGGCCTCCCGCCGTCGCGAGGCCGACTAGTCCCATCCTCAATCGACGCTCCCGATGCCTCGCGGTGTGTCGTGCCTCTCCTGCGCTTTGCGGGTCGAAACGTTTCGACGTACGCTGGCGGGTATGAGCGAAACCCTTCCTGTCGTGCCCTTCGGCGGCACGGACATGTCCATCACCCGCGTCGGATTCGGCGCCTTCGCCATCGGAGGGAGCGGGTGGGCCTTCGGATGGGGAGCCCAGGACGATGATGCCTCCATTCGGGCGATCCTTCGAAGCGTCGAGCTCGGAGTGAACTGGATAGACACGGCCCCCGTCTACGGGCTTGGACACGCCGAGGAGATCACGGCTCAGGCCATGAAGGCCCTTCCCGAGGCCGATCGCCCCTACATCTTCACCAAGGCGGGCCTCCGCTGGGACGACGACAACCCGATGGTCCCCGCCAGGCGCGTCGGCGATCCGGCCTCCATCCGGTGGGAGGTCGATCAGTCGCTCCGGCGCCTTGAGGTCGAGCGAATCGATCTGTACCAAATGCACTGGCCGGGTGAGGACGAAACGACGGTCGAGGACTACTGGCCGGTCTTCGCCAACCTCATCGACACGGGAAAGGTCCGCGCCATCGGCCTTTCGAATCACGGCGTACCCGCCCTTGACGCCTGCGAAGCGATCCGGCACGTCAATTCCCTCCAACCCCCCTTCAACATGCTCAGGCGCGGAGCCGCCGCCGATGTCCTTCCGTGGTGTGCGGAGCACGGCACGGGATCCATCGTGTACTCCCCCATGGCTTCCGGCATCCTCACCGGCTCCTACACGAAGGAGAAGGCGGCTGCTCTCGCCGACGACGACTGGCGCAGCCGTTCGGATGCTTTCCAAGGCGAGACACTCGAACGCAACCTTGCCCTCGTCGAGCGCCTTCGACCCATCGCCGTGGCTCATGACACGACCGTGGGGGCGGTCGCCGTCGCCTGGACCCTCACCTTCCCCGGGGTCACAGGCGCCATCGTTGGGGCGAGAAGCCCCGACCAGGTCGACGGGTGGATTCCGGCGGCAACCCTTGCACTATCGGACCAGGAACTCGCCACTGTTCGCACGGCCCTGATGGACCTGAAGGCAGGTGATGGCCCTCTGGAGCCCGTGGTATAAACTGCCACGATGCCGCGCCCTTGTGGCGCAGCACAACCGGCGTCCCGCGGTGAGGCACCCCCTCCCCCCTCAGTGCCTCCCGTGGGGCGCCGGCCTCAATCCCCCCCTGTTGCCGTGTCTGTCATTCCTGGAACAATCAAGAACATGCAGCGACTCAGTCTGATCAGCCTCATTGTCGACGACCTCCCCGGAGCCATCACCTTCTACGGTGACGCCTTCGGATGGAAACCTCATACCCGGCACGACTCTTTGGTGTTCTACCAGGGGAACGGGTTCGTTCTCGGCCTGATGACCCCGTCCGGATGGGAAGAAGAGGCGACCGGACAGCCCCGACCCGGTCCCGCCTGCGTCGCCATCAATCTGCCTTCTCCCGAGGAAGTCGATACCGCCGTCGCCCAAGCAGTATCCGCCGGGGCAACTCTGGTGAAGGATCCCGTCACGGTCAGCTGGGGTGGCTATTCGGGGTACGTCACGGATCCCTGGAACAACCTGATCGAGATCGCCCACAACCCCGATTGGCCCATCACCGCCGATGGGCGAACCCTGCTTCCGCCCCTTGAGGGATCCTGACGAATGGCGAGGATCCCCAACTGACGCCTAAACCTTGCCGGGCTGGATGCGGAGATGTTCTCGATGACAGGCACTGGCACCCGGCGCTCGGGTAGCCATGCCCTACCGCCCCCGGACCACCTTGGTGGCGGCAATCATGTTCTTGAGCGAGGCCAATGTCTCCGGGTAGGCGCGGGTCTTGAGGCCGCAATCGGGATTGACCCACAGGAGCGGCCCCGGAATGAAGGCTCGCGCCTCCATGAGAAGGTCGGCGATCTCCTGGGTCGAGGGCACCCGTGGGGAATGGATGTCCCACACCCCGGGACCGATCCCCCTCTCGAATCCGTGCGCCTTGACGGCCGGAAGCACCTCCATCCGAGAGCGTGCCGCCTCGATCGAGGTCACGTCTGCGGCCAGTCCATCGATCGCCTCGATGATCTCGCCGAACTCCGAGTAACACAGATGGGTATGGACCTGCGTCTCATCCCGTGCACCCGAGGTCGCCAGCCGGTACGACCCGACCGACCACTCAAGATAGGCCGATTGGCCGGCCTTGCGAAGGGGGAGGAGTTCTCGTAGTGCCGGCTCGTCGACCTGGATGATGGCGATCCCCGACGCCTCAAGGTCGGCGATCTCCTGTCGAAGAGCCAAAGCGACCTGCTTCGCCGTCTCGCCCAACGGCTGGTCATCCCTGACGAACGACCAAGCGAGGATGGTCACGGGGCCCGTCAACATTCCCTTGACCGGCTTCTCCGTCAACGACTGGGCGTACACCGACCACTTGACCGTCATGGGTGCTGGCCGCGACACGTCCCCCCACAGAATGGGCGGTCGGGTGCAGCGGGAACCGTACGACTGGACCCAGCCGTTCTTCGTCACCACAAAACCGTCGAGGAGTTCGGCGAAGTACTGCACCATGTCGTTCCGCTCGACCTCCCCGTGGACGAGGACGTCCAGCCCAAGTTCCTCTTGGAGCTTGACCACGGCGGCGATCTCGGATCTCATCGCGGCCTCGTAGGCCTCGTCGTCGACCTCGCCCTTGTTCCATGCGGCCCTGGTCTTGCGGATCTCCTCCGTCTGTGGGAATGACCCGATGGTCGTCGTCGTCAGTTCCGGCAGGTCGAGCCGCGCGGCCTGCGCCTCCCGACGGATCTTGAACTCGTGTCGTGTGTAATCGGAGGCCGAGATTGCCGTGACGGCTTCCCTGATCGCGGCGACGCGAGTACCCGGGTGGGACGCCCTCGCCGCGAGGGCCGCCCGGGTCTCGGAGATCTCGTCGGTGATCGCTGCGATGCCTCCTGCCCGAGCCTTCGCAAGGGCCACGGTTTCCCCGACCTTCTCGTCCGCGAAGGCGAGCCAGGGCAGGACATCACCGAGATGTTCCTCGCCCGTCAGGCTGTGAGGCACGTGGAGGAGCGATGTCGAACTGGAGGCCGTGACGGTCCCACCGAGGCTCTCACACCTCGTCAACTTCTCGAGGGCCGCCTCGAGGTCCGTCCGCCAGACGCTGTGCCCGTCGACCACACCGACCACCGCGGTCTTCCCGGTGAGGTCCGCGCCCAGCGGCACCGTGCCCCTCACGAGGTCGAGGCCGATCGCCTCGACGGGGGCGGCCGCGAGGACGGGCAGGGCGTCGTCGAGGGATCCGTAGGGCGCGGCGACGAAGATCGCGGGTCGGTCGGGTGCCTGGCCCAAGAACTCATAGGCCCGGCGAGCGGCTTCGAGCACCTTCTCGCGCGGGATGTCCGAGTCGGCCACGAGGGCGGGCTCGTCGATCTGGAGCCACTCTGCCCCGGCGTCCTTGAAGGCGGCCAGGAGTTGGACATATACGGGGAGAAGGTCCGCGAGCCTGTCCAGGGGGCGGAAGGCCGGGGGCGCCTCCTCGGTCGATTTCGCCAGAAGCAGGAAAGTCACGGGGCCGACGACGACCGGGCGGGTGAGGAAGCCCGCAGATTTTGCCTCGACGAATTCATCCACCCAGCGGGTTGAGGACAGGGCGAAGGGGGCTGTCGGCCCGATCTCCGGAACGAGGTAGTGGTAGTTGGAGTCGAACCACTTGGTCATCTCCAGGGGGGCCTTGTCGCCTACGCCCCGAGCGATCGTGCTGTACCCCTCCAGGTCGATCCCGCCGTCGACTCCCACAAGATCGGTGAACCTTTCCGGGATGGCGCCGACGGTGACGGCCGTGTCCAGGACGTGGTCGTAGAAGGAGAAGCAGGAGGGTATGGAGGAGTCTTCGCGTCCCAGTCCCAGGGCGGCGAGTCTCTCGAGGGTCGTCAGCCGCAATCCGCGGGCGATGTCTTCGAGTTCCTCCTGCGTCGTCTTCCCCTTCCAGAAGGATTCGAGGGCCTTTTTGAGTTCGCGGTTTCTCCCGATGCGGGGATAGCCCAGGATCGTGCCCCCTGGGAAGGCCGCCACCTGATGGGCGTTCGAATGCTGAGTCATGGGTCCCTCTGGATTCTGGGATGGCCGGTCGTCCGCCGAGGCGCAGTGGACCGGGTCAACGACGACGAGGCGCCTTGGAGTCTACCCGGTGGCTCGACGCGAGGCCAATGCGGCCATGCGAGACTGGACCCATGACAGAGACCTCATCACGCCGGATGACGTTCACCCGTGAATCCCTGGGCTCCTATGTGGCCACCAACGGCAAGGGCGCCAGTCTTCGATTCGGATCATCGACGGACGAGACCTTCTCCCCGGTCGAGCTGTTTCTCACGGCTATCGCGGGCTGCTCTGGCATCGACTTGGACTACATGACCGCCCGACGGGCCGAGCCCCTTCGATTCCAGGCCACAGCGGAGGCCGACTATGTCAAGGATGAGACGGGCAACAGCCTCCAGGACATCCGAGTCTCCTTCAGCCTCGTCTTTCCGGAGGGGGAAGACGGGGACAAGGCCAGGGCCAGGATCGCCTCCGCCCTCAAGACCTCTCACGATAGGACGTGCACGGTCACCCGAACGATCGAGTCGGGCACCAAGGTGACGCTCCTCGAGACCTAGCTCCTCCGGCCCGTCCTCCCCAGATCGAGCGCGTCGACCAGTTCCAGTGCAGCCCGGTGTTGATTGAACGTATAGACGTGTATGCCCGGGGCCCCCGCTTCGAGCACTGCCCGGGCCAGGGCCGCCGCGTGTGCAACTCCGACCGATCGAGCCGCGTCGTCGTTGGGTGCGGCAGCGAGTTCGGCGAGAAGCGAGGGGGGGACGACGACCCCCGTCATCTGTTCCAGTCGCGACGCTTTGGTCGAATCGAGGACGGGGATGATCCCCGGAAGGATGGGTAGGGTGATCCCTGCTGCCTGGGCATCCACGACGAGATCGAGATACTGGTGGGCATCGAAGAACACCTGGGTGATCGCGAAGTCGGCTCCGGCGTCCTGCTTGGCCTGGAGCACCTCGAGTCCCTGGACACGCCACCTCTCATCGGCATGGATCCCAGGAAAAGCGGCCACACCGATGCTGATCTCGTCCGGACCGAGGCCATAGACCCTCGCCACCTCCCGAATGAAGGCAACCAGTTGAGAGGCATAGATCAGTCCATCGGGATGAGGCCTCCAGTCTGGCTCTCCCTGGGGAGGGTCCCCGCGAAGGGCGAGGAAGCCCCGGACCCCTTCGGCCAGGAACTCCTCGATGATCTCCGTCAATTCCGTTCGCGAGGCGGATACGCAGGTCAGATGCGCCAGGGGGGGAAAGGCATAGCCTTGGGCGATGCCCCGCACCACCTCGCGGCTCGAATCCCTGGTCGAGCCCGATGCCCCATAGGTCACGGAAACGAAGTCGGGCTCCGTCGTGGCGAGCTCTGCAATGGTTGCGTCAAGCGCTTTCCGGCCTTCGAGGGTGCGCGGGGGAAAGAACTCGAAGGACAGCGTCGGGCTGGGCGCGGCGATTCGTTCTCGAATGATCATCTCGGGAGCCAAGGCTATCCGGCCCTGGGCCTTCTCTCCAACCGATGCCCCAAGGATGTCTCCGTTTGCGCGGCATCCCCTCTGAGCCGTTACTTCATCCAGCGTCGCATCTGTGCGCCAGACTTGAAGCCATGACGACAAACTCGCGCGTGTTCCGATGCTTCGGCACGGGAGACCCCCTCATGGAGCGCTATCACGACGAGGAGTGGGGCCGCCCCATCCGGGACGATACTGAACTGTTCGAACGGATCGTGCTGGAGGGCTTCCAGTCCGGGCTGTCCTGGGCCATCGTGTTGCGGAAGCGCGAGGGCTTTCGCCGCGTGTTTGCCGACTGGGATGCCAGGCGGATCGCGGATTTCGACGAGGCCGACATCGAATGCCTCCTTGCGGACCCGGGAGTCGTCCGGAATCGCAGGAAGATCGAGGCGACCATCACGAATGCCCAGGCGCTCGTTGCCCTGTGGAACGCCGGGGAGTCTCTTACGGACCTCGTCTGGTCCCACGCTCCAGCCGAGCCTCGCCCAGGCCGACTTCTTTCCTGGGCCGATGTGCCCATCCAGACCGAAGAGTCCCGGGCTCTCGCGAAGGCCCTCAAGGCCAAGGGGTTTGTTTTTGTCGGCCCGGTCACGATGTACGCCCTCATGCAGGCTTGCGGGCTCGTCGACTGCCACTTGGAGTCGTGTTCAACCCGCCGCACAGGTCGAGCGAGACTAACCTGACAAGGTGACACCCGAACGCGACCACCTGATGAATGCAATCTGTGCTGTCCTCGGTCTACCGCATTTTCCCAAGGGAGTGGGATCAAGCGTTCACAACGATTTCATTGACGCTGTCGCACGGGCAGTCCTCGGGGAAGGGGTTGCTGGCGCGTTCAAGGACAAGTACCGAAAGATTGAGGCCGTCATTACGGCTCTCGGGGGACGGTACGAGAAGGCAAACCCAAGTGAACCGGGGCATGGGGACACTTCTGAGGGGACTGCCTCTGGAGGCGGGGGCACCGTAACCAACCGAGGGCTTGGGAAGATTCTTGATCTGCTGTTGGTCAACGGTGTCCCACCAAGCACAATCTGGCATGTTCCCGTCGAGGTTGATCTTGAGACTCAACTCGCAGCAAGCGAGTCATTCGACCCAACGAGGATAACCACCGAACGCGAGCATCGGCTTGCGGAGATCACCTCCCGACCGGGGGCCTCCGAATTCCGTAATTCGGTGCGTCGAGCCTACTCATACCGGTGTTGTATCACTGACGCGGATGTGCTGAAAGGGCTCGAGGTAGCACACATCGAACCGTATCGGGGACCGGATACTGATCGAGTCGACAATGCCCTGCTCCTTCGCGCCGATGTTCACCGGCTGTTCGATGGCGGCCTACTCGGTATCGATGCTGAGACGTATTCAGTGGTCCTATCACCAGTTCTACTCGGTACCGCCTACGCGTCTTTGGCTGGAAAGGAAATTCGTCGTCCCGATCAATCGTCCAACTGGCCATCAAGCGCTGCGCTCAAGTTGCACCGAGAGAGGCACAAGTTGTAGTGCCGCGTCAGGGTTCGCAGATGATCGACTCACTGCCTCAACCAAACCCGAACTGACGACCTCAACGTCTTCGAGGTTCTCAAGCACATGCTGACGCATGATGAAGTACGCCGCTCCGACGTTGACTCCGTTCCCGAGTTGTCTGTAGGTGGAAGAGTCCTGTTGTGATCCGAAGTCAAACCAGTCAGGGAGACCCTGCAATCGAGCGGCTTCTCGCGGGGTGATGCGTCGGCCCAGGGCACCCACAACACTCGTTTGAGTGATGGCAACAAGGGCGGGAACGTAAGTCGGCTTCTTCGCTCGGATTCCTGAAGGACGGAAGTGAATGACTGCGTCCCACAACCCAGGTGTTTCCTGAGCCTGCCACTCAAGTTTCCGTCGCGATGGAGGAAACGCTGAAAGCCAATCATGGCGATGAAGCCACTGGTTAATCACCCATCGATGCTCAAGATAGAACTCACTGTTCTTCTGGAGAAAATCTGCCTTCCAGGCCGGAGTCGTCTCATCAATCTCGGGAACGTCGAGAAAACTGTCCGCCCAAATCGGGAATCCCGGAAGTTTGCCCCCAGGGATCCGCGGTCTAACCGACTGAATGAAGTCCTCCCACACCTCAATCCAGAGTCGTTCGGTATCGGAAAGCGCGTAGGGTCCAGTCACCGATTCGTCCTGCTCAAGCGGAAGATCTGAGGCGAGATTCCATAGCGATGGATCCCAACCCTCAATCGGTCGATAGGGAACCAGGGCCTCATCCTCAACTTCCGCCAATGCTCGCTTCCTGCCCACCCGGGTCGCCGTGATGAATACTCGATCTCTGATTTGCGGTCGCCCGCCCATCGTGGGAGGCAGAAGGTGTGGGGAAAAAACAGTTGGGACACTCGACACCTTGTATCCAAGATCACGAAGAGAGCCAACGATGGTGGCCCAGGTCTCGGTATGTCTGGGACCCGCAAGATTGCGCACGTTTTCAAGAAGCACTACTCCGGGCTTCCGCTCCTCAAGCACCCGGCAGATATTCCAGAAGAGCGTGCCACGTGTCTCACTCATTCCTCGTTGAAAACCAGACTTGGAGAATGGCTGACAGGGGAAACCCGCAGTAAGAACATCGTGACTAGGCACCGCCATCCGACCCTCAGTCAAGGGGATGATGTCCCCGTCCACCTTCATGTGCCAGTTGCGTTCGTAGACTGCCTGAGCCTCAGAATCAATTTCCGAGGCGAACACTCCTTTTCCCCCGAGAGCGCTGAGGGCAGCATGAAACCCCCCGATGCCAGCAAACAGATCCGCGAAGCTGAACATATGTTCGAACTTACCTCATCACTCCCACTTCACACGCAAACGCGCGGAAGTCCGTTGGAATCCCTCCGTCGAACGCGCAAAGTCGCCGCTGTGGGTACCCCCAATCCTTCCGAAGGGTGAGGGCTGTTCCTAGTCGACGATTGCGGCGTACTGCTCAGCGTTCAGGAGCTTGGTATTGGCCGCTGAAGCCTTGATCTTGAGGAGCCATCCGTCCCCATAGGCATCCCTGTTCAAGATCTCGGGTGCATCGAGGACGGCTTGATTCACCTCGGTGACTACTCCCGTCACGGGAGAGTACAACTCCGATACCGCCTTCGTCGATTCAAGTTCACCGCAGACCTCCCCGGCCTTGACGGTGTCACCCACCGCGGGAGCCTCGACATACACAATGTCTCCCAGGGCGGCCGTAGCGTACTCCGTGATCCCTATCGTGACGACGGCCCCCGCGCTGACGTCGCCGGACACCCACTCGTGCTCATCCGTGTAGCGCAACTCATCGGGAATGTTCGCCATATCAGTCACCCTCCTTCCTGGGCACCCACGCTAGTAGTTCGGTCTCTGATAGAACGGTAGCGCGGATACGACCATCTCTTCGTGTCGTCCGCGGATGTCGACCTTGAGGTGCGTCCCAACCGCGCTGTACTTGGGGTGGACGTAGGCCATGGCGATCGGGTGGCCCAAAGTCGGCGAAGGCGCCCCCGAGGTCACCTGACCGACGGCCCCTTCCGTTGCAAAGACGGCATACCCCTCACGGGCCGACCGTCGGCCCTCCCCCTCGAGCCCGATGAGCACGCGGGCGTCTTCCGGGGCCGATTCGGGATCCTCGTTCCAGGCGCTTCTCCGGGCCGCGGCCTCCCCGAGCGCCGCCTGTCCGACGAATTCGGCCCTCGGTTTCTCCGGGCTTCCGAGGCGCACGACTCGGCCGAGCCCGGCTTCAAACGGCGTCCGTTCCAAGGACAACTCGTGGCCATAGAGGGGCATCCCGGCCTCAAGCCGGAGGGTGTCCCGCGCCGCGAGCCCGCATACGGCGATGCCCATCGGGGCGCCTTTCTCCAGGGCGAGATCCCAGAGATGGCCAGCCCGATCGATCGGGCAGAAGAACTCGAAGCCATCCTCACCCGTGTATCCCGTCCGGGCGATGAGGAGGCTCTTCCCGTCGACGGAGGCGGTCGCGCTCGCGTAATACCGGAGGCTCGATACCAGGGACACGTCGCCCGGATCGACCATTGCCTCCACGATCTTGAGCGCGAGGGGCCCTTGGACGGCGACAAGGGCGGTCCGAGCGCTCTCATCCAGGACCTCACACTCGAAGCCTTGGCACCGCTGACGGATCTCTCCAACAACGACGTCGGCATTGCTGGCGTTCGCCACAATCATGAACCTGTCGGCTCCGAGCCGGTAGGCGACAAGGTCATCGATGACCCCGCCGTCCTCGGCACAAATCATCGTGTACTTCGCCCGACCGGCCTCGATTATGCCGGCTCGTCCCACGAGGGCGAAGTCAAGGGCATCGGCCGCCCCGGGACCGGTCACCACGATCTCGCCCATGTGGCTGAGGTCGAAGAGACCCGCCCCCGTCCGGACGGCCACGTGCTCCGCCAGATCGGACGAGTATCGGACCGGCATGAGCCAGCCCGCGAACTCGATCAATGAGGCGCCGAGGGCGGAGTGCCTATCCTCCAGGGGGGAGTGCCGGGTCACGCCTAGTCGCTGACCCGGTCGGAGAAACTCGATCGGTCGCCCTCATCCTCGATGGCATCGTCATCGAGGTAGTCGGCCTCGTCGTAGTCATCCATGATCCCGTCGACCTCTTCGAGATCGGGGCAAACACAGACCAGGTGCCGGTCGCCGAAGGATTCGTCTACACGGCCGACGGGCGGCCAATACTTGGTGATCTTCAGCCTCGGCACCGGGAAGGCGGCCTGGTCGCGAGAGTACTTCCTGTCCCAGGTATCGGATGCCACGACTGCGGCAGTGTGGGGAGCATGGCGAAGTGGAGAATCCTCCACCGCGCCCTCCCCTCGCTCGATGGCCGCGATCTCTCCCCTGATGGCGATCATCGCCTCGACGAATCGATCGAGTTCGTGGAGGCTTTCGCTCTCCGTCGGCTCGACCATGAGGGTTCCCGGAACGGGGAACGACACCGTCGGTGCATGGAAGCCGAAATCGATGAGCCTCTTCGCGACATCCTCGGCCGTCACCCCCGTTGCCTCGGTCAACGGCCTGAGGTCGAAGACGCATTCGTGGGCGACCAGTCCATTGGGGCCCTTGTACAGCACCGGGAAGTGCTCGTCCAGACGCACGGCGAGGTAGTTGGCTGCGAGCACCGCCAACTCGGTCGCCCGTCGCAACCCTTCCGATCCGAGCAGGGAGATGTAGGCCCACGAAATCGGGAGAATGCCGGCCGATCCGAAGGGCGCCGCACTCACGGGAGCTCCGGCCCGCGCCAATTCCTCCGGACGTTGGATCGTCTGCCGAAGGCCGGGAAGGAAGGGAATGAGGTGTTCGGCGACGGCGACGGGACCCACCCCCGGACCTCCCCCTCCATGAGGAATGGCGAACGTCTTGTGGAGATTGATGTGGGACACATCACCGCCGAAGTGACCCGGCTTGACCAGACCGACGAGGGCGTTGAGGTTGGCGCCATCGATGTAGACCTGGCCCCCCGCCTCGTGGACGAGTGCGCACACTTCCGAGATCTCTTCCTCGTAGACACCATGCGTGGAGGGATAGGTCACCATGATTGCTGCGACCTTGCCCTTGTTGGCTTGGAGTTTCGCCTTGAGGTCATCGACGTCGATCGCCCCATTCGACGCCGTTCCGATGATGACGGTCTTCATCCCCGCCAGGGTGGCCGAGGCGGCGTTCGTCCCATGCGCCGATGCCGGGATGAGGCAAACGTTCCGTTTCTCGCCACGCGACAGGTGATAGGCGCGGATCGCGAGCAGCCCCGCGTACTCCCCGCGCGATCCCGCGTTCGGCTGCACGGACACCGCCGCGTATCCGGTGATGGCCGCCAGCCACCGTTCGAGTTGGCTGATCATCTCGCGATAGCCTGCGGTCTGGTCGCTCGGGGCGAACGGATGAATGGTGGCGAATCCCGGCCAGGTGATGGGGGCCATCTCCACGGCGGCATTCAACTTCATGGTGCACGAGCCCAGCGGAATCATGGTCCGATCGAGGGCGAGGTCCCGATCTGCGAGGCGACGAAGGTATCGCATGAGTTCGGTCTCGGAATGGTATCGGTGGAACGTCGAATGGGTTAGGTATCCGGATTTCCGTCGAAGCTCCCTCGGGATGGCCACACCGGGGCTGGGGGCGATCGGGCGGGGATCGGTCGCCGTCACCGCGCCGACAAGCCTGCTGATGATCTCCGGCGTCGTGACCTCATCGCATGCCATCGCAACCCGATCATCCCCGACCCTCCTGACGTTGATCCCCACCGCCGCGGCTCGTGCGACAACGGACTCGGCCCCGCCGGGAACGACGGCCATGACGGTATCGAAGAAAGCCTCGTGCTCGATCGTCACCCCGACGTCCCGGAGCGCATCCGCCAGGGATACCGCGCTCGCATGGACGTGGGCCGCAATATCCCTCAGGCCCTCCGGGCCGTGATGGACGGCGTACATGGCCGTCATGATCGCCAGAAGCGCCTGGGAGGTACAGATATTGGAGGTGGCCTTCTCTCGTCGGATGTGCTGCTCCCGCGTCTGAAGGGCGAGTCGATACGCCCTCCGCCCCTTGGCATCGACGGACACTCCGACCAGTCTTCCGGGAAGGCACCGCTCGAGGCCCTCGCGCACTGCGATGTACGCGGCGTGCGGTCCCCCGAAGAAGAGGGGTACTCCGAATCGCTGGGTCGACCCCACTGCAATATCCGCCCCAATCTCCCCGGGGGGGAGGACGACACAGAGGGCAAGCGGATCCGACGCAACCGCCGCCAGGCCTCCCACAGCATGGGCGGCCTTGACCACCCCCTCAACCGGCCGCACCACCCCCGAAACCCCGGGTTGCTGGATGACAACCCCTACCAGCCCCTTGGGGGCCGCCCAATCCTCCCCGAGGACGTCGACCCTGATGTCGAGCCCGACGACCTCGGCTTGTGCGGACACGACATCAATGGTCTGGGGAAGGCATTCGGCGTCGAGGACGACGAGTCGCCGCGAGTCATCCTTGAGGGCACGCTTCATCAAGAGGACGGCCTCGGTGACGGCCGTGGCCTCGTCCAAAAGCGACGCCCCGGCGATGGGAAGCCCGGTGAGGTCGGAGACCATGGTCTGGAAAACCAAAAGGGCCTCCAACCGTCCCTGGGAAATCTCCGGCTGGTACGGGGTATAGGCCGTGTACCAGGCCGGGTTTTCCAGGATGTTCCGCCTCAGGACCTGCGGAGTGATGGAGTTCGAGTATCCCTGGCCGATCATCTGCACCTGGGCATGATTCTTCGCGGCGAACTTGCTCAACCGGTCGAGAACCTCATGCTCGGTTGTGGCGGCTGGGATGTCCAGGGGGACATCCTCGAGGATGGCGGAGGGGATGGCCTCTTCGATCAGACCCCCGATCGAGTCGCGCCCAACAGCGTCGAGCATCCGACGAACATCCGCAGTCCCCGGACCGAGGTGTCGCCTGAGAAACGAAGTCACCGCCCCATTGTGTCGCAAATGGGGGCCGCGCGGCATGGTTGCCCCGCATCGAACTTGAAAATCATGATTGTCGGCCTCCCGCGACCGCAACAGCCTTCGCCATGATGTCGGACTTCCTCGCCCGGCCTCTCCCCGGACCGTTCGATCCAAACCCCCCCCTCCCCGTAGTCTTCTCCCATGAGCGAATATGACCCCAAGACCGGAAGACTCCGTCCGACCTGGTCGATTCGATTCTCCCCGTGGACGGTCCTTCTCGGTTCCTTCATCGGGGGTGCAGTCACCGGAGGAATCATCGACCTGACCCTCATCCCCGGAGAAAACGCCCCAGAAGCCGTCACCTCTCGGACGATTGCCCAGGCCGCCATCCTCGTTCTCGGGATGGCCATCCTCCTTTTCCTGCTCCTGGGTCCCATCCTCGGCTGGGGCCTGGGATTCGCCCTGCGCAATGTCCCCAACCAGAGCATGCACGTTCTCGCCTTTGCCGGCCTGGGCCTATTCGTCGGGTTCTCCGTCGGCGAGTACCTGGGTCGACTCGGAGGGGTGGCCGGACTTGGCTCGGTCGTCGCCCCCGCCGTCGGAATCGGTGCCGCCATCGGCCGATGGTCGATTTCACGGTTCGCCAAGATCTGATGCCCCGGAAGGAATCCCTGTGAATCTCTTCATCCAGGTTCCGTGCCTCAACGAGGAGAAGACCCTTCCCCTCGTGCTCGATTCCATTCCTCAGGCAATCCCCGGAATCGACCGCATCGACGTCTTGATCATCGACGATGGATCGACTGATCGCACGGTCGAAGTGGCCCGCGAGCACGGGGTCAGGCACATCGTGCGGCATACGCGGACCATGGGGCTCGCGCGATCGTTTCGCGACGGTGTCGAGTACGCCCTTGCCCAGGGGGCGGACATCGTCGTCAACACGGACGGCGACAACCAGTATCCCCAGGACCGGATCACTGACCTGGTGCAGCCAATCCTCAAGGGGAAGGCCGATATCGTCATCGGCGACCGCCAAACCCACACCATCCGACACTTCTCGTTCTTCAAGAAGCGGATGCAGCGTTTGGGATCCAGGGTGGTCAATCGGGCGGCTGGTACCCGTCTCCCCGATGCCGCCTCGGGATTCCGGGCCTACTCGAGATACGCCCTCTACCGCCTCAACATCGTCACAACCTTCTCGTATTGCATGGAGACGATCATCCAGGCCGGCAACAAACGGATCGCCATTGCCTCGGTTCCCATCGAGACGAATCCGAAGACCCGCGAGTCCCGTCTGTTCAAGAACGTCTTCGAGCATATGTTCAAGTCCGGTCAGGCGATCCTGCGGTCCTACATCATGTACCGTCCCTGGACCGTATTCGCTTGGCTCACCGCGCTCTTTGGGGCCCTGGGGATCGCCCCCTTCCTACGATTCGTCCTCCTCCGACTCATCGGCGACGAGGGTAACCACCTCCAGTCTCTCGTCTTCGGGGGCGCGATGATCGTCGCCGCGCTTCTTGCCCTCGCTCTCGGGATCCTTTCTGACCTCCTCAAGACGAATCGCATCCTCCACGAGGACCACCTGGAACGGATAAAGGAACTCCAGTACGGTCCCGCCTCTCCCGCAGCCGACACCTGCGGCGAAGGGACAGCCTTCCGCAAGGGAAAGAAGCAGAATCGATGAAGAGACTCAAGCGCCTCGCCAAACGCCTCCTCGCGATCAGATTCATCCGACGGATCTACAACGGCGTCACCCGGGTCATGCTGGCCTTCGGAGGATCCAATCGCGTGACCGCCACGGTCTACAGTTGGCTCGGCTGGTTCACCCACAACCGGGAACAGTACGCCGTCCTGTCCGGTCGCCGGGCGTACTACAGAAACCTCGGGAAGCCCCGCCCTTCCCACGTCGAGCTGCGTAGGAACATTCACCGCCTCGAGAAGGGGCTGCTGATGCAGCCCGCTCGGGACGCCTTCGCCCGGGACTACATCGGTGAAACCGTCGAGTTCTATTCCCGTGCCCTGTCCCGCCCCGACTCGATGGTCGGTATCGACCTCGGCGAGATCCAGTGGGCTCACGATGTCCTCGCCCGGTTCTTCTCCGTCACTTCCACCATCGATTCCGTCATCGCCAAGGCCCGCGCCGACTACGCCGCCCTGCCCGTCCCGTCATCCCCGGGGGACCTCTACCCGAAGCCGGTCTCGAAGCTCGAGAAGACCGACATCACCTACGATCAGATGCTCCACCTTGCCCTCAACCGTCGCTCAGTCCGATGGTTCCTGGACAAGCCCGTCTCCCGGGATCTGATCGACAAGGCCATGGTCGTCGCTCGGCAGTCGCCCTCGGCCTGCAACCGTCTTCCCTACGAGTTTCTTGTGTTCGACGACCCTGAGATGGTCGCGAAGGTCGCAGGGATTCCCTTCGGGGCCTCTGGCTACTCCCATCAGATTCCTACGGTCATCGTGATCAAGGGCGATCTCAGCAGTTACTTCTCCCCGCGCGATCGTCACATTCCCTACATCGATGCGTCGCTTGCCGCCATGTCCTTCATCTTCGCCCTGGAGACACTCGGCCTGAGTGCCTCGCCGATCAACTGGCCAGACTTCGAGCCCCTCGAGGCCAAGATGGCCAAGACTCTTCACCTGAAGCCTTATGAGAGGGTCATCATGCTGCTCGCCGTCGGATACGCGGACCCGAAGGGAGCCGTCGGAAGTTCGAGGAAGAAGGACCTCGACACCCTCCGCCGCTACAACGCCCTTGAAATCTAAACGCCTCCTGCGGGGTGCCGCGGGCGCCGCTGTCGTCGCCATCGTGGCGCTCTTCTTCTGGAGGGCCCTCCGGGACAACTGGGCGGAGATCCGCGAGATCGACCTTTCGGTCGGCTGGTGGACGGCGGGAACCGTAGCCCTCTTCGTCGCAGCCGTCGCCGTGTCCGGTTCCCTCTGGGGCCGGATCATGACGAGGCTTGAGGGGCGAGGCGTCCCTTTCCTGGAAGCCATCCGGGTCCAGTTCGCCTCCTGGCTCCTCAAGTACATTCCCGGCCATGTCGGTCTCGTCGTCAACAAACTGCTGTGGGCCAAAGGGCGAGGCACATCGCGGCTGCTTCTCGTCCTGTCCGTTGTATACGAGAATGCCTTCCTGCTCATCGTCTCCGTCGTCCCGATGGTGCCCCTCCTCCTTGCCTGGCGGGCGCTCGGAGGGGAGGGTCTGAGCCTGTCGTCGACGGTCTGGGTGGGGCTCGCCGTCCTCGTTCCCGTGCTGGTCGTCACCCACCGCCGGATCTTCAGCCTGGCCGTCAACGCCATCGCGAAACGAACCCTGGGGAGGACCGTCCCAGATAAGCATTTCCTCTCCTTCGGAGAGTCGTTGGCCTTCCAGGTCGGATTCCTCGTTCCCCGAGTGCTCAATGGCGTGGGCATCTGCCTGATCGCTTCTGCCCTGTCCGATGCCGGGCCCGGGTCTTGGGTGCCTCTTTCGGCTGCGTATGCCCTAGCCGGTGCCCTCGGAATCCTTGCCTTCTTCGTTCCGAGCGGACTCGGCGTGCGTGAATCGGTGTTCGTCTTCTTCGCGGTCCAGTACGTGCCCCTCGAACAGGCCATCGTAGTATCCCTTGCAGCCCGTATCCTCAGTACCGTTGGCGATGCGGTCATCGCGATCATCTATGCCGGGCTCCGGTTCGGCACCCGAACGAAGGAACCGTTGAGATGAAGGTGGCGATCATCGGTTCGTCCTTGTCCGGCAACAAGGGCGCGGCCGCCATGCTGGAGAGTGCCGTTGTCCACCTAACCGAACGCGTTCCCGGGATCGAGATCACTCACCTGAGCATGTATCCGGGCTCCGACGCCGCCCTGAACCCCTACCCCCACGTCCGGGTGCTCGACGCCTCTCCGCTTCGGCTGGGGATCGGAATCAACGGGGGGGCATTGTGCTGGAAGATACTTCCGTTCCTCCGTCCCCTCATCCGTCGCACGACCCCTGAGGTCGCGGCGATCGCCGAGGCCGATGTCCTTATCGACCAGGGCGGAATCACCTTCGTCGACGGCCGTGGCAAGTACCTCATCTACAACATCGCCTCACTTCTGCCGGCCGTCTTCGTCAAGACTCCCGTCGTCAAGTGCGCTCAAGCTCTCGGACCGTTCAAGAATCGAGTCAACCGCTTCTGGGCCAAGCGCCTTCTTCCCCGTATGGCGGCCATCGTCTCCCGCGGCGCGGTCACCCACGACCACCTGCTCGGCCTGGGTTTGAAGAATGTCGTGGCAGGGGCGGACCTCGCTTTCACTCTTGAGGTCAGGAAGCCCGACGTCGAGGCCGCGAAGGCGGCCGTCGACCTCAGATTCTTCTCGGGCAAGGACGTCGTGGGGATCTCTCCGTCCCAGGTGTTGCGCGGGTCGGTTGATTCCGGCGGAAGGGACTACGTGTCCGATGTCGTGGCCCAGATCGACTTCATCACCGAGTCCATGGGACGTCCCGTTCTTCTCATCCCCCACAGCGCTCGAACGAAGTCAGGCAAGCTTCACAACAATGATCTGCCCGTGTGCCGGGATATCTACGCTCGGGTGACCTGCCCGGACAAGGTGCTTTTCCCCGACAAGGAGTTGAGCTCGCAGGTCCTGAGACACCTCATCGGTCAATGCGATCTGTTCGTCGCGTCTAGGTTCCACGCCATGGTGTCGTCCCTGTCCATGGGGGTTCCCACTTTCGTCATCGGGTGGAGCCACAAGTACCGCGAGGTCCTGGACATGTTCGAATTGGCGGACTGGGCCGTCGCAAGCGACGATGTCGACCTCGAGGCATTCCGCACCTCCCTTGCCCGACTCGATAGGGAGAAGGCGGCGATCAGGAAGCAGATCCAGGCCCGACTTCCCGAGGTCCGGGCCCAAGCCCTCAATCAGCTCGACCTCATCGAAAGGATTGCGGGCGGCAACTAGCCTTCGCGGGTCGGGCCGGACCGTCTACCTGCCGAGCCGGGCATACCGCTCTTCCGCCTCGGCCTTCTGCCTCCTCCACCAGTCCTCGTGCTCGCGGTACCAAGCGACGGTGTCGGCGAGCCCCGCCGCGAAGTCCCGGAACCCCGGCTCCCAGCCCAGTTCCTCACGCGTCTTGGTGGCGTCGATGGCGTATCGCATATCGTGGCCGGGGCGGTCGGCGACGTGGTCATATGCGTCACGCGGCTGACCCATCACTTCGAGGATCATCTCGATGACCGTCTTGTTGTCGAGTTCCCCGTCGGCTCCGATGAGGTAGGTCTCTCCGATTCTCCCCCGGTCGATGATGGCCCACACCGCAGAGTTGTGGTCATCCACGTGAATCCAGTCGCGGACGTTGAGACCCGCCCCGTACAGCTTGGGCTTCACCCCGTCGATGATGTTGGTGATCTGCCGGGGGATGAATTTCTCCACGTGTTGAAGGGGGCCGTAGTTGTTCGAGCAGTTCGATATGGTCGCCTCGACCTGGAACGAGCGCACCCATGCCCGCACGAGGAGATCGGAGCCTGCCTTGGTGGCGGAGGACGGGCTCGACGGGTTGTACGGGGTGGTCGGGGTGAACTTGGCCGGGTCGTCGAGTTCGAGGTCGCCGTAAACCTCATCCGTGGAGATGTGATGGAACCGCACGTCGTGGCGTCGAACGGCCTCGAGAAGGGTGAAGGTTCCGACGACGTTCGTATGGACGAAGGGCCAGGGATTGTCGAGCGAATTGTCGTTGTGGGACTCGGCGGCGAAGTGCACCACCACGTCGGCGTTCTTCACCAGTTCGTTCACCACATCGGGATCGGCGATATCCCCCTGAATGAGCCTGACCCGCTCATCGGCGGGAAGGGATTCGCCATTCCCCGCATAGGTGAGGGCATCTAGGACCGTGATGCGCGCCTCCGGTTTTACCTGAAGAGTCAAGCGAACGAAGTTGGAGCCGATGAATCCGGCCCCGCCGGTGACCAGAACCTTCACAAAGACCTCCTGTATTCCCGGACGTCGGCGAAGACCGGGAGCAGTCCGGCGGAACGGGCTTCCGCCAGGGTGGGGGCCACTGCATCCTTCTCGGAAAGGATCGGGGTGAGTGACGAGCCATCCCTGGCTTGATCGGGCCATCGGATCCCGATCGTGGAATCGAGCGGATGCACCCCATGCTCCCTCGCGGGGTCGTAGACCGTTGAGCAGAGGTAGACGACGGTCGAGCCATCCTCGAGTGAGAGGAAGACGTGACCGAGGCCCTCGCTCAGGTACACGGCCCGACGATCGGCATCATCCAGAATGACCGCATCCCACCGACCAAAGGTTGGCGATCCCACGCGGATGTCGACGACGACATCGAAGACCGCCCCCTTGACGCAGGTGACGTACTTCGCCTGGCCCGGGGGAACGTCGGCGAAATGGATGCCCCTCACGACACCCGCAGCAGAGACCGACATGTTGGACTGCGCGAGCGCGAACCGGTGACCCACCTCCTCCTCGAAGGGGCCCTCCTTGAACCATTCCAGGAAGACCCCGCGCGGGTCGCCGAACTGTCGGGGGGTGATTTCCCAGGCCCCGGTGATCTCCAGTTCTCGGTACTGCACGCCGCCTCCTCCGGTCCGCTCCAGCCTACCCGCCGCCTCAAGCGGCTACGCTTCTGGTGTGCGAATCGAGGATTCAGTCTGGCATGTCACGGGCGGCTACGGCATGCTCGGAACCGATCTCATCGCGATGCTGAGGAAACGGGGAGCGGTCGTCGCCGTTTCCGACCAGGACACGCTGGACATCACCGATCCCCTCGCGGTGAAGGAGGGACTGGCTGGTGCCCGGGTGGTGGTCAACTGCGCGGCCTTCACCGCAGTCGACGCGGCCGAGGAGAGGGAAGCGGAGGCCTTGGTCGTCAACGGTGACGGTGCTGGTGTCCTGGCCAGGGAGTGTGCCGCAACGGGGGCCCGCCTGGTCCACATTTCGACGGACTACGTCTTCTTCGGAGACGCAACCGAACCGTACGCCGAGGACTCCCCCCACCATCCCGTCAACGCTTACGGTCGGACCAAGGCGGCCGGCGAAGTGGCCGTCCTCGACTCGGGGGCCGACGTGTTGATCGTCCGTACCTCGTGGCTCTATGGGGCTCATGGCGCCTGCTTCCCCAAGACCATCGCCCGGGTGGCTCAGGATCGGGGGTCGGTCGAAGTCGTCGACGATCAGGTTGGACAGCCGACGTGGGCCGCGGATCTCGCCGACCTCATCCTGCGCCTGATCGAGGCAGACGCTCCCTCGGGGGTCTACCACGGGACGGCATCGGGCCAGACGTCGTGGTACGGATTCGCTCGGGAAATCACCGCTTGGGCGGGACTGGGGGACATCGTCATCCCGTGCGATTCCTCCGCTTTTCCCCGCCCCGCAGCCCGACCCTCCTATTCCGTCCTCTCCCATGCCTCACTCGAAAGGATCGGAATCGCCCCTATCGGCCCATGGCTCGAGAGGTGGCACACTGCCGCCCCCAGCATCCTCAAGAAGGCCTCCTCCTAGGCCTGGTCGAGCAGGCGAAGCAGGTAGGCGCCGTAACCGGACTTGGAGAGCCCCTCGGCCCGAATCCTGAGGTCATCGTCGCTCAGGAATCCCCTGCGCCAGGCGACCTCCTCCGGTGATCCGATGCTCATGCCCTGCCGATGCTCGACCGTTTGGACGAACTGGGCGGCGTCGATGAGCGAATCGAAGGTGCCCGTGTCGAGCCAGGCCGTTCCCCTGGGAAGGACCTCGACCCGGAGCCGACCTTCCGCCAGGTAGTGACGATTGATATCTGTGATCTCGTACTCGCCCCTGGCGGAGGGACGAAGGTTCCTGGCGATCTCGACGACATCGTTGTCATAGAAGTACAGTCCCGGGACCGCGTAATCCGATCGGGGCTTCGCTGGCTTCTCCTCGAGGGAGATTGCCTTCCCGGATTCGTCGAACTCGACCACCCCATACGAGGTCGGATCGGCGACCCGGTAGGCGAAAACAACCGCCCCGTCGATGGCTGCGAATCGATCGAGGGTCCGTCCGAGTCCCGGCCCATAGAAGATGTTGTCCCCCAAGATGAGCGCCGCCGATTCTGCCCCGATGAAGTCCGCCCCGACGGTGAACGCCTGGGCAAGCCCTCTGGGTTCGGGTTGAACCGCATAGGCGATGGAGATCCCGTACTGAGTGCCATCTCCGAGCAGCCGCTGAAACGCTTCGGACTCATGGGGCGTCGTGATCACCAGCACGTCCCTGATCCCGGAGAGGATGAGGGTCGAGAGGGGATAGTAGACCATCGGCTTGTCGTACACCGGGACCAACTGCTTGCTCACGCCAAGGGTGATCGGATGGAGCCGGGTGCCGGACCCGCCGGCCAGAATGATGCCTCGCACGCGGCTAGTCTGCCCTAGCCCGACGGGCGGCCGCCACCTCTATCCGTTGGCGGACACCAAGGCCGAGTTTGAGGAGGCCCCTCAAGGGGGCACGCCATGCCCCTGGATAGACGATCGAGAGGTAGCGCCGGACGGAGGCGTGGTGGGCGCGAATCATGGGGGCAGGATCGGATTTCCAGGTATGCCCGCCGATGTGGGTGATAACCGACTCCGGTACCCATCGGTTTCGGTAACCCGTGATCCCGAGCCTCCTCCCGAGGTCGACATCCTCCATGAACATGAAGAACCCCTCGTCGAATCCCCCAACCTTCTCGAAAGCCTCCCTCCTGACGAGCAGGCAGGAACCCGACAGCCATCCCGCATCCATCCGACCATCTTCGGGATCTAGGCCTGCCCGGTATTTCCGGGTCCACGGGTTACGGGGCCATACCCGTCCGAAAACCGCGTGGCCCATACCCGTCCCCAGCGAGGGCAGGGGCCTCGCGGAGGGATACAGCGTTCCATCCAGGTTACGGATGAGGGGCCCGACGGCCCCGATGTCCCCACTGCCCTCCCCGGCCTCGACTAGGACTGAGAGCGCCCCCGGCGAGAACTCGATGTCGGCGTTGCAGACCGCGATCCAGGGGGCCGAACCCAGGGCCGCCCCGGCGTTGGCGGCCGCCCCGTACCCACGGTTGGAGGGCATCGCCAGGAAACCCACCTTCCTACGAGATGCGGTCTCCTCGGCGGTCTTCTCCGCCGAGGCCGAGTCGACCACCGTCACCGACATCCCTTCACCCGCCGTGGCGACCGAATCGAGGAAACGGTCAAGGGTTCCACCGGGGTTATAGGTCACCACCACGACATCGACGGCAGTCGGGGGCCCGGAAGACATCGCCATAAGGTGAAAGCGTAGTCCCGCGCGAATACAGTAGGGCCATGGGGAACGGCTACATGGATTCCACCCCGCCTCAGGTCGCCCGGGTGGTCGGGGGTTGGACGCTGGGGATCGGATTGGCGTTCTTCGTCTTGACCTATCAGGAGTTGGGAAGGGTCCACCCGCCTAGCGGCGCCATTATCGCCCTCGTCCTCCTCGGGGCAGGCGGTCTTTCACTGATCATGGGATCGCGACGCCTCGCAACTGCGGATGCCGCCAACCGTCGCTTCTTCGCCTCCACCGCCGGTACCGAGATACTGGCGACACGACGACGCCTTCAATACAGACTTGAACGGGTGCGCTGGTGGTTGCTGCTCGTCTTTGTCGCGTTTTGTGCATGGTGGGTCCTTCTCGCGGGCACCCTTTCGTGCACGGATGGAGTGTGCAATGGTTTCGCCCCGGGGCATGAGTTCCAGATCGATGTCTTCCGGTGGATATGCCTGTCCGTCGGGTTCGTCACCCTCACGGTCGCGACCCTCGCCCGCATCCATGGCAACGAGACGGATCGCTGGGAGGACCTTGCCAGCGACTACCTCCGGCGCAGGGACGATGGGCCCGTTCCCGGCCTCAAACACAGCCGCTGGGAATAGGTGTCGTTATGGGGGAAAGAGATGGTGCGCGAGGGGGGAGTTGAACCCCCACACCCTTGCGGGTACACGGATCTGAACCGTGCGCGTCTGCCAATTCCGCCACTCGCGCGTGCCGCACGACTCTAACACGGAAGGCCCGCCCGATACGATTCGTATATGGGCTTGCTTGATCGGTTCGAACGAGGGGTGGAGAACGTCATGTCTACCGCATTCTCTAAGACCTTCCGGTCGAGCGTGAAGCCCGTCGAGTTGGCCGCCGCCCTTCGCAAGGAAGCGGACTCCCGCGCCGCCAACGTCGACCTCAACCGGACCGTCATCCCCAACGAGTACGACATCCGCCTCAGCCCGTCCGATCACGCCTCCGTCGTCGCGTGGGGCGAGGAGGCTCTGCGTCAAGAGTTCGAGGATGCCCTGCGCGACCATGCCACTTTTCAGAGGTATTCCTTCGTAGGAGCCGTCTTGGTCCGCTTCTTCATCGATGAGTCCCTTTCGACGGGGCGCTTCATCGTCTCGTCACGATCCAGCCGCGGCCCCGCCGCCCCCGCCATCCCCACGACTCAAGGCTCCCGCCATCCCCTCATCGACATCGGCGGTCAGAGGTACCACCTGACAGGGGAGGTCATGATCATCGGGAGGGGGAGTGAGGCCGACATCATCGTCCCGGACACGGGGATCAGCCGTCAGCACATCAAACTCGAGGTGACCGAATACGGGACCATCCTCACCGATCTCGGGTCGACGAACGGAACATTCGTCGAAGACCAACGGGTCAAGGAGGTCACCCTCCTCGACGGAAACGCCATCACCATCGGCCGAACGACCATCATGTACTGGGACGGGCTTCCCGCCGAGGGCGATTCCTGACATGAGCCAACTGTCGCTTGCCCTCGTCAGACTCGGATTCCTGATCCTTCTGTGGTCCCTCGTCCTCATGGCGATTGCCGTGCTCCGAGCCGATATCTACGGCACACGAGTGACCCGACGGGGTCGGGGGCTCGCCCCGGGTAATCATGAAAGGAAGGGGACGGCGGTCGCGCCCTCTCGGCTGAGCACGGGAATCAAGGGAGCCAAGGCCTCGGCGGCCGCTCCCCGCCAGCTTCACCTCGCGGTCACCGAAGGCCCCCTCGAAGGAACGGCGATTCCACTCGGGGAATCACCCATTTCGATCGGTCGAGCGCCAACCTCAACCCTCGTGATCGACGACGACTACTGCTCCGCCCGACACGCACGGGTCTATCGTGAAGGGGATACCTGGTGGATCGAAGACTTAGGCTCGACCAACGGCACCTTCATCGACGATGCCCGGCTCTACGACCCGATCGAGGCCAAACCCGGGATCCGGATCCGTCTCGGTGCGACAGAATTGGAGGTGAGGGAATAGGTGTTTCTCGGCTTCGATTTCGCGGCGCGTTCCGATGTCGGCCTGCTCCGTAGCACCAATCAGGACTCCGCCTACGCGGGTCCTCACCTCCTCGTCGTCGCCGACGGAATGGGCGGCGCCGCTGGAGGAGACATCGCCTCCTCTATCGCCGTCGGAACGCTGGCCAGCTTGGACGATGAAGCGATCGGGCAGGACGATGCCCTCGAAGCCCTCAAAGGCTCGATCGCGAACGCCCACACCGAGATCGTTTCCCGGGCTCACAACGATCCCGAACTCAGCGGCCTCGGCACGACGGTGACGGCCCTCCTCCGATCCGGAAACACCGTCGCCATGGCCCACATCGGCGACTCCCGTGCCTACCTTCTCCGTGACGGTACCCTCGACCAGGTCACGACCGACCACTCCTTCGTCCAACACCTCGTGGACACGGGCCGCCTCAGTGCGGCCGATGCGGAGAACCATCCCAAGCGATCGATGCTCCTCCGTGTCCTCGGAGACATCGATGCCGACATCCCCGTCGACATCTCCGCCAGGGAGATCCGAGCGGGTGATCGCTGGCTCCTGTGCACGGATGGATTGAGTTCGATCGTCAGCCGTCCGACCCTCTCCAAGACCCTGGGGGACGTGTCCGACGTTGATGAGTGCGCCGATCAACTCGTGGCCCTCGCCCTCGCCGGGGGAGCCCCCGACAATGTCACGTGCATCGTCGCGGATGTCGTCGATGTCGACAAGGCCCCCAAGTCGGGGACACCCTCCACTGCCGCCCAGATCGTCGGCGCCGCGTCCAGCATGGGCAAGACTTCACCACCCGCCCGGGCCCGCGCCGCCAAGACCCCTGCGGCCAAGGCCGCCGACCTGACGGAGCCCCCCGAGGAGGACGACAAGCCCCGGCCCCGTGCTACGCGATGGTTTCGGGCCCGACCCTGGGCGCTTCCCATCGGGGCCTCCGCCATCGTTTTTCTCGGAACCTTCTTCGCCTACACCTGGACTCAGAGCCAGTATTATGTCGGCGAACAGGACGGCGCGATCGCCATCTTCCGAGGAATCCCCCAGAGCCTGGGCCCCTTCCACTTCTCTTCCCTCGTCACCGATGAGACCGGACTCACCCTCGACGATCTCGAACCATACGAACGGGACAGCGTCCGCGAGACCATTCGGAGTTCTTCCCTGGAGGAGGCCTGGGAGATCGTCGACGACCTCAGGAGCTCCGACTAGTGGCAATCGTCGCCGACCTGCGGATACGCAGCAGTCGCCGGACGGAGGCGGTCCTTCTCGTGGTGGCCGTCGTCCTCGTCGTCTCGGCCTACATGCTCGTCGGAGTCGGCGCTACGGGTGGACTTCCCCCGAATGTGTATGTGCTGGGCCTCGGCACCGTTGTGGCGGCCACGGGGGCACACTTGGCGCTTCGCCGATGGGCCTCGGCGGCCGACCCGGTCATCCTGCCCGTCACCCTCGCCCTCAACGGTCTCGGGCTCGCGATGATCTATCGACTTGACCTTGCGCACGCAGACACGGCGAGCCCCACGTCCTTTGCCCCACGCCAGTTGGCCTGGACCGTCATCTCCATGTCTGTGGCCATCGCCATCGTCGCCTTACTTCGGGATCACCGCCTGATGCGCCGATTCACCTATACAGCAATGGCGGTCGGCCTCGGCCTGCTCCTCCTTCCCCTCGTCCCCGGTCTCGGCGTCGAACGCCGGGGTGCCCACCTCTGGATCGACGTGGCCGGGCTTTCTCTTCAGCCAGCCGAACTCGCGAAGATCGCCCTCGCCGTCTTCTTCGCCGGCTACCTGGTGGCGAACCGCCATTCACTCGCCCTCGCGGGTCCCCGGGTCCTCGGTCTGCGCTTCCCGAGGGCCCGCGACCTCGGACCCCTTCTCCTCGCCTGGATCGCCTCCCTCGCCGTTCTGGTCTACCAGCGTGACCTGGGCACCTCGCTGCTCTTCTTCGGGCTGTTTCTCGCGATGGTGTATGTCGCGACGGCACGGCTGAGTTGGGTCCTGCTGGGATGTGGGCTCTTCGTCGCGGGAGCGATCGTGGCCGGGATGGTGTTCTCTCATGTCGCGGATCGATATGACATCTGGCTCCACGCCCTCGATCCCGAGGTGTATGCGCGAAGCCCGGGAGGCTCGGAACAACTCGTCCGGGGCTTGTTCGGCCTCGCGAGCGGCGGCCTTTTCGGTACGGGGTTGGGGGAAGGCATGCCCTCTCAGGTTCCCTTCGCCGAGTCCGACTTCATCGTCTCCTCACTCGGGGAGGAGTTGGGGCTCGTCGGGCTGTCGGCGATCCTGTGTCTATATGTCATTCTCGTTCAGCGAGCGCTTCGGACCTCCCTCGGCTTGAGGGATGGATTCGGGAAACTGCTCGCGGCCGGGCTCGGATTTTCGATGGCACTCCAGGTCTTCGTCGTCGTGGGCGGGGTAACCCGCGTCATCCCGTTGACTGGGCTAACCACGCCATTCCTGGCCTATGGCGGCTCGTCCCTCCTGTCCAACTGGGTGATCATCGCCCTCCTCATACGGATCTCCGATGGGGCCAGACGCGTGGAGGTTTTCGATCGATGAACGCCTCCATCCGTCGGCTTGCCACGCTCGCCTTCGTCATGTTTCTTGTCCTCATGTTCGCCGCCACCTGGATCCAATTCATCCAGGCCGACTCCTTGAACTCCGACTCCAGGAATCGCCGGACCCTCTACCGTGAATTCGGGACTTTCCGGGGACCCATCATCGTCGACGGTGAGGCGATCGTGTATTCCGTTCCCGTCAACGACTACTTCTCATACCAACGCACCTACGTGGACGGTCCCCTCTACGCCCCGGTCACGGGCTTCTACTCCGTCGTCTATGGCCGGACGGGGATCGAGCAGGCGGAGAACTCCCTCCTCAACGGGTCGTCCGACTCCCTCTTCTGGTCCCGTTTGGGAGACCTCCTCTCCGGACAAGACCAGCAGGGTGCCTCGATCGAATTGACCCTGCGTTCGTCTCTTCAACGGGTGGCCTTCGAGGCCCTGGGTGACCAATCCGGAGCCGTGATCGCCCTCGATCCCCGCACCGGTGAGATCCTGGCGATGGTGTCCAGGCCGAGCTACGACCCCTCGGTGCTCGCCGACCACACCACCTCGGCCGTCGTCGACGCCTACGAGGCCTTGGAATCGGATCCGGGTCAGCCGCTGATCAACCGTGTCATCGCCGGCGACACCTATCCCCCTGGTTCCCTTTTCAAGCTCGTGACCGTCTCGGCTGCGCTTGAGGCTGGCCTCACCCCGGACAGTATCGTGTTCGCGCCCGCCGAACTCGACCTTCCCCTGACGGATCTGACGATTGAGAACTATGGGGGGTACGCCTGCGATGTCACCGACTCGACGACACTCGCCCAAGCCTTGAAGAAATCGTGCAACACCCCCTTCGCCGACCTGGCCCTGTCCCTCGGCTGGCAACCGATCGCCGACAAGGCCCAGGACTTCGGGTGGGGCGAGGAACTCTCCATCCCGTTGCCCGTCACCCCCTCCAGGCTTCCCGACGAGCCCAACGAGCCCGAAGGAGCAATGTCGGCCATCGGCCAATTCGATGTCCGGGCGACGCCCCTGCAGATGGCCATGATTGGGTCGGCGATCGCCAATGACGGCGTGCTCATGCGTCCCTACCTCGTTACCCGGGTCAGGGACTCATCCCTCCGGGTCCTCAGCACGGCCCAGCCCTCCATCCTGGCGATTCCTCTGTATGTGGAGGACTCCGGATACCTTCGGGACATGATGGTGGAGGTCGTCGAAAGCGGTACGGGAACGGCGGCACAGATTTCCGGGGTCGCCGTCGCGGGAAAGACGGGAACGGCCGAGACGGGCGACGGTTCCGCACCCCATGCCTGGTTCCTGGGATTCGCTCCCGCCGAGGATCCGGTCGTCGTCGTCGTCGTCCTTGTCGAAAGAGGCGGCGACCTGGGCGATGAAGCCACCGGTGGGCGCCTCTCGGCGCCCATCGCCCGAGAGGTCATCATCGAGGCGCTTCGTCTCGAGGAAGAACGAGTGAATCAGGGGCTCGGATGATTGCCATCGGTTCTGTTCTCGACGGAAGGTACCGCCTGATCTCGATCATCGCGATCGGGGGGATGGGGCAGGTATGGCACGGTCACGACGAAGAACTGGATCTCGAGGTCGCCGTCAAGGTCCTCAAGGAGGACGCAGGCGACAACGTCGTCTTCCTCAAGCGATTCGAGATCGAAGCCAGGAATGCGGCCATCCTGGCCCATCGCAACATCTGCCAAGTCCTCGACTACGGATCATTCGAGGGCAACGCCTACATGGTCATGGAGTTGGTCGAGGGAGAGTCCTTGGCGGCGATCCTCGATCGAGAGGTGTTCCTCGACGAGCGTCGGCTCGTCAATATCCTGACTCAAACCTGCCGCGGCCTCCAGGCCGCTCACGAGGCCGGGATCATCCATCGCGACGTCAAGCCCGGAAACCTCCTGCTTCAACCGGACGATCTGGTCAAGATCACAGACTTCGGAGTCTCCAGGGCGCGCGACCAGACGACGCTGACACAGACGGGAATGGTCATGGGGACGGCGCAGTATCTAGCCCCCGAACTCGCCCTCGGCAAGCCGGCGACTCCGCAATCCGACATCTACGCCTTGGGGATCATCGCCTTCGAAGCCCTGGTCGGTAGGCGCCCCTTCACGGCGGGCACTCCCGTCGAGATTGCCATCGCCCAAGTCAACAATCCCGTTCCGCCGCTGCCGGATTCCATCACCCCGGGGTTGGCGGCCCTCGTCATGGATCTCTTGGACAAAAACCCCAAGCACCGGCCCGTCTCAGCCGAACGACTCGCGGCTCTTCTCGGGAATCTCCGCCTCCCATCGGTGACGGAGCGCCGCTTGCGGGAGAGACCTCCTCCCCAATCGATTGCCCCTCGGCACAAGGGCGGTGCTCCCGGGCGCGCCATGCCTCCTACGATCCCCCCGAAGGACCACCGGCCACGGCCAGATGCCAAAAGGCGCGGCTAGTCGTTGAATGGATGCGAGAATGGGGCACGGTACGCCGAGACGACAGGGACGGGATGACTGAGTCAAACAGGTTGCTGGCCAATCGATACCAGGTGGGTGAGCTCATCGGCCGGGGCGGAATGGCCGAGGTCCACATCGGGTACGACACACGGCTCGGGCGCACCGTCGCGATCAAGATCCTTCGACCCGACCTCGCCCGTGATCCTTCGTTCCAGACCAGGTTCCGCCGTGAGGCACAAGCGGCTGCCGGACTCAACCATCCCGCCATCGTGGCGGTGTACGACACCGGGGAGGAAAGCGTCGCCCTGCCGACGGGGGAACGCCAGGTCGTTCCCTTCATCGTCATGGAGTACGTCGAAGGGCATACGGTTCGGGACATCCTCAAGGAGGGCGCGGCCGCCCCGATCGACGAGGCCGTCGAGATTCTCTCCGGCGTCCTGACCGGTCTTGAATACGCCCATGCTGCAGGGCTCGTCCACCGAGACATCAAGCCCGCGAACATCATGCTGACCCCCACTGGTGCAGTCAAGGTCATGGACTTCGGTATCGCTCGTGCCCTCGCCGATGTGGGGCAGACGATGACGCAGGCGCAGGCGGTCGTCGGCACGGCGCAGTACCTATCCCCGGAGCAGGCCCGGGGAGAGAACGTTGATGCCCGTTCGGATCTGTACTCCGCAGGCTGTGTCCTCTTCGAACTTCTCTGTGGACGGCCCCCCTTCGTCGGTGACTCCCCCGTTTCTGTCGCCTATCAACACGTCCGGGAGGCCGCCCCCAGCCCCTCGGACTTCGCCCCCGACGTCCCTCCCGCCCTGGACCTCATCGTCCGCCGAGCCCTGACCAAGGATCGAGGCCAGAGGTACTCGTCGGCGCATGAGTTCCTCGGCGATCTCAATGCCTTCATGGCCGGCCGTCCCCTGTCACCCACGACAGGCCAGTACCCCGTCGGCTCTGCCAGCACAGGAGCGGGGGCATCCGCCGTCCTCGCCGCGACCAGTGCGAATCCCGGTGCGGCCAAGCTCGCCGGAGGTACGGGAGGTGCGGGAGGTGCGGGCACACCGACCGGCGGCAACCCTCTCGATGAGTACGTCGAAGTCAACGATCGCGGCCGGCGCATTGGGCACCTTTTCCTTCTCATCGCCACAGTCACGGCTGCGGTCGCCGCCGTCATGGCCCTTTTCACCTTTGCCGGACCGAAGGGTGGGGACGGGACGGCCAATGTGTCGGTTCCGGACGTTCGGAACATGACGCAGGGAGAGGCGCTGGAACTTCTCGATCAATTCGGCCTTGTCGGCTCGGTCGAGGGTGAGGTCAATCCCGATGTCGAATGGGGACTGGTCATCCGGAGCTCCCCTGCCGAGGGGACCCTTGTCGAAGCGGGATCGACCGTCACCATCTACGTCTCGGTGGATGAGAACCAACTCTCGGTTCCCGATGTCCGAGGACTCAGCCTCGAGGAGGCCCAGGCGGCCATCGAGAATGCCGGCCTCGTCGTCGCTGGAACGACTGAGGTCAACGGCGACCTGGACATTCCGGCGGGATTCGTCACGGGGACGGATCCGGGCAAGGGCCTGGCCGTCGAGGAGGGTGCCGAAATCACCATCAAGGTCTCCAGCGGAAAGGTCATGCTTCAAGATCTCAAGGGTCGAACGCAGGAGCAGGCGATCACCTTCCTCGAAAGCATCCGTCTGCCCTACGAGATCGAAGAGGTCCAGAACGGCACGGCCACCCCCGACACGATCATCGGACAGAGTCCCATCGCCGGCCTGGTCGATTTCGGAACCGGGGTGATCCTCCAGGTCGCCATCCCCGTCAACATGGTGATCGTCCCTGACGTCGTGGGCGATCCCGAGGCGTCTGCGGTCGCCCAAGTCAGGCAGGCTCTGCTTCAGACGAAAACCACATCGGTGTACTCGACGACGGTCGCCGCTGGCTTGGTCATCTCGACCAGCCCCTCGGCCGGGACCTCCGTCGCGGAGGGAACGACCGTCACCCTCACGATCTCCTTGGGACCGGAACCTCCGCCAAGCCCCGCGCCGAGCGGGAGCGCATGACCCGAGCGGTCGTCATCGGAGGAGGCCCCGTCGGCCTCTCGACGACCGTGCTTCTGGCCCGTGGGGGACTCGAGGTAACCCTATGCGAGCGTCACCCCCACTTCGGCGGCCGATCGGCCCCCCTCAACCTGCGAAGCCACGTTGTCGATCCGTCACCCTGGTTCCTGTGTCCCGAATCCTATGCAGACTTCTTCTCCCTCGTCGGTAGAAGGCTCGATGACTATCTCGATCTCCTGGAACCGGAGGTGCGCTTCCGAACCTTCTACGAAGAGGCCCCGGATAGCCCTGCCCAGGCGCTCGATCTCGATGTCGATACCCCGGCCATCTGGGGCCGTTTCGAGGAGGTGAGTCCCGGGGACGGCGAAGCCTCACGCCGACTCGTCCTGATGGCCGCTCAACGCCACCAAGTGATTCTCAAACGTCTAGGTGGGGCCCCCTATCTGGGCCCGTCGTCGTTCCTTCGTCTTGCTGTCGTCCGCCATCTCGTCTGGTGTGCGGGAATCATGATGAGAAGTCTCGGCCGAGAGATCACGGCGACGGTCCACCACCCCCACATCCGGCAGATCCTGGAATTCCCGGCGCTCGCTCTCACCGGCACGCCCGAGACGACCCCGGTCGCCCATTCTTCCGCGTACGTTCATCACCTGTGCGGAGCGATCCGCTATCCCCGTGGCGGATTCGGGTCCGTCATTGCGGCCCTGGAGAAGGTCGCCCGCGAGGAAGGCGCCCGGCTCCGAACCAACAGCGATGTCGCCCGTATTCTCGTCGATCCCGAGACACGACTCGCCAGCGGTGTCGTCCTGAGAACGGGAGAGGTGATCGCGGCCGACCTGGTGGTGTCATGCGTCGACCCCCACCACACGGAGACGGCCCTTTTGACGGACGGGTTCCGCTCACGTCCTCCAGGTTCCTGGGATCGTCTTCAGGCCTCTCCATCGATGCTCGTGGCTGTTTTCGGCGTCAAGAAGCGACTTCCTCAACTTGCCCACCACAATCTCTTCTTTCCCCGAAATGGGGGCCGGGCGCTGACAGGCCTCGACCCGACCCCGATCGACGATCCCTTGTCTTCCGGTTTCGTCTACGTCGGCCGGCCGACGGCGACGGACCCCGCCCTGGCCCCCAAGGGCAAGGAGTCCATCGTGCTCATCGTGCCCTTGCCCGCCGATCCCTCCCTCGGGGCTGCAGGCGAAAGCCGACAGGCTCTTCTCAGCCAGGTCTCACGGCTTCTCCGCCAGGTGGGGGCCATGGCCGGCATTCCCGACCTCGAAGGACGCTCCCAGGCCGGGGAGGTGCTCACCCCTGCGGATTTCGCTGAGAAGTACTCGACCTGGAGGGGTTCCGGATTCGGGATCGCTCCCACCTTTCACGGCTTGACCCGGCCTTGTCCTCGCGGAGCCTCGCGGCGGGTGCGGAACCTCTTCTATCCCGGGTCCTCGTTGTTCCCCCACCCGGGCATCCCGGGAGCCTTTGATTCGGCGCTGGCGACCGCGAAATTGCTCCTGGGCCGGACCGATAACGAGCCGCTTGACGCCCCGATCGAGCCGGGATTCCTCCGTGAGACGAGACGCCGGGACGCCGTCGGCCATCTTCTGAGGACAACGACCCGGGAGAATTCCCTCGACGACGACTAGTCGCGGACGAGCGGAGAGAGCCCCTGGGATCGGCCTTCGGGATTGCCCATCCCACACACCGCGAGCCAGTTGGCGAGCAGGCGATGACCCCCCTCGGTGAGGACGGATTCCGGGTGAAACTGCACCCCATGAAGGGGCAGGGACCTGTGGCTTAAGGCCATGACGATTCCCGAATGCGTGTTCGCCGTCACCTCGAGAACGTCGGGAACGGTGTCCGACTCGACCGCGAGGGAGTGATACCTCGTCGCGGTGAAGGGGCTCGGAAGACCTGCCAGGATATCCGCTCCCTCGTGGAAGACCTCGGAGGTCTTTCCGTGCATGAGTTCGGGCGCATGGGACACGACCGCCCCGAAGACTTCGCCGAGGACCTGGTGTCCCAGGCATACTCCCAGCATGGGGGTCCCCGTTTCGGAACAGCGGAGGACAACCTCGGCTGAGACCCCCGCGTCCGATGGCTTCCCGGGTCCGGGGGAGACCAAGACGCCGTCGTACCCGTCGACCTCCCCGATCGTCGCCTGGACATCGTTCCTGACGACGGTGGTGTCCGCCCCCATCTGACGCAGGTACCCGACGATGGTGTACACGAAGGAGTCATAGTTGTCGATGACGAGGATGCGGGCCATCTGCCTACCCTCCCACGGTCTGCTGCTGGAAGGGAAGCAACGGGGCCAGCCATGGAAACACCCAGAGGAACAGGATCGCGATAGCGGCCATGACCAGGCCGGACGCAAACAGCACTTTCACCCAGAAAGCTCCGGGAAGATGACGCCAGATCCATCCGTACATCAGGGCGTCCCTCCCCTCTCGGCCACTGCCATGGCATCGGCCGCGTCCTCCTCGCCCGACAGGATTTCGGGCGGATACCCGGCCCAGGCATAGGCCCAATAGTCGAGGACTCCATAGACCACGTACCGCTGGCTCGCGGAATACTTGGGATGACAGGTGGTCAGGGTGATGTATCGACCGTTCGGCTCTACGAACTTCTCCCCCGGAACGGGGGCGATGGCTGCGTCGAAGGAGGGGCGGACGATATGGGTCTCTGTGATGCGGTAGACGTACCAGGCCGATTCCGTTCGAACGACGATCGTGTCCCCTATTTGCAATTCTTCGATGCGTTCGAAGGGCTTTCCGAAGGTCGTCCGGTGTCCGGCCACTGCGAAATTCCCCCATCCGCCCGGAAGCGTGGTGTTCGGATAGTGTCCGATTCCCAACTTGTCCAACACGCTTCGACGCCCGACCCCTTCGCTGATTGGACGGATGTAGTCCGCGCCCCAGCGGGGAACATAGAGGGTGGCAAAGGTCTCGGCGGCACCGGGAACAGTCTCGGACGGGGGTGGGGCCTCCCGTTCCCTGTCGTCCTCCTGGATGGCGGGGTACACCGGTCCCGGGTCTGCATCCTCCGTCGACGAGGGGCACACGCCGGCGAGTTCGCAGGCAGGGACGGCCGGTACCGCCCAATCGAGCGCGTTCACGATGTCCTGTTGATGTCGACTTCCCACGACATCGGTCCACCACACCTCCCACACCAGGAAGAGCGTCACCAGGATTCCGAGGGTCAGGAGTCCCTCTCCGACCGCCCCGAAGACCGACGCGACGGATCCCCTGAGGCGAGACCCCAGGTCGTGCTCTTCCGGCTCGGTGCTCTTTTCCATGGTTTCCACAGGATAAACGATGCGGCCGGGTCGGCTCGTATCGCTTGAGCCGATCAGTACGCTAGGTTCGGTGAAGTCCTGAATCCCACTCCTAGGAGGACAATCGTGGCGGTATCCAAGAAGCGCGACAAGGCGGTCTACAAGCCGCCCCGAAAGGCCGGAAAAGAGAAGAAGAATCCCGCCTGGTTCACCCCCACCATGACGGCGTTCTACGTCATCGGCATGGTCTGGATCCTCGTGTACTACATCTCTCAGGCGGTGTATCCGCTTCCCATCGACAATGGGAATCTCCTTGTGGGGTTCGGCTTCATCACCGTGGGGTTCCTCATGACGACGCGATGGAAGTAGTCCCCGGATCGAATATCCACACAGTTATCCACAGTCGGGGATAACTACACCGATGTGATTATCGGCGTCGGCCTCGGGCCCGGGAACGCTGCCCCAATCGAACGATGACGAGAGCGCTCACGGCCCCGACGACCGCACCACCGAGGTGTCCCTCCCACGAGACCCCCTCGATGACGAAGCCCAGCGCCAACCATAGCCCCCCGAGGACCATGATGTCGTAAGCCGGGCGCTTGAGGGCGATGCTCAGGACTACGAAGGCGGCCAGCACTCCGAAGATGGCCCCTGAAGCACCACCATGCTGGGAGTACGGCTGCCCGAGCGCCAGAACAGTCAGGCCCCCTCCCAGCAACGACAGCCCATACACCAGGCCGAACCTCAACCGTCCGAGGAGGGTCTCGACGACCGTCCCGAACTGAAAGAGCGCGAACATGTTGAGAAGAAGGTGGGCGAAGCCGAAATGCACAAAACCGGAGGTCACCAACCTCCAGGGCTCATAGTCCAGGCCCAATGCAGGCACGAGGCTCAGCCGTCCCGTCCAGTACTCCCCCCACAGGGCGGGGCCCAAGAAGTAGACCGCAAGATTCAAACCGATCAAGGTGTAGGTGACGATCGGCTTTCCTTGAGCGACGGGCAGGCCCAGGCCCGACCGGACGGGCCTCTGCTTTTGCCGGGAGGCTTTCACGCAATCGACGCAGTGGATGCCGACGGCTGCGGTCCGCTGACAGTCCGGGCAGGCCGGTCGTCCGCATCGCTGACACCGCACGTACGAGACGACCCCGGGGTGCCGGGGGCACGTCGGTTCCATGCCCGTATCTGGTCGGTCCATCACGGCGAGGTCTCGATCAGGAAACCGTCACGCCTGTGATCATGACGTCTTCCAGCGGTCGATCCTGCCTATCGGTCGGAACCGTGGCGATCGCATCGACCACCCGCTTGGACTCGTCATCGATCACTCGACCGAAGATGGTATGCGCCCCCGTCAGGTGCGGGGTCGGGGCAACGGTGATGAAGAACTGGGACCCGTTGGTGCCCGAGAGCTTCCCCGTCACCGAATTCGGCCTCTTGCCGGAATTGGCCATGGCCAGGAGGTAGGGCTCGCTGAACGTGAGTTCGGGATGGATCTCATCGTCGAAGGTGTATCCGGGGCCACCTGTCCCGCTCCCCAGTGGGCACCCCCCCTGGATCATGAATCCCTGGATGACCCGATGGAAGACAAGCCCGTCGTAGAACGGCTCGCTGCTCGCCTCCCTCGTCATCGGATTCCGCCATTCCTTCTCCCCCGTCGCGAGGCCTACGAAATTCGCCACCGTCGTGGGGGTGTGGTTGTCGAACAACTCGATCTGGATGGTTCCCGCTGTTGTCTCTATCGTTGCCTTCATGCTCGCCATTCTGTCATGGGCTTGGGCTCAGTCCCGCTAGATGGCACGATGGAGGGGTGCGGGAGCGGCCCGCGGCTGGGAGGGTGCGATGTTTGGACGCAGACGGGCTGAACGCAGGCGGGCCCAGAAGAAGACCGAGCGAGTTCTCGCCGATGCCCGGACGGCGGCGGAGGCGGCCAGGATGGCCCTCCGGGAGTCCCACTCGTCTGGAAAGGATCGCGTCCCCGGCGACGAGGAGTTGGCCGACGCCGTCCAGGCCGCCATTTTGGGTTCGATCCTGCCGTTCGTGAGCGAGGCCAGCGCCCAGGGCAAGAAGGATCGGAATCGTCCGCGGGGAGGCGGGGCGATCGCCCTGATCGCCGGTATCGCGATCGGAGCGGGGATCGCGGCCTGGGCCCGACGTGACGATGACCCCGATTCCGCACCTCTGGATGACTCCGAGTGGGAACTTCTCCATCCCTCGTCAACCAAAGCGATCAAGTCCGCCATCAACGAAACGCTGGACAAGGCGGACCAGGTGATCCGTCAGGCGGCGCGGGTCACGGCTCACACGATGGGTGCCGCGGTCGGGACCGTTGCGGATGCAGCGGGCCCAACGGCCGAACTCGTCACCGACAAGATCAAACTCGCCCGCACCCGAGCGACATCGGAGGTCATCCGTACCCTGGATGATGTGGATGATGTCTGGGGCAGTGACTCAGATGAACCCGATCCTCGCCCTCGGGCCAAACCGGCCAAGAAACCGATCCCGCGGAAGCCCGTCGTCGGGAAACCCCGAGCCTCAGCGTCCAAGGCGTCGGCATCCAAGGCTTCAGGATCCAGGACGCCGAAGGCCAAGCCGAGTGGAGCCTAGGGGACTCGAACCCCTAACCCCCTGCTTGCAAAGCAGGTGCGCTACCACTTGCGCCAAGGCCCCCTAGAGCGAAACGTCTTCGGATTCTCCCGGAAACGTCTGACCCTTGGATTGCACCAACCACTGATACAGGAGCGCCCCGATGGCCGCGCCGAGGATCAGAATGATGATCTTTTTCATCGATATCACCCCCTGTGGGCCCGGGAGGACTTGAACCTCCGACCTCTTCGTTATCAGCGAAGCGCTCTAACCGCCTGAGCTACGGGCCCGGTACGAGTGACCTCGCGGCGTTTGAGAATACCGTACGTTCGCACAACCCATCAAACTGCAAGGCTACTCGTCGGTCAGCGTGATGTAGACCCCCCCGACAAGCTTGACCACGAGGTTGTACAAGAATGCGCCGATCGTCGCCAAACCGGTCATCAGGATGGAATTGACGACCGCCAGAAGGATCGTCACAGACATGATCTTGTTCCGGTCCGTGAATTGCAGGAAGGTCGTCTTCGACTCCGGTCCGAGGATCGTCGTGATCTGCTCGTTGATCGCGGTGAAGACCCCCATCGCATTGAGGACGTTCCACACGATTGCGACCGCCACCACGGACACGATGCCAATCGCTATGGAGAGGAGGAACGCCAACTTCATGATTGACCAAGGGTCGACCGTTGTGAGCATCGCCCGCACCCGACGAGGTCCAACGCCCTTCTTCTTAAGTTGTGAACTGCTCTCGGGACCCTCCCCCGACTCATGCTTGTCCCGCTTGACGGCTCGCAGGATCCCTCCGAGCACCCCACCCTTCTCCTCCTCCGGTTCACCCGAACCGACGGCTTCGCTTCCCGTCCTCAAGGGCGAACGAACCGGGGCGGATCCCGATGGCCCTGGAACCTGAGGTGGAACGGCGTGCGCGGCTTGCCCCGCCTGGGGGTGCTGCGCCGACTGGGGGTGCTGCGCCGACTGGGGGTGCTGCGCGGTGGGCACTGTTCCCTGATGGCCGGGATGCTGGGGCGCAGCGGCGCCCGGCTGGTTCATGCCGTACACCCCCGGTTGAGAAACCGAAGGCATCTGAGGTCGAACGGCTTCGGCAGGCCCGGCCTGGCCTATGGACCCCTGAATGGGTGCCCCGACCCCCGGGTGGGCGTATGGACCTGGGACCCCTGGGGCCACGGCGTGCTCCGCGTTCATCCGTTCTCCTTGCTCATCGTCCGCTTCCGCGCACGGTCTCCGCCAAGCGTAACTGCTCGTCGGCAAATGGTCACACCGAGCCCCCGCTGGCCCCCTCCTCCGGTTCGGTGTTGATCACTCGTTCGGCGTTTCGTGCGATTCCGACTATTCGATCGCCGTCATCGGGCTTGGCGAAAATGACCCCCATGGTGTCTCGCCCCATGGGGGGGACTTCCGTGATCGAGGCCCTCATGACCTTTCCACTCTCCATGACAACGAGTACCTCGTCCGATTCGTGCGCGAGAAGTGCTCCGACCAGGTTTCCTCGATGCTCGGCCAGTTTGGCAACCTTGATGCCCAAACCCCCTCGGCCCTGGGTTCTGTACTCCTCCATGGTCGTCCGCTTGGCGAAACCCCCCTCGGTGACGATGAAGGACCATGAGCCCTCTCGGACGACATCCATGGCCAACAACTCGTCATCGTCGCGGAATCTCATGCCCATCACTCCCGAAGTCGCCCGGCCCATCGGCCTCAGGGCATCCGAGTCCGCCGTGAATCTGATGGACTGCCCCGTGCGGCTGACCAGCATCAGGTCGTCATCGTCCGAGACGAGCCTGGCCGCCATGACCTCATCACTTCCAGCCTCGTCCCCGTCGGCCGGCCGGAGGTTGATGGCAATCAGCCCCCCTTGACGATTCGAGTCATACTCCTCGAGCCTGGTCTTCTTGACGAGCCCTCGCTTGGTGGCGAGGACCAGGTAGGGCTTGTCGTTGTAGGTCTTGATGTCGAGGACCTGGGCGATGGTCTCCCCCGGCTGGAAGGCGAGGAGATTCGCCACGTGCTGTCCCTTGGAGTCGCGGCTCCCCTCCGGAAGCTCGTAGGCCTTGGCGCGGTAGACCCGACCGAGATTGGTGAAGAACAGGATCCAATGGTGCGTCGTCGTCACGAAGAAGTGCTCGACGATGTCGTCCGCACGCAGGGTCGCGCCCCGGATCCCCTTGCCCCCCCGGCGTTGCGGCCGGTACAGCGCGGACTTAGTTCTCTTGGCGTAGCCCCCGCGGGTGATCGTGACGACGATCTCCTCTTCCGCGATGAGGTCTTCGATCGTGGCGTCCCCGTCATGCGGAACGATGGTCGTGCGCCTCTCATCCCCGAATCGGTCGACGACCTCGGCGAGTTCGGTCGACACGATGGATCTCTGACGCTCATCCGAGGCGAGGATCGCTTCAAGCTCAGAGATCTCCGCCATGAGGCCGGCAAAGTCGTCCTCGATCTTCTTCCGTTCCAACGCCGCGAGACGACGCAATTGGAGGTTAAGGATCGCGGTCGCCTGGACCTCGTCGATGTCGAGGAGGGCGACTAGCCCGTCACGGGCGTCCTCGACGGTCGACGACGCCCGGATGAGGGCGATGACCTGGTCGATCGCATCGAGCGCCTTGAGGTATCCGCGAAGGATGTGGGCTTCGCGCTCAGCCTCCTGGAGGCGGAATCGCGTACGCCGAACGATGACGTCGATCTGGTGGGCCACCCAGTGGCGTACGAATCCGTCGAGGGTCAAGGTCCTCGGTACCCCGTCGACAAGGGCCAGCATGTTGGCCCCGAAGGTGTCCTGAAGTTGGGTGTGCTTGTACAGATTGTTAAGGACGACCTTCGCAACCGCGTCCCGCTTGAGGACGATGACCAGCCTCTGGCCGGTCCTACCCGAGGTTTCATCCCTGATGTCCGCTATCCCGGCGACCCTGCCGTCCCGGGCGAGTTCCGCGATCTTGAGGGCGAGGTTGTCCGGATTCACCTGGTAGGGAAGCTGGGTGACGACCAGGCAGATCCTCCCCTGAATCTCCTCGACCTCGACGACGGCCCGCATCACGATCGAGCCCCGGCCGGTTCGGTAGGCCTCCTCGATCCCCGTCCTCCCGAGGATCAGAGCCCCCGTCGGAAAGTCGGGTCCCTGAATCCGCTCGAGCAAGGCCTCAAGCAATTGCTCCCGCGAAGCCTCGGGGTTGTCGAGGTACCACTGGACGCCAGCGGCGATCTCCCGAAGATTGTGGGGCGGGATGTTGGTCGCCATCCCCACGGCGATTCCCGCGCTTCCGTTGGCGAGGAGGTTGGGAAAGCGCGCCGGCAGGATCGTCGGTTCCTGGGTCCGCCCGTCGTAGTTGTCCTGAAAATCGACGGTGTCCTTGTCGATGTCCCGTACCATCTCCATCGCGAGGGGCGCCATCCGGCATTCTGTGTACCGAGGTGCGGCTGCGGGATCGTTCCCCGGTGAGCCGAAATTCCCTTGACCATCGACCAGGGGATAACGGAGCGACCAATCCTGGACCAGGCGCACGAGGGCGTCATAGATGGCCGCATCTCCGTGCGGGTGGTACTTCCCCATGACGTCCCCGACGACTCTCGAACACTTGGAATGTGCTCGATCCGGTCGGTACCCTCCATCGACCATCGCATAGAGCACTCGTCGATGGACCGGTTTGAGCCCGTCCCGAACCTCGGGGAGGGCCCGGCCGACGATGACGGACATGGCATAGTCGAGGTAGGACCGCTGCATCTCGACCTGAAGATCGACCGGCTCGATCTTCCCGTGATTGACCACCTCAGATGTCAAGGAATCTCACATCCTTCGCGTTGCGCTGGATGAAATGCCGACGGCTCTCGACGTCCTCGCCCATGAGGATCGAGAACAGTTCGTCGGCCGCCGCCGCATCGTCGAGCGTGACCTGAAGAAGCGTTCGGGAAACAGGATTCATGGTCGTCTCCCACAATTCCTGGTGATCCATCTCGCCGAGACCCTTGTACCTCTGGATTGCGTTTTCCTTCGGGATCCTGCGGCCGGCCTTCTGGCCCTCCGCGATCATGGCGTCCCTCTCGCGCTCGGAGTACGCGTATCCCGGATCGTGATTCGACCACTTGATGCGGAAGAGGGGAGGTTGGGCCAGGTAGACGTAGCCTGCCTCGATGAGCGGGCGCATGTAGCGGAAGAGGAGAGTCAGGAGGAGGGTTCGAATGTGTTGGCCGTCAACGTCGGCATCGGCCATGAGCACGATCTTGTGGTACCGGCATTTGACGAGGTCGAAGTCTTCGCCGATACCGGTGCCGAAAGCCGTGATGAGGGCTTGGACCTCGGCGTTCGACAACGCCCGATCGAGCCGAGTCTTCTCGACGTTGAGGATCTTGCCCCTAATCGGCAGGATGGCCTGGGTGTAGGGGTCTCGGCCCCGAACGGCCGAGCCCCCGGCGGAGTCGCCCTCGACGATGAAAACCTCCGACTCGGAGGGGTCCCGGCTCTGGCAGTCCCTGAGTTTCCCGGGCATTCCCCCGGACTCGAGGAGCCCCTTTCTCCGTGTCGCCTCCCGCGCCTTTCGCGCCGCGATGCGGGCGGCCGATGCTTGGATAGCCTTCCGGATGACCTCTTTGGCGTCGACGGGATGGGAGTCCAGCCAGTCGGAGAGCCTCTCGCCGACCACCTTCTGGACGAAGACCTTTGCCTCGGTGTTGCCCAATTTGGTCTTCGTCTGCCCCTCGAACTGGGGCTCCCTGAGTTTGACCGAGACGACGGCGGTCAAGCCTTCTCGTATGTCGTCACCCGTGAGGTTCTCGTCCTTCTCCTTGAGGATGCCCTTGTCCCTCGCATACCGGTTGACGAGCGAGGTCAGGGCCGCTCGGAATCCCTCCTCGTGGGTGCCGCCCTCCGTGGTGGAGATGGTGTTCGCGTAGGTGTATACGGCTTCGGAGTAGCCGTTGGTCCATTGCATGGCCACCTCGAGGGAGATGTTCGCGTCCTGATCCTCCGATTCGAGCGAGATGATCTCCTCGTGGACGTGGTCCACCTTCTTGGTCTGATTGAGGTGCTTGACGTAGTCGATGAGTCCGCCGTCATATCGATAAGTGACGTTTCTGGGCTCGTCCCCAGCCTCGTCCTCGTCCGACGCCTGTGTCGGTCGCTCGTCGATGAGAGTGATACTGAGGCCCTTGTTCAGGAAGGCCATCTGCTGAAGTCGGTGGCGGAGCGTTTCGTAGTCGAAGACCGTTGTTTCGAAGATTTCCTCATTGGGCCAGAAGGTGATGGTTGTTCCCGTGTGGTCCGCCGGCTCGCCCTGGGCCAGAGGGGCTTCCGGGATTCCCTCGACGAAGGCCTGGCGCCAGATGCTGCCGTCCCGTCGAACCTCCGCCTCGAGCCTCGAGGACAGGGCGTTGACGACCGAGACCCCCACCCCGTGGAGTCCACCGGAAACGGCATACCCGCTACCCCCGAACTTTCCGCCCGCGTGGAGGACGGTGAGGACGACCTCGACGGCCGATCTTCCCTCAGATTCGACGTCCTCGACGGGAATGCCTCGCCCGTCGTCGACGACGCGCACCCCTCCATCCGCAAGGAGGGTGACGGTGATTTGATCGCAATGACCCGCAAGCGCCTCGTCCACCGAGTTGTCGACCACCTCGTACACGAGGTGATGAAGCCCTCGTTCGCCGGTGGATCCGATGTACATGCCTGGGCGCTTTCGAACCGCCTCCAGGCCCTCGAGAACGGTAATGGACGCGGCACCGTACTCGGACGCGGACGTCCTCCCTTTGGTTCCGGCCACAGGATTCGCCTTTCCAAGCGCTTGACGCGGCCAGAGTGGGCGCGCGTATCTCCAGTGGCCATTCTAGTCGGCTCAGGACCCCCTCTGGCCTTACTCACAGGCCTTTCAGCACGCCCGCCCCCCGAATTGCCCTCCGTTATCCGTACGTATCCCTGGGACCGCGTCCTTTGACGGTCCGTTGTCCCTTGGCCCACGACCTCGTCGAGGGCTTGTCGATCTTGATGGAGGACACCACCGGACGGCCGATTTCCTCGTTGACCCGTTGCCGGATATGGCCGGATACGACGAGAAGTTGCTCGGCCCAGGCCGTTGATGACGCCTTGACAGTCAGGACTCCTCCGTCGAAGGCCACCACCTCGCAGTGCCGGGCAATCTCTTCCCCGACGATCTCCTCCCATCTGGCCCCAACCGACGCCATCTCGATCTGTTCCGCCCAGCCCATTCTCTCGACCACCTTGGAGATCTCCGCCCCGACGGTCGCGGGCTCCCTCCCCCGTCCGTATGGGGTCGGATCGGCCCCTTGTCGTCTCGCCGCCTGCTCCCGTGCCGTAGCGTCCGCGGATTTCCGGCCCGACCCCCTGAGGCGGGCCCCTGCCCGGGCCCTTTCCATCGCCTCCTTTGCCTGCTCCGCCGGTTTCTTGTCACCTCGCTCAACCATCGATCGTCACCTTCCCCCCGTCAACCATGAAAACGGATCCTCCGAGGGCGGCCGGCACGTCGGCCTTCACCGCCGCCGTCACCACAACCTGCTGGGCTGTGCTCGCCCGCTCCGCTAGGGCTGCGCGGCGGTGGCCGTCTAGTTCGGCGAAGACGTCGTCCAGAATCAGGACGGGCTCCCCATCCTTTCCGGAGTCGGGGCCGCCGGTCGCGGTCAGCAGGCTATAGGTTCCCAGACGGAGCGCGAGGGCGGCCGACCACGATTCCCCATGGCTCGCGTACCCCCTAGCCGGAAGGTCCCCGATCGACAAGACGACATCGTCCCGATGGGGCCCCACGAGACAAACCCCCCGCTCCCTCTCTCGGGGCCCCTCCCGTGCCAGCGCCTCCAGAAGGGCCTCCTCGATTCCCCGGGCCTGTCCGGAATCGAAAGCCGCTTCGACTTCGACGGAGCTCCCGTATCTCAGGGAGCAGGCGGTACCCGTGTGGTCGATATCGGCGTACGCGGCCGACACATAGGGGACCAGGGCTCGTATGGCCTCGATCCGCGCCCGCAGAATCCGAGCTCCGAGGGTCGCGAGTTTCTCGTCCCAGATCTCCAGGGCCGAGGTTTCCGACCCCTTGCCCCTGAGGGCCTTCAGCAGAGCTCCTCTCTGCCGGACGACCCTCTCGTAATCGGCCAGGTCTCCCGCAAGAACCGGACTGAGGGTAACGCACAGGTCATCGAGGAATCGCCGCCTTCCCCCCGGTTCCCCTTTGACCAAATCTATGTCCTCCGGCGAGAACACCACCGTACGAAGGATTCCCGCAATCTCCCGTGGACGGACAGGTGCCCGGTTGAGTCTCGCCGAATTGGATCCGCCTATGACAATGGTGATTTCGATGGCGAGGGAACGCCCGGCCTTCTCCACGATTCCCATGACGGAACCCCTCGACTCACCCGCCCGAACGAGGGAGGCGTCGGTCGAAACCCGATGGCTGGAGAGCGTCCCAAGATAGCGGATCGCCTCCACGATGTTCGTCTTTCCCGCACCGTTCGCGCCAAGCAGCGTTGTCATTCCGGGGGGCAGGTCGATCCGAAGGTCCGAATACGAGCGGAAGTCGGTGAGCTGGATCCGACTGAGGCGCATGCCTTACGACGATATCCGAATCGGCACAAGGAGATACCGAAACTGCGACGACACCGCACCCCCGGGTTTGTCCACACCGACGAATTCCACCGGCTTGGTCTCTTGGGTGAATCCCAGTCGAACGTAATCGGTCATCATGGCACTCAGCCCGTCAAGCAGATAGTGGGGGTTGAAGGCCACCGTGATGTCCCCGCCCTCAACGGTCGCCTCGAGAGCCTCCAATGCCTGGGCGTCTTCTGTCTGCCCGGCATCGAGGACTACTTCACCGCTGGAGAAGGCAAGTCGAACTGAACTGTTCCTTTCGGCAACCAGGGAAACGCGTCTGGTTGCATCGATAAGGTCGCTGGTTTTGACGATGGCCGTAATGGGCGACTCGTCAGGGAAGAGCCTTCTGACGGGGGGATACTCACCGTCCATGAGAAGGGACGTCGTGATCAAACCATTCGACGCGAACCCCACAAGATTGACGTCAGATTCGGTCGACAGGGCAACCTGGACCTCACCGGATCCCAAGGATCGAGCGGACTCTACCAACATCTTCGACCGGACAAGGGCCACCGCAGAAACGTCTATGGAGTTCGGCTTCCACGTGAGCTCCCGCAGGGCAAGACGATACCGGTCCGTCGCCAACAGAGAAATGGTCGGCCCTTCAATCTCCATCCTTATCCCGGTGAGAATCGGAAGGGTCTCGTCCTTCGATGCTGCTGAACTGACCTGGGTCACGGCCTGGAGAAAAGAAGCTCCGTCAACCGTCCCCGACAATGCCGGGAAATCGGGAAGGTTGGGGAACTGGTCGACGGGCATCGTCGAGAGTGTGAATCTACTAGCTCCACAAACGACGACGACCTTGGTGCCCTCCAGGCTGAAGTCGACGGGTTTGCTCGGCAGGGCGTTGGCGATCTCCTTCAGGAGCCTCCCCGACACCAGGGCCGTTCCCTCCGCCACGACGTCTGCCGCTATCTCCCCCCTTGCCGACACTTCATAGTCGAAACTCGCCAGCCTAACCGTTCCCGATCTCTCTGCCTCGATCTTCACACCCGCCAATACGGGAGTCGGCGGCCGATGGGGCACGGCTCGGGATGTCCACGTGACGGCATCGTCCAGAACGTCACGGTCGACGGTGAATCTCATGATGGACTCCTTCGCTTCACGGAAAGACTACGCCAACCGTATCGTGGCAGACCGGCATCAGGGCGAACGAATTGAACGAGGGAAACGCTATGAAGGCTGTGTGTGATGAGAAGAATGATGAAGCAATAGCCGTAGTAGGCGTGACGATTCTGGGGATGGAGGGCGAAACCCCTGGTATCCGCGTGAGGTGACGGCAATAGACCTGGGGAAAGGGTTGGGGAAGACGGGGACAACAGGCGGGGGAGGACGACAATGACAAGAAATCGCAGGAGTTACCCACAGGACATCCCCAAATTGACCCCCTTCGTCCACGGCAATTCACAGGGTTATTCACAGGTGTGTAATTCGATGGCCACCTACGTCGAGCCAGATAGAGAGGGTCTGTATACCTACTGGGGTATCAGAGCCGGAACTTACGACTTGGACTGTTGTTTGATCCGAGCGTGAATTTCGGTGACCTGGTTGTACATCTGCCGTCGTTGGGCGATTTGATCTTCGACCTTTTTGACCGCATACATGACGGTGGTGTGGTCTTTGCCGCCGAAGTGTTCACCGATTTTGGGTAGGGACAGGTCGGTCAGTTGCCTACAGAGGTACATGGCGACTTGCCGAGCGGTGACATAGACCCGGGAGCGAGAGGTTCCCGTGAGTTCGTCCATGGTGATTCCGAAGTACTCGGCAGTTTTCCCGATGATGGTTGAGGCCGTGATCTCGGAGTCATCGTCGCTGATGAGGTCTTTCAAAACGACTTGAGCGAGGCTGAGGTCGACGGGCTGTTTGTTCAAAGCACCGAAAGCGGTGACCCGGATGAGTGCACCCTCCAGTTCGCGGATGTTGGTGGTGATGTTCGAAGCGATGTATCCCAGGACGTCGTCGGGAGCTTGAATGGCATTGCCGGAGGCTTTCTTCCTGAGGATGGCGATCCGGGTTTCCAAATCGGGGGCCTGGACGTCCGTCATCAGTCCCCACTCGAAACGTGTGCGCATGCGCTCCTCGATCCCTGCGAGGTGACGGGGAGAGACGTCCGAGGTGATGACCACGTGTTTGCCGGCGTTGTGAAGGGCATTGAAGGTATGGAAGAACTCCTCGAGGGTTTGCTCCTTGCCCTGGAGGAATTGGATGTCGTCGATCAAGAGGATGTCTACCTCTCGGTAGTGCCTCTTGAACGCCGATTTCCGGTCATCCCGGATGGCGTTGATGAAGTCGTTGGTGAACTCCTCCGAATTCACGTAGCGGACTCGAAGCTGCGGACGGAGATGGAGCGTGTAGTGGCCGATCGCGTGAAGAAGGTGGGTCTTTCCCAAACCAGAGGCCCCATAAATGAACAGCGGGTTGTAGGTCTTGCCCGGGGCCTCGGCGACTGCAAGGGCGGCGGCGTGGGCGAACCTGTTACTGGCTCCGATGACGAACGTGTCGAACGTGTACCGCGGATTGAGGTGGGGATCTTCCGAGGCGGTCGGTTTGGCGCGCTTCCTCCCCGGCTTGACCGGTTCAGGGTCGGAGTCTTCTTCGATCACCTCGGGTGGAACGACGCTCGCGTCGACGGTGACGGCGAAGCGGACCTCCCGCTCGAGGACGGAGCGAAGCGCGACGGTGATGGGATCCCTGAGCTGGCTTTCGAGGTGGTTCTTGGTGAACTCCTCGGCGACCGCGAGGAAGACGTTGTCCTCCAGGACGGCGAGGGGTTTGACGAGGCGGAGAAACGATTGGTTCTGAGGGGTCAGGGTGTGGGTGGAGCGAAGGGATTCCAGAGTCCTGGACCACACGAGATCGGCCGATTCCTCGGTCGGGCTGCTCGTCATGGTTCCCAGCCTTCCATTGTTGTCCACAGGTTTCTCAACAGCGGTAGAGTGCCCGTCACTCATTCGTTACCAATCTATCGGCGTGTCGAGGCCTTCCGCCACGGGCCTGTGGGTGGAGCCTAGTACGTTCGGGCCTTCTCGCCAACGTGGTTGGAAGGATTTGACGGGCTTCCGTCGATCACGTAGCGTTGTCGCGCCGATTCGACCACCCCGACCCGTGGAGCCCTCCCGTGACCAAGCGAACATTCCAGCCGAACAATCGGCGCCGCGCAAAGGTGCATGGCTTCAGGCTTCGCATGCGGACTCGTGCGGGACGAGCGATCCTCGCCGCCCGCCGACGCAAGGGTCGCGAGAACCTTTCGGCGTAGGTGCTTCCCTCCTCTTCGAGGCTGAGAGCGGCGCCGGACTGGGCCGCCATGAGACGCGGCACGTCTAGCGGACGGGGAACGGTTGTCGTCAAGGTTGCCCGGATCGAGGGATCCCGAAGGCTCGCGGCCCTCGCCGTTTCCAAGGCAGTCGGAGGCGCCGTCGTCAGGAACATCGTCAAGCGCCGGCTGAGGGCGATCCTCGTCCAGGTGCTGTCGGAGGCGCCGGAGGGAACGGGAGTCCTCGTGCGGGCTCTTCCCGGTGCGGCCTCGGCCCCATACTCGGTGTTAGTTGAGGATGTCCGAGCGGCGACATCGGCCGCCCTCCGGAAGGGGACCCCATGACCGGGTATGGACTGGTGAAAGGGGTCTTCCGAGCCCCCCGATTCCTGGGTCTGGCCTTGATCTGGGTCTACCAGCGGACGATCTCACCCCTGCTCGGCCCCAGATGCCGGTACTATCCGTCGTGTTCGCACTACGGATACACCGCGGTGGAGCGGTACGGGCTCATTCGGGGCTCGGCCCTCGCAGGGTGGCGTATTCTCAGGTGCAACCCGTGGAGCGCCGGAGGAATCGATGACGTCCCCGGGACAGGCGAACCGCTGTTCAGGCGGAAGAAGGAGACCGGCGGCAGTCGGCATGGCGAAGTGGTCGCGACGACCACCGAATGAGATTGGGGAACACGCGTGGGGACACTGTTCACATGGCTTGAGGCGGCCGTCTCGGCTGTCCTAGTGGGCTTCGAGAAGATGCTCGAATTCGTGGGGATGTCCCCGACCGCGGGGCTGACCTGGGCGTTCTCGATCGTCGGCCTGGTCATCGTCCTGAGGATTCTGCTCATCCCCCTCTTCGTTCGTCAGATCAAGGCGACCAGAGCCCAGCAAGTCATCGCTCCGGACCTCAAGAAGATCCAGCAGAAGTACAAGGGCAAGAAGGACCAGGCCTCACGCGAGGCGATGAGCCGCGAGACGATGGCCCTCTACCAGAAGCACAAGACGAACCCCTTCGCCTCGTGCCTGCCCGTCATCCTGCAGGCCCCCATCTTCTTCGCACTCTTCCGGGTGCTGAGGTACAAGCTCGGGCCGAATGCGGATGGGGTCTTCACCGGATTCGGGCCGATCACGCCCGAGTTGTCCGAGGACGCCTACAACGCCAAACTCTTCGGGGCCCAGATCTCGGAGTCGTTCAACTCCTCGAGCGATGGGTCCGTCCGGACGGTGGCCGTCATCCTCATCGTGGCGATGGTGACGACGACCTTCCTCACCCAGCGACAGATCACCAGGAAGAACATGCCGAAGGCGGCCCTGGAGGGCCCCCAGGCTCAGACGATGAAGATCATGATGTACGCGATGCCCTTCGTGTTCGTGATCTCCGGCCCGCTCTTCCCCATCGGGGTGCTGATCTACTGGACGACGAGCAACCTCTGGACCATGGGCCAGCAGTACTGGGTCATCCGGCGGAATCCGACCCCCGGGTCGGAGGCGGAGCGCCGATTCAAGGAGCGGCAGGCGCACAAGGCCTCCCGACACCACATAGAGGGCGGGATCGAACCCGAAACTGACGCGTTCCTCGAGGAACGTCCCGGACAGAGGCAGCAACCGAAACGCAAGAAGCGTCGGAAGCGGTAGGCGACAGGAGCATGACGATGAATGAGACAACCGACAAGACCCGACTCGACCACGAAGGGGACGTCGCCGCGGACTTCCTCGAGGAGTTCCTCGACATCCTGGACATGGACGGGGATATCGACATCTCCGTCGAGGCGGGCCGGGCGAAGGTGGCCATCGTCTCTCCCGACGGGCCGAGCACCGACCTGAAGAGGCTCGTCGGCCGGGACGGAGAGATCCTTGAGGCCCTTCAGGACCTCACCAGGCTCGCCGTGCAGACCGAGACGGGGGAGATGAGTCGGCTCATGCTGGACGTGGCGGACTATCGGGTGGGCCAAAAGGCCCGCCTCGAAGAGATCGGACGGGAAGCGGTCGCCAAGGTGAAGTCCGACGGCCAACCCATATCCCTCGCCCCCATGAACGCCTTCGAGAGGAAGGTCGTGCACGACGTCGTCCTGGCGGGAGGGCTCCTGAGCGAGTCGGAGGGTGAGGAGCCGGAGCGCTTCGTCGTCATCAAACCCGCCTAGCGTTTCACGTGAAACATACCCAAGGAACTGTCATGCAGACCGGGAAATCCGGCGATCCCCTTGAGGGGGACCCCCGGGTCGAGGCCTTCTTCGGTCGCAGGTTTCCGGCGGTGTCGGCCTACGTCGCCCTGCTCAGAACGTACGGGGTCGATCGCGGATTGATCGGCCCACGCGAAGTGGAACGACTCTGGGACAGGCATATCCTCAACTGCGCCTCCGTAGTGCCCTTCCTCCCCGACGGGCCGGTTGCCGACGTCGGATCCGGGGCGGGTCTGCCCGGGTTGGTCGTGGCTGCGATGGAGCCCGAACGGGAGGTCATCCTCATCGAGTCCATGGGTCGTCGCGCCATCTGGCTCGACGAGGCCGCGTCGACCCTGGGCCTGACCGGGGTCAGGGTCATGAGGATCAGGGCCGAGGAGGTCAGGGACGGTACGACGGTCCAGGCAGTCCTCGCCAGGGCCGTCGCCCCGATCGACAGGCTGCTTCCCCGGTGCGACCACCTCGTTGCGCCGGACGGGGAGATCCTGCTACTCAAGGGACGGCGTGCGGGGGAGGAAGTGGACTCGGCCGGGGAGGCGTTGAGGAGGCGGGGATACGCCGCGGAGATCCTCGATGCGCCGACGATCGAGGGCGTGGAGCCGACGACGATCGTGCGACTTCGTCGAGGCGTGGTTGGCCGAGGTGGGCGGTAGCGGCTAGAGTCGTAGCCCCAAGAGGTGCGAGGCGATCGCATCGATTGCGGGCGCGGCGTTTCACGTGAAACATTGGCGATAGGACGGGCGCCGCGAGTCCATGACCACGGGGCGAGTGAGGCGAGTCCACGATCGAGGAGCAGGGGTGAGCGAAGAAGTGCGACCCAACGTGGATGTGGGCGATGCGTTCTCAGGGGTCCACGTGGACCAGGACAGCCCCCTGGCCCGGGAGATGTTGGAGACGGAGCGGGCCCGTAAGAGCCTTGAGGCGGCCACCTTTCCCCTTCCCCCCGAGACCCGGGTCATCACCGTCGCCAATCAGAAGGGCGGGGTCGGCAAGACGACGACAAGCGTCAACGTCGCCGCAGCACTGGCCGCCAAGGGGGCCCGGGTCCTCGTCATCGACTCCGATCCGCAGGGGAACGCCTCGACCGCCCTGGGGGTCACCCACACGAGTGGAACGCCGTCGATCTACGAGGTGATGCTGGACGGCAAGCGGATGGCAGAGGTGATGGTTCCCTGCCCCCACCTCCCGTCGCTCTTCTGCGTCCCCGCGACCATCGACCTCGCCGGCGCCGACATCGAACTCGTCAACGTCATGCGACGGGAGTTCAGGCTTCAGGACGCGTTGACGGAGTTCCTCGCCAATGAGGGACACGACTTCCACTACATCTTCATCGACTGCCCCCCGAGCCTGGGGCTCCTGACCCTCAACGCGATGGTTGTCGCCGGGGAGGTCCTCATTCCCATCCAATGCGAGTATTACGCCCTCGAGGGATTGACTCAACTGATCCGGACCATCGACATGGTGAAGAGGCACCTCAACCCGAGGATCCACGTCTCGACGATCGTGCTGACGATGTACGACGGGCGGACGAACCTGGCACGGGACGTGGCCGACGAGGTCCGCTCTCATTTCCCCGAGGAGACCATCGACATCTCGGTGCCCCGATCGATCCGTGTCTCCGAGGCGCCGTCGTACGGTCAGACGGTCATCACCCATGACGCCCATTCGTCCGGGGCCGTTGCCTATCTGGGGATCGCCAAGGAGATCGCCGAGCGGGGGAGGACCGGTTCATGAGCGCGCAGCGACGGGGTCTCGGGCGGGGTCTCGGGGCGCTGATCCCGACGGAGGCTCCGCCGAGTGAGACGGTCGAGAGGCCGAGCGACGTCTTCTTCGCGCCGACCGGGGGCGGTCAGCATCGGCGGCCCGGCGCAGACAGGGACCTGCTGCCGGTCCCGGGGGCGTCCTTCGCCCACCTCGGTCTGGACGAGATCGTCCCCAATCCCCGTCAGCCCAGGACGGTGTTCGCCGAAGACGCCCTCACCGAACTCGTCGGTTCGGTGAAGGAGGTCGGGATCCTCCAGCCGATCGTCGTCCGCCCCAATCCGGCGGGGCCCGGGTACGAGCTCATCATGGGGGAGAGGCGGCTTCGGGCGGCTCGGGCGGCGGGACTCGAAGCAATTCCGTCCATTATTCGCAATACGGACGATACCGACATGTTGCGGGATGCCCTGGTGGAGAACCTCCACCGCTCGGAACTCAATCCCTTGGAGGAGGCGGCGGCCTACCAGCAGCTGTTGGACGACTTCGGCATCACCCACGAGCAACTGGCCGACAGGCTCTCCCTGTCCCGGCCCCAGATCACCAACACTCTCAGGCTGCTGAGACTGCCGCCCCTCATCCAGAGGCGGGTGGCCGCAGGGGTGCTCAGCGCAGGCCACGCCCGGGCCCTCCTGGGGCTCGAGGATACGGCCGCGATGGAGCACCTGGCCCAAAGGATCGTGGCCGAGGGGTTGTCGGTCCGGGCGACAGAGGAGGCCGTCACCCTGGGGGTGACCTCGAAGAAGCCGAGAAAGGCAGTCCGAAAGGGAGGACGCACCACCGCGCTCGATGAGTTGGCCGAGCGGTTGGGCGATCACCTGGACACGAGGGTCAAGGTCGAGATCGGACAGGCGAAGGGCAAGATCGTCATCGAGTTCGCGAGCGTCGACGACCTCAACCGGATCGTCGAGATCCTCCATCCCGAGGATCCCGGGGTGCTCCGAGGGAAGTAGGCCGATCCCTGTCGGAGTGGGCGGAGGAGCTGCTCACTGGGCCTAGCGGGCCAGCCCGACGATCTCCTTGTACACGTCGGCTAGGTCGCGCCCGGAGGCCTCGATGGCCTGCGGGAAGAGCGAGGTCTCCGTCATCCCCGGGGCGACGTTGACATCGATGAGTTGGGGGACCCCCGACGAATCGAGGATGAGGTCGATGCGGCTCAAGTGGCGAAGAGCCAAGACCCGATGGGCGAGGAGGGCCGTCTCGGAGACGGCCTTGGCCTGGTCGGAGTCCAGTCGCGCGGGAGTGAAATACTCGGTCCGCCCGGCGTTGTAGCGGGCGTCGTAGTCGTAGTTGCCGTCCGTCACGATCTCGACGGCGGGGAGCGTGTAGGCGGAATCCCCGTCCCCCACGACCGCCGCAGCGACCTCGACCCCGGAGATCGCCTTCTCGATGAGGGCGACCTCGTCATAGGCGAAGCAGTCGACCATCGCCCTCGGAAGGTCTTCCCGGGCGGTCACCGTCGTCACCCCGAGGGCGGAGCCCCCCCGGGCTGGCTTGACGACGAGGGGAAGGCCGAGACGGTCGACCATCGCATCGAGCACGTTGTCGGCGCCCAGCTCGCGGAAGAGGCTGGCCGGAAGGGTGACGTAGTCGGGGGTGGCGATGCCGGCTTGGTGGGCGACCGTCTTGGCGACGGGCTTGGACCAGGCGACCCGGGCCGCACGGGGATCGGTGCCCACGTAGGTCGCCCCGCACATCTCCAGGATGTCTTGGAGGGAGCCATCCTCGCCCGATGCTCCGTGCAGCATGGGCCAGACGATCGTCCCGGAAAGGGAGCGCAGAAAGGGGACGAGGGTGGAGTCGACGTCGCGGACGTCGGCTTTGACGCCGACCCCACGAAGGGCATCGGCGACACGTCTCCCAGAACGGATCGAGACATCGCGCTCATGGGAAAGGCCACCCGCCAGGATCAGCACGTCCATGGTTCCTCCTTGAATAGTCTTAGGCGAGGTCCGGGGCAGGGAAGGACACGGTATCGGGTCCGGGGCGGGTAGCCGTCCCAAAGGTCTCGACGAGTTCGAGCTCGGACTCGATGACGGTCGCGAGTCGACGGACTCCCTCCAGGATGCGTTCCGGGGTGGGGTAGCAGAAGGAGAGCCGCATGTGGTCGGCCCCCTGCCCGTGATAGTAGAACGCCGTCCCGGGTACGTAGGCCACCCGGGCGGTGACGGCTCGCGGAAGCATCGACTTCGAATCGAGGCCCTCGGGGAGCTTCACCCAGGTGTAGAAGCCGCCTGCGGGAACGTTCCAGGAGGCCTCGGGAATGTGTTCCTCGAGTCCGGAGATGATGGCGTCACGACGCTCGCGGTACTGCTCGCGGAACTTCTTGATCTGCCCGAGCCAGTCGTGGTGGTCGAGGTAGGTCGAGATGGCCAGTTGAGAGGCGTTGGAGGGGCACAGGATGGCGGACTCCGACGCCAGGACGAGTTTCTCCTTGACGGCATGGGGGGCGACCGCCCAGCCGATGCGGAACCCGGGCCCCAGGGTCTTGGAGAATGAGCCGAGATAGATCACCCCTTCGGGGTTGAGCGAGTGCATGGCAGGCAGGGGCTCGGAGTCGAAGCCCAGAAGGCCATAGGGGTTGTCCTCGATGACGAGGATCCCGCGACGCCGGGCGATTTCGACAATCTGGGGCCTACGGTCCATCGACAGCGTCACCCCGGCGGGATTGTGGAAGTTGGGAACGAGGTAGAGGAACTTGACGGGGCGACCCTCCGCCTTGAGTCGGTCGAGGGCCTCCTCCAGGGCCGAGGGAATGATCCCATCCGCATCCATCGGGACGTGTTCCACGTCCGCTTCGTACGCGCGGAAGACTCCGAGGGCGCCGACGTAGGACGGAGCCTCTGCCACCACGACATCGCCCGGGTTCAGGAAGATCTTGGCGACGAGGTCGAGCGCCTGCTGGGAGCCCGTGGTGACGACGATGTCATCCGGGTGCGCCGTGACGCCCTCGAGGCGCATGACGTCGAGGATCTGCTCGCGGAGCCCTTGGTCTCCCTGCCCCGATCCGTACTGGAGGGCGACCTCACCCCGCTCGATGATGAGCCTCTTGATGAGTTCCCCGATCTCCTCGAGGGGAAGGCCGCCGATGAAGGGCATCCCACCGGCGAGAGAGACGACCTCGGGCCGATTGGCCACGGCGAAGAGGGCACGGATCTCGGAGGCCTTCATGCCGAGCGCACGAGCCGCATACGAATCGAGCCATGGGTCGAGTCGGGTCCCCTCGGGTTGGTCGCTCATGCGCGACAGTCTCTCACGTCCGGGAGGAGACGAGCATCAGGCCGCGAGGGGCGTCACTTGACGAGGTCGCTGAAGAGTTTCTCGAGAGCGGCCTTGTTCCGAGAGCCGGTGACGGATGTGACGATCCCTCCATCGCGGATGAGGACGATGGTCGGAAGGTTGGAGACGGCGTAGTCGGCGGCGAGGGTTGGGTGGGCGTCGGCGTTGACCTTGACGACCTTGACCTTGCCCGCGTAGTCCAGGGCCAATTCGTCCAGGAGGGGGGACATCGCCCGGCAGGGGGCGCACCAGGAGGCCCAGAAATCTACGACGACGGGAAGATCGGAATGGAGGACCTCGGTTTCGAAGCTCGAATCCGTGACGTCGATGGGGTGGGTGAGGATGGTCGGGTTGAACGCCCTCAGCCGGGGTTTGGGCGGAGAGAAGATCTTGGGGGCAGGGGCCGGCTCCTCGACCGGGGCGGGCTCCTCGACCGGGGCGGGCTCCTCGACCGGGGCGGGC
>JAFGBM010000011.1 GCA_016933155.1 Demequinaceae bacterium | reverse complement strand
TCGATATTGACGTCGATCCCATCCAACGCCCGGACAGCCATCTCGCCCTGCCCGTAATCCTTGTAGCCCTTCTGCATCGACGCCGCATACCTGCTGGCCGTCTTCGTGGGGGTCATGTCATGCCTTTCTGTGTTGTGGTCGTGAGGAGGGAACTCCTACGCCATGAGTGTGATGGAACCGTTGGGGCGGAGCCATCGGCCGAATGGATGGTTTCTTGCTCATCCTTTTGGGGGACATCCCGGACCCACCCTCTAGGGGATACCCCTAGGTGAACCGAGCCCCAGAGCCCCTACTCCGTCGTGATCGACCCGAGGATGTCGAGTTTCGCGGCCCGCCGAGCGGGCCATGCGGCCGCGACCACCCCAGCCAGGATGGCCAGAATGAAGTACAGCCCGAGGAGAAGCCACGGGACGGACAGCGTGGTGAATCCCCAATCCCGCAGGGCGGCCACCGGGGCGGAACCGAGGCCGGCCCCGAGCAGGATCCCGAGGGCGGAACCGAAGAGGGCGATGATGAGGGATTCCAAGATGATCATCCGCCGGACCTCGCGTCGACTGAGGCCGACGGCCCGGAGCAACCCGATCTCCCGTGTCCGCTCCGTCACAGACAGCATCAGGGTGTTGGCGATGCCGAGAAGCGCGATGATCAGCGCACCCCCGAGCAGGGCGGAGACGAGGACCAGCACTACGGTCACGAGGTCGTTCGCCATGCCCAGAAGATCATCCCGATCATAGGACTCGATGAGGGGGAAGTCGGCGAGCGCGTCGTCGAGGCCGGCCCGAACCTCATCCGGATCGCCTTCGACGATCGCGAGGACGCTGATGGTCTCGACGCTCCCGAAAAGCGCCTCAGCGGTCAGCCAGTCGACGAGGAGGGCGTCCCCGATGGCACCCTCGAACTCTCCCGTAATGGTGAGGGCACGGTCGGACACAGGCCCGTCCAGGAGGATGACGTCCCCCACCTCGTATCCGAGGTCCTGGAGGGCCGGCCCGATGAAGACCCCCTCTCCGATGAGTTCAATGGACGGGGTCGCATCGAAGAAGTACATGTCATCGGCGACGGCGCTGTCCACGGCGCCGACCCGATACTGGGTCCCGTCGAGCCAGGCGGACCCGAATCCCCAGCGCATCGTCTCCGCAATCCCCGGGGTGTCGCGGATGTTCTCGTACGCCTCGGGGCTGACGACGGGGCCCGAGGCGAGGTTGATCTGGCTCGAGGAGATATACAGATCGGCCCGGACATCGCTCGACACCCGCTCCTGGGCGTAGATGCGAATCGAGCTCAGGATGACGGCCATGAGGGACATGAGCAGGACGCCGATCATGAGCGCCGTGGCGGTGTTCGCCGAACGGCGCGGCTCGCGTCGGATGTTGTTGGTCGCGAGGGTCCCGGTGACCCTGAACCGCGAGAAGGGCCGACGCAGACGGGAGGCGAGTATAACGAGCAGGGAAGGGGCGAGCAGGGTGACTCCAAGAATCACGAGGATTGCCCCCAGGGCGACCCAGGCCATGGAATCCTCACCGCGGTCAATAAGGCCGACGACGATCAGGACGGTCGCAGCGACGGTGAGGGCGAGCCCGACCAGGGTTCGCAGGCGGACGGGCTTGCGGGAATGCGTCCCCGACTCCCGGATCGCCTCCATGGGGTGGATCCGGGAGGCGTGGATGGCGGGCAGCATCGCCGAGCCGAGGGTCACTCCGAAGCCGACCAGGAGGCCGAGGAGGATGGCGTCGAGGGGGAGGGGGACGGAGTTGTAGGTGTTCCCGAAAGACGACTCCATCAGCTTGAGAAGGCCGAAGGCCAGAAGCCACCCGAGTCCGATGCCGATGGCGCTCGCGACAGAGGAGATGATGGATGCCTCGATCAAAATCATGCGGCGGACCTGGGCTCCGCTCGCCGCCACTGCCCTGAGGAGGCCGATCTCACGGGTTCGCTGGGTGACGATGATGCGGAACGTGTTCACGATGATGTACGCCCCCACGAACACGGACACGAACGCGAAGACGAGGACGACCACGTCGATGATCCCCATGATGTCCGCGACCTGGTCATCCATCTCCTCGACCAAGAACTCGGAGGTGGTGGCGCGTGCGCCTAGGGGCAGCACGCCGGACGCGGGCTCGACCAGGATCGTGTGGTCGACCCCGGCCTCGGGGACGATGTCGATCCGGTCGTAACCCCCGTCACCCACCCGGACCGCGCCCGCGTCCTCGAGGGAGAGGTAGACGAGCGCCGCACCCTGGAGGATGTTCTGCTCGCCGAAACGCACGACCCCCACGAGCGTGTAGTCCTCGATGCCGCTGAACGTTGCGAGTTCGAGGGTGTCCCCGAGTTCCCAGCTCCCGCTCTCGAAGGTTCGGACGTCGACGAGGATCTCTCCGGTTCTCGTGAGAGCGCGACCGTCGACGACCGTCGCCCGCGAGACCTCGGGGTTGTCGGACCAATTCCATACGATCGTCGGGGCGCCGGAAAAGGGCTTGCCGTCAGACCCGAGCAGGGGGGCGTCACCGGAGGCGTCGATCCTGGGTTCCACCTCAGCGACCCCCGGCAGACCCCGAAGTGCCTCGACTGTCTCGTCCGTCAGAAGAGGGATGTCGGGATCGCCCTCGAAGTCCGGGTCGGGGGTGACGACGACGCGGCCGGAACCGTAGTACGCCTCGTTGAGGTCGCCGATTCCGAGTTGGGCGGCGCTCGTCAGGACGAAGGTCGCCGAGACGAGGGTGACTCCTAGCGTGACGGCGATGCTGGTGAGGATCAGCCGCTTGGGGTTGTGTCGGACATTCTTGAGCGCCAGTCGCAGCATGATTCGTCTTTCTCCCATCCTCAGCGCCCCCCAGTATGCAGGACAGGTGAGAACCGAGCCATCCGCCCCGGGCAGGACACGCCCTAATCCTCCTCAGGGATGACCCCGAGACGCGGCTCGGGGTTGACCCCGAGGCCTAGCGGTCCTTGAGGGCGTTGAGGAGGGTTCCGGTCGGTCGGAGCCCGAGGAGCACGACGAGGACGCTCGCCCCGAGGACGGTCAGGAGGGTGTGGAAACTCACGGCCGAAAGAGCCTGGGGCGCCCGGGCGCCCCAGGCGATCGAACTGAGAATACCGAGCGACCACCCCCACACCGCGCCGATCCCGGCGAGCACCCCCCACTCCGTCGCCTGCATGACGAGGCGGGCCTTGGCCTTGGCCCCGAAGGTCGCGTAGATGGCGATCTGGCTTCGACGGAACCATTGGACGATCCCCCACAGCAGGCCGAGGGCACCGGCCGTCGCGACCCAGACCCACCTCAGGGGCCGGTCCTCGAAGGCGGTGGTGTAGTCGACGGTGAACTCCCCGGAGAAGAGGCGTGGGTTGGGGATGGCGGGCTTGCCGCTATAGGAAAGCAGGCCGGGGAGGGCGGCCGCGACCGCGGTGTGGTGGGCGGCGTCGGTGCGGACGTAGCAGGCGTCGGCGGTGTCGGGGACGAGGGAGGGGACCAGGAAGGCCCCATCGAACTCCTCCCCCATGATCGAGGCGTCGGCGACGGCGAGCCTGAGAAGATCGGACTCGCTGGCCGAGACCCCGAACCCGGCCCGGCGGATGACGATGGCGGGGTCGCCGTCTGTCACCCCCGAGCGACGGGCGAAGCCGGAGGTTGCGATGACGGTGCCCTCGACGGCGGGCTCCACTCCCAGGAACTCGTACACCCCGGGGGTCACCTCGTACAGCGTGGGACGCGCCCCGGGGATGTGGGAGAGGGAGCCGGAGGCGTTCGTTCGCGTGAGGGCGAAGGAGGCGTCGATGCCCTCGTACTGGCTGAGTCGTTCGCAAGCCGGGGCGGGTATGGGGTTGGGCATCCCGTCGGTCCGGGCGCCCTCGACGACGAAGACGTGCCCGCCGGCCTCGACCCAGGCGTGCTCGTCCTCGACGAGCTGGGTGACCCCGGCTGCGTCGGCCGCTCCGGGGATGGCTGAGGCCCAGGCGACGGCGAGGACGACGAGGAGGGAGGTCCAGCGGCCGGCGCGCGCGGTGTTGATGCCCTCGCGTGCGGCGAGGCGAAGCGGCCACACCCGGCGGCTCACGGCGCTCCCCTCCGGGGCTTGGCCGTCTTGGGTTTGGAGACCTTGGCCTTGGGTCGGGGCTTTCGCATAGCCGTCCTGGAGCGTCCAGCCCGGGCGACGCTCAGCCGACCGTTGGCACCCTCCCTCAATTCGTGGACCCGCCCGTCGCGGAGTTCGAGGATGAGGTCGCAGCGATCGGCAACCTCGGGGTCGTGGGTGACGACGAGGACGGTGCGTTCGCCGTGGGCGCCGATCATGGCCTCCAGGACGGACGCGGAGGTCTTGGCGTCGAGCTGCCCGGTGGGCTCGTCGGCGAGGATGACGGGGCGGTGGGAGGCAAGGGCTCGGGCGATGGCGACCCTCTGGGCTTCACCCCCCGAGAGGATGCGGGTGGGGATCTCGGCGTGGGGGGTCAATCCGACCCGACCCAGGTAGTCCCTCGCCCGGCTTTGGGCCTCCTCCCGTGTGGCACCGTCCGAATACGCCCCGATGGCCACGTTGTCGGCCGCTGTGCGATCCGGCAGCAGGGAGATGGTCTGGAAAACCCAGGACGCAACCTCGTACGGGGGCCGGACGGTACCGTCGGGTGCGATCGCCTCGACCGTTCCCTCCTGCATCGAGAGGAGCCGGCCGATGAGGCTCAACAGGGTCGTCTTTCCGGAGCCGGAGGGGCCGATGATGGCGGCGGAGTGCCCGGAGGGGATGTCGAAGTCCACCCCCTTGAGGACGGGCTCGGGCGACCGGGGGTAGGAGAAGGTGACGCCGCGGGCGACTAGCCGCACGAGAGGTCCTCCCGGACCTCGCGGGGGTTGAGGAGGACGGTCGTCCCGATGAGAGAGGCGTCCAGGTCGACGGACCCGATGGTTCCGCCCTGAGGCTCGACCACCTGGCCAGGGCTCGTCGTGTCGCCGAAGAAGCACGTGCGGCCAAGGGTGTCGACGACGAGGGCGGAGGACGGTACGGTGCCGACCGTGACCGGCTCCGCGAGGTACACCGACCCGGTCCCATCGGTGGCGAGCCCGAGGGAGGAAGCCACGGCCGCGACGAACTCGGGATCGGTCACGCGCCCCGAGCCGACGACGTAGGGCGTGACGATGTCGTTGACCTCGAGGAGGACGTCCACGTCGCGGGGAATGTTGGGGGTCTCCGTGACGACGATCGCCGCGAGCGAGGCCGTCGTCGTGAAGAGGATGGTGCCCGAGCCCGCGACGTCCCCTGCGTGGATGAGGACCTCCGAGACGACGACGTCGCCCGGGCCGATCCAGGTCAGGGACGAGAGGGACAGGACCCCGTTGTTCGAGCCGAAGCCCTGGGCCTTGTTGAACGCCTTGATGGCCTGTTCCGTTGCGTACCCGACCGTACCGTCGGCCGAACCCGAGTAGTAACCCCGGGCCGCAAGGAACCGCTGGGCGACCTTGACGTCCGAGCCGGTGGCGTTCCGGGAGAGGTCCCTCCAGAGGGGGGTGGCGCTCGCGTAGGCGATGACCCGGGCGTCGTTGACGGTGGCGACGACGGTGCCGGTCGTGACGGTCTGCCCCGCCTCAACGTTGACGGACGTGATGGTGCCGTACGCGGCGGTCGTGGGGGAGAGGGCGTCGGCGTATTCGACCTTGATGGCGACAGCCACCTGGCGGTCCCGGGACGCGGCCTCGATCGCCCCGATGAGGGGCTCGGGATTGGAGGCGGACTCGAGTGGGGACTGGCCCGCCGCCCTGACAGCGACCACCGTCAAAGCGATGAGGGGCGCGATCAGGGTGAGGGCGACGAAGACGCCGAGCCCGGTGGGGAGCCGCTTGATCCAACGCATGGGAAATCCCTTCTCTCTCGATGCGAGCCTAGTAGAGACGTCCCGTTTGTGCGGCTCAGTATGAACGAGGTCGTGGACCTACGCGGGGCGAATTCCGCGGAGGGCGAGCCTGGTTGGGCACTCAGTCTTCGGGCCAGATGATTCCGGCAACGTCGAAGCAGTCAACAGGCGGAATTGTTCGGTCCCTCTCCCTTTGAGCAATGACGATCTCCTCACGGATGGTCTCCATTTCCATCCACGTGATGTCCTCGTCGAACTCTGCTCCTTGGGAGGTGAAACACGCAAGAATCTCGGCACGATGAGACTCGATGAGATCAGCCCAAGCACTCACGGCACTGGGTTGGGTGTAGTAAAGATTATCGACGAAAAGGGAGTGCTTGAGGTCGCAACTGTCGAGAATGGCGAGAAATGCCTCTTCGCTCATATCTGCGGGCTGAGTCACATCGGCAGTGAACACGTCCGAACCAGCCACGGTGTACGTGTACGGCTCCGACACAGTCAATCCTGCGGATTCCATGCAGGCGAATCCGGCCATGTGCCCTTCGCGATACTGCTCGAACGTCACCTTGCCGGTTCGGGCGATTTCTTCGAGCGTCGCAATTTGTTCTTCAGACGCGTTCGCGGTTTCTGCGCCACGAATCGCGTCGGCGACTTGCTCCCTGAAAGCAGCATCTACAACGTTTGAAGGGGCGGTCTCGCTCGTTGAGCACCCTCCGAATATGAGAATCGCCAGAGCCCCGGCGATGAGTCCTCTCGTCACGTTTTGTCTCCATATCACTAGTGAGGCACGGTGGCGGCGAAGCCATTACGCTCCGCCGCCACACGACGGGATTGTCAGTGGGCGATGTAGCCTCCGTACATCCACGGTGACGAGGCATACTGAAAATAGTTGGCTGATCCGTACACGCCCGTAGCCGACGAGAAGTAAACGTAGGTCCATACGTGCGTCTGCGAGGGACTTGGGGCTACAGTTGCGCCGTATGGTGACCAAGTGGGGTTCCCATAGACGTCCACATAGATTTTCGCGCGGTAGTAGTTGCAGCCCTTGTAACTCATCTGGGTTGCGGACCTTGTACTGCTGTCCCACGCATCATAAATCCCGCAACCAGCAGCTTGGGCTGGCGTTGAGACGACCGCCAGGCTCCCCATTGCGAGCAGTATCCCTACTGCTCCCGCGACGACTCCCTTCTTCATGTCCTCCGCCTTTCTTCGTTTGTGATCCTGTCACAGGCAACAAGAATGCCTGCGAATTCGAGATTGGCTGAGAGAGAGAGAGAGTACAAGCCCCCATTTGTGGGGGCAGTGGAGTCACTGGGCTGGCTCGGGGAGCGCTACCCCCTCGGAGCGACGATCCCGGAGTCGTAGGCCTCGACGACCGCCTGGACCCGGTCGCGGACCCCGAGTTTGGTGAGGATGTGGCTGACGTGGGTCTTGACCGTCGTCGAGGAGAGGAACAGCTCCTTGGCGATCTCGTGGTTGGACAGCCCCCGCGCCATGAGCTGGAGCACCTCGACCTCGCGTTCGCTCAGGTCCCCGATCGCCTCCTCCGTCGGATGGTGTTCCTCGTCCGTGGTGGCCGCCGCACGCTCCCCCCGGGCGAACTGCTCGATGACCCGGCGCGTCACCTCGGGGGCGAGCAACGCCTCCCCGCCCGCGATGATCCGAACCGACTCGACCAGGGTGTCGCCGTCGGCGCTCTTGAGGAGGAATCCGGACGCCCCGGCCCGGAGCGCCCCGTAGACGTATTCGTCCAGGTCGAAGGTTGTGAGAATGACGACCTTCGCGTCCGGGTCGGCGGCGAGAACCTCCCGGGTCGCCGCGAGCCCGTCCATCCCGGGCATGCGGATGTCCATGAGGACGATGTCCGGGTGGTGCTCCTGGACGGCCGCGGCGGCCTTCTCCCCCTCCTCAACCTCGCAACACACCTCGATGTCGGGTTCGGAGTCGAGGATCATCTTGAGACCGGCGCGGACCATGGCCTGGTCGTCGACGAGAAGCACCTTGATCATGAGCGGGATCCCTTCCGAGGGGCGGGTTTGGAGGCGTTATGGACGGCTTTCGTCCGACGGGACGGGGGAAGGATCGTGTCATCGTGCGAGGGCAGCACGGCGGAGATACGGAACCCGCCCCCGGGACGAGGTCCGAACTCAAAGGACCCCTCCAGGGCCAAGACCCGCTCCCTGATGCCGGCGAGGCCGTGCCCCCCGCCCGAGGCCAAGGCGTCGGCGATGACCCCCCGCCCGTCGTCCTCGACGGTCACGGTCACCGCCTCAGGGTCGCGGAGGACGACGACTGAGGCCCCCGCTCCCGGCCCCGCGTGCTTGAGGGCATTCGTGAGGGACTCCTGGACGATCCGGTAGGCGCTGAGTTCGACGCCAGCGGGGACGTGCGCTTTGCCGATGATCTTCAGGTCGACGGGCAGTCCGGCGTCCTCGACCTGTTTGGCGAGGGCCGGGAGGGAGGCGAGGGCAGGCATGGGATCGAGGTGCGAGACGCTCGCTGGGGCGTAGGAGGTGCCCACCTCGGGCTCCCCCGATTCGGATTCGGAGGAGTCCCGGAGCACCCCGATCATCCGGTTCATCTCGACCAGGCCCTTGCGTCCGGAATCGCTGATGATCCTGAGGGCGTCCGTCACGGCGGGCGTGCTCGAGCCGAGGGCTCGGCGGGCCCCCTCGGCCTGAAGGGTCATCACGGTGATCTCGTGGGCGACCACATCGTGAAGCTCGCGTGCGATGCGGGCGCGTTCGGTCCTGATCGCCGACTCGGTTGCCTCACGCTGGGATATCAGGGCACCGCGATGGGCAACTTCAATCGCGGTGGCACGCTCCCGGGATAGGGCATCGGCCCGGCCGATGGCGAAGGGGATGACGGTCACCAAGACCATGATCATCAGGTGGACGATCTGCACGGAGTCCGAAGTCAGGACCCCCAACGTCGTCCAGCCGCTCGTGATGACGAGCGCCGCGCTTCCCCAGCGATACGCCTGTCGCGTCGGAAGGAACGTCGCGATGGAGTGGATGGCCACAATGAGCCCGAGCATCGCGATGGTGTCCCTGTACTCAAGCCCGCGATCGACGACCCATGCCGCGAGGATGATGACGAGCACGGTTCGAGGTGCGCTCTGGCGCCAGATGAGGGGCAAGGTCTGAGCGACGATCAGGACGATGCCGAGCAAGTCCTGCTCATGAGTTCCCGACAGGCCGATATCCGCCCCCGGACCGGTGTACAGCATCGCCAGGGCGCAGAGGGCGAAGGCGATGCCAGCATCGAGGCCCCGAACGCGCAGAGGAGCCCATCGGACGACACTCGTCTCGCTCATGCCTCGATGCTAGGCCCCACGGGCCGGAGCGCGGATCGGCCGATCGGACGATTGGCCCCCTCACCCGACGAACAGGTATCCCTCACCCCGGACGGTCTTGATGGCGTGGGTGCCCATGCGGGACCTGAGGTACCTGATGTAGACGTCGAGGACGTTCGCGCGGGCCGCCGATCCCCACACGTGTTCAAGGGCCTCGGCCCGGGTCACGACTCTGCCCGCCTGGGACATCAGCAGGTGGGCGAGCTGGAATTCCCTGTTGGACAGCGAAACCGGTTCCCCGTCAACCTCGAGGGTTCGGTTGAGAGGATCGAGAACGCAGTGGCCGACCTCGATGACAGTGGTGGTCGGGTCTTCCGTCAGAGGTTTGCGGGAGCGGAGCCTGATACGGGCCAGCAGTTCATCGAAAGAGAAGGGCTTCGGCATGTAGTCGTCGGCTCCGCTCTTGAGGCCGCGGACCGTGTCCTCGGCTGACGTCCTGGCCGTCAGGATGAGGACCGGCAGGTCCGAGCCGGAGGCCCGGAGTTTGCGGAGGACGGTGAATCCCTCCTGATCGGGCAGGCCGATGTCGAGGATCATGAGGTCGAAGTCCTGGGATCTGGCGAGCGCCAAGCCTTCCCGACCGGTCCTCGTGTCGACGACCTCGATCTGTGCTGTCCTGAGGCCGTCCTTCAAAGAGGCGACGAGCCTCTCCTCGTCTTCCACCAATAGGACCCGGGTCATGACCGAGACGCCTTGAGCGGGATGAGAATCGTGAAAAGCGAACCGGTCCCCGGGGTGCTCTTCAACTCGAGCAGACCTCCATGGGCGTGGGCGATGGCCGCAACGATGGGAAGGCCCAATCCCGCCCCGTCGACGGATTCGTCGACCCGGTGGAAGCGCTCAAGTACCCGGGCCTGGTGCTTCTTAGGGATGCCCTTTCCAGTGTCGCGCACCCACAGGCGAACCTTGCCGTCCCTCATCGAACTCCCCAGACCGACCGAGGAGTCGGGTGGCGAGAACTTCACCGCATTCGACACAAGCTGCATCCAGGCCTGCGTCAAGCGTTGGGCATCCCCGCAGAAGGTTCCCTCGCCTCGGGCCTCGAGTGACCAATCCCGGTCGCCGAGCGTCTGGGCCCGGGCGAAGGCGGAATCGGTGAACTCCCCAAGGCTGACCGGTTTTGGACGGACGAACTCGGGGCGGTCGGCCTGGGCGAGGACGACCAGATCGTCCACCAGCCGGGACATCATCGCGACCTCGTCCAGGAGCACGGCCTGGGTCTCGGCGACCTGCTTCTCGTCCCTCGGTTCCAGGAGTTCCAGGCTAGTGCGCATGACGGCGAGGGGGGTGCGGAGCTCGTGTCCCGCGTCGTCCAGGAGACGTCTCTGGGCCGCGAAGGCCTCCTCGAGGCGATCGAGCATCGCGTTGACGGTCTCGGAGAGGCGGGCCAGGTCGTCGTCTCCGATGATCGGGATACGTTGGGTCAGGTCGGTTTCCGAGATCTCTCGGGTGGTTTGGTCGAGGAGGCGAATCGGCCTGAGGAGTCGCCCGACGCTGATCCATCCGATCGCACCGACGATCAAGAGGGCCCCGATGCCCGCGACGGCAAACGCCCGAAACGTGCGGTTCAGGTCGGCTATGAGAGCGCTACGGTCGGTGGCGATGGTGAAGGTCGCCAGGACCATCCCTTCCTCGTCGACGAGGGGCACGGAAACGTAGCGGTACTCACGGAGATCGCTTCGAGCGCTCCGGACCACGACATCGGCCGACGCGGTGATCCGGGCGGTCTCCATGAAGGCCGGGTCATCCTCCAGTCGAAGGTGGGTCTCGCCTCCTGGGACGAAGCGCGGAATACCGTCGACATGGCCGACTGCGCTCTCCGTCGCGCTGACGATCACCTGCGAGATAGCGGCCCGCATCAGTTCCTCGGCGCTCGCCCACGGTTCGTCCGTTGCGGGATCGTTGTCCGAGGCCAGGGCGAAGAACGCCTGGGTCCGAAGCGCCAGATCAGAATTGATCTTCCGATCGATGCCTGCTCGTTCGAGCGCGTAGTCGGCCATGCCAGCCACGGCGACAGCCGCCGCCGCCAGTGTTACGAGGTAGCCGAGAACCCGGCCGCGGACGGTTGGGGGCCGGATGAGCCGCACAGCACGGCGGGCGAAATCGAGGATGGCGACCCCCTTCCAGCACTCTTACGGTAGCGCGGGTCGCGGGTCGGCGGGCCTAATCGTCCTCGAAAGCGTCATCGTCCTCGATCTCGTCCGTGACGTCGTCTGCGTCTTCGGCGTCATCGTCGTCCAGGACGCTGGCGTCATCCTCTACCTCACCTCGCGTGCGGGTTCGTCGCTGGGTCTGAGTCGCCTCAAGGTCTTCCGCTCCGGGGCCGTTGACGACCTCCAGAGAGGAGTCATCGTCTGCGAGGGAAGGACCTGAGGGCAGAATGATCGGATCGCCGATGGGGCCGGGATCCGAGTCCCCACTTCCGCCGATGGCATTGGCCGTCGCCCCCACTGTGAAAAGGCCGACGCCGACGGCGGTGACGGTCAGGATGTATCGCGTTGTGGAGTTCATGGTTCAAGTGTGCAAGGGACTTCCTGAGAGGTCTCTCAGATTGGCTTGAGCGGGGGAGCCCGGACCCTAGCCGTCCTTGCGGGACGACCACCGGAACGTCTTGAGCGCAAGGGCAAGGCTGACGACGAGCCACGCCGACATGACGATCGCCCCCGTGCCGAGAGCCCATGTGCCTCCGGGCTCTTGGCTCACCATGAAATCCGGAAGGAAGACAGAGCGCATCGCCTGGGCCATCCACCGGAGCGGGAAGAAGCCGGAGAAGGTCTGGACCCACTCGGGAATCTGGCTGAATGGGAAGTAGATCCCCGAGAGGAATTGGAGGATCAGGACGACTGGGATGACGACGGCACCCGCGCTCTTCCCCGTCCGCGGGACGGATGAGAAGGCGATGCCCAGTGCTGTGCAGGTCGCGGCCCCCAGGAGGAAGACCCAACCGAATCGGATCCAACTATCGACATCGGACGGCAACGGGATTCCGAGCACGAACCTGGCGACGATCAGGAGCAGCCCCAATTGCAGGATCGAGACGGCGTAGACCTGAATGACCTTCGCAGCGAAGTAGACGGCGGGGGGCAGGGGGGTTCCCCGCAAGCGCTTGAGGACGCCCTGGTCGCGTTCGACGGGGATGGAAATCGCGAGGTTCTGGAAGCCGGTGTAGATGATGCCGGTCGCGACCATTCCGGGGAGGAAATACTGCTTGAAGTTGACAACGATCGGGGAGTTCATCCCCTCGGTCACGTCCATGCTTCCCATGAGGGCGGCAAACAGCAGGAGGAACATCGTCGGGAAAAGGAAAACGAAGATCAGCGAGTCCTTCTCGCGGAAGAAGATCCGGAGCTCCGCTACCGTGCGTTCGCGTGTGAGAGTCCAGAAACCGGGACGCCTCAGGGTCGTTGCCGTCACGATTCCTCCTTCCCGTCGTCGACCAACTGGAGGTACCGGTCCTCGAGGGTCGGGCGCCGGACTTCCAGGTCGGGGATTTCCCCGTTGCCGTTGGCGCACTTTTCGGCGAGTTCTCGGATAAGCGCGGTCGGGGTGCGGGTGATCTTCTCGCGTTTCTTTCCCCCTTGGCGCCATTCGACGACCGCCCCGTCGACGCCGGTCCGAAGTCCCTCGGGTGTGTCGAGCGCGACGAGGTGCCCATGGGTGATGACGCCAACCCTGTCGGCGAGGAACTCCGCTTCTTCGAGATAGTGGGTCGTGAGCAGGATCGTGATGCCGTCACGCTTGAGGTTCTCGATGAGCCGCCAGAACGACCGTCGGGCCTCCGGGTCGAAACCCGTCGTCGGCTCGTCGAGGAAGAGGAGTTCGGGTCGCCCGACGAGCCCCAGGGCGACATCGAGTCGACGCCTCTCGCCACCCGACATGGTCTTTCCCTTGCGATCGGCGAGGGCGGTCAGCCCGACGGCCTCCAGCACCTCGTCGGTGTCCTTGGGATTGGGGTAGAAGGAGCCGATGTGGGAGACGTATTCACGTGCGGTCAGTGGGGTCTCGTCGGCGCTCGATTGGAGCACGATTCCGATTCGCTCACGCCAGTCTCGATGGGCGTGGTGGGGGTCGTGGTCGAGGACGGAGACCTCGCCAGCGGTACGTTTGCGGTACCCCTCGAGAATCTCGATGGTGGTGGTCTTACCAGCACCATTCGGGCCGAGGAGGGCGAAGCATTCGCCGATGCGGATATCGAGGTCGAGGCCATCGACGGCGGGCTTGTGCCCGTACTCCTTCCGGAGGCCTCGGATGCTTACTGCTAGGTCGGTCACGGCCTCGACTCTAGCGTCGTCCTGGGACTGCACACCTCATCCTTGTGGACGATTTCTGCCCCCATCGAGTCAGGGATGCCCCTATAGAAGCCTCATTGGAGGCCTCTTCGTGAATGCTTCACTTCGGCAACCTCGATGGGCTATCCCTCGGCGAAGAGCCTCTGGAGGCGTCCGACACCCTCGACGAGGTCCTCGTCTCCCAGCGCGTAGCTGAGACGCAGGAATCCGCTCGGCCCGAACGCCTCACCGGGAACGACGGCCACCTCGACCTCCTCGAGGATGAGGGCGGCGAGCTCGGCGGAGTTCGCGGGAATCTTGCCTCGGATGGGGCGGTCGACGAGACCCTCGACGCTTGGGTACGCGTAGAAAGCACCCTTGGGTGTGGGGCACACGACCCCGTCGATCGCCGAAAGCATCTCGACCATCGTCACCCGGCGTCGGTCGAATGCCTTGCGCATGAGGGCGACGTCCTCGAGCCCGCCCTCGAGGGCCGCGATTGCGGCACGTTGGCTGACATTCGCGACGTTCGAGGTCAGGTGCGATTGAAGGTTCGTCGCCGCCTTGATGACGTCGAGGGGGCCGATCATCCACCCGACCCGCCAGCCAGTCATCGCGTAGGTCTTGGCGACACCGTTGAGAACGATGCAGGTCTCGGCGAGGTCGGGAACGACCTTGACGATGGGCGTGAAGACCGCATCGTCGTAGGTCAGGTGCTCGTAGATTTCGTCCGTGATGACCCAGATGTCGTTGGCGAGGGCCCACTCGCCGATCGCCTTGGTCTGCTCGGGGGAGTACACCGCGCCCGTGGGGTTGGAGGGCGAGCAGAAGAGAAGGGCCTTCGTCTTCGGGGTACGCGCAGCCTCGAGTTGCTCGACCGTGACGAGGTATTCCTGGTCGGGACCGGCGAACACCTCGACGGGTTTGGCCCCAGCCAGGCGGATCGCCTCCGGGTACGTGGTCCAATACGGTGCGGGAAGGATGCACTCGTCGCCCGGGTCGAGGATAGCGGCGAAAGCCTGGAACACCGCTTGCTTGCCCCCGTTGGTCACGAGGGTGTTGGCAGGGTCGACCTCGTAGCCGGAGTCCCGGAGGGTCTTGGCGGCGATAGCCTCGCGGAGGGCCGGGAGACCTGCGGCTGGGGTATATCGATGGTTGGCCGGGTTGGAGGCGGCTGCGATCGCGGCCTCGACGATGGAGGCCGGGGTGGGGAAGTCGGGCTCGCCGGCTCCGAAACCAATGACGGGGCGACCGGCGGCCTTGAGGGCCTTGGCCTTGGAGTCGACGGCGAGGGTGGCGGATGGGGCGATGGCCGCAAGCCGTTGAGAGACACGGGGGCGCGCCGACTCGGGGCGCTCAGAAGAGGCGTTCACGCCCCCCATTGTGGCACTGTCGCTGCCCGTGTCATGCGGCTAAGGACCCAGGTTCGACGAACGCCCATTTCCCGAACAGCCACGCCTTACCGTCCGCACGGAGAACGGGGCTCATGGGATTCAAGTGATCAGAAATCGTCCGGCACATGATCTGGAGTCCCTCAGTCACCAGCAACCGTGCGGACGGTAGGGGAGGAGTGCCGGGGGCTGCGGTCGAATTGCGGGGGACTCGGGGGTCTGGCACTTTGCGGATGTCCCAGGCGAGGACCGCCGGTCGGACTGTCAACAGGTGAGCCGCCCTCGAGTCGGCGGATCTCCCAAGTCGGAACCCTGTGAGGATGACGATCACACAGACTCTTGCGAAGTTGGGGGGCGCCGCACGGAGGGAGCAGTTGCTCGCTCATGGTGTCCGGCGCTGGGAACTGACCGCGGCCGTGAGGGGAGGCCAGATCGAGCGGCCGCATCGCGGCGTATACGCAATCCCCGGGACTCCTCGAAGAGTGGTCCTGGCCAGGATCTTTCGGGCGAGTCTGACCGGAGTCACCGCCTGCGACGATCTCGGCTTGCCGCTTCTTGAGCCGTCAGGACTCATTCACCTGTCCGTCGACAGCGGGCGAGGGATGGCGCGTCCCGGGGTTCGTCCCGTCGGAGAAGTGTGCATCCACCACAGCCAGCACGCTCACCGGGGGATGCTGTGGGTCGAGCTGTGGGTGGCCATCGATCAAGCAAGCACCTGCGTCAGTCGGCTCGCCCAACTCGTGCTGCTGGACGCTGCACTCCAGAAGGGCTTGATGACGATCGGCGATCTTGATCGGTTCACCGTCACCCCGCTGCTGCGTCGGCGCTGGCTGGCGGCGAACTGCGATCGACGGGCGGAGTCGCTCCTGGAGACCGTTGCGCGATGCGAGTTTCGATCAGCGGGACTCAGGGTCGAGCCTCAGGTGCGAATACCGGGTGTAGGCCGCATCGATCTCATGGTCGAAGGGTCCATTGCGGTGGAACTCGACGGTCGCGAGTATCACGACAACCCCAGAGCCTTTGCCAGGGATCGGCGTCGTGATCGATTGCTCCAGGCCCTCGGATACCGGGTGGCGCGCTTCACGTACGGGGAGGTGATCGCGACTCCCGAGGTGTTGGGAGCGTCGGTTCAAGGGCTCTTGAAGGCTCCCCCCTTCCCGCCTGCCGTCCGCACGGTTCATGGGACTGATGATGCGCACGAGTCGAGGCATCGAGAGATTCGCGTCTCAACGGTGATTTCCGTACCCTCCACCGTGCGGACGGCAGGCGGGAAGGGGGGCGGGACGGTAGGAGGGGAGGGGGGCGGGTTCGACGGAGGCCTTCTTTCCGCGTAGACTGAGCGACCGGCGATTGACAATCGTGACGATGGGTTGCGCCCAAACGCAGTCATCAGAACGGTCGAGAGTCGACGGGGGATCCCACCTCCCCCATAGGGCAGTGGCGCAATTGGTAGCGCATCGGTCTCCAAAACCGACGGTTGGGGGTTCGAGTCCCTCCTGCCCTGCGTACGGCGGATTCCCGCGTGCACGAAAGGACCAACATTGAGCGAGTCTTCCTTCACGGACGCCGAAGAGAAGGACCCCCGGCATGAAAGCCACGAGGGTCGCGGCTTCTTCGGTCGCCCCGCGCTGTTCCTTCGACAGGTGCTTTCCGAGCTCAAGCGCGTGGTTACCCCGTCGGTCGAGGATTGGCGTCGGTACACGATCGTCGTCGCGGTTTTCGTTCTCATCATTGTGGCCATCGTGATGGCCCTAGACCTCGCCTTCGGGCAACTCGCAGAGAGGGCGCTCGGTGACTAGCGACATGTTCGAGGCCGACGAGGCCGACGCGGTTGAGGACGATGTGGTTGAGGCCGACGCGGTTGAGGCCGACGCGGTTGAGGCCGACGCGGTTGAGGCCGACGAGGCCGACGTGGTTGAGGCCGACCCGGTTGAGGCCGACGCGGTTGAGGCCGACGCGGTTGAGGCCGACGCGGTTGAGGCCGACGCGGTTGAGGCCGACGGGGTTGAGGTCGACGAGGCCGAGCCCGAGGATGTCGATCCTATGGCCGCCTTCCGTGCCGAACTGGTCTCGCGCGAGGGCGACTGGTACGTCGTCCACTCCTACTCCGGTCACGAGAAGCGGGTCAAGCAGGCCATCGAGCACCGCATCGAAAGCCTCCATATGGAGGAGCACATCTTCCAGGTCGAGGTCCCGACCGAAGAGGTCACGGAGATCAAGAACGCTCAGAAGCGCAAGGTGACTCGTGTCCGCATCCCCGGATACGTCCTGGTGCGGATGATCCTCACCGACGAGTCCTGGGGAGCGGTGCGGAACACGCCCGGCGTCACGGGTTTCGTCGGTCACGCTCACCAGCCCGTCCCCCTCATGATCGACGAGGTGTTCTCGATGCTCGCCCCCCAGGAGAACAAACCCTCCAAGGGGCCCGAGGCCACCGGAGCCGTTTCGGGCTCGATCGAGGTCGACTTCACGATCGGAGAGTCCGTCACCGTCATCGACGGCCCCTTCGCGACCCTGCCCGCATCGATCTCCGAGATCAACGCGGAGTCCCAGAAGCTCCACGTCCTCGTCTCCATTTTCGGCCGGGAGACCCCGGTCGAACTGTCGTTCAATCAAGTCCAGAAACTCTAGGCCTCAACACTCCGGCGAATATCGCCACGAAACACAAAGGACCCATCACATGGCACCCCCGAAGAAGAAGAAGAAGGTTGTCGGGCAGATCAAGCTCCAGATCCAGGCTGGCGCGGCCAACCCGGCCCCGCCCGTCGGGCCGGCCCTGGGTCAGCACGGCGTCAACATCATGGAGTTCTGCAAGGCGTACAACGCTACGACCGAATCCCAGCGGGGCAATGTCGTCCCCGTCGAGATCACGGTGTACGAGGATCGTTCGTTCGACTTCATCCTCAAGACCCCGCCCGCAGCGGAGTTGATCAAGAAGGCGGCTGGCCTCGCCAAGGGCTCGCCCACCCCCCACACGGACAAGGTGGGATCCCTCACCGACGCCCAGGTGCGGCAGATCGCCGAGCAGAAGATGCCCGACCTCAATGCCAACGATATTGATGCCGCGGCCAAGATCATCGCCGGGACCGCCCGGTCGATGGGCGTCACCGTTCAATAGAGAAGTACCCACCCCAGTGGATGGGTCACGCGCTGACCCGTTGCCCACGACTGCTAAGGAGATGCAGATGACCAAGCGCAGCAAGGCGTACCGCGATGCAGCCCAGCTCATCGACCGGAGCCAGTTGTACACCCCGATCGAGGCTGTGCGCCTCGCAGAAAAGACCGCCTCGAAGAAGACCGACTCGACCATCGACGTGGTCTTTCGGTTGGGTGTCGATCCCCGTCACGCCGATCAGGCCGTCCGGTCGACCGTCATCCTTCCGCACGGCACCGGCAAGATCGCCCGGGTCTTGGTTTTCGCAACGGGAGAGAAGGCCGAAGCCGCCAAGGGCGCCGGAGCCGACATCGTCGGTGATGACGAACTGATCGAGGAGGTGGCTGGGGGTCGGATGGATTTCGACGCCGTCGTCGCCACCCCGGACCTCATGGGCAAGGTCGGTCGACTCGGCAAGGTCCTCGGGCCTCGCGGCTTGATGCCGAACCCCAAGACCGGCACCGTCACCATGGATGTCGCCAAGGCCGTTTCCGACATCAAGGGCGGAAAGATCGAGTTCCGCGTGGACAAGCACGCGAACCTGCACACGATCATCGGCAAGGCATCGTTCGGAGAACAGAAGCTTCTCGAGAACTACGGGGCGGTGCTGGAGGAGATCCTCCGGGTCAAGCCGTCGACCTCGAAGGGCAAGTACCTCACGAAGGTGACCCTCTCGGCCACCAACGGTCCTGGCATCCCGGTCGACCCGTCGGCAACGGTGAGCCCCGCTTAGTTCGACCCAACCTCGAGCGGCCGCCTCCCCGGGGGCGGCCTTACTCGTCCGTGTCCGGCCCGAGGTCGGAGGAGCGGATGAGGGAGCGGAATGGCCCGATGTCCTCCCGAGTCTCGGCGTCGGTATCGTCGACCATGGCGACGGTGCCGAGCCAAGTCGCTCCCGTGCGCTCGACAAGCGAACGGGCGGCGCGTGCCTGACTCCCGCGCTCGACCCAGTCGTCCACCAGGACGACGCGATCGCTTCGGCCGAGGGAGGAGCGCATCCGGAACTCGTGGGGTAGGCCCCGGTAGTCGGGCGCCGTCGTGATCGTGAGTTTCGCACCGGGGAGGAGGCCGTCGTTTTTACGGATGACGTGAACGCCGGCCCCGACTTCGGTCGCGACGGCGCCGGCCAGAAGGAATCCCCGGGCCTCGATGCCCAGGATCCTGGTCGGCTGACCCTCGGCGGCGAGGCAGGCCAGGGCGCGGGTGATGGCGAGGAAGGCACCCTGATCTTCGAAGACCCCCAAGACGTCGGCGTGGCCGTCCACCCAGCGGAAATGTCTGATGAGGGCTTCCCTCCCAGTGCCGATGAGGTCGCGCGGTGGCATGGTTTCACCGTACCCTGGCTTACCTGGAGCGGCTTGGATGAAGGGGACATGATTGAGAAGGCATGACGTCGACTGGTTGCGCAATCTGGCGATCCTCTACCTCTTCCCGTTCCACACCGCCAGGATCTTCGACTCGTGGGAGACCTTCTACGTCGAAGGGCACCCTCATCCCATCACCACCGACCTTGTTCAAGCCAGTTATTGGTTCATGCCTCTCCTGTTCATGGTGGCCGGGATGTCGAGCAACTATGCCCTTCGACGCCGTACCCCCCGCGAGTTCCTCCGCGAACGAACGTCCAGGCTGCTCGTCCCCTTCCTGTTCGGCGCCGCGATCTTGGTGCCGCCCCAGGCATTCCTGGCCTTGCGCTTCCACACCGGAGAGTCCCCCGGCTACCTCGCCTTCCTGGGTGGGTACTACACGGACTGGTCGGATCTCAGCGGCTACCGCGGAACCTTCACCCCGGCCCACCTATGGTTCATCCTGTTCCTCTTCCTCATTTCTTTGGGCCTTCTGCCGACGTTCCGACGGTTGGCATCCGTCGTCTTACCCGGTTGGTGGCGTCATCCGGTCGGATTGGTCCTTCCGGCGCTGGGCCTGGCCTTGCTGAGCGTCACCCCTGACATCGGGGGGAAGAACATTCTCGTGTATGCCGGATTCGTCCTCCTCGGGTTTCTCCTGGCAGGGGACGAGAAGGTTCTCGAGGCGATCGCCCGGCGAAGGCGGGGATACGGAGTGGCGACGCTCGGCGGGTTGGTGGCGATTCTCACGGTCTTCCACACAATCGGCTGGCAGGACGGATACTCGCCCACGAGCATCCTCATCACCGTTGGGTATTTCACGGCAACCTGGCTGGCGCTCCTGGCCTTCGTCGGATATGGACGGACGTACCTCGATAGGCCTTCCCGGGTCATGTCGTATTTGAACGGGGCGGCTTTCCCCGTGTACGTGGTGCACCAGACCCTGCTCGTCGCCCTTGGCTACACGGTTGTCGGCTGGGCGGTCCCCAGCGGAATCCAATTCGCGGTCATCCTCCTCGGGTCGCTCGCGGCGAGCCTTCTGGCCTACGAGGTTGCCCGCAAGACTCCCGGGTTGCGGTTCCTCTTGGGCATCAAGGCTGCAGCCCGGAGTCGCCCGGCGCGGGCGCCGTTTGCGTCCTCGGCTCAGGCCCCGTACGATGTGTGACGCCAAAGACCGCCGGTCGCCTGGTTGACACAACCAGACCGAAGTCCCGCACAAGCGGAGGCCAGCGCAGGAGAGTGTGATGGTCATCGGAGGAATCCGATGAGTCTGACGCCCCGCCCTGCGCGGGGCTTTTCCGTTGATGGGGCTAGGTAGCGGAGGTCGAATCAACGGAAGGATATTCATGGCGACGCCAGACAAGGTGGCCGTGGTCAAGGAGATGACGGAGAAGTTCCGCGCGTCTTCGGCCGTGTTCGTCACCGAGTACCGCGGACTCACCGTGGCGCAACTCGCCGAGTTGCGTAGCTCGCTCCGCGGGGTCGCAACCTTCTCGGTTGCCAAGAACACCCTGATTGCTCTTGCGGCCAAGGATGCGGGGGTGGCGGGAATCGACGCCCACTTCTCCGGACCCACGGCCATCGCTTTCGTCACTGGGGATCCGGTGGCGGCGGCCAAGAGCCTGAAGACGTTCGGCAAGGATCACCCGGCCCTGGTTCTCAAGGGCGGCGTGTTCGAGGGCAAGCCCCTCTCCGCAACCGACGTCGAATTCCTGGCCTCGCTCGAATCCCGCGAGGTTCTGCTCGCCAAGGCGGCGGGCGCCTTCAAGGCGTCCCTGTTCGGCGCTGCATACGTATTCCAGGCTCCGCTGAGCTCAGCGGCGCGCACCGTCGATGCCCTGCGTCAGAAGCAGGAAGCCGCGGCCTAGCCGCACCACCCGTCATCACTACTTCACGCAGGTTCAAGGAAGGAATCCCATCATGGCGAAGTTGAGCACCGATCAGCTGATCGAGGCGTTCAAGGAACTGTCGCTCATCGAGTTGAGTGAGTTCGTCAAGAAGTTCGAAGAGGTCTTCGAGGTCACGGCTGCGGCTCCCGCGGCTGTCGCCGTCGCGGCAGGCCCCGCAGCCGCCGCCGAGGAAGCCGAGGAGAAGGACTCGTTCGACGTCATCCTCGAGGGCGTAGGCCCGAACAAGATCGAGGTCATCAAGCAGGTTCGTGCCCTCACGAGCCTCGGCCTCGGCGAGGCCAAGGCCCTTGTGGACGGCGCCCCCAAGCCCGTCCTCGAAGGGGCGAAGAAGGAAGAGGCCGAGAAGGCGAAGGCGACCCTTGAGGGCGCCGGCGCAACGGTGACTCTGAAGTAGACCCACGAGAAGGGCCGGGGCGGCATGCCGCCCCGGCCTCTTCCATTGTCACGAGCGACTCCCTGGTCACGGGCCAGAAACCCGTATGGGGCAATTGTGGGGTGGACAGGTGGCCGGAAGCCCGGTATACTCACTGGTTGCGCTGCTTCTTGTCCTGCCCTCATATGCCTACCCGGCGTGCGCCCGTTGTGGCTAGCCCTGGGATCCGGTGGAGTCGTGACGCTGGCATCGCGGTCACATACGGATCGTCGGGAAGGACCCTCCTTTGGCTGCCTCGCGTACAACGTCTGCCACCGCCATATCCAACCGCAGCGCCTCGCGTCGCATAACCTTCGCCCGCATCTCCGAGCCAATTGAGGTTCCGAACCTCCTCGGACTGCAGACGGAGAGTTTCGACTGGCTCCTCGGCAACGACACGTGGAAGGCCCGCGTGGCCGCCGCCAAGAAGGCCGGACGCGGTGACGTTCCGGAGATTGCCGGCCTCCAGGAGATCTTCGAGGAGATCTCCCCCATCGAGGACTTCGGGCAGACGATGTCCCTGTCCTTCTCGGATCCCTATTTCGAGGAGCCTCGGCACACACCTGAGGAGTGCAAGGAAAAGGACTTCAACTACGCGGCCCAGCTCTTCGTGACCGCCGAGTTCACCAACCACTCGACGGGTGAGGTGAAGTCTCAGACGGTGTTCATGGGGGAGTTCCCGCTCATGACCCCCCGCGGAACCTTCATCGTCAACGGCACTGAGCGCGTCGTCGTCTCCCAACTGGTCCGCTCCCCGGGCGTCTACTTCGAACGGACCCCGGATAAGACGAGCGACAAGGACATCTTCACCGCCAAGATCATTCCCTCCCGCGGGGCGTGGCTGGAGTTCGAGATCGACAAGCGCGACACCGTCGGGGTTCGGGTCGACCGCAAGCGCAAGCAGCCGGTGACCCTCTTCCTCAAGGCCCTCGGCATGACGCACGATGAGATCGCGGAGGAGTTCGCAGAGTATCCGTCCATCCTCGAGACCCTGGCCAAGGACACCCTCGCGACTCGCGAAGAGGCGCTCGTCGACCTCTACCGCAAGCTTCGCCCCGGCGAGCCGCCGACGATCGAGGCCGGGCAGAACCTCCTCGACAACTTCTACTTCAACGCCAAGCGGTACGACCTCGCCAAGGTCGGGCGCTACAAGCTCAACAAGAAGCTGGGCCTCGACGCCCCTCTCACGAGCTCGACCATGAGCCTGGATGACATCATCGGCACGATCAAGTACATCGCCGCTTCCCATCTCGGGTCCGCGACCCTCAAGGGCAAGGTGCGCGAGGTCCGCGTCGAGACGGACGACATCGACCACTTCGGCAACCGCCGTATTCGCGCGGTCGGAGAACTCATCCAGAACCAGATCCGGACCGGGCTCTCCCGGATGGAGAGGGTGGTCCGGGAGCGCATGACGACCCAGGACGTCGATGCGATCACCCCGCAGACCCTGATCAACACTCGCCCCGTCGTGGCCGCGATCCGTGAATTCTTTGGAACGAGCCAGCTCTCGCAGTTCATGGACCAGAACAACCCGCTCGCGGGATTGACGCACAAGCGGCGCCTTTCGGCCCTCGGCCCCGGAGGCCTGTCACGCGACCGGGCCGGCATGGAGGTCCGTGACGTCCACACCTCCCACTACGGCCGCATGTGCCCCATCGAGACGCCCGAGGGTCCGAACATCGGTCTGATCGGCTCGCTCGCGTCCTTCGGCCGGATCAACCCACTCGGATTCGTCGAGACCCCCTACCGCAAGGTCATCAAGGGCAAGGTCACCGATCAGGTCGACTATCTTGCAGCCGACGACGAGGACTACTACGTGATCGCCCAGGCGAACGCCCCCCTCCTAGAGGACGGGACCTTCGCTGAGGAGCGCGTGCTCGTGCGCTCCAGGGGCGGTGAGGTTGAGTTCGTCCACGCGGAGGCCGTCGATTACATGGACGTGTCCCCCCGCCAGATGGTGTCGGTCGCGACCGCCCTCATCCCATTCCTGGAGCACGACGACGCGAACCGTGCCCTCATGGGTGCGAACATGCAGCGTCAGGCCGTTCCACTGGTCCGCTCGGAGGCGCCGCTCATCGGCACGGGCATGGAACGACGGGCGGCCATCGACGCCGGAGACGTGGTCATCGCAACCAAGAAGGGCACCGTGACGGAGGTCTCCTCCGATCTCGTCGTCGTCGCCAACGCGGACGGGACGTCCACGTCGTATCGCATCGCCAAGTTCGAGCGATCCAACCAGGGAACTTCATACAACCAGCGGGTCGTCGTGGACGAGGGCGATTCCGTCGTCCCCGGTTCGGTCCTCGCGGATGGACCGGCGACCGACAACGGCGACCTCGCCCTCGGTCGAAACGTCCTGGTCGCCTTCATGCCCTGGGAGGGTCACAACTACGAGGACGCCATCATCCTCAGCCAGCGGCTCGTCCAGGACGACACCCTCTCATCCATCCACATCGAAGAGCATGAGGTCGACGCCCGGGACACCAAACTCGGCGCCGAGGAGATCACCCGCGACATCCCGAACGCCTCGGAGGAAGCCCTCGCCGACCTCGACGAGCGGGGCATCATCCGCATTGGCGCCGAGGTCCGCGCGGGAGACATTCTCGTCGGCAAGGTGACCCCGAAGGGGGAGACCGAGCTCACGCCGGAGGAGCGCCTGCTCCGCGCGATCTTCGGAGAGAAGGCCAGGGAGGTTCGCGACACGTCGCTCAAGGTTCCTCACGGCGAGTCGGGAACCGTCATCGGGGTTCGCCAGTTCACGGAGGAGGATGGCGACGACCTGCCGGCCGGTGTCAACCAGCTCGTCCGGGTCTACATCGCCCAGCGCCGCAAGATCCAGGAAGGCGACAAGCTCGCCGGACGCCACGGGAACAAGGGCGTCATCTCGACGATCCTGCCCATCGAAGACATGCCCTTCCTCGCCGATGGAACCCCGATCGACGTCATCCTCAATCCCCTCGGAGTCCCCGGCAGAATGAACGTCGGGCAGGTGCTCGAGACCCACCTCGGATGGATCGCCCATCACGGGTGGGATGCGACCGGGGTGACGGACAAGTGGATCAGGAACCTGCCCGCGGACGCCACAGTCTCGGCTGCGAACACCCCCGTCTCGACCCCGGTGTTCGACGGCATCCAGGAAGAAACCCTGAACGGCCTCCGGTCCGTCGTTCTTCCGAACAGGGATGGGGAGCGCCTCGTCGGCGAAGACGGCAAGGCCGTCCTGTTCGACGGACGCACCGGAGATCCGTTCCCCGCCCCGATTTCGGTGGGATACAAGTACATCCTCAAACTGCACCACCTCGTCGACGACAAGATCCACGCCCGTTCGACCGGGCCGTACTCGATGATCACCCAACAGCCCCTGGGAGGGAAGGCGCAGTTCGGCGGTCAGCGATTCGGCGAGATGGAGGTCTGGGCCCTTGAGGCCTACGGGGCCGCCTACGCCCTCCAGGAGTTGCTGACCATCAAGTCCGATGACGTCCTGGGCCGGGTCAAGGTCTACGAGGCTATCGTCAAGGGTCAGAACATCCCGGAGCCGGGGCTGCCGGAATCGTTCCGGGTCTTGATGAAGGAGATGCAGTCCCTGTGCCTCAACGTTGAGGTCCTCAGCACCGAGGGCCAACTCATCGACATGAGGGAAACCGAGGAGGACGCCTACCAGGCGGCCGAGTCACTCGGGATCTCCCTCTCCAGCCGACCCGATGCCTCGAGCATCGACGAGATCTGATCAGCGATGACCTCGGTCAAAGAAGCGACAAACGGGTCGGCCCGGCCGACGATTCAAGGGAGTGGACACTGTGCTTGATGTGAATGAGTTCGGCGAGCTTCGGATCGGCCTCGCGTCGGCCGACGACATCCGTCAGTGGTCCCATGGCGAGGTCAAGAAGCCCGAGACCATCAACTACCGCACGCTCAAGCCCGAGAAGGACGGCTTGTTCTGCGAGAAGATCTTCGGCCCG
>JAFGBM010000002.1 GCA_016933155.1 Demequinaceae bacterium | reverse complement strand
CCGTGAGTGCCGGGATTCCGACGGAAACCGACCCCCAGCGTCTGCGGGGACACCTCAAACCTCCCTGCAGACCGTGAGTGCCGGGATCCCGACGGAAACCGTCCCTCAGCGTCTGCAGGGACGCTTTCTGGCGCAGCCAGCTCTACGAACTGATCCGCACCAGCCCGACGGTCTTCTTCCCCCGCCGGACGACGGCCCAACCGCCCGCGATCGCCGCGTCGGCCCCCAAAGCCAGGTCCTCGTCGGACACGTTCTCGTTGTTGAGGTAGGCGCCGCCCTCGGCGACGGCCCGACGCCCCGCCGACCTCGACTCCACCAGCCCAACCGCGACCATGGCATCCACGATCGACGTCCCGGAGGTGATCTCCGCCGACGGCACCTCCTGGGCCACCCCGGCCAACGTCGCCGCGTCCAGTCCCGCCAATTCACCCCTCCCGAAGATGGCTTGGGACGCCGCCACCACCGCATCCGCGGCCGCGGCCCCGTGGACGAGCGCCGTCACATCATAGGCAAGCGTCCGCTGCGCCTCCCGCTTGAAGGGCTCCTCCGCCACGGCCAGGCAAAGCGCCTCGACCTCTTCGCGCGTGCGGAACGTGAAGTACTTGAGGTACTGGATAACCTCGGCGTCGTCGGAGTTCACCCAGAACTGATAGAAGGCGTACGGGCTCGTCATCTCGGCGTCGAGCCAGATGGAGCCGCCTTCAGTCTTGCCGAACTTCGTGCCGTCGGCCTTGGTGACCAGGGGGGTCGCCAGGGCGTGTGCCGTCGCACCCTCCGCTTTACGGATGAGTTCGGTCCCGGCGAGCAGGTTCCCCCACTGGTCGGAGCCACCCGTCTCGAGGGTGCAGCCGTATCGCCGGTAGAGCTCGAGGAAGTCCAGCCCCTGGAGCACCTGGTAGGAGAACTCGGTGTACGAGATCCCCTCGTCCGACGCGAGTCTCCTGGCGACCGTCTCCTTGGCCAGCATCGTCCCCATCCGGAAGTGCTTGCCGACGTCCCGGAGGAAGCTGATGGCGTTGAGGCCGGAGATCCAGTCATAGTTGTTGACCATCTGGGCCGCGTTGGGGCCGTCGAATTTCAGGTAGGGCTCGATCTGGGCGCGGATCCGCCCGACCCACTCCTCGACGACGTCCACTGGGTTGAGGGTTCTCTCCCCCGACATGCGCGGATCGCCGATGAGTCCCGTCGCCCCGCCGACGAGGAGGAGGGGTTTATGGCCGAGGTCCTGGAAGCGGCGCACGACAAGGATCTGCATGAGGTTTCCGAGGTGGAGACTCGGGGCCGTCGGGTCGAATCCGCAGTACAGGGTGATGGGCCCGGCCTTCAGGGCGCCGCGCAGGGCCTCCTCGTCGGTGGTCTGGGAAATGAGCCCGCGCCAGGCTAGTTCGTCAAGGATTCCGGTCATGATGGGAACAGTCTGCCAGGCCTCCGGGGTGGGTGGACCTAGGCGCGACGTTGCGGAAAGGGATCCCACTCTCGATGCCCGTTCGAGACTCAAACCAAATCACCGTGTTCGTGCCAGGACAGAATGCCGTCCACCCAGTACGGTCGAAGGCGGACGGCACTTGCCGCTCATGAATCCCTGAAAGGGGGAGAGATCCCATGAAGGAGCTCACCGAGAACGGGACGTTCGAGAAGGCCCGTCGCTGGTCGCTTGTCGCCGCCATCGGCACCATCGCCCTTCTCGTCGTCTTGACCATCCTCGAGTCCTGGGGGGCGATCGACTACACGTCCTGCGAGCCGGACTCCTGGGGCTATTGCTATGGGGACCCCAACTTCTGGGGCAAGCTTGAACAGACCTTGACGGTCATCGTCGGGTTCGCGTTCGCCATCATCGTGATGGTGCTCTTCGTGCTTCCTCGCAAGAAGAACTGACACCCTGACGCAAGCGAAGGACCCGCGGGATTGCTCTCGCGGGTCCTTCAGCGTTCAACCGACGGCACGGGCATCCGTCTGCATACGGCAGGGGGATTCTCGATCGCGATAGAGTCGGAGAAGGTCGGAAACTCCGACCCTATTCCGACATGGGGGTTCTGAATGAAGGAATCAACAATCCTGGAAAGCACACGGAAGTACGCACTGTGGGCCGCGATCGTTTCCTCGGTCGTGCTCCTGGTCCTCCTCATCATGTGGACGTGGGGCGCATTCAACCTCACCAACTTCGACGCGTCCTACTACTTGGACAACTACCTCGGGGGCCCCTCCGGGATTCCCTTCACGGCCTGGGCCAAGGCCATGCTGACCCTGTCGGCTGTCGCGAGTACCTCAGCGTCCATCCTGTTGGCGCTCCTCATCGCCAAGTACGCCAGAAAGGAGAAGTAGACCATGGGGATCAATGAATGTTCCATCTTGAACCGTATCCGTAAGTGTTCGTTATGGGCCTTCCTCGTCTCCGCGACTGTGGTCCTCGTCGTCGAGATCCTTGAGGTCTGGAACGCCATTGAGACTCAGGACGTCTACCGGCGGCGTCTCCCTGAGTTGAATGGTTGGGGCAAGATCGAGAACACGTTCTCGATCATCATGGGGATCAGCCTTGTGGTGTTGCTCGCCCTGTTGATCGCGAATCGGGCCAAGGCGATTGCCGCTCCGATGGAGAAGACGATGCCGACGAAGAAGGCCGCCCCGGCGAAGAAACCCGCAACCAAGAAGTGAGCTGGGGTGACTCTGCCCCATCAGTATGAGAACGAGGGGCCCGTGACCACGGACCCCTCGTTCGCTGGGTGAGACCTGGAACCTGGAGCGGAGCATGAACAAGGGGCCCACCTCCCTGGTGGGCCCCACATTTCCTATGGACGCATCCCTGCGCTCAGGGGAAGCGTGCCCGGGGCTTCGCTCATGTCGAGCGAGTGCTGGACATTGAGCGACACCATGAGCCCGAGGGCGGCGAATGCGGCGAGAAACATACCGATCGATTGTCTCGATATCGTCTGGGTTCTCATCACATCCTCCTCTCCGACGTGGACCTCGTTGTCCTGTCTTAACTCACTACTTCCTACCTCTTGACTTTTCTTCGTCCTACTTCTATTGTCCGCGCGGTATCCGTGCCTGTCCCGGCGAAACGGGTGGGCTAGGTCACAGTGTGGCAGAGGTAACGAATTGCCCGATTTGAGGCCCCGGTCACACCTGGCGTGGACCTGCCGTGACCTACCCCACACTCCAGGGCCGGAAGTGACGCACCCTCGCACGGGCGGCCTTCCCCTGCTCGACGACCCGGGCTGGCGCCGTCCCCCCAACCCCATCCCGAGACGCCAAAGCCGCCTCAACCGTCAGCGCCTCCCGCACCTCCGGCTTGAGCGCGGGCGAGATCCCTGCCATCTCCTCATCCGACATCTCCTCAAGAGAGATCCCCCGATTCTCGCACATCCGGACGCACGCACAGGACTCTCCTACTCTGGGGTGTCCGTCCGCGCTTGCCTCACTCCATCGATCCCCCACCAAAGGAACGGATCAACACTCGCATCGGCCCCGTATCTGACGTACCAGGTGGTGCCGCTATCGGTGGTCCAGACGATGTCGTCGATGAAGTCGGAGTTGACATCGGTAATAATCATGGCCGGGTTGGTAGTGCCGTCGATCAGAGTATCGAGGTGGGCGGTAGCGTCGTCATCGATCGTGGTCCAGTAGGCCATGGTGGCTGTCGAGGCGTCAATGGCCGTCTTGTTGTACGCCACATCCCAGTTGGTGTGCGCGGTATCGGAGTAGAGGACGTCGTTGACATCATCGCCGTTGAAATCACCCACGGTGATCAACCCCGAGGAGAACGTCTTGCTGGACTCCTTCCCTCCGACCTCCACCGCGGCCCAGGGCCCGAAATTGTCATCCGTGTCGATCCTGTTGACCGCAAGCTGCCACCCCGAGTGGCTATCCACCTTGACGGGATCCTTCACCCCCGTGGTCCAGAACACGTCCAGCAAACCATCGCCATTCATGTCCAGAACCGCGGCATCGTGCGTCAACGGAGACACCCCCGTCGATCGCACCTTCACCCACGGCCCATAGATAACCTCACCCGTCGCAGCGTCCACACTCCCCGAAGACAGCATCCATCCCGTCAACCGAGACCCGTTATCCGCCCCGGGATCCCCCGTCATCAACAACCGATCCGGTGTATTGGTCCTCCCAACATAGGCTTGCCCATCAAACTCACCCTCCACCACCACACCACTACGCGCGGCCCGCTTATCCACCCACTCGGCATACAAAGCAGCCGCCTGATCTTGATCCGGAGCCAACACCGGCGCCCCCCACGGACCCGTACTACCGGCAACCCCATACACCACCATCCACCCGGTGGTGTCGTCGAACCACAATAGGTCGGACGTCGCACCTGGCGCTGATGGGTCCGTCTCATCCACATACCCCGCCAACACGCCTCCGGCCGCCTCGTCGGCCCGAACCTTCTCCGTCAATCCCGACACCCGGGTCCACCCCGAGAACCCCGTCGTCGTCGAGGTTCGACTTGACACCTGGTTGAACATCACTTCCCACCCATAGTGCGTGCCTGATGCCACACCGGTCATCCACAACAGGTCGTCCTTACCGTCCCCGTTGAAGTCCCCCCAGACCAGTTCCTCCCCCTCCGTTGTCACCCCCGTATTACGGAAGCGGGGCCAGCCGCCTGAGAAACTCCCCGTCACCACCGGCACCTCGCCGCTGGCGTCCACGCTCACGTCACTGAACGCAACTTCCATCCCATAGTGTGATTCGCTCGTAGACGTGGTATCCGTCAACCACACCACATCCGTCTTCACGTCCCCGTCCACCAAAGCAAACGACACATCCTCCGGTCCCAAGGCCACCCCGGATGACGACACCCGAGCCCAGGTCGTGAACGTCCCGTCCCCCAGACCGGCTCTCAACCACCATCCCTCGTCGGTACCCGTACCGAGCTGGTCCGACATCCACAACTCGTCGTCTTCGCCATCCCCCGTGAAGTCATAACCCTGGACCACTTCACCAAGATCACGTGTCTTCCCCACGACGATCTCAGCGGAGGTCGAGATCCCGGGCGCGTATGAGCTGTCGAGGGCGAGATCCTTGGCGATCGGGGTGGGCTGCCCATAGACCGTCACACGCTCTGGCTCCGAATCGATGGTCATCGTCCAGGAGATGTCGTCAGCGCCGTCAGAGTCGATATCGCCGATTTCGATCGCTGCCGACGAGTTGGAGAGAGTCAGTTCGGCAAAGTTGACATCTAGGCCTTCGGGATCCTCGAAGAAGTCGAGAGTCTCCTCGGATAGGGCCTCGGGCCACCCGCTTGTAAAGGCGAAGTCCTCACCAGAACTCGACCACTCGTTGTACTTGATGTACCAGCCGCTGTACTCGTTTCCGCTCGAACTCTCGTACGCTCCAGCAATCCACAACATGTCGTTGTATCCGTCGCCGTCGAAGTCCCCAGGTACAAGATCGACGCCGCCTTCCACCCCACTCGCGCGTACCTGCGAATCACTCACCTTGACCCAGGGCCCGAAGTCGACCACGGTGCTCCCACTCCGGTTCTCTGAGAGATACCAACCACGATGAGCCCGACCTGGAACGATCTCCTCCTCATCGTCCCCGGCCATCCAGAGGACATCGACGAGGCCATCATTGGTGAAGTCTCGGATAATCACTGAACTCGGCTCTCGCTGGTCCTCAGGTTTCAGTGCTACCTCGGGATACGGGTTGATCTGGCTTGCCTTGGCAAAGAGCAGCGGACCATAGACGGCCTGCGCATCATCCCCCACCATTCCGTTGCCAAGAGCGACGTTCCAGCCCGCAATCATCTCGCTGGTGTTCCGACCAGCGCGACCGGTCATGACGAGCATGTCAAGAATCCCGTCGCCATTGATGTCGTACTGAACCTGCTTGGTCAAGTCTCCGATTAGGGCCGTTCGCGTCGCGACAAGCTGCTGTTCGAGCTTGATTGCGACATCCCCAACCGCGACCTCCTCCGCCCCGATAGCCAATCCCTTGCTCCCGTAACGGGCGCTCCAGTTAGTGCCGTCGGTGGTCCAAGCGATGTCGTCTGTGGTGTCGCCGTTGACGTCGGTGATAACCATCTTGGGGTAAGCGGTGCCATCGATGAGGTCGTTGAGATCGACGAAACCGTCACTGGTGATGGTGTCCCAATACTCCATCTTGGGGGCATTGATATCGCTGATCTTGTTGTAGGACACGTACCAATTGGGGGTTGCCGTCTCCTCCGTATACAAAACATCGCCCCGACCGTCACTATTGAAGTCCCCAACGGCAATCAGACCCGAGGAGAACGTCGTCCCCGATTCCTTTCCGCCCAGTTCCAGTGGCTTCCACGGACCCATGTCCTCGAATCCAGGCACAGTCATCCTGTTCACTGACAGGTTCCATCCCCAATGGCCGTCAACTGGGGGATCGTTGGCGCTCTTCACCCCCGTGGTCCAGAAAACGTCCAGCAAGCCGTCGCCGGTCATGTCCACGATCGCAACATCGTGCGTCAACGGAGACACCCCTGTCGATCGCACCTTCTCCCACGGCCCATAGACCATCTCACCCGATGCATCCACCTCAAGCCCGGGTGACAGCATCCACCCCGTCAAGCGAGAACCGTCATTGGCCCCAGGATCCCCCGTCATCAACAACCGATCGGAATGATTCGTGTCCCCATCGAATTCACCCTCAACCACCACGCCGCTGCGTTCCGTCCGCCTGTCCGCCCATTGGCCATACAACGCCGCGGCCCGATCCTGATCCGCAGGATACGTGACCTCAAGTGGAGGATCCCACGAGCCTGCGGTCGTGTCTCCGGGCTTTCCTTGCGCCACCATCCATGCCTGCTCGGTCTGGTCGAACCACAATAGGTCGGAGGTGGTGTCCGATGGGAGAGCGGGATCGATCATCCCATCCACATACCCAACCAACACTCCGTCACCCAGTACCGTCGCCGTCGATTCCGATACCCGGGTCCACCCCGTGAACCCGGTTGAGGACGCCTCCTGACTCACCACCTGGTTGAACATCACCTCAAACCCAGAGTGGGTGCCATCCGATCCTGTCGCCGTCCACAACAGGTCATCCTTGCCGTCCCCGTCGAAATCCCCCCATAGCAACTGATCCTGATCGGTCGTTACGCCCGTGTTCCTGAACCCTGGCCAGCCGCCAGCGAAATTGCCCGACACCTGATAGGTATCACCGATTAGTTCGACGTCCACGTTGCTGAATGCCACTTCCATTCCATAGTGTTCCGCGGATGTCGATGTTTCGCCCGTCAACCACACCACGTCTGTCTTCGAGTCCTCATCCACGAAGGCAAAGGACACATCCTCCGGCCCCAACGCCACTCCCGATGGCGACACCCAAGCCCACGGCGTGTATTCTCCGTCCCCGAGGCCTGCCCTCAACCACCAGCCCTCGCCGTCGTTCGAACCCAATTCTCCCGTCATCCACAATTCGTCGTCTTCGCCATCACCCGTGAAGTCATAACCCCGGATGACCTCACCAAGATCACGTTCTTTGTCCACCACGATTTCTGCGGAGGTCAGGGTTCCAGGCACATAGGTGCTACCGAGGTCCTCTATCTCGCTGAGCGCGGAGGACGCCCCGTACATGACCGTCCACGTGCCGTCAATGCTGCGTCGGGCGAGGTCGTTGATCTGGTCGTCATTCACGTCCTGCACCAAGACCGTTCCACCCGCGATGGTCTCGGTCGCGTCGCTGATCTTTACCCATCCACCGGTGAAGGATTCGTTGGTCTTCCACTCGTTGTACTTGACGTACCACCCCGAGTACCCATCGGTATCGACACCCGCCGTCCACAACACGTCGTCGTATCCGTCGCCATTGAGATCGATGAAGGCAACATCATGCTGAGAAGTCGTCACCTTCGAGTCCGAGACCTCGTTCCACCCGCCGAATTTCGGCGGGTCCTCAGAGGCGCATCCGGGATACCCAGGTTGCCCCTCTACCAATGGTGTCGTGCATGTGTAGTTGTTCACCGCAAGTTGCCAACCATCCTTGATGGATGATTCGCCACCCGTCATCCAGAGGACATCGACCAGACCATCGTTCGTGAAGTCATGGAATTGGATGTCCCCAGAGGACTCTGTCACAGCCGAGTTGATGGCCCGCGTCAACTCGCCTCTCTCGCCATTGGGAAGCGTCAGCGAGATCACCCAGCCGCTGTATCCTGACGCTTCGATACTGGTGGTGTTGTCACCCGTCATGTAGAGGTGATCGGGCCTGTCATCGCCATCAAAAGAGTAGTCAACGATGGGATTCTCTGGGAGCGGGCGGTTGGCGTCACGCCAGAGGTCATAGTCCTCTTGGAGTTCAGGACTCAGCGAATCACCGAGTGGATACCCGTCAAGAACCGGATCCGTATCATGGAGTCCTCTCTCGCCCTGCTCTCCATAGGCTACGCGCCAATCCGGATCGCCTGGAGTTCCACGGTTCCACAGGAAGTCGAGAGCCTCATCCTCTCCCACTTGAATGATGGCCATTTCCCCGTAGGTGAGTTTCTCAGTGAAATCACCGATTTGCTGCCATTCCGTGAAACCGTTTCCAGTGCCGTAGGCGACCTCCCACCCATTTCGGTCGAAGTGCTCCGCCCCTCTCGTGATGAGCACGTCGGGGAAATCATCGTCGTTGATATCGTCGATCAGAATGTCCGAATTCGCCGAGGTCACTTTGGAGTTGTAGACAAGATGAGGATTTCCAAAAGCTGGCTTTCCGTCGGGATAGGACTCAAGACGGTTCTCGGCGACGTTCCACCCGTATTGGCCGATCAGGCCAGCGGTGGTGGTGCCCGTCATCCACAGGACATCGATATCCCCATCGTGGTCGAAATCAACAAAGGAGAAGTCACCATCCGACAGCATCACCCCTGAGGGACTTACCTCGGTGTAGAGCGAGTGGTTGGCCTTCTCGTCCTCGGTAAGGTCCCTATTGTCATGCGAGTAGAGAATGTCCCAACCGCTTGGGTCATCCGGGTCCCCAGTGGGTGGGCCATACATCCGCAATACATCGTGCTTTCCATCTCTGTTGAAGTCGACATCGTCGATCTGGTCGACGGTCGGTAGACCTGGATGCCGGAAGAAGCCCAGCCGATAGTGCGCCCCCGTAGTCGGATTCGTGGGAATGTCTGTTCCATAGACATCCGCCCACTTTATCGGCAGGTTGTAGCTGCTGGAGTGGATGATCTCACCGTTGCCAACGTAGAGGGCAACGTGTGTCACGTCATAGTGGTGACCTTCAAACGTCCACTCATCGCTACTTGAGTCCTCATCCCCCCAGAACACAAGATCGCCCGGAAGCGCTTCCTCTTCTCCCGAAAGCCTTACGACTTTGCTGATCTGATAGGCGGTGCGACCGTGAATCCAAATTCCCGCACCTGTGTAGTACACATAACTGGTGAATCCGCTGCAGTCGGTCTGTGCGCGGTCGTGGGTTACATCGACGATCGAGTTTATTTCCTTGGCGTCCGTCAGCCCCGGCCCGTGCGTACTATGTCCCCATCCGGCTTCATTTCCGTAATTCACTTCCTGGTTGTAGGCCTCCTCTGCTGCCTTGAGAACCTTGCATCGAGGAGCACTTACACCTAAGGCCGCACAGTCAATGGATTTTGTGGTTGCGCTTACGGACGGGGTAGACACGAGGGGAAGAGCCACAACTCCAAGGGCGAACACCATTGCTACACGTACTACGAGGCCCCACTCCGAAGGGGAGCAACGCGGTCGAGACGCAACAGAACTGTGTGCCATCGCCCGAGATCCGTCGACTCCTCGGTTTCGAATCGATCTTGGGACGCAAAGAATCGCATGCACGAACCGAGACACATGAACCCCCTATGGCTCCGACGGAATTCCCGAACATTAGCAGTGATTGGGCGGGGTCCGCACGCCAAGGGGAAAAACCATCGCCCGCATTCCGGACAACCCGGACCTACCCCACCGTCCAGGGCCGGAAGTGCCGGACCCGGGCTCTCGCGGCCTTCCCCTGCTCGACAACTCGGACGGGCGCCGTCCCCCCGGCCCCATCCCGCGACGCCAGCGCCGCCTCCACCGTCAACGCCTCCCGAACCTCCGGTTTGAGGGCGGGCGAGATCCCCGCCATCTCCTCGTCCGTCATCTCCTCGAGAGATATCCCCCGCTTCTCGCACAGCCGCACACACGCCCCGGCCACCTCATGGGCCTCCCGGAACGGCACTCCCTCCCGGACGAGCCATTCCGCGAGGTCCGTCGCCAGAGAGAACCCGGCGGGCGCCAGCTCGGCCATCCGCTCCGTCTGGAACCGCAACGTCTTCACCATCCCCGCGAACGCCGGAAGCAGCGCCTCGAGCGTGTCCACCGCATCGAATACCGGCTCCTTGTCCTCCTGGAGGTCCCGGTTGTACGCGAGGGGCAGCCCCTTGAGCATCGCCAGCAGCCCCGCGAGGTCGCCGATGAGCCGGCCCGCCTTCCCCCGGGCTAGCTCGGCGATGTCCGGGTTCTTCTTCTGGGGCATGATGCTCGAACCCGTCGAGTAGGCGTCGTCGAGCTTGACGAAGCCAAACTCCACCGTCGCCCAGGCGATGATCTCCTCCGAGAGCCGGGACAGGTCGATCCCAATCATCGCCGAGACCCAGGAGAACTCCGCGACGACGTCCCTGGCCGAGACCGCGTCGATCGAGTTCTCGAGCGCACCGTTGAAGCCGAGCCTCACCGCGAGGTCGTCAACATCGAGCCCGAGGGTCGAACCCGCGAGCGCCCCCGCCCCGTACGGCGACCATGCCGCCCGAGAGTCCCAGTCCGTGAGCCGCTCGACATCCCGAAGGAGCGGCCACGCGTGGGCCAGCAGGTGATGGGCGAGCGTCACGGGCTGGGCATGCTGAAGGTGCGTCCGCCCGGGCATGGGATCATCGATGTGCCGGTCCGCCTGCTCCAAGAGCGCGTCGACGACATCCAAAACCTGCCCGGCGATGGTCCGGGCGTGCCGCCTCAGGTAGAGCCGGATGAGGGTGGCGATCTGGTCGTTCCTGCTCCGTCCCGCCCGGATTTTGCCCCCAAGCTCGGGCCCGACCTTCTCGATCAAGCCCCGTTCGAGCGCGGCGTGGATGTCCTCGTCCTCGTCGGCCGGGGCGAACTCCCCCGACGCGACCTCGGACTGGAGCCGCTGGAGCGCCGTCACGAGTTCCGTGGCCTCCTTCGACGTCAGGAGCCCGACCTTCTCGAGCGCCCGGGCGTGGGCGATCGACCCGGTCAGGTCGTCGTCGGCCAGCCTCCAGTCAAAGTGGATGGACCGGGAAAGTACGGCAAGTTCCGGCGAGGGGGGTGACTCGAAGCGCCCGCCCCACAGGGCGCCGCCGTGCGTCCCGCCGGGTGCAGGCTTGTCGGACGCGGGCTTCCCGGGCGAGGCCTTCCCTGCGGCAGGCTTCGCAGCTTGGGCCTCATCCTCGGCCTTGCCCTTCTTGGCCGCATGGGCCTTCCCACTCTTCGCCATGATCTCTCCTAGCGCTTGTGCCGACCGGCATCCGTCTCGTCCCGGGCCGCCGCCTGCTTGGCCGCGAGCCCGTAAATCTCGATGAATCCCCGCGCCGCGCTCTGGTCGAACGCGTCCCCCTCATCGTAGGTGGCGAGGCTGAAGTCATACAGGCCCGTCGGGGACCGCCGCCCCGTCACCGTGGCCCGGCCCCCGTGGAGCACCATCCGGATGTCCCCGTTGACGTGTTCCTGGGTCGAGGCCACGAACGCGTCGAGCGAGCGCTTGAGCGGGCTGAACCACATGCCGTCATACACCAATTCGGACCACCTCGTCCCGACAATCCTCTTGAACCGCGCCTGCTCCCGCTCGACCGTGACGTTCTCCAACTCCCGGTGGGCCTCGATGAGCGCGACCGCCCCCGGTGCCTCATACACCTCGCGGGACTTGATCCCCACGAGCCGATCCTCGACCATGTCGATCCGGCCCACCCCCTGGGCCCCGGCGCGCCTGTTCATCTCCTGGACCGCCTGGAGCGGGGTCACCTTCTCGCCGTCGATCGCCACGGGGATCCCCCTCTGGAACGTGATGATGACCTCGTCGGGCACCGGCGGGAAAGAGGGGTCGTCCGTGTAGGAGAAGATGTCCTTCGTCGGCTCGTTCCAGATGTCCTCGAGGAATCCGGTCTCGATGGCCCGGCCCCACACGTTCTGGTCGATGCTGAAGGGATTCTTCTTCGTCGTCGCGATGGGGAGCTTGTTCTTCTCGGCATAGTCGATCGCCTTGTCCCGGGTCAGGGCCAGGTCGCGGACGGGGGCGACGCACTTGAGGTCGGGGGCGAGGGACGTGATGCCCACCTCGAACCTCACCTGGTCGTTGCCCTTGCCCGTGCAGCCGTGGCTGACGGTCGTGGCGCCGAACTCCCTGGCTGCGGCGACGAGGTGCTTGACGATGACGGGCCGGGACAGGGCGGACACGAGCGGGTACTTGTCCATATAGAGGGCGTTCGCTTGGAGCGCGGGCATGCAGTACTCGGCCGCGAATTCGTCGCGGGCGTCGGCGATGTATGCCTCGACGGCGCCGCAGTCGAGCGCCCGCTGCCGGATGACGTCGAGGTCCTCCCCGCCCTGGCCGACGTCGACGGCGACGGCGATGACTTCCGCGCCGGTCGCGTCCGCGATCCAGCCGATGGCGACGGAGGTGTCTAGCCCTCCCGAGTAGGCGAGGACGATTCTTTCGGCCATGTCGTGTTCCTTGTCGTGTTCGGTGGTGCCTGGGTGTTCAGTGGGTCTGTTTGGTCGTGCGGTCGAGGAAGCGTTGAGCGAGGGAAAGGCCCCCGTCGGGGTCGCGGGCGACGACGAAGACGGTGTCGTCGCCGGCGACCGTTCCGACGATGTCGGGATCGTCGTGGCCGTCGATCGCGACGGCCAGGTATTGGGCCGCGCCCGAGGGCGTTCGGAGGACGGCGATGTTCCCGGAACCGTCTGCGGTGAACAGCAGTTCCGAGCACAGGCGGGTGAGCCGGTTGTCGGTGTCGAGATGCGCCTCGAGGGAGTCCCCTGGAACGTAGGCCATGGCTCCGCCGGCGCGGCGCACCTTGACGGCCCCGATGTCCACGAGATCCCTGGAGAGGGTCGCCTGGGTGACGCCCAAGCCCTGGGCCTCGAGCGCCTGGGCGAGGTCCGCCTGGGACGAAACGTCCGACGATTGGAGGATGCGCTTGATGAGGGCCTGTCGGGCGGCCTTCGTCGCCGGCACGCTGCCCGTCGGCACGGATTCCAGGGCGTGACTCATTGCTCCACCAGCCACATCAGGATCGCCTTCTGGGCGTGCAGCCGGAACTCGGCCTCGTCCCACACGATCGACTGGGGCCCTTCGAGCACCCCGGCCGTGATCTCCTTGCCCCGGTAGGCGGGGAGGCAGTGGATGACAACCGCGTCCGCCGAGGCGAGCGCCATCAACTCCTCGGTTACTTGGAAACCCTTGAAGGCCTTCTCCCTGTCGACGCGCTCCCTCTCCGTCCCCATGGACACCCAGGTGTCGGTCGCGACCACGTCCACCCCGGCGACGGCCTCGGTGGGATCGTGGACGACGCTCACGCTTCCCCCCGTCCGGACGGCGAGTTCTTCGGCATCGGCGAAGACCGTGTCGTCGGGGAGGTAGTCCGTGGGTGTCGCGATGGTGACGTGGCACCCGGCTGTCGCCCCCCCGAGAAGGTACGAGTGGGCCATGTTATTCGCCCCGTCGCCGATATAGGCCAGCTTGAGCCCCGGCAACGCTTCCAGGCCCCCCTTGACGTAGGCGATGCTCGCGAGGTCGGCGAGCACCTGGCACGGATGGAAGGCGTCGGTGAGGGCGTTCACGACGGGCACGTCGACGTTCTCCGCCATCTCCTCGAGCCGCGACTGCTCGAAGGTGCGCCAGACGATCGCGGAGACTTGCCGGCCCAGGACCTTGGCGGTGTCGGCGATGGATTCCCGGACCCCGATCTGGGCGAGGTTTCCATCGATGAGAAGGGGATACCCCCCGAGCTCGGCGACGCCGACAGAGAAGCTCACCTGGGTGCGGAGGGTCGGCTTGTCGAAGAGCAGGGCGACGGATTTTGGGCCCTCGAAGGGGCGGGCGTAGGCGCGGTTCCGCTTGAACTCGAGCGCGAGTTCGAGAACCTCACGCTGCTCGGCCGGACTGAGATCGTCGTCCCTCAGGAAGTGGCGAATCATGTCCCCTCCTTCGCAAGATATCCCTTGAGCCAATCGAGGAAGGTGTCCGCCTCCTCGGCGGTGAGGTTGAGGGCGGGGATGAGCCGGATCGTGTCGGGCCGGGGGGCGTTGACGATGAAGCCCGCCTCGAGCGCGGCTGGGACGGCCTCCACGGCGATCTCCTTCTCGAGCGCGAGGCCGAGCATGAGCCCCTCTCCCCGTACCCCGCTCACCCCCGGAATGGCCGATGCCACCTCCCGGATGTGTTCCCCCACGGCCTTGACGTTCTCCAGGATTCCTTCCTGTTCGATCGCGTCCAGCGTCGCCAGGGCTGCGGCGCAGGCGAGGGGGTTCCCCCCGAAGGTCGTCCCGTGGTCTCCCTTGGAGAACACCCCGGCGACCTCGGGCCCATACGCGATGACGGCGCCGATGGGGAAGCCCCCGGCGAGTCCCTTGGCGAGGGCCATGATGTCCGGCCGGAACCCGTGGCTTTGATGGGCGAACCACACCCCGGTCCTGGCGATGCCGGTCTGGACCTCGTCGACGATGAGCAGGGCGCCGTGCTGGTCACACAGTCTCCGGGCTTCCGCGAGGAACGCATCGGTGAGGGGGCGGACGCCCGACTCCCCTTGGATCGGCTCGAGGACGAGTGCGGCGGTGTCCGGGGTGAAGGCGGCCGCCAGCGCGGCCTCGTCGTTCACGGGCACGAAGTTCGTCTCGAGGGGGAGGGGTCCGTATGGCTCCCGGGCGGCAGGTTTGTGGGTGACGGCCAAAGCTCCCATGGTCCGGCCGTGGAAGCTGCCCTCAAGGGCGACAAATTCCGTCTTCCCGGCCCTCCTCGCCATCTTGAGGGCGGCCTCGATCGCCTCGGTTCCCGTCGAGCAGAGGAAGACCTTGGAGCCCTCCGGCGCCCCCGAGATCTCCAGCAACCGCTCGGCCAGGGCGACCTGCTCCGGTGTGGTGAAGAAGTTGGAGACGTGGGCGAGGGTCGCCGCCTGATCCTGGACGGCCTTGACCCAGGCGGGATGGGCGTGTCCCAGGGCGTTGACGGCGATCCCTCCCAGGAGGTCGAGGTACCTCTTCCCGTCGACGTCCCACACATAGCTGCCCTTGCCCTTGACGAAAACCCGTTGGGGCGGGCCATAGGTGGCCATGAATGCCTCGCCGTACCGGGTGAGAAGGTCGGCGCCGTCGTTCGGCATGGCGTTCACCAGAGCTCCACACCGTCGGGCCGGACCATGGTGCCGATCCCGGAGGAGGTGAAGATCTCCGTCAGGATGCTGTGCGGCTCCCGACCGTCGATGATGTGGGCCTCGGGGACGCCTCCCTTGACGGCCCTGATGCATGCCTCGATCTTCGGTACCATCCCGGACTCCAGGGTGGGGAGCATCTTCTCGACGTCCGAGGCGAGGATCCTCCGGACGAGGGATTCCTTGTTGGGCCAATCCGAGTACAGCCCTTCTACATCGGTCAGGATGACGAGTTTGCTTGCCTTGAGGGCGACGGCGATCGCGGCAGCGGCCAGGTCGGCGTTGACGTTGAGGACCGTGGTCGGGTCCTCGATGTCAGGGGCGACGGTGCTGACGACGGGGATCCGGCCGGCGTCGATGAGGTCCCGGATCGCGCCCGGGTTGACCTCGACGATGTCCCCGACGAGGCCGACATCGACGGGCTCGCCGTTGACGGAGGCGTGCTTCCTGCTCGCCTGGAGTAGCCCGGCGTCCTCCCCGGACAGCCCGACCGCGTGGGGCCCCTGGGCGTTGATGAGGCCGACCAATTCCCGCGTCACCTGGCCCGTGAGCACCATCCTCACGACATCCATGGCCTCGGGTGTCGTGACCCGGTAGCCGCCCTTGAACTCGTTGGCGATGCCGAGCCGGGCGAGCATGTCGGTGATCTGAGGGCCACCGCCGTGGACGACGACGGGCCGGAGCCCTAGAAGCCTGAGGTGGACGACGTCCCGGGCGAAGGCCGCCTTGAGGGCCGGGTCCACCATGGCGTTCCCGCCGTACTTGACGACAACGACGGCTCCCTTGAATTTCTCGATCCAGGGCATGGCGTCGATGAGGACCCCCACCTTCTGCTGGGGGGTCAGGTCCGGGGTATCGATGAGGTAGCTCATGTGGAGTACGCGCTGTTCTCTTCGACGTAATCGTGGGTGAGGTCGTTGGTCCACAGGGTCGCGGAGGCCTCCCCCGCGTGGAGGTCGACAACGACGGAGACCTCCCTGGGCTTAAGGTCGACGAGGGACCGATCCTCATGGGCCGCCTGGGCCCGACAGACCTGAACTCCGTTGATCCACACATCAAGAAGAAGCGGATCGAACGGAGCGACGTCCACGGGGACGGTGCCCGCGGCCGCGAGGATCCTCCCCCAGTTGGGATCGTTCCCGAAAATCGCCGCCTTGAAAAGGCTGGACCGGGAGATCGCCCGGGCGACGGCCTCGGCGGCCTCCTCCGTCGTGGCCCCCTGGACGGTGATGGCGATGTCATGCGACGCCCCTTCGGCATCCGCCACCAGGGCCCGGGCCAATGATGCGCAAGCCGCGTCGAGGGCGTCCTCGAACTCGTCCGGGTCCGGGGTGACCCCCGAGGCTCCCGATGCCATCAAGAGGACGATGTCGTTCGTGGACATGCACCCGTCGGAGTCGATCCGGTTGAAGGTGCCCCTGACCGCCTCTTCGAGAGCCCCCTTGGCCCGCCTCTCGTCGAGGACGGCGTCGGTGGTGAGGATGACGATCATGGTCGCCAACCCGGGGGCCAGCATTCCCGCACCCTTGGCGATGCCCCCGATCGACCAGGGCTCCCGCCGGACGGCGACGCACTTGGGCACCTTGTCCGTCGTCATGATGGCCTTCGCGGCATCGGATCCACCGGCCTGGCTGAGTGCGTGGACCGCATCGTCCACGCCCTTGAGGAGCCGTTTCATGTCCAGCCTGACCCCGATGAGCCCGGTCGAGCACACGGCCACGTCCGTCTCGGCCACCTCCCGCCCGCTCTTCTTGAGGGCCTCGACGACCCGCTCGGCGGTGGTCTGGGAGTCGTCGAACCCGTCAAGTCCGGTGCAGGCGTTGGCGCCTCCGGAATTGATGATGACGGCGTCGAGCCTGCCGTCGGCGGCCGTCTGGCGGGTCCACAGGATGGGGGCGGCGATCACCCGATTCGAGGTGAAGACGGCCGCGGCGACATGGAGGGGCCCCTCGTTGTAGACGAGGGCGACATCCGGCTTGCCGGACTTCCTCAGCCCGGCCGCCACTCCTGAAGCCAGGAAGCCGACGGGGGTGGTGACGCTCATGGGGCGACCCCTTCCGTGATCAGACCCGTGGCTTCCGGGAAGCCGAGGGCGAGGTTCAGGCACTGCAGGGCGGCTCCTGCCGTCCCCTTGACGAGGTTGTCTATCGCGGTGACGGTGATGACCTTGCCGGCCTTCTCGTCGACCCCGACCCCGATGAGGGCTGTATTCGCCCCGACGGTCGACGCCGTGGAGGGCCACTGGCCCTCGGGCAGCACGTGGACGAAGGGCTCCTTCGCGTAGGCCTCCTCCCAGGCGGCCCGGACATCGGCGCCCGTCGCTCCCGGCTTGAGCGGTGCGGTGACGGTCGCGAGGATCCCCCGGGACATGGGCACGAGCACGGGGGTGAAGCTGACCCGGGCTCCCTTGGCTCCGGCGGCTGCCAGGTCTTGAAGGATTTCCGGGATGTGCCGGTGGATCCCCCCGACGGCGTACGCTGCCGCGGCGCCCAGTCCCTCCGACGCCAGAAGGTGCGGCTTGAGGGCCCGCCCCGCCCCGGAATACCCGTTGGCCAGAACTGCGACGATGTCCGTCGCATCGACTAGTCCGGTCGCGATTCCCGGCTGGATGCCGAGGACGACGGCCGTCACATTGCAGCCGGGGATGGCGACCCTCCGGGCCCCTTTGAGGGCTTCCCGTTGGTGGGATCCCTGCCCCGTTATGAGTTCGGGGAGCCCGTAGGGCCAGGATCCCGCGTGCTTGCCCGGGTAGTACTCCCCCCAGGCCTCGGCGGATTCGAGCCGGTGGTCGGCCCCGCAGTCGAGGACGAGGGTGTCGTCCGGAAGGGTCGCGGCGATCTCGCCGGAGGCCCCGTGGGGCAGGGCGAGGACGACGACGTCGTGTCCGGCAAGGTTCTCGGGCGTCGTGGCCACGATGGTCCGATCCGCAAACTGCCGGAGGTGGGGCTGGTGGAGGCCGAGGGAATCGCCCACGCTCGTGTTCGCCGTGAGTGCGCCGATCCTCACGTCGGGGTGTGCCGCGAAGACCCTCAGCACCTCTCCCCCGACGTACCCGGACGCGCCGGCGACCGCAACGGAGATCGTCATACGTATAACTATACATATCCTTGCATGTTCCGCAACCCGACTCGCCGGTGTTATCCCCATATCGGAGGCCCGCGGTTGTGGGGGTCCTCCGCACCCGCCACTATTGGGGCATGATCATGCGAACATATGCGGCCCTGACCGCCAGCCTGCTCCTTCTCGCCGGGTGCTCCTCGGCCACAGACGATGCCTCGGACGACGCCTTCTGCGCCGCCATCAACTCCTGGTCCGACCTTCTGGACGACACGGGTGTCGCCATGGACGCCCTCGGGTCCTCTCTCTCAGATGCCGAGGCCGTCGACGACCTTCCCACCGCCGACGAGCTTCATGTCCTCGGCCAGGAGATCCTCGCGACGGCCTCCGAGGCCGATGCCGTGATAGCCACGGCCATCGCGAACACCAGGGACGCCGACGTCGCCGAGACGCTGGAGGCGGGCCACGATCTGTTCTTCGAGATCGCCCTCTGGATGGGCGAGGCCGCGCGAGACGCGGAGTCGGTCTGGGATTTCATCTCGGTGATAACGGACGGCACGGACAACCTGAATCAGCTCGGGGCCGAATTCGACAAGCTCGACGGCGACAGCGTCAGCCGATACATAGACGTGACCTGCGGGGACCTCGACACCCTCTTCGGCGGGAATGCCAGCCAATCGTATGACACCGCTGCCAAGGCGGACGTGTCCACCCTCGGCAAGGAGATCGCGACCTACTACGTCGACAACATCTCCCCCGACCCCGTCATCACCATTCAGGACGGCCAGTACTACCTCCTCGACACCCCCATCGGGGACGTCTCCACGGGCAACCGGGTCACCGGCCAGTACTACAACGATTCGACCGACTGGTGCGTCGAGGTCACGAACGACCTGGGCACCGTCGGAACCTTCCGGTACTCCTCCCAAAACGGGCTGGACGCGGGCACCTGCGACTAGCCCTCATCCGGCGTCATCACGCACGACAACCGTCACACACGACGACGGAGCCCCGGCGACCACTCGCCGGAGCCCCGTCGTCAGTCGTGCTGGGTGCTACACCAGACCCTGGTCGAGCATGGCGTCGGCGACCTTGATGAAGCCGCCGATGTTGGCCCCGTTGACGTAGTTCCCGGGGGTGCCGTACTCCTCCGCCGCGTCGACACAGGTCTTGTGGATGCTCTTCATGATGCCGAAGAGACGCTCATCCACCTCCTCGCTGGTCCAGGCCAGGCGCTGGCTGTTCTGGGACATCTCGAGCCCAGAGACCGCCACCCCGCCCGCGTTCGCGGCCTTGGCCGGGCCGTACAGGATGCCCTTATCCACAAAGGCCTTCATCGCCTCCGGCGTGGACGGCATGTTGGCGCCCTCGCTGATGACGTAGACGCCGTTGCGCAGCAGGTTCGCGGCGTCCTTGGCATTGATCTCGTTCTGCGTCGCACTCGGGAAGGCGCACTCGGCCTTGATGTCCCACAACGGGTTGTGGTCGGCCTTCGGGTCGACGGGAGTGAAGACCGAACCCGAGAACTTGTCCGCGTACTCGGAGATGCGTCCACGACGGACGTTCTTGAGGTCCATGACGAAGGCGAGCTTCTCGGCGTCGATGCCCTTCTCGTCGTAGATGAAGCCGGACGAGTCCGACAGCGTGACACACGTGCCGCCCAACTGGTTGACCTTCTCGACCGTGTACTGGGCGACGTTTCCCGAACCGGAGACGAGGCAGGTCTTGCCCTCGAGGTTCTCGTTGCGGGTCGCGAGCATTTCGGCCGCGAAGTATGTGGCGCCGTAGCCGGTCGCCTCGGGCCGGATCAAGGATCCACCCCAGTTGAGGCCCTTGCCGGTCAGGATGCCAGTGAACTCGTTCCGGATCCTCTTGTACTGGCCGAAGAGGAATCCGATCTCACGGCCACCCACGCCGATGTCACCGGCGGGAACGTCGGTGTCCGGGCCGATGTGGCGGGAGAGCTCGGTCATGAAGCTCTGGCAGAACTTCATCACCTCGTTGTCGCTCTTGCCCTTCGGGTCGAAGTCGGAACCGCCCTTGCCCCCACCCATGGGCAGGGTCGTCAGGCTGTTCTTGAAGACCTGTTCGAAGGCCAAGAACTTCAGGATCCCGAGGTTGACCGTCGGGTGCAGCCGCAAGCCACCCTTGTAGGGGCCGATCGCGCTGTTCATTTCGATGCGGAATCCGCGGTTGATCTGGATCTCGCCCTTGTCGTCGAGCCAGGGAACCCGGAACATGATGACCCGTTCGGGCTCGACAATACGCTCCAGAACCTTGGCCTTGCGGTACTTGGGGTGCCGTTCCATGACGAGGGCCAGGGACTCGGCTACCTCTTCGACGGCCTGGTGGAACTCGGGCTCGCCCGGGCTCCTCCCTTTGACGATGGCCATCAGTTCGTCGACATAGTTACTCAAGGTCTTCTCCTCCTACGTGCATATCTCAGTCTGCGGGGTAACGTGAGGACTCGATTTCGGCGTGCTGCCTGATTCGACAATCGGGCGACAGGTGATTCTTGCCAGGGGATACTGTAGCGGTACTTGATGCAATTCACACGTGCGACCTCGGCCGCCCCGTTCGAAGGATCCCGTCATGTCTCTCAGAACCCGTGCGGCCGTCGCCGTCGCCCTCACCGTCCTCGCCCTCACCGGCTGTTCGTCCGGACGCGACTCCGAAGCCGACGCGGCCTTCTGCCAGGCCACCGCCGGCTGGGGTGAGGCCCTCAACATACTCGGAGCCCAGATGTCCGCCCTCGGATCGGTCTCCGACGGGGTCGAGGACCCGGCCGACCCCACGGCCGTCGCGATGATGCACCAGATCGGCGCCGACCTTGAGGCCCAGGCCACATCGACGCAGGCGGCCGCCGACCAGGCGATCGCCAATACGCAGGATCAGGACGTCATCGACGCCATCACCCGGATCGATCAGTACACCATCGACATCGCCCTCGCCCTGGCGGAGGATGCGATCGCCGCGGAGGACCTCACGGCCTTCGCTGGACTGATCCTCGAAGACTTCGAGCTCTATGAGGAGATGGCCGACTTCGACATGAACGCCGCCATGACCATCGTTTCCGACTACGCAGAGCCGCTCTGCCAGACCTCATAGTCGGCTCCCCGCCACCCTGTTACCCTCGGAAGAAGACGAGTAGCGTGGCGCACAAGGAGGCCGTATGACCGACATCTGGGGTATGTCACCGTCACCCTCCCCTTCGGACGAAGGCTGGGGGGAGTAATGCGCTCCGCGGGCCTGCCCCGACGATCCTCCAAGGACGAGGACGACGACTCCGGTGTGATGAGGCTCCTGTTCATCGGGGGGACCGGGCTCATCTCGTCCGCGTGCGCGAGGATCGCATACGACCAAGGCCACGATCTCACCGTCCTCACCAGGGGCCGCTCCCAGACCTATCCCGCCCCGCGAGGCGCCCGCCACATCATCGTCGATGCGAAGAAGCCCACAACGCTCCGGTCATCGCTCGAAAGAAACGCTCTCGGCGATCGATTCGATGCGGTCGTGCAATTCATCGCCAACGAGCCGGGCCAGGTCCCCGAAGACGTCGTGACCTTCGCTCCCCGGGCGAACCAGTACATCTTCATTTCCTCGGCGGCGACCTACCGCCCCGCCGACCGCCTGGTCGCCATCTCGGAGTCCTCAGAGCAATCGAATGACACCTGGGACTACGCACGCAAGAAGATCCAATGCGAACAGGAACTCCTGATGTACGCCGAGGCGGCTTCCCTCCCCTATACCATCGTCCGCCCCGGGTACACCTACGGCCCATCTTTCATCCCCGGGTACATCGGCAATACCGACCACCCCTGGACCCTGGTCGATCGGATGCGCCGGGGAGCCGACATTGTCCTTCCTGGTGATGGAACGTCCGCATGGACGCTCACTCATTCCCGGGACGTGGCGGCCGCGATCATCGGGCTCATCGGGAATGAGAAGGCTCTCGGGAAAGCCGTGAACGTGGCGTCCACCGAGGCCCTCACCTGGGACACCATCTATCGCACCATCGCGAATGCCGCCGGCGTGGACATGCAGGAATACGAATCGCAGATCGTCCATGTCCCGTCCGATGCGCTCGTGGCGTCCTACCCCTCGGCCGAGGGGGAAATCCTCGGGGACAAGATGCACAACAAGGTCATCGACTCCCGTTTCCTCCGTTCCCTGATCCCCGGATACAAGGCGAAGATCCGCTTTGCCGATGGCATCAAGGAGTCGATCGCCTGGTTCGAGGCGAACCCCGCACGCCAGACGGTCGACGCCTATGCGAATGCCCACCTCGATCGTGTGGCCGCGATCTATCGGGGGGCACTCGACGACGCCTCACAACTCCCCACGCCCTGATCCTCGCCTCAAGAGATGCCCGCCGCCTGAGTTGCCAACCCCCTGATCTGTGTCAGGATTGGGGCATGAAGAAAACACTGCTTGCACTAGTGGCCGTGGGCGCACTCGCCCTCTCCGCCTGCTCGTCGGACGACACACCCGACTCCACTCCCGGGGAAGGGAATCCCACCCCCCAGGTCACCGACGACAACACGAACCCCGGCAATTCCTCCTTCTGCGAGATGATCTCCGACAGCGAGGTCATGAGCCAGGAACTCAACGACGCGACCGATGCGCTCGATGACATAATCGAGAACCAGGAAGACTGGGATTCCCCCGAGGCCATCGCGGCGCTTCACACCCAGGGCCAGGCGATGATCGACTACGCCGACGATGTTGCAGCCGTCTACGACCAGGCTGCCGCCCAGGCCGGCGATCCGACGGTTTCGGAGGCCTTCTCCACGCTCGCCGAGTACATGAGGATCCTCTTCAAGGGGATGGGTCAGGCGGCCGTTGAGTCCGACTCCATCATGGACTACTTCATGAACATGGGCACGTACCTCGATGAGGAGCAGCTCACGGCCATGACGGACGACCTCAGCGAGGCCGGCCCTCTCATCTCCGAGTACATCTACGACACTTGCGGCTATTCGGGATTCGGCGACTAGCCGATCGGGCGATCGCCCAGGAATTCTCGGTCCGATGCCGCGCTTGCCCCTGGGGCGGGCGCGGCATCGCCCTGTCCGGGCTCCGGGCCGATGGGCGGGATCGGGGTTGGCTCCTGGGTTTGGCCTCCCATGGCCGACACCGCCGCCCAGGTGAGGGCTCCCGCGGCCAGCAGACCTCCGGCCACCGTGCCGACGACCCGCCAGCCGGGACGTTCGAACAGCGAATCCATCGGCGCCCTCCCTCCTTCGGCCATCCTAGGCGCCCGGAGCGAGGGCCCGGGCGCTAGCCTGGTGTGGTTGCGATAATCCCGACCCCAGGCGGAGGCCCCTCATGCGCATCCTGTTCATCGGCGGTACGGGGATCATCTCGTCGGCCGCATCCCCCTTGGCCGTCGAGCGGGGGCACGAGCTCACTCTTGTCAACCGGGGCCTTTCCACCAAGGCGGCCACCCCTGAGGGGGCGGAGCTCCTGAGGGTCGACGCCCACGACCCCGCCGCCCTCCGCCTGGCACTCCAGGGCCGCGAGTTCGACGCCGTCGTCCAGTGGGTCGCCTACACCCCGGACCAGATCGCCGATGACATAGAGACCTTCAGGGGCGTGACCGGGCAATACGTTTTCATCTCCTCCGCCTCGGCGTATGAGAAGCCCCCGTCGCGCTACATCGTGCGCGAGGACCGGACCCCGCTCTCCAATCCGTTCTGGGAGTACTCGCGGCACAAGATCGCGTGCGAGGATGCGCTCGAATCCGCCGTCGCCGACGGATTCCCCGCGACGATCGTCCGCCCGTCGCTCACCTATGGCCCCAGCCAGATCCCGGTCTGCCTCGGTTCGTGGTACAAGCCTTGGACCATCGTCGACCGCATCCGCCGGGGCGCCCCCATCCTGATCCCCGGGGACGGAACCTCCCTCGAGGTCCTCACTCATCATCGGGACTTCGCCCCCGGACTCCTCGGCCTCCTCGGCAACCCCGCAGCCGTCGGTGAGGCCTTCCACATCACGTCCGATGAGGTGCTCACCTGGAACGAGATCTACGCCGATGTCGCGGTGGCCGCGGGTGTGGACCGGGAGGCCTTCGCGACCCAGGTGATCCACGTGCCGACCGACGCGCTGGGGTCCGCCGACGAGGGGTGGCGGGGAACCCTGTGGGGCGACAAGGCCCACTCGATCGTCTACGACAACGCCAAGGTCAGGGCGATCGTCCCGGATTTCGCTCCGTCCATCCCCTTCGCCGATGGCATCCGGGAGACGATCGCCTGGTTCGAGGCCGATGCCTCCCGCCGATTGATCGACGACGACTTCAACACCTTGTCCGATCGGGTCGCGGCGATCTATGCACGGGCGCTCAAGGAGGCCGGAGAGTCGCGAGTCTAGGCCGTCCCGAGCCCTCGCCCTGGGGGGATGGCTGCGCTAGTGTGACGATAGTCCGACTCACTCAGGAGGCACCCATGAGGTTCCGCACCGTCCCGGCGATCGCCGCCGCCCTACTCCTGTCCGCATGCGGGGGCGGCGGGGCAAACCCCACCGTCTACGTCACGGAGGTGTCCCCCTCGGGCGGCCCGGCCCCCGTCCCCACGGTCACCGTGACGGCCTCGGCGGACGACGTGCCCGAGTACGACTACGACCGGTTCTTCAACGTCCACATCGGAGACACGCACGCCCAGGCGAGTGCGGCCCAGGGATACCCCATCACGGGGGAGACCATCTGCCCGTGGTTCACACGGATCGTCTCGAACGACAACATCTACTTCATCGGGGGCGCCCTCACTCGAGTGGACAACCCCCTGAACACCCCGTTCGACACGTTCTTCATGCGCTACTACGGCGACCCCAACGCGGTCTACACCTTCCCGAAGAACGCCGAGGGCATCGGCATCGGAAGCACCCTCGCCGAACTCCAGGCCGCCTACCCGACGATGTACGAGACCGACCCCGACGACAGCTACACCGGGCTCACGTACTACGTCGTGGAGGGCCCCGGAGGGAACAACTACCGCTTCAACGTCGAGGGCGGGAAGGTCACCATGGTGTTCTGGGGCCCGGGGCTCTCGATGCAACCGGGTGACCTCTGCGCCCTGTAAGTGGGGTAATGTTGACCCGGTCGAATCGTTTCGATCGCAGCATCGCCCCCGAGGGGAGGACCCATGCGCATCCTGTTCATCGGCGGCACCGGGCTCATTTCGTCGGCCGTTTCACCCCTGGCGATCGAGCGCGGGCACGACCTGACGCTCGTCAACCGCGGGTCCTCCCCCAAGGCCTCCGCCCCCGAGGGCGCGAGCGTCATCCATGCGGACGCCCATGACCCGGTCGCGCTCCGTGAGGCCCTTCGCGCCGACGTCGGGGCCAACGGCGAGTACGACTCCGTCGTCCAGTGGATCTGCTTCTCCCCCGACCACCTAGAACAGGACCTTGAGACCTTCGCCGGGCTCACTCGCCAGTACGTCTTCATCTCCTCCGCGTCGGCCTATGAGACCCCACCCTCCCACTACATCACTCGGGAAGCCGCCACTCCCCTGTCCAACCCCTTCTGGCAGTACAGCCGCGACAAGGCCGCTTGCGAGCAACTTCTGCGAGACGCCGGCGAAGCCAGCGCTTTCCCCTTCACGATCGTCCGCCCTTCGCACACGTACGGCTACCCGGACATCCCCATGGCCATCACCTCCTGGACCCATCCGTGGACGATCGTCGATCGCCTCCGGGCGGGCAAACGGATCATCATGCACGGCGACGGCACGAGCCTCTGGACCCTGACCGATCACCGGGACTTCGCCGTCGGCATCCTGGGACTGCTCGGGAATCCCGCTGCTATCGGCGAGGATTTCCACATCACGTCCGACGACGTGATGACGTGGAACCAGATACACGAGATCGTGGCGGGCGCGATCGGGTTGACGGCGGAGACCCTCGCCACGCAGACGGTGTTCATCCCGACCGATGTGCTCGTCCGATTCGACCGGGAGGCTTTCGAGGGCCCGCTCCTCGGGGACAAGACCAACGCCGGGATCTTCGACAACTCGAAGCTCCGGGCGCTCGTCCCAGACTTCGAGACGCGCCACCTCTTCCGGGACTCCATCCATGAGTCGGTGGCCTGGTTCGAGGCGGATCCCTCCCGGCGCGGGATCGACGCCGACGCCAACGCCCTATGGGACCGCGTCACTGACGCCTACTCCGGCGCCATCGACGGGATGTTCTCGTAGAAGCGAGCGGCCTTCAGGATCCAGAAGGGTATCCGCCCTGATAGCAGGGCTCAAAATCGGGAAGCTGGCCGTTGTCCGCGATGTCCTGGTTCACCGCCTGATACACCTCGTCGTTCGAAGCACGATCATCTAGTTCCACTCCATGTTCCTTCAGGCAGGCCAAGACGTCAGGCCTCGCCTCCTCGAAGGCCGCGATCTGCTGGTCCGCCGAGTTCGGTTGGTTTTCATAAAACTGCTGGGCGTATCCGATGTACTCGAAGAAACATACGCTGATGAGCGAAAGGGCCTCCTCTTCGCTCCCCCCGGCGGCCGGACGCGCTCCGAACTGCGGCATGAGCAGGCCCGGCGCGATCTCGATCGGACTGACGACGAAGGCGTCCACCCTGGAATCATCGAGGCATTGAACCACGGCGTCATTGAGGTCCACCATGTCCTCATAGGTGAGTCCATCCCCGGCGAGGGCGCCTCGTAGTCTCTCCACTTGGAGGTCCGAAGCCCCGCCATCGATCGCCTGCCGGATGTATCCCTCCAGTTGAGCCCGAACCGCGTCATCCCCGTCGTCAACACGTGGGTCTGAGCAAGCCGTTAAGAACAGTAGGGCAAGACAACAACCCGATAGACCCGCTCGCACTTGTGGCTTCAACTGATTGAAAGGTACTTGTATGCCGTGCCGTTCACGACGGAGTGATAAGACTGAATCACATACGAACCCGAAGGCGCATAGGTCGTAACGATATAGGCCGAACTGCTTTTCCATCCCGTCCAATAGGCCGGAATCCCCGGGAACTGTACTTTCACCCCAATGAGTTCCGAGGCACATGAGACCGGTGGGGTCACCGAGGTCTGCGCATATGTCGTTCCATTGAAGATCGTACTGTGGCAGTTCCCAAGGTTGAGATAGTCCCAATTCGCGTTTGCGGGCGTCGATAGCATGATGACGCCACTCACCGCCATCAACGCAGTGGCTCCGGCGAACGCGAATGCCTTTGTCTTCTTCATGATTGCTCCCCGTGTTTCTGATGGAAGCGGGAACCGAATTAGGTCACCCGTCAAACCCTTGCAGTCTGAAAAACTCATAAAAAAACTCAGGGAAGGACCAACCTACCTACCTCCCCCCGCATGATGTCAAGCACACAAATCGGCCAATATTCCTGAAACTCGAGCCCTCCCGACATGAACCAACGCCATCGACGGGATGTTCGCGTAACCGGAGACCCGATCCTGTAGGTTCGACCCATGAAGACACGCCCTTTGGTACCGATCCTCGCCCTATTGCTTCTCGTCGCGGGATGTTCGTCCGCCACCGACACCGAAACCCTGACAGAGGAGGAGCGCGTCGAGGCGTTCTGTAACCTCGTCGCCGACGGCCGTGCCCTCGAAGACGATCTTGACCTCAACGGCCTGACCACCCAGATGCAGGTCGCCGTCACGGCCGCCACCACGGATGACGACCCCGAGGCGATCGCCGCGATCCGAACCTGGGGAGTCGCACTCGAGACCGGCGGCGAAGGCATCGCCGCCATCTACGATGGCCTCCTCGACCTCGTCGACGATCCTGCCCTGAAGCGGGGAATCGAGATCTCGATCGATCTCAACAGGGATCTGACCGCCTCGGTCGGGAAGACCCTCTCCGGTGTGGACAGCCTCGCGGAATTCAACGACATCATGACGCAGTTCAACGCCGACATGATGGCCAGGGTTCCGGAGGCGGAGGATCTTGACGCAATCCTCTATCTCGACCAGTATTCGCAGGACAACTGCGGATTCCCCCTGAGCACGTCCTAACGGGGGATCGCTAGAGCCACTTCATGTGCTTGAACACCCGGAAAAGGGTGAAGCTCAGGGCTCCCATGAGGCCGAGCGCGACCGGATAGCCGTACACCCAGTCGAGTTCGGGCATGCGAGAGAAGTTCATGCCGTAGACGGTCCCGATGAGCGAGGGGGCGAAGAGGATCGCAGCCCAGGCCGAGATCCTCTTGATCTCCTCGTTCTGGGCGAAACTCGCCTCCGTCTGCAGCCTCGCGACGTTGGTGGCGTGGACGCTCAGGGCGTTGTCGAGGAGGGTGCGGTACCCGTCGACGCATTCGTTGATGCGAACCGTGTGGTCGAGGACATCCCGGATGAGGGGCCGAAGCACCTCCCGGGCCGCCTTGGCGACGACCTTGGTGCTGAGGTCCTCGAGGATCCTCGGTAGGGGCTGAACGGCCCTCTGAAAGGCGATGACCTCACGGTGGAGTTCGTAGATGCGCCTCGAGAGGGACATGCTGTCGTACTCGCCGAAGATCTGGTCCTCGATCTCGTCGATGTCGTTCTCCAGGCCGGCGACGACGGGGGCGTAGCCGTCGACCACCTCGTCGAGAACGGCGTAGAGCACGGCCATGGGGCCGAGCGACAGGAGGGCCGGGTCCTTCTCCAAGCGTTTCCTGGCCTGGCCGCGAATGAGCCCCGGCGCTTGCCGGACCGTCACCACGTAGTTCGCCCCGACGAAGACGTGGAGGTCGCCGAACTCGACGGTCTCGTCGGCCTCGACGTAACGGGCGGAGCGCACCACAACGGAGAAGGCGCCGTCGTAGGCCTCGAGCTTGGGGCGCTGGTGTCCCTTGAGGGCATCCTCGACGGCGAGCTCGTGGAGTCCGAGTTCGGCTGCGACCACCCCGAGCTCATCCGTGGATGGCCGCTGGAACTCGACCCAACCCATGCCGTCGTGCTCGAGCATGACGTCGAGGGTCAAGTCGACGCTCTCGGGAACGGCGACGCGGGTCCCGTCGACATAGACGGCGTTATCGATGACGGCCATGTCCGCTCCCTTCCCTGGCCGCGCGGGGCGGCGCCACCATGGTAGTGCTCGCGGGGGCACGGCCGATGCACCGAAACCCCCGGTGAGGCGTCCATGAGCGGGTGTCCCGCTAGGCCGTCCACCACCTGAGCATCCGGAGCGCCCGGAGCGTGTTCCACCGGCTACGGTCCTCCGCGCTGGTTCCGAACCAGGTCCTTCCCGGGTAGGGCGTGAAGGCAGGCCACCGGCCGTTCGGCTTGCGGGCGTCACGCACTACGGCGACCGCATCAGCGAGGCGGGGGTCGCGGTCCGCCCCCACGGCGGCGAAGTGCTCAAGGCCGCGCAGGACATCGAAGTGCCATTGCGGGGGGAAGGGGAAGCGGGTGAACGCCGGGTTCGCCGCCTCACCGGTCCGATGCGAACAGTAGAGGTGATGCTCAAGGAAGAACTCGCGGCCGCGCGCCTGTGCCTCGGCCACGGGTAGACGCCCACCCTCGCGTTCGTACTCGGCGAGGGCCTCGAGTGCGGTGATGGAGGTGTGGAACGAGCCGTGCTGGGAGCCGGTTTCGGGGCCCATGCAGTTCCATCCGCCGTCGGGGAGTTGCTCGCGCAGGAGGACCCGGACCGCGAGGTCCACTCGCTCGTCCTCGTAGCCGAGCGAGGATGAGACCAGCACCATCATCGCGGTCACGCATTGATCCGTGTCGCGCGGCCGCTTCCTTCGGGGAGGCAGGTCGGGGATCCCCAGTTCGGTGTCGGCGAACAGCCCGCGGTCGAAAAGCTGGGCGCACCCGAGGAGGGCCTGGGGGTGTCCGCTCGGGAGCCCCAGCCAGTGGAGGTGGAGGAGCGTGTAGGTGGTGGAGATCCACTTGTGGCTGTAGAGCTGTCCGTCCCAGGTGCCCTCCTGGTCCTGGTGCGACAGCAGTTGCGCCCCCCACCCCTCCTCCGCGACCCGGGCCCGCTCCGCCCTCACCGTGGCCGCGTCGGCCCCGACCAGGTCTCTGAGCGTCTGCCATCTGATGGCCGGGTCCCCTTCGAGAAGCCATTCGATGAGCGGCGCGTCGTCTATGCCCATGGGTGCATTATTCCGCGTCCCCTATTGGGACGCCTCCCGATACGCGGACTCGGATTCCACCATGTCCACCTGGACGTCGACGACAGGCAGGGCTTCCATCGGTGAGGTCGTACTCGCGTGCGTCCGGCATCTTGCGATCGCGACTATGGTGGGTCCAACCCCACTGGAGTGTCCATGAAGAAGAACCTGGCCCAAAGCGTCTGCTTCGCCACAGTCGGCATCTTCGCTGTCGCCCTCGCGTTCGCGGGCTGTAGGTCTCCCGAACCGTCGACATCACCGAGCCCTGCGGCGACCGATGCGCCCGTCGGCCTCGACGAGGTCTTCGCCAGCCTCAACACGTCTGTCAATGTGGGCGCATTGGCGGGTCACCCCTACGAGGGCGCTTGGGGGGATGGGCCGCTCACGGAGGAACTGTTCGACTGGCTCGTCGACTCCGGCTTCACCGCCGTACGGCTCGGTGTTCGTTTCTCGGGTTACCAGGACGCGATCGCTCCCTACACGATCGACCTCGAGTACCTCGACCGCGTGGAGTGGGCGGTCGACGAGATGACCGAGCGCGGCCTCACCGTGGTCGTCTCCAACGTCTTCTCCGTCGGGTCGGGGGCGACGCCGGACACCGAGCTCCTCTTCACCGATCCAGCATCTCTGCACGATCGGTTCCTCGCCGTCTGGGAGCAGGTGGCTCCCCTTCTCGCCGACCGCGACGGCCGCGTCGTATTCGAGATCCTCAACGAGCCCAACAGCGATCTGTCCGAGGTGTGGAACGAGTACCAGGCCGAGGCACTGGCCGTCATCCGCGAGACGAACCCCACCCGGCCGGTCATCCTCACCCCCGGGCAGTGGAGCCAGGCGAGCGAACTCGATCGACTCGTGCTTCCCGACGACCCGAACATCATCGTCACCATCCACCACTACGCGCCGATGTCGTTCACCCACCAAGGGGCGCCCTTCCTCGACCCTGTCTTCCCAACGGGCGTCGAGTGGCCGGGGGAAAACCTGGAACTCGCCCACCCGTGGTGGAGCTGGGAGAGCGACGCGACGACGACATGGACGGCTGATGGCCTCGATGTCGCCTTCTCCGCATCCTGGGGCATCGTGGCTTTCCACAACGGCTCAGGGGTCTCCGAACCGGTGTCCATCTCCTTCACGGTCGATGAGGATGTCGAGTTGGTGGTGCACTGCGCCTCGGGGGATCAGGCGTCGCCGCATCCCGCGAGGGTGACGGCTCATGCAGGGGAAGCGATGACCATTCCGGTCGCAGATTGCGATGGGGGCACCGTCGATCCTGATCGTCCGATGACCCACCTCTGGCTCCAGAACACCGATGCCCCTTCAGCGTCTTTCACGGTGACCGATCTGGGTGTGGCATCGGCACTGGGCGACGTACCGCTCCTGATCGATCCCATGGAGCAGGTATGCGAACCTGTTCGCACCGCAGCCGACTATGGACGCCGTCACGGGTTGCCGGTGTTTCTCGGCGAGTTCGGCACCTACGCGGGCGCTCCCCTGGACTCCCGGGTGCGGTGGACACTGGCGGTGCGCACCTGTGCGCGGGAAAACGACATGGCCACGGGACTGTGGGGATTCGTCGGGGATTTCGGCATCATCGATCCCGCCACCGGGGCACCCTACCCCGACCTGCTCGACGCCGCGACCCATGAGCCTTAGAACAGCACCGGCACGGGTTGCGGTTCAGGCACGGATGGCGTCTCGCAGGACGACGCGGGGGCGGGCTCGGTTGCATTCGGCTCGAGGCCGTGGGCTCGGATGAGGGGCCGGAGACGGTCGGCGAGTTCGTGCCGGTACGACTGAGGGGTGTCCGAGCGGTCACCGTAAAGCCGGCGGTATCGCGGGACCAGATCGGGATGGTAGCGCTTGAGCCAGGCCGCGTAGCCCTCCTTGACCCTGGAACGGAGGTGGAGCACCTCGTAGGAGACGGCCGCGGCGCCGGCCTCCTTTGTCCGTCGGAGGGCGTCGTCGAGGTGCTCGTCCGAGTCGGTAAGGAAGGGCAGGATCGGCGCCATGTATACGAAGGGCTCGAACCCGGCCCCGCGGACGGCCGTGACGGTGGCGAGGCGGGCGGCCGTGGTTGGGGTTCCGGGCTCGACGGACCGCTGGATCTCGTCGTCGAAGACTCCGATGGAGAGGCCGATGCGGACGGAGACGTCCCGGGCGGCATCGGCGAGGAGGGGAAGGTCCCGGCGGAGGACGCTGCCCTTGGTCAGGACGTTGAAGGGTGTTCCGGACTCGGCGAGGGCGGCGATGATGCCGGGCATGAGGCGGTACTTGCCCTCGGCTCGCTGGTAGGCGTCGGTTCCCGCTCCGATGGCAACGGGCTCTCTTTTCCACGAAGGCCGGGCGAGGTCTCGACGGAGGACGTCGACGATGTTGACCTTGACGATCAGCTGGGATTCGAAGTCGCGGCCGGGGTTGAGGCCGAGGTAGGTATGGCTGGGGCGGGCGAAACAGTACACGCACGCGTGGCTGCAGCCCCGGTAGGGGTTGATGGTCCAGTCGACGGGCATCTTGCTGGCGTCGCTGACGCGGTTGAGGGCGCTCTTGGCCATGACCTCGTGGAACGTGATTCCCTCGAACTCGGGGGTCTGGACGGAGCGGAGGAGGCTCGAGAGCCGGGCCAGGCCCGGCAGGGTGCCCGTCGTCTCGCGTGTGATCTCCTGGGTCGCCCAGCGCATGCCCCCAGTCTACTCGAACAGGTGTTCGATCGGGGTTAGGCGGGCTCGACATCCACAATGGCGTGAAGCGCCTGCTCGAATGCGTCGAGGTCCGCGCCAAGGGTCGCCGTGATCGTCCTGGGGTCCATACCAAGGTAGCCGTGCGCAATCCGATTGCGCGTAGAAGCCCACTTATTCGTTCACCTCTTTGGCTGCCAGGTGAAGCCGAAGAGTCTCAAGAAGTTCAAGGGCTCCTTCCGCGTAACTCGCGTCGGTCTTGCTCACAGCGGCACAGCCTCAGCCAGAATCTCATCGCGGGCGGGCCGCCGAAGAGAGTCTTCCGGGGCAAGGTCCACCTTCTCTTCCAGCAGCCGTCCCAACTCAACTTGGACTTGACCAATCGCGAATAGTGACATCTTGTCGGGGAATGTGGCAAGGAGGTCGATGTCCGAGTTGGGCCCGTCCTCGCCCCGGGCAACGGAGCCGAACACTCGCACATTCCGGAAACCGTGATCGGCGGCGAGACTCAGCACCTCTCGACGGTGCTTGACGAGCTTCCGCCCCCGTGGAGTCGTCGCATGGAACCGAAGCAGCCTCGCAACCTCGGGTTGGCTACGCCCCACCGCCGCCGCTATCTCCCGCTGGGTCATGCCTGCGGCAGCGCCCTTCCGAATGGCCCCGACGAGGGTGCGCCGCGCCTCGGCCCGCAACTGCTCGGCGCGCAGGTGTGCCGCCATCAACTCCTCGACGATTGAGTCCATGTCGCATGCCCTTCACTCTGATAGCAAATACTATCACCACCAACTGACGTACCGCCGGGCTCAAGACAATCGGTGCAGTTCTAGCCTTGATTCTCCGTCACGAAATCAGTGAGCTCATCGAGATCTGACCGGAGAATACCGAACTCGGCTGTCGGAGTCAGGATGAGGCGCGGGACATCCAGACTCCCCACGAAGTCGGCTTCACGAAGCTCGCCAGTTGCGTCATCGTCCACCCAGACGAACAGCCTCGGATGGGAACTCAGATCAGCGAGTAAAGCCTCGTACTTGCGGACAGATCGCATGGCGTCGATCTCCCGCTGGTCGCGTAGTACAGCAAGGCCCTCGTCGTCGTCCCAGCGGATATGACCGTCCGAACAAATACCGAGCATGGGATCAACCTCGGAGACGGCGCATGATTGCCACGTAGATAGCCAGAACCAATCGAATCCGACACGTCGCTTCACTCCAATGAGTTCACGAACAAGCTGAGCCGACCACTGGACAGAACACTCGATACCACCACAAGGAATCATTGCTTGGCGAAGGTAGCCAAGGTGCCCCACATTTCGCCGATAGGACTTGACTGTCCCAAAGAAGCTGAACACACCATCGAAGTCGAAGTACACGGCAGGTGTGGTCATGTCTTCGCTCTAACGCAGTTTTGCTCCGTGGGTCTTCTCGGCTGCGGCGATGATGGCGTTCCGGACCGCAAGGATCTCCTCCGCAGTCAGGGTGTGGTCCGCGGCGCGCAGGGTCACGGTCAGCGCGATCGACTTCTTCCCGGCCCCCACCTGCTCGCCCGCGTACACGTCGAACACCCGGGCCTCCTCCAACAACTCCCCGGCGGCCTCCCGCACCGTCGCGACCAGGTCCCCCGCCGCCAGAGCCTCGTCCACCACGAACGCGAAGTCCTCCTTCGCGAGCGGAGGCGTCCGCACGGGAACGGCCTTGACGACCAGCCCCTCCGAGGCCTCGATGATCGGGTCGAGGTGGATGGCGAAGGCGCACGTCCGGGGAGGGAGCCCCAGGTTCTCGATTACCTTGGGGTGAAGCTCGCCCGCGAACGCGATCGGCTGGGCGGGGTTCTCCGGCCCCCGATTGAGGGTCAGTCTCGCCGTGCGGCCCGGGTGGAAGGGCATGGTCTCCCCCGGCGACACGTCGAACTCGACCCCGGCGGCCCGGGCCACCTCGTGCGCGGCGGCCACGGCGTCCGTCCAGTCGAACGGTACGGCGGGGGCGTTCCACGACGCCCGCTGACGGTTCCCCGCCAGGATCCCCACCACATGCCTCGGCTGGTGCGGGAGCGCGGCGTCGAGTTCGGCCACCTCCTCGTCCGACGGCCTCTTGGTCACGTCCGGAGACTGGGCCACCCCGGTCCCCTCGTTGAGGTAGGCCCGCCCGACCTCGAAGATGGCGAGATCCGGGATCCCGCGGGACAGGTTGACGGCTACGGCGTCGAAGATCGTCTCCAGGACCGCGGTCCGGAGGAAGGGCTTGCCCTCGTCGAGGGGGTTCGCGAGGCACACCAGCGAGCGCCGCCAATCCGCCTCGGGCACGAGCATGTCGTCAAGCCGGGACGCGGAGATGAACGGATAGGTCTGCACCTCGGTCAGGCCGCGCTCGGCGAGCGCCCGCGCGACGGCCCGGCGCACCTTCTGCGAATGGCTGAGCCCCCGCCCGGGGGGCGCCACCGGAAGCACCGACGGCAGTTCGTCGTACCCGTGCAACCGCGCGACCTCCTCGACCAGGTCGATGGGCGCCTTCAGGTCCGGCCGCCACGATGGCGGCACGACGACGAGCCTCTCGCCCTTCTCCATCACCCCGCACCCGATCGCCTCCAGGGTCGCCCGCACTTCGCCCGGCGCGTACTCGACACCAACGATGCGGTCGGGAAACTCCGTCGGCATCGAGATGGCGACGGGCTCAGCCGCGTTGTCGAGGTCCGTGACCTCGGGGTCGGCCGTCGGTGTCGAATCAACCCCGCCCCCGTACTCGACGAGCAGGTCGATGACCCGCTGGACCGCGACGGGTGCCATCTCGGGGTCCACGCCCCGCTCGAACCTCTTGCTCGATTCGCTGGGAAGCTTGTGCCGACGGGCCGTCCTGGCGACCGTCACCGGATCGAAGTGCGCGCCCTCGATCAGGAGGTCGGTCGTCGTCTCCGACACCTCCGAGGACGCGCCCCCCATGACGCCGGCGAGGGCCAGGATGCGGCTCCCCTTCTTACCTCCGGGCGAGTCGGTGATGAGCAGGTCCTCGGGGTGGAGCTCCCGCTCGACATCGTCGAGGGTCGTGAGCTTCTCCCCTTTGGCCGCCCGGCGGACGACGATGGGCCCGTCGACCTTGGCGGCGTCGTAGGCGTGGAGGGGCTGGCCGAGTTCGAGCATGACGTAGTTCGTGACGTCGACGGCGAGGGAGATGGGGCGCATCCCGGACTGCATCAGCCGCTTCTGCATCCACGCCGGACTCGGGGCGGCGGCATCGACGCCTCGGACGTACCGGGCGACGAACCGGTCGCAGCCCACGCGGCCCCGGATGGGGGCCTTGTCGTCCACCTCGAGGGGGAAGCCGTTCTTCGTCGCCGGCGCCACCGTCACGGCCAGGGCGGGGTCCCGGTACTTGTTGCCCGTCGAATGCGAATACTCGCGGGCGACCCCCCGCATGCAGAAGCAGTACCCCCGGTCGGGCGTCACGGTGATCTCGAGCGTCTCCTCGTCGAGCCCGAGCAGGGGGAGCGCGTCCTGGCCCGGGGTCAGGTCGGCGGCCTCAAAGCCCTTCCGGGTCAGCACCATGATCCCCGAGTGGTCGTCCCCGATCCGGAGCTCCCGCTCGGAGCAGATCATCCCATCCGACACATGCCCGTAGGTTTTACGGGCGGCGATCTCGAAGTCGCCAGGGAGCACGGCCCCCGGGAGTGCGACGGCCACGAGGTCTCCCGCGCCGAAGTTGTGGGCCCCGCAGACGATGCCCCGGCTCGCGGGGAACTCGCCCTCGGGGTCGTTGTGCTCCCCCACGTCGACCCGGCAGTACAGGATGGACTTCCCGTTCTTGTGGGTCTCCTTCTCGGCGGTGATCACCCGGCCGACGACGAGGGGACCCATCACCCCCGAGCCGTGGACCCCCTCCTCCTCGAGCCCGACCTTGACGAGCGCGGCGGCCACGTCCTCGGCCGTCGAGCCCGGGTCGACATCGACGACCTCCCCCAACCACTGAAGCGGAACGAAGGGCATCTAGACCTCCATCCCGAACTGACGGGTGAAACGCACGTCACCCTCGACCATGTCCCGCATATCGGCGACCCCGTGCCGGAACATCATCGTCCGCTCGATGCCCATGCCGAAAGCGAAGGCCGTGTACTCGTCCGTGTCGATCCCCGCGGCCCGGAGCACGTTGGGGTGGGTCATGCCGCAGCCGCCCCACTCGATCCAGCCCGTGCCCTTGCAGGTCCTGCAGGAGGTGTCCTTCCCGTGGCAGACGAAGCACGTCAAGTCCATCTCGGCGCTCGGCTCGGTGAAGGGGAAGAACGACGGTCGGAGCCGGGTGCTGGCGTCGGGCCCGAACATCGCCTGGGCGAGGTGGTCGAGCGTGCCCTTGAGGTGCGCCATCGTGAGCCCCTTGTCGACGGCCAGGCCCTCGATCTGGTGGAAGACGGGTGTGTGGGTGGCGTCCAGCTCGTCCGTCCTGAAGGTCTTGCCCGGGCAGACGACGTAGATGGGCAGGTCGCGCTCGAGGAGGGCGCGGGTCTGGACGGGCGACGTGTGGGTCCTAAGGAGGAGGCCCGACTTGGGGGGTTCGATGAAGAACGTGTCCTGCATCTCGCGGGCCGGGTGGTCGGGGTCGAAGTTGAGGGCGTCGAAGTTGTGCCATTCGGTCTCGACCTCGGGCCCCTCGGCGACCTCCCACCCCATGGCCACGAAGACGTCGACCATCTTCTCCTGAAGGGTCTCGGTGGGGTGTCGGGCGCCGCGGGGGGTCCGGTCGACGGGAAGCGTGACGTCGACGGCCTCCTCGACGAGGACGCGGGCGTCGCGGTCGGCCTCGAGTTCGGCCTGACGCTTCGTGAGGGCCTCGTTGACGCGGGCCCGGGCGGCGCCGAGGTTCTTCCCCGCCGTCGCCTTGTCCTCGGGGCTCAAACCGCCGATGGTGCGGTTGGCGAGGGTGAGGGGCGCCTTGTCTCCCGTGTGGGCGAGCCGGGCCTCCTTGAGTGCCTCGAGCGAATCGGCGCCGGCTATGGCCTGCACGGCCTCCGCAACGGCAGCCTCGACCGCAGCCGCGTCGAGCGGCGACGGGGCTTCTGCGTCGGACATACAACCTCTCGGGGCGTGGGCGTATCGGCGAAAGTCTACCGGTGAGACGGCATCCGGCAACGCGGCCCCGAGATCGTCGCAGGAGGGTGGGGGCGTTTGACAGATTCTCCGTCCGTCAGAGAACCAATCCCACGAAGCCAACGGCGACAAGTACGGCTATTCCCAGGACGACGGGACCAAACCGGCCAAGAGCTGATCTGTGGTCCCTGCTCATCCAGACAACCGACCCAATGGCTGCGGCGATGGCGAAGAGACTGGTCACATACCCGGGGATGAGGACGATTCCTGCGAAGATTCCGGCGGCGGCCGCCAGAACCGCGAGGAGTGCCACCCAAGCGCTCGCCCCGGGAGCGCGATAGAGAGTCGTCTTGCCCCAAGTGATCGTGGGACAACCGGGAATGAACGCCTTGATCTTGATGATCTCCGTCGAGCCGTCGAACATGGGCACCCTGAAGGCTCCCGCTGCGGTCTTGCTGGCGGGCTCGCCGTTGACCATCACCCATGGGGAATCCCCCCGCAGCCTGACGGCTTCGACCGTTCCGATGCTTCCCGGAATCTCAAGTGCCAGGGATTCGGGAACCGCCTCAGATGGTTCAACAGGCTGCACCCAATCGTCGAACATCTCGTTCCCTTCGAGGTTTCCAGGCAGTGTTGCCAGTCAGAACACTACCGACGTTGCACATTAATGCCTACCGTTTCGGCACCACCGACCCACCCGTCCGGCGAGCCGATCCTTCGCGAGGACCGTCAGGAAAGCATGCTGATGATGAGGAGGAGGAGAAGGATGGCAAAGACGATCTCCAGGACCACTATCCCCCCCAGGACGAGTCGCTTGGTCAACGGTGACGGGCTCGGCTTCTTGAGCCAGATCCCCGCACCCCACTGGGAGAGGATTCCCACCGGACCCGCCAGGAAGTACTTCAGACTCAGAAACGGGGCAATGAACAGCGCCCAGAGGAGAAACATGTCGATTCCCCGGGGTCGAGGCTCCTCAAAAACGGTCACCCCATCGCGCTTCAATCGGACATAGCCAAACGGGTAGTTCCACATCCTCAGGTAGACCTCGGATCCGTCGGCCATCGGAACGATCCATTTTCCGGGGAACTTGAACCGAGCCTTCTTCCCGCCTACTAGAAGCGTCGGGGAGAACCTGTTCAGGCCGATCAGGGTGACCGGAAGACTCGCCCCTGGGATATCGATGACGGCGGTTCCTTCGTAGGAGTACTGGGGATGGATCCCGGCCTGGTAGGCATCCACCTCGACATCGTCGACGGACCTGATCCTCGCCCCTGAACGAGAAGCAAAAACGTCGTCAGGAGCCACGGCGGATGCGACCTTCCGAGGCCTCGGTCCCGAAAGCCGCGGCCCTGTAGGCGGAGGAAGCGAAGACAGGTCGGGCATGTGATCCTCCTTCAGCAGTGACGGGATACGGGAAACCCTACTGCCAACGACCCCAATACAGGCAGATCGCAGCGGCGGCCCCAATATTGAGGCTCTCGGCATGGCCGAAGATGGGAATCCGGACGACGGAGTCCGCAAGCGCCTTCTCGCTCGCGGTGAGGCCCCTGGCTTCGTTGCCAAAGATCCAGGCCGTCGGGACCGGCGACACGGAATCATCGGCGCCAGGGCCACCGAGTTGAGTCTCACCGGAACCATCCGTTGCCAGCACCCTGAGACCGTGTCTCCGCATGACGCCAACAGAGTCCTCAAGGCTCACGCCAGCGATGACCGGGAGATGAAAGAGGCTTCCCGTGCTCGCCCGGACGACCTTGGGGGAATACGGGTCCGCGCACTCCCCGGCAAGGACCACCGCATCCGCCCCAGCGGCATCCGCCACGCGGATAATCGTGCCGACGTTTCCCGGATCGCGAACACTGCTGAGAATCGTGACCAGGCGCAAGTCCTCACCCCCGACGTCATCGAGAGTCGGTCGCGCAAAGTCAACGACCGCGAGGACGCCTTGAGCATCCGGACTCATCGCGGTGACGACCTCGGCGGTTGCCCCGTGAACGTAGAGCCCCGCCTCCCAGGCTTCGGCCAGGATCTCGGGGTTCCGGGTGACGGCGTCAAGGGTCAGGTAGACATCCTGCACGGATCCGGCCGCGAAACGCACAGCCTCGCGAACGGCCTGAGGCCCTTCAACGAGGAATCGGCCCTCGCGCGTTCTGGCCGAGGCCCCCGCCAGCGCCCGGACCCGCTTCACTCGGTCCGCCTTCGGGTTCGACAGCGTAACCTCGAGGGGCGCGGAACTCGCGGGGTCGGTCATGGCCGGCTACGCGGCTGGCGCGTTGACATCCTTTGGGAGGGCCTTGCGGGCGACCCCGACGAGGGTCGTGAACGCGGCCGGGTCGTTGACCGCGAGCTCGGCGAGCATCCGTCGATCGACGTCCACCTTCGCAGCCTTCAGCCCCTGCATGAAACGGCTGTAGGTGATGTCGTTCTCGCGGGCCGCCGCATTGATGCGGGTGATCCACAGTTTGCGGAACTCGCCCTTGCGAACGCGTCTGTCGCGGTAGGCGTAGACGAGCGAGTGCGAGACCTGCTCCTTGGCCTTCCTGTACAGCCGACTCCGTTGACCGCGGTAGCCGCTCGCCCTCTCCAGGGTCGTCCGGCGCTTCTTGTGGGCATTGACCGCCCTCTTGACGCGTGCCACTTCACTACTCCTTGCGTGTTTTGGGGGCTACTTGCCCAGAAGCTTCTTGACCCTCTTGGATTCAGGGGCGGAAAGGACAGCGTCCTGAGAGACCCGACGCTTGCGCGAAGACGACTTCTCCTGGAACTTGTGCACATTCATGGCATGGTCGTGAACGACCTTGCCGGTTCCGGTGAGCTTGAAACGCTTCTTGGCTCCCGAATGGGTCTTCATCTTGGGGCTCATCGCCGTCTCTCCTCTATTCCTGACCGGGCGCATCGCCCGACTCGCTTGTGGCCGACTCGTCCGTCGTGGAGACCGTCTTCGCCGAAGCCTTCGTGGCCGTCTTCACCGCGGTGGCCGCCTTCGCCGCCACCTTGTCCGCCGCCTTCAAGTTGGGCTTCGCGGGGGCCGCCTTCGTCGGCTTGCGCTTCAAGCGCTCGGCCTCCTCCAGGGCGAGCTTGGCCTCGCGTTCCCGACGCGCCTCGTCCCTGGCCTCGGCCTTCTTCCGCGTCGGCCCGAGGGTGAGCGACATGTTCCGGCCTTCCTGAACCGGGGCGTGCTCGATGATCCCCAGGTCGCCGATATCGTCGGCGAGACGCTGAAGGAGCCGGCGACCCGCATCGGGCCTCGACTGCTCGCGTCCCCGGAACATGATGGTCACCTTCACCTTGTCGCCAGCCTTGAGGAACCGCTCAACGTGGCCCTTCTTAGTGACGTAGTCATGGTCGTCGATCTTGAGGCGGAAGCGGATCTCCTTGATGACGGTATTCGCCTGGTTCCGGCGCGCTTCCCTGGCCTTGACCGCGGCCTCATACTTGAACTTGCCGTAATCCATGAGCTTCGCCACCGGGGGGCGGGAATTGGGTGCGACCTCAACCAGGTCGAGATCCGCCTCCTGAGCCAGCCGCAACGCGTCCTCAATACGGACGATGCCGACCTGCTCCCCCTCGGGTCCGACGAGTCGGACCTCCGGCACCCGGATGCGTTCGTTGATACGCGGCTCGATGATGGCCTCTCTTCTGTCGCCCTACCGTGGAACAAGAAAACCCCTGCCCGGACACGAGCAGAGGCCACCGAGCCACGGCGAATCCGCCGGGACCATGACCCGTGCCCCGAAGGCCAAGGGTGGGAGGTGGACTCCACTTGTGTGCGACGGGAGACCCGTCGCCGGTCAGTACGCAAGAATAGCACCATGGACGGTTGCTCGCGCGACCTGCCAGGCGACCAGGACATAGGAGCTGAGCCATGACCACCCTCCCGCCTCCCCCCGAAGGCCAAGATCCCTTCCGGCCCCCACCGTCGTTTCTTCCCGAGCCCCCCGCCCCGCCGCCCCCCCTCCCCGAGACGGGACCCACGGCCGCCGTGCCTCTGCCACCCAAGCCCGCGACGGAAGCAACCCCCACGGTGTCGACTCCGTTGTCCCCCCGCACCGGCTCCGTCTACCGACGGACGATCGCCAACGAGGAGACAACGGTCCTGACCCCCGTCACGGCGGCCACCAACATCCTGGACCGGATACCCCTCTCCGAACGCAAGCGGTGGAGGCTCCTGGCCGGAGGCTCTGCCCTCCTCGCCGTTCTTCTCCTCGGTTTCTCCATCTACCTCCTCTTCATCAACGACCAGTGGCAGACGAGGTCCAGCGCCCTGACGTCCGAGGCATACGACCTGGGATCCCGACTCGCCGACGCCAATGCTCAAATCGTGGAGAAACAGGCCACCCTCGACCTGGTCAGCGAGCAACTGAACACCGCTCAGGCCCGGATCCTCGAACTCGTGGACGAGAAGGCCCAGGCGGGAGACGACATCTCCTATGCCCAGCAGCAGCTTTCCCTCTACCAGGAACTCTCCGCCCTCGGCGGCTCGGTGTCCCTGGCCCTCAACCACTGCGTCAACGAGCATGAGAAGCTCGTCGGCTACCTCAAGAATCCGGAAGCCTGGGATCCGGGCGACCTCGCCGCATACGAGGCGTCCGTCAACACCCTCTGCAACGCCGCGCAAAGCGCGAATGCCACCCTTCAGAAGGCGTTGACGGAGTAGCCATGCGCAGCCTCGTCGCCCTCCTCGCCCTGGTCGCCGCGGGATGCTCCGCCCCGCTGCCCCCGGGCCCCTACCCGGCCGACTTCGTCCCGTCAGCCTCCCCATCCCCGAGCCTCGACGCCTCCCTCCTGTCCCCCGACGGGTTCGACGCCGCCCAACGCATGACCGTCCGGGTCCGAAACGTCGGGTGCGAGACCATCCTCATCGGCACGGGGTTCGCCGTCGGCGAGCACACGCTCGTCACGGCCGGTCACGTCGTCGAGGGATCCAGAAGGTTGCAGGTCACCACGTATGACGGCCAGACCTTCGAGGCCACCGCCACGGGAACCACGACCGTCGCCGACCTCGCGATCGTCCATGTCGAGGAGTCCCTCACCGCGCTCGGGGTGCTCGCCGAGTCCGATCCCACCGTCTCCGATGCCGTCACCATCGTCGGCTACCCGGGAGGCGGCCGGCTCACGACGATTCGGGCCGTGGTGATCACAACCGACCCGGAGGACATCGATCCGGAGGTGGGGCCCGCCTTCGGGGCGACGGTGTCCCTCGAGGCCGGCATGTCGGGTGCCCCCGTCCTCAACTCCGACGGTGAGGTCGTCGGAGTCGTCTATGGGGCAAGCGAGAGCCTTCCTCAGTCATTCTTCATCCCGGTTTCGACGCTTCGGACCCTCCTGGACCAGCCCCCAACCCTTGTCCCCGAATCCGCCGTCTGCTGACGGGCTCGCCTCCACTAGGCTGAGACCAACGACATCGACGGCCCCCGGGCCTCGGCGAACCCGATGAAGGGGAAGAAGAATGACGGAAGCCGAATCGACACCCCCGGAACCCTCCCATCCCACCACCTCGGCCCCACGACCCTTCAGCGGTCTCCGCTTCCTCCGCGTCTTCCGCAAGAAGGCGGTATTCGTTCCGCTCCTCGCCGCCCTCATGGTCGGGGTCGACGCGTGGCTCGTCGTCACCCTTGACCGTTGGGAGGGGGATGCGGAGCATCTGCGGACCGAGGCTGCCGAACTCGGCCGGTCGATCGGGGAAACAGATGCGAGCATCGAGGAGGCCGAATCCGAGATCGCAATGCTCTCCACCCAGCAGTCGACTGCGGCTCTCCGTGCGGATGAACTCGCCGACGAAGCCGCCGGAGAACAGGCGCTCTCCGACGCATTCCGGGATGTGGCCCTCGACCTGGAAGAGTGCGTGACCGATCGTTTCGCGATCGTCACGGGCCTGTGGAATCACGGACGCGCTTTCGTGGCATCCCTTGCCACCCAGACCGCCAGCGAGTGTGCTGCCGCCCAGGCCACCCTTGACCGACTGATCAAGGAGATCGACTGACATGACGACCGAGACCCCTGCAGCGCCGGAGCATCGGCCTTTCCTTCGTCGGCTCGCCGTCTGGTCGGGGCGCCTGGGTGCCCTCGCCCTGATCGGAGCCTCCGTCTACCTCACGGCCATGGCGGTGATGTGGCATCTGCACATCAAGGAACTCGAGGAGGCCGAACGCGACCTGTCCGGCCAATTGGCCGACAGCGAGACCGCCCTCGCAGACGTGACGAGCACGCTGGAGGCAGCACGTCAGGAGCTTGACGACACCCTGACCTCCATCGTCGACTCTGCGAACATCAAGGCTCAGGCCCAGGACAACCAACTCCTTTTCGAAGACATCGCCACCGTCATGGCCGACTGCGCCAACGAAGCCGACATCCTCGTGGGGTATACCTACGACCGAGCCCTTTACACCTATGCCTCTCTCAAGTCCTATGAGAACTCCGTGCGGGATTACTGCCGGGAGGTCTCCACCGCCCTCAGGGAACTCATCGCCGAGACGGAAGGGGAAGGCTCGTGACGCATTCCCGCCTCATGAAGGCCTCGGCGCTCGCCGCCGCTTCCGCATCGCTCGTCGCATGCTCCGTCATCCCCGTCGCCCCCGAGGGGCTCCCCGAGGACTGGATCCCCTCGGTATCGCCCTCGCCGATCGACCCCGATCTGCTCGACAGTCCGCTGGGGTTCGATCCCGAGCAGGAATCGGCCGTACGAATCCGGAACTCCAAGTGCGACGAGTTGTCTTCCGGCAGCGGGTTCATCCTCGATGACCACACCATCGTGACCAACAGGCACGTCGTCGAAGGCTTCCTCGACCTCGAGGTCAACACCTCGGACGGGAGGGACATCACCGTGGCGTCGGCGGCGGTCTCCCAGGTTTCCGACATCGCCACCATCACCACGGTCGAGTCCCTTTCCCCCTTCGCCCCTCTGGCCGACGAGGATCCGGGCCTGGGAGATTTCGTCACGATCGTGGGCTTCCCCCTGGGCGAAGAGATGACGACGACGATGGGATCGGTCCTGCAGCGTTCCGACGACAACCTGGACAATGCCGACCACGTGTTCATCTCGAGTGCCGAAGTGGAGCATGGGTCCTCGGGCTCGGCCGCGTACGACGAGCAAGGGGAGGTCTTCGGAGTGGTGTATGCGGGTCAAGACGACTCCAACTACGCGATCTTCATCCCCATCTCCATCGTCAAGGAATCCCTGGCGAACCTCGACCCCTTGGCCGCCATCAAGACGTGCACATATTGAGGACGCCTCGGCGGCCGTCAGCGGGTTAGCGGGCGTCCCGCGACGTCGAGGGCGTCTGCGAGGGAGAAGGCTCCCGCATACAGGGCCTTGCCGACGATCGCTCCCTCGACCCCCAGGGGGACGAGGCAGCGGAGTTCCGCGATGTCTCCCAGGGTGGATATTCCGCCGGACGCGACGACGGGGGCTGCGGTCGCGGCGCAGACGGCCGTGAGGAGTTCAAGGTTGGGGCCTCGAAGGGTCCCGTCTCTGGTCACGTCGGTGACGACGTATCGCGAACACCCGGCCGCCTCGAGTCGGACGAGAACCTCCCAGAGGTCGCCGCCCTCCTCGGTCCATCCGCGCGCGGCGAGGGTCGAGCCTCGGACGTCCAGGCCGACCGCCACCCGGTCCCCGAACCGGTCGATCGCCGAGGCCGTCCACTCGGGATTTTCGAGGGCAGCGGTGCCCAGGTTGACACGGGAGCACCCGGTCGCGAGGGCACGGTCGAGGGAAGCCTCGTCCCGTATGCCCCCCGACATCTCGACCCTGACATCGACGGATTGGACGACCTCGGCCAAGACATCGGCGTTCGAGCCCCGCCCGAAGGCGGCGTCGAGATCGACGAGGTGGATCCACTCCGCCCCGGAATCCTGCCACTCGAGCGCGGCCGAGAGGGGGTCCCCGTAGGAGGTTTCGGAGCCCGCCCTGCCCTGGAAGAGCCGGACGGCCTGCCCGCCGGCGACGTCGACGGCGGGCAGGAGTTCGAGGCGGGGGCCCTCGATGGGCACGGTCACGGGATCTATCCTCCTACAGAGTCGCGAGCCAGTTGCGCAGCAGTCGGAGCCCGGCGTCACCGGACTTCTCGGGATGGAATTGCGTTGCCGAGAGCGGTCCGTTCTCCACCGCGGCGACGAAGCGGTCGGGGCGTTCGTCGGTTCCGGCTTCCGACCACGTGACGAGGGGCGGGGCGATCCGGTTCGTGGCTTGGGGGGCCAGGGGGAACTCCTTCGCGGCGAAGGAGTGGACGAAGTAGAACCGCTCCCCCTCTATTCCCTTGAAGAGCCTCGATTCCTCTGGGGCCTCGACTCGCGCCCACCCCATGTTGGGAACGACGGGGGCATCTAACTTCTCGACGGTCCCGGGCCACTGCCCCAGTCCCGTCGTCTCGATGTCGTGCTCGATCCCCTTCTCGAACATGACCTGGAGTCCGACGCATACCCCCAGCACGGCTCGCCCGCCGGCCAGGCGATGCTCGATGATCCGGTCCCCATAAACGGCCAGGAGCCCCTCCATGACCGCGGCGTAGGCGCCCACCCCGGGGACGATCAGCCCGTCGGCCCCTTCGGCGGTCGCCTGATCCGCAGTCAGAACCGCCGTCCCCCCGACCTCCTCGACGGCTCTAACGGCGCTGCGGACGTTTCCGAAGCCGTAATCGAGCACGCAGATGAGGGGGGACGCCACGGGTCGAGTCTACCGGGGCGGGCCCGCGCGGTCGCTGGCCGATGGCCCCGGATCAGTCGGCCCAGACGTACAGCGAGGCCCCGGTCGAGGCGATACCGTCAGCCCCATTGAGGTGAAGGACCTGGACAGGACGCAGCGGAGGCGAACCGCCGAAATCGTAGCCGAATATCCACATCTGCGCCGAAAGGCCCCACATCCACACGTCGCCGTTCGCGTCAAGAGCGTAGATATGCAAGGGGGTGACTACGAGATCGACCACGTCGGAGAGCCGCGGTATCTGGATGGGAGTGAAACGCTGACCGGAGACCCCGTCCCCCAGGTCGCCGCTGCTGTTCTGACCCCACCCCCAGAGAGTGCCGTCCGCCTTCAGGGCCCAAACGGAATAGTGATGGAAGTCCTTCTGGGCCCACACCCGCTCGACGCTGTCGATGGTGTCGATCAGGATGGGAATCGGCCGGTAAATGTCGGTTCCCTCCCCGAGGGATCCCCCGAAGTTGAGGCCCCAGACCCACAACTCTCCGGTGCTGGTGCGGACGTACCAGTTGTTGATCCCAGTCTCGATGTCGACGGCATCCGTGACCCGGACGATCTTCGTCGGCACCGTCTCCAACTGCCAGGTCACCACCGACCAGTCGGGGTCGTAGGGATCGCTGTCATGGGTGGCCATCGTGTTGCCCCAGCACCAGACGGTGCCGTCCTCCCGGACCACGCACACGTCGGGGCTGCCGATCTCGATGTCCACCGCGTCGTCTATCCCCGCGATCGCGAGGGGCGTGAGGACGGGTCCCGAGGGGTCCCCCGTGATGTGGCCGGCCAGGTTCTCCCCCCACACCCAGACCTCTCCCGTGCTGGCCCGCGCGGCCTTCTCCCCCCACACGCAGTCGAGTTGCACGATGTCGTGAAGGTTGGGAATGGGGACCGCGGTCCAGGTGTCCGATGCTCCCCCGTTTCCGAGGATCTCGTCGATGCCGTTGTTGTACCCCCATCCATAGACGTCGCCGCCGGGGGTTATCGCATAGGACTGGTCGGAACATTCCACCACTTGAGAAACCGCGGGCAGTCCGGGAACCAGGTTGGGGGGACTCCCGGTCTCCAATATGTCTTCCAGGTCCCACACCGTTCCATCGATGCCCAGGAGCCAGGCCCCGCCGAAACCCTCGGCGATATCGATGGCCGACGGTATCACAGGGATGACGACGGGTTCCCAGTAGGGCACCTGATAGGGATCGCCCCACATGTCAACGTGCCAGTAGTTGAACGACCAAACCTCCCCCGGGGCGATGGTGACCGGGGTGACGTCACCGAGGGGGCGGTAGGGAAGGATGGCGTCTAGGATCGCTGAGGCCGAAGCCTGGGCGGCTAGGGCGGCAGCATCGGCCGCCGCCGCCTCCGCCGCTGCCGCGTCCGCAAGGGCCTGGGCGATGGTGGCCTCGTCCGCCGTGGCAGCTACCGCCGCTGCCGCCACCGCGTCATCCGCCGCTGCCTGGGCATCCGCCGCAGCCGCTGCTGCCGCATCGGCCGCCGCCTGAGCGTCTGCAGCCGCGGCCGCAGCGGCCGGATCCGAACCCGCGGCGTTGGCGGCCGCATCTGCGGCTAGTTGAGCCTCCGCGGCATCCCTTGCCGCCTGATCCGCCAGGGCGACCGCGGCGTCGGCGCTTGCCTGCGCCTCGGCGATCTGCTCGGCGAGGATCACCGCCGGGTCCTCTGGGGGAGGTGTCGTGGTTGGCGTCGGGGTGGGGGTCGTCGTCGGGGTCGGATCCGGAATGGGCAGCGGAATCTCCGGCGGTCGATCGCCGTTCACGGACTCGTCCGTGACGGGGTGGCAGAGCCAGGTGTAGGTCGCGAGAGGCTTCCTCCAGGACCACCATTTCCACTCAGCCCGATAGAACCAGATGTCGAAGAACGCCCCTAGTGACGCGTCGACATAGGTCCCACCCGTGGCGCACCCCTGCTCGAAATACGCCCCCATCTCTATCCTGTATTCGTATTCGACGGTGAGGCCAACCTTGCCGTAGATGCCGATCACCCCGAGCCAACTCACCTGGAGTTTGAGGCCGGCAGATATCCACGCGCTGACCGCTATCTCGTGTCTCGTCGACCAAAAGTTCGATCGGTACGACGAGGCGTTCCGCGTGCCCCCACCCTCGACACTCTCCACTCCAACGGTGCTGTAGGCCCGAGCCTCGATCAGCTTGGTCTTCTCCTCGACCGTGGCCGAAACGCCGACGGCACAACCGGGATCAATATCGAGCCGAAATCCACCGGGCCCGATGATCCCGAAGTGAATGGGCACATTGAAGGTGCACTTGGCGGAGACCTTCTCATTGATGGTCACAACGAAGACGGTTTCCCAGCTCAGGTAGGCATCGATGGTCGGGTTGGAGAAGATGCTCCCGAGATCGGCATGGAACTTGACCTTGGCGTTTTCGAACCGCAGGTCGAGATCCATGCTTGTCGTTCCGACGATCTTCGAACCCGAGACGCTGGTGTCGACTCCCGGCTCTTCGTTTTGCTTCGCAAACGGCATGCAGTCCAGGCTGTACCACGCCGTCGGCGCGGACACATCGTAGCCGACCGACCCTAGACTGCCGCCTCCAAGCCCTCCCGTGATGACCGATTCACCGGCGCCGGCTATCTCGAGAGCGTCCGACATGTCGATACTCTGGGCGAAGTCGACATGGTAGTACTCGAAAACCTGGTCGAACGAGACTTGTTCGATGGTGACCACCGCGTTGCCCCGGCTGTCCGTGGCCACCTCAGCGACCCGTCCCGCGACCCCTTGGGGGGCCAGGGTTCCCCCCGGCACGACGAAGATCCCGTCTCCCACCTCGGGGCTCGCGTAGTCGGCGGATAGGGTGACCGACCATTCGAGGGTCTCGGGGGAGACCATTTGGTCCGACGAGTCAAACCGCGCCTCGACCAACACGCGCCTTTCGTAGGCGAGGAGCGCCTCCGCGGGATATTCCCGAGTTCCCTCCGACACCTGGTACTCGAACTCGTCGATCTCCTCGGGTGAATAGTCACGATAGGTACGAAGTGCGTGCGCGGTAACAGCGAGGGTCGACCCGCTGTCGGGAACGAAAATGGTCTCGGTCGCCGGGGGCATCATGGGGGACAGCCACGCGGCGGTCGCCCAGAAGACGGCCTCGCAGTCTCGGGCGGTCGTCGAAACGTCGTCGAACGTCGAGTCGCCGACGCACATCGTCTCGCCGCCGTCGGGGTGGTCGTATCGGTAAAGGAACTCGGCCACCTCGCGCCGGGAGATCAGGTCGTCGGGTCGAAAACCATCGGCCTCCTCGGGCGAGATGATCTCGGCTTCCGCCATCCAGGCGATCTCGGTGCAGTCCGCCCGCTCCACCTCGACATCGTCGAAAGGGGCAACCCCCTCCACACACGCCCCTCCCCCGTCGTTGCCGTCGAGTCGGTAGAGGAAGGCAGCGAAGTCGCTCCGCGTGACGAGCGCACGGGGGTCGGGCTCGGCTCCCGTAGGCGGAACGTATATCCCTTCGTCGATCATCCAAGCGATATCCAAGGCTGCCTGCTCATCCGCAGTGAAAGTGGGGGTGACCGATGGGACCGGCGCGATGGTGGTATCGGAATCGTCAGGAAAGAAGACGACGACATTGATGGCGAGGACGACAACCAGCAAGGCACTCAGTCGGATGATCCACGTCCGCGACACGATTCCCCCAGGCAGGCTAGACAACTCTTCGCTTGGGACTCCTCACGGTCTTCCGTGAGGGAGGCATGACACCGGCGCCCCCGCAAGAAGGGTTCGCCGCCGCTCACACAATAGCAGCGCGGGCTCGTCGATCGCGTTATGGGGAGACGCTCCTTTCAGCGATCTCCAGCCACAGAGGACGGCAATCGAGGTTGTCCGAGCGTGCGATCAACCCTAGTAGTCGAATTCCACCGGGCGAGGAATACCGAAGCTCCCGTCTTCCTGGCGTTCCGAGACGAGGATCTCGGCCTGCCAACCCTCGACCGAGGTGTCGAACCGGATCATGTAGAGCGATCCCTCACTCGAGAAGCTCGGCTCGCCCCAGACGGAAAGCCCATTGGCGTCTGCCATTCCCTCGACGGGGATGACGTCGGGGATGCCCCACTCCTCGTCGGCACTCCCCCGAGTGGCGCACAGCAACTGAGTGTTGGCGTCCTCGCCTCTGCGGTTGAAGCAGAGAATCGTCTCCTCGTCGTTCACCCAAGGCTGGGTCTCATCGAGGTCGGTCTGGAACTGATCCGGGAGGAGCGTCGAGGCGGCCCATTCGTTCGGACCGGTGCTCTCCGCCCAATAGAGGGCTCCGTTCCCGAGGAGCGTTGCGCTCCAGAAGTAGAGATTGCCGCTCGGGAGCAACTGGAAATCCGCGAATCCCGTCACCTCATAGTCGCCGAGGTCCCCCGGCAGCCGTTCAGGGGTCCCCCAGGTGTCCGTTTCCTCGTCCCAACGGGACAGGAAAGAGCCCGAAAGCGACGGCTCCGTCACCGACTCCCGGGTGAAGACCAGGACCGTCTGGTCGTCGCTCACCCACGCACAGCATTCCATGTGTTCGGTGTTGATCGCGGAACCGAGATTCTGCGGTTCCCCCCATCCGCCGGTTCCCGTCGACTGGCTGACATAAAGGTCCGTGTTCCACCAATACCCACCGTCCGCCGCCTGGTGCCCGGGCAGGTGCGCCGTGACGGGTCGGGCATCCTGGTTGGACTGCAGCATGTCGATGGTCGAGCCCACCCCGTGGAGGAAGTACAACGCAGACCCGTCCGGGACGGCGTAGGCCGAATCGATATACCCTGCCGGGAAGGACTGGAGCTCATCCTCGGTCGACGACTCACACCCCGTCGCCAGCGTGAGCACTGCGACAACGGCGAGCATCCCTACGATGGTCTTTCTCCCCACAGCAACCCCTCTCCAATCGATATCGTCCAAGGAACGATCGGTCCCTTGTTTCCGTTCCAACCTTTCAGAACCGAACAGGAAGCGACCCGAGTGCTAGAAGCCCAGCAGGATGGGCCATGAGACCTGGGACGCCTGGTCGACGAGCAGATAGGCGGGAAGGGCAAAGGCGAGGCCCCATAGCCGCGTCGGGCGGTGCCGGGGAAGCACGAAGACGACGACCGCCCATGTCGCGACCGAGATCGCCGCTGAAAGAGGCGCCTGGGGAAGGTAGCGAGCGTGCCCGAAGACCCAGTCCCAGGCCCGGGTGACCGGCTCGTCGGTGAGGGCGATCGCGCCGACGAGGGCGAAGACGGCCCCCGACCAGGGTGCGGGCGAGCGCACGGCCAGGTGGACGCCCGCTGCGATGATGGGAACGGCCGTCAGGCCGATGAGGATCCATACGCTGGCGATCTCGGGCCAGTGATCACCGAGGACCCAGGAGGCCCATCCGTAGTATCCGATGTTCATGGTCAGCGAGAACGCGGCCGACCGTGCGACCGCGTCAAGCATCCTCACGGCCCGAGCACCCCAGAGGCTCACCCCCAGAACCCACACGGCGACATTGCTCGTGATGATCCCCGCCTCATACGAGCCCGAGGCATCCGCCAGCTTTGCGAGGATCCCCGTGGCCGCACCCAGGGCGAGCGCAGAAAAGAACACTGCGAACCGGTGCGCCTGCGTGCCCGGACTCATGGTCGACTGGCACGTATTCGGCCCACTTGAGCCGTCCGACCCGAGACTATGCTCGTTGCTCACGCCGCCCCTGGCGGGCGAGCCTCCGGAGCGCCCAGAACGCCCGCCACCGGCCCGTCCGGCCCGACAAGACCCTGCCGGGAGCGTGCTCCAGAAGGGTCTCGATCGTCATGGCGCCCGACATGAGCGCGACCACGGCTTCGGGGGCACGGTCGAGCGCCAAGCCCGGCGGCAGTTCCTCACCCCGCAGCCCACCCGTCCAGGGCACAACAGAGAGCTGCCCGTCGCGCCGTTCCATCGCGAGAATGATGGCGTCCTTGGCGAAGGCCCCCACCCTCGCTGCGGCGAAGTCGGCCAGACCCTCCCGGTCGTCGACCATGACGGCGAGCGTGCCCTGCCGGAACTCGATGACGTCGCACCGGCATCCGTTGAGGGCGCAGATGGCCGCGAGCACCTTGCCGTTCGCAATGGGGGTCAGCAACGCGACGGTGTCCCGCACGAGGTACTCCGGCGTCCCCTCCGGGGCCCCGGCACCCGCTCCCCCTTCCCCACCCGTCACAGGGCGCCCTTGGTGCTGGGCACGCCCTTGACGCGGGGATCTATAGCCACGGCAGCCCTGAGAGCCCGCGCCACGGCCTTGAACTGGGCCTCGACGATGTGGTGGGGGTCGCGCCCGGCCAGCACCCGGACATGGAGGGTGATGCCCGCGTGGTGGGCGATCGACTCGAGCACGTGCCCGGTGAGGGATCCGGCGAAGTTCCCGCCGATGAGGTGCTGGGCCTGGCCGAGAGGTTCGCCCTCGTGGACGAAGTACGGCCGCCCCGACACGTCGACCACGGCCTGGGCGAGGGCCTCGTCGAGGGGGACAGCGGCGGCACCGAACCGCGAGATCCCCGCCTTATCCCCGAGGGCTTCCTTGATCGCCTCGCCGATGGAGATGGCGACGTCCTCGACCGTGTGGTGGGAGTCGACCTCGATGTCGCCCGTCGCCTGGACCGTGAGGTCTATGAGGGAGTGCTTGCCAAAAGCCGTGAGCATGTGGTCGTAGAACGGCACGCCTGTGGAGATCTCCGTGACCCCGGCTCCGTCGAGGTCGAGTTCCACCAGGACGTCCGATTCCGACGTCTTCCGTTCGATGCGGGCCTTCCGGGCCTTGGCGGGGCTCATCGCGTCACCTCCAGTAGCGCGGCGCGGAATCGCGCCATCTCCTGCGGCGTGCCGATCGACACCCGCAACCACCCGTCGGGCCCCACGACTCGGATCAGCACCCCGAGTTCCAGGAGTCCTGCAAATACCTTCTCACGATCTTCGAAGGGACCGAAGAGGGCGAAGTTGGCGTCCGTGTCCGCGACCGTGTATCCCTGGGCCCGCAACCAGGCCACGGTCTCGTCCCGTTCGGCACGGATCTCGTCCACCTGGGCCTGGAGGTCGGAGACGTGAGCGAGGGCCGCCCGGGCGATGGCCTGGGTCACGGTGCTGAGGTGGTAGGGCAGCCGGACGATCCGGAGGGCGTCGATGATGTCCACGGAGGCCGCGAGGTAGCCGAGCCGTCCCCCGGCGAAGGCGAAGGCCTTGGACATGGTGCGGCTGACGGCGAGGTGGGGGATCTCGGGCAGGAGCATGAGGGCGCTCGGCACCCCCTTCCTCCTGAACTCCGCATAAGCCTCGTCGACCACGACGACGCAGCCGCCGTCCACGGCTGCCGCCGCGTCACAGAGGGCCCGGACATCATTGAGGGGGAGGGCGGTCCCCGTCGGATTGTTCGGACTCGCGAGCAGGACGAGGCTGGGCTGACTGGCCGCGATCTCGGCCGAGGCCTCCTCGACGGGAATGGAGAAATCGTCCCTGCGGGGGAGGGTCACGTAGGTGGTGGAGGTATCCCTCGCGTACTCCGGATACATCGAATAGGTCGGCGCGAAACTCAGGGTGGTGCGACCGGGCCCCCCGAACGCCTGGTGGAGGTGAAGCATGACCTCGTTCGAGCCGTTCGCCGCCCAGATGTTCTCGAACCGGAGGAAGTCCGCTCCCGACTCCCGGGCCAGGTACGCGGCGAGTTCCGCCCGGAGGCCGACGAACTCCCGGTCCGGGTAACGGTTGAGCCCCTCGGCGGCCTTGTGGACGGCCGCCGCAAGTGCTTCCACGACGACCGCGGGCGGCGCGTAGGGGTTCTCATTGACGTTGAGGAGCACGGGAACGTCCAACTGGGGGGCACCGTAGGGTGCGAGCCCTCGGATCTCCGGACGCAGGGGCAGTTCCATGCGCAAAGTCTAGTGAGCCCCAAGAGCAGCGAGCGTGATCAACGCCAGGTTGAGGACAACGATCACGGCCGCGAAGGCCCACGCCGCCGTCTTGAGGGGCACCCGGTTCGCGTACTCCCCCATGAGGCCTCGGCGGCTTGTGAACACGATGAGCGGGATGAGGGCGAAGGGGATGCCGATGCTTAAGAACACCTGGCTCATGATGAGAGCCCAGGTGGGGTCGACCCCCCAGGCGAGGATGACGAGGGCGGGGACCAACGTGACCGACCTCCGGGCGAGGAGGGGGATCCGCTTCCTGACCAGGCCCTCCATGATGACCGAGCCCGCGTAGCAGCCGACGGACGTCGAAGCCAGCCCCGAGGCGAGCAACCCCACCGCGAAGGCGAGGGCCACCCCCGGCCCGAGTTCCGCCGAGATCGCCGAGTGGGCCCCCTCGATCGAATCCGTCCCCTCCACCCCGCGAAGATGCGCGGCCGCGACGAGGACCATCGCGATGTTGACCGTCCCGGCCACGACGAGCGACAGCCCGACATCCCATCGCGTTGCGGAGAGAAGCCTCCTCAGCCTGCCCGGGTCGGTCTCCCTCCCATGTCGATCCCTCGCGAGCGACGAATGGAGGTAGATGACATGGGGCATGACGGTCGCGCCCAGCATCCCCGCGGCCAGGAGGACCGTCGACGAGCCCTCGAAACGTGGAACCAAGCCCCCGACCGCCTCCGACCACTCCACCCCCTTGAAGACCAACCCCGTGATGAACCCGATCGTGACCACGAGAAGCAGTCCGATGACGACGAACTCGAACGGCCTCTGCCCGCCCCGGGACTGAATCGCCAACAGCACCAGCGACACCAGGCCGACGATGAGGCCGCCCCACCACAGGGGGAGGCCGAAAAGGAGGTTGAGGGCGATCGCCCCCCCGATTACCTCGGCGAGATCCGTGGCCGCGGCGATCAACTCGGCCTGTCCCCAATACGCCAGACGTGAAGAGCGGGGCAGGCGCTCCCCCAGGATCTCGGGAAGACTCCTTCCCGTCACCAGGCCGAGCTTGGCGGAGAGGTACTGGATGACGACGGCCATGCCGTTCGAGAAGACTAGGACCCAGACGAGCAGGTACCCATGGCGGGCGCCCGCGGTCAGGTTGGCCGCGACGTTCCCCGGATCGACATAGGCCACCGCCGCGACGAAGGCCGGCCCGAGCAGGCCGATGAATCGACGCCTGGGCGGGGAGGCCATGCCGCCGCTCACGAATCGGACCTACCGGTCGATGCGTGCCTGGATGGCCTCGCCGTGCGCCGGCAGGTCCTCCGCATCGGCGAGCGCGACCACCCGGTCAGCGACCTCCGCAAGAGCGTCAGCGTCATACTCGACGACGGACACGGCCCGGAGGAAGGAGGTGACGTTGAGCCCGGAGGCGAAACGGGCCGTCCCTCCCGTCGGCAGGACGTGGTTGGAACCGGCGAGGTAGTCGCCGAGGGGAACCGGTGAATAGGGGCCGACGAAGATGCATCCGGCCGAGGTGATCCGCGCGGCCACCGCGGCCGGGTCGGCCGTGTGGATCTCCAGGTGCTCGGCACCGTAGGCGTCCGCGACCGCAATCGATTGGTCGAGCCCATCCGTGAGCACGATCGCGCTCTGCTCCCCCGTCAAGGCCTCCTTGACGCGGGCCGCGTGCTTGGTCGCCGCCCCTCGACGCTCGACCGCCTCGTCCACGGCGTCCGCCAGTTCCGCCGAGTCGGTGATGAGGACCGATCCAGCCAACGGATCGTGCTCCGCCTGGCTGACGAGGTCCGCGGCCGCGAGTTCGGGATCGGCCGCGGCATCCGCGATGACGGCGATCTCCGTCGGACCCGCCTCCGCGTCGATGCCGACGACGCCCTGGACGGCGCGCTTGGCCGCGGTGACGAACCGGTTCCCCGGCCCCGTGATGGCATCCACGGGCTCACACAGCACCTCCCCGCCGTCGAATGCCCCGTAGGCGAGCATGGCGACGGCCTGGGCACCCCCGACGGCGTATACCTCGTCCACACCCAGCAACGCGCACGCGGCGAGGATCGTCGGATGCGGAAGACCCGAGAAGGCCTCCTGGGGAGGGCTGGAAACGGCGATCGAGGCCACCCCCGCGGACTGCGCGGCCACGACATTCATGACCACCGAACTCGGGTAGACGGCGAGCCCCCCGGGTACGTAGAGCCCGACCCTCCTCATGGGGATCCACCTCTGGGAGACCCTTGCCCCGGGGGCGATCTCGACGCTGATGGGGGGCGGGATGGTCGCATCGTGGTAGGTCCGAGTCCGCCGGATCGCCTCCTCAAGAGCGGAGCGGACGGCCGGGTCGAGGGCCTCAAGCGCCGCCGTGACATCTCCCACCGGGACCCGGAGGTGGGCGGGGGCCACCCCGTCGAATCGTCGGCCGTACTCCCTGAGGGCCTCGCCCCCCCGGGCCCGCACGTCGGCGATGATGGGTTCGACGATGGCGAGGGCGTCGGTCACGTCCTCCCGAGCCCGGGGCACGATGGCGAGCAACTCGCCCACGCTGAGGGTCTTCCCTCGGAGGTCGATTCTCGAAAGCATGTCCCCAAGTCTAGGGCCCCTTCGTTACCCCGCCGCGGCGCTCCGGTCGGGGGCCGGCGCTTCGCTCGACAGGCAAGACGGGCCCAGGGCGGCCTTGAGGTCCCCATATAGGGCACTGGAACGCGTCACCCTGAATTCGTCGTCCAGACGCATCGTCACGGGCTTCTCCCGGCCCGTCAGCACCATCCTGACCTCCACGGCGCCGGGATGGGCGCGGAGGATGTCCTTCACCCGCTCGACGAGACCGGGGTTCACCCGATTGGACGGGAGGGTGAGGAAGACGGGGGTGGTATCCTCCGGGGCCACGTGGGGAACCTTGACCTCCATCGCCGAGAACTGCAGACCCCCGTCCCCCTTCTCCCTCGTCCTCGTCTTGATCGCCAGGACGGCGTCGTTGGCGAGGTCGCCGGAATACTGGTCGTAGACCTTCCCGAAGAACGAGATCTCCACCTCGCCGGTCATGTCCTCAAGGATCACCATTCCGTAGGCGTTCCCCGATCGGGCGATCCTCCTGTCCACGTGGGTGATGAGGCCGGCGAAGGTGACATGGTCCCCCTCGGCGACACCGTGGGCCGGATTCGCCCGGGACACCTGGTGGGTGGCCTCCGCCCTGAGGACGTGCTCCATGCCCCTCAAGGGATGGTCAGAGACGTAGAGCCCGAGCATCTCCCTCTCGAAATCGAGCCGGGTCTTGCGGTCCCATTCCTCGATCGAGGGCACGATGACGGACACCCCGGGCCCGGCCCCCGGGGTCTGCCCGAACAGGTCGAACTGCCCGCTCGCCTCCTGCCTCTTGACCGGAACGACGGCGTCGATCGCCTGTTCGTGAACCGCGCACAGGGCCCTCCTGGACGGCGCCAGCGAGTCGAAGGCCCCCGCCTTGATGAGCGAATCGACGGTCCGTTTGTTGCACACCGACACGGGAACCTTCTCAAGGAAGTCGAGGAAGGAGGTGAAGGCCCCCTTCTCCTCCCTGGTGCGGATGATGTCGTCGACGACCCCGGCCCCGACGTTCCTGACCGCCGTCAGCCCGAAACGGATGTCCTCGCCGACGGCCGAATAGGTGGGACGCGACACGTTGACATCGGGAGGAAGGACGGTGGTGCCCATCCGACGGCATTCGCTCAGGTAGACGGCCGTGCGGTCCTTGTCCGCCCCGACTGAGGTGAGGAGGGCGGCCATGAACTCCGTCGGGTAGTGGGCCTTGAGGTAGGCGGTCCAGAAGCTGAGGACCCCGTAGGCGGCCGTGTGCGCCTTGTTGAAGGCGTAGTCGGCGAAGGGGACGAGCACCTCCCAGAGGGCGGTGATGGCCGCCTCCGAGTAGCCCCGTTCCCTCATGCCCGCGCTGAAGGGCTCGAACTCCTTGTCGAGCACCTCCTTGTTCTTCTTCCCCATCGCCTTGCGCAGGAGATCCGCTCGACCGAGGGAGTAGCCCGCGACGATCTGCGCCACCCTGAGGACCTGCTCCTGGTACACGATGAGGCCATAGGTCGGCCCGAGGACCTCTTTGAGGGGCTCCTCCAATTCCGGATGGATGGGGTTGATCTTCTGCTGCTTGTTCTTGCGGAGGGCGTAGTTGGTGTGGGAGTTGACCCCCATGGGCCCCGGCCGGTACAGGGCGAGAACAGCGGAGATGTCCTCGAACGAGTCGGGCCGCATCTGCCGGAGGAGCCCCCGCATGGCCACGCCATCGAGTTGGAACACCCCCAGGGTGTCGCCCCTGCCCAGCATCTCGAAGGTCGCTGCATCCTCGAGGGGAAGGTTCTCGAGGACGACGGGGGGCTTGCCGTTCACGACGATGTTCTCTAAGGCATCGTCGAGGAGGGTGAGGTTGCGGAGCCCGAGGAAGTCCATCTTGACGAGCCCGAGGGCCTCACAGGTGGGGTAGTCGAATTGGGTGATGATCGCCCCGTCCTGCTCCCTCCGCATGATGGGGATGATGTCCTTGAGGGGCTCGCTCGACATGATGACACCGGCGGCGTGGACCCCCCACTGACGCTTGAGGTTCTCGAGCCCACGGGCCAGGTCCAGGGTCTCCTTCGCCTCCGGGTCCGAGTCCACCAGAGATCGGAAGTCCTGCGCCTCCCCATACCGCTCGTTCGTCTTGTCGTATGCGGTGCCGAGGGACATGTCCCTGCCCTGAAGCGGTTCGGGGAAGGCCTTCGTCAGCCGCTCGCCCAGGGAGAAGGGTTTTCCGAGCACCCGGGCGGCGTCCTTGAGGGCCTGCTTGGCCTTGATGGTGCCGTAGGTGACGATCTGGGCGACCTTGTCCTCGCCGTATTTCTCGGTGACGTACCGGATCACCTCGCCCCGCCGACGCTCGTCAAAATCGATGTCGAAATCGGGTTTGGTCTCTCGCTCTGGATTGAGGAATCGCTCGAAGAACAGTCCGTGGACGATCGGGTCGAGGTCGGTGATGCCCATCGCGTAGGCCGCCATCGAACCGGCGCCCGAACCCCGCCCGGGCCCCACGCGGATGCCGTTTTCCTTGGCCCACCGCACGAAGTCGGCCACGACGAGGTAGTACCCGGCATACCCCTTCGAGGTGATGACCTCAGTCTCGAAGTCCGCCCGCTCCTGGACCTTGGCCGGGATGCCCCCCGGGTATCTCCGATGGAGGCCCACCTGGACCTCCTTGACGAACCAGGAGTGCTCGTCCTCTCCCGGGGGACACGCGAAGCGGGGCATGAAGTCCGCCGACGTGTCGAAGGCGACCTCGCATCGCTCGGCGATCGCCAGGGTATTGTCGCAGGCGCCGTCGAAGTCTTCGAAGGTCCGCCGCATGTCCTCCGACGAACGGATGTAGTACGAGGAGCCGTCGAAGCGGAACCTCCCAGGATCGTCGAGGGTGGATCCTGACTGGATGCACAGGAGGGCGTCGTGTGCTGCTGCGTCCTCGGCCCGAGTGTAGTGGGAGTCATTCGTCGCGACGAAAGGAGCCCCGATGTCTCGGGCGATGTTCCTCAGGTCCCCGACTACCCGTCGCTCGATCTCGAGGCCGTGGTCCATGAGCTCGACGTAGAAGTCCTCCTTGCCGAAGATGTCCTGGAACTCGCGTGCGGCTCGGAGCGCCTCGTCGTATTGACCGAGTCGGAGCCGGGTCTGGATCTCCCCCGAGGGGCAGCCGGTCGTCGCTATGAGGCCCTTCGAGTAGCGGCTGAGGAGTTCCCTGTCCATGCGGGGCTTGTAGAAATGACCCTCGAGGGAGGCAAGGGAGGCCATCCGGAACAGGTTGTGGAGGCCATCGTTGTTCCGTGCCCAGAGGGTTGCGTGGGTGTACGCCCCGCTGGCCGAGACGTCGTCCCCCACCTGGGCTCCATCTCCCCATCGAACCCGGGTCCTGTCCGCCCGAGCCGTGCCCGGGGTCAGGTAGGCCTCGATCCCGATGACAGGCTTGACGCCGGCTTTCATCGCCTTCGACCAGAACTCATACGCCCCGAAAAGGTACCCGTGATCGGTCATCCCGAGGGCCTTCTGACCCTGCCGATTCGCCTCCTCGAACAGATCGTCGATGCGAGCCGCCCCGTCGAGCATCGAGTACTCCGTGTGGACGTGGAGATGGACGAAATCGCTTCCAGGCATGGACGTGATTCTAGGCTCGTTCCCTCATGCCGCCGTGGGTCCTTCCCGCGAGTCGCCGTTGTCGTGGTCCGTGACGCCGGGAAAAGGCCGGGTCGGGCTTGTCTGCCGCTAGGCAGACCCGCCCGACCCTGACCAATCCCTCTATAGACCTATTTCTTGCCGCTGGAGGCCTTCGCCTTCGAGCCTGCAGTCTTGGCCGCACTCGCCTTCTTGGCTGTCGAGGCCTTCGCGGCGGGCTTCTTCGCCGCCACGACCACCTCGCTCGCCATGTCGATCGGCTTGCGCGACTTGGAATACCAGATCGCACCGGCGATGACGAGAGTCGCGAACACGGCGACGATGGTCCGGAGCAGCGTGTTGTTCATCTCGGACACGATGACCGGAGCCGCCAGGAGGGCGACGAGGTTCATGACCTTGATGAGCGGGTTGAGGGCCGGTCCGGCGGTGTCCTTGAAGGGATCGCCGACGGTGTCCCCGATGACGGAGGCCTTGTGGCACTCCGAACCCTTCCCGCCGAGGTTTCCGTCCTCGATGTACTTCTTGGCGTTGTCCCAAGCCCCACCGGCATTGGAGAGCATCACGGCCAGCAGCTGACCCGTGAGGATCGCCCCGGCGAGGAAGGCACCGAGCGCCTCGGCCCCCAGGGCGAATCCGACCGCGATCGGGCTGAGCACGGCCAGCAAACCCGGGGTCATGAGTTCCCGGAGCGAGGTCTTGGTGCAGATGTCCACGACCCGCGCGTAGTCCGGGGTTTCCTTGTACGTCATGATCCCGGGATGGTTCTTGAACTGTGCGCGTACCTCGACGACGACCTGGGAAGCCGCCCGCTCGACCGCCCGGATCGCGAGGGCGGAGAACAGGAACGCGACAGCACCACCGATGAGGAGGCCGCTGAGGACGTCCGGCATGTCGACCCGGATGCCGTTGTAGTCGAAGCCGGCGTCCTCGAGCGCGGTCTTGAAGGATCCGAAGAGGCTCGTCGCCGCGATGACGGCGGTCGCGATCGCGATCCCCTTGGTGATGGCCTTGGTGGAGTTGCCGATGGCGTCGAGGTTGTTGAGAACCTTGGCAGGCTCTCCCTTGAACTCCCCGGACATCTCCGCGATCCCCTGGGCGTTGTCCGAGACGGGACCGAACGTGTCCATGGAGACGATGACCCCGACCGTGGTGAGCATCCCCATACCGCTCAGGGAGATGTAGTACAGCGCCTCCGCGGGGTTGTCGCCCAGGAGGAAGGCCCCCGAGATGACGGCTGAAATCGTCAGGATGGCCCACACCGTCGACTCGAGCCCGACGGAGAACCCGGAGAGGATGGTCGTCGCCGGTCCCGTCTTCGTGGACTCCGCGACATCGCTCACGGGCTTGAACCGGAACTCGGTGAAGTACTGGGTCAGCAACTGGATGGTCCCGGCAAGGAGAAGCCCGAGCAGGACGGCGGCCGCCGGCCTCCAGTCGTGGATGTAGTAGTGGGAGACGGCGAAGACCGCCGCGGCCGAAACCGCCGCCGAGATGAAGAAGCCCCGGTTGATGGCCTTCATCCCGTGCTCTTGGTCGCTCCTCGGGGTCACCATGTAGATCCCGATGATCGAGGTGATGACTCCGATGGCGCGGACAAACAGGGGGAACATGACCCCGACGATCGCCCCGTGGACGGAGCCTTCGAAGGCCGCGGCGCCCAGGATCAGCGAGGCGACGAGCGTGACCTCGTAGGACTCGAAGAGGTCGGCCGCCATTCCGGCGCAGTCGCCGACGTTGTCGCCGACGTTGTCGGCGATCGTGGCGGCGTTCCTCGGGTCGTCCTCGGGGATGCTCTTCTCGACCTTGCCCACCAGGTCGGCGCCGACATCGGCCGCCTTGGTGAAGATGCCGCCTCCGACTCGCATGAACATCGCGAGGAGGGCACCACCGAATCCGAAGCCGATCAGCACACCCGTGGCGTCACCCTTGTAGATGAGCAGGATGGCGGTTGCGCCGAAGAGCCCGAGACCCACCGTGAACATTCCGGCGACGCCCCCGGCGCGGAACGCGATCCGCATGGCCCGCCTGAGCCCGGAGTCCTTCACCGCCGCAGCGGTCCTGACGTTCGCCCGAACCGCGAGCCACATGCCCACGTATCCGGTGATGGCTGAGAAGCCCGCACCCAGGGCGAAGGCGATGGAACGTCCGTAGCGGATCATGTTCTCCGAGTGGATGGCTTCCTCCGACACGGGGAGGACGAAGAAGAGGACCACCATGAGGATCCCGATGAAGATCCCGACCGTCATGAACTGACGTCGAAGGTACGCTTTCGCCCCTGTCTGGATGGCCTTCGCGATGGTCTTCATCGACTTGCTTCCCTCGCTCGCGGAAAGAACCTCGCGTACGAGCAGGAAGGCAAAGAAGAGGGCGACCAGCGAGATCCCCAGGATGACCCATAGACTGATGTTTTCAAAGTCTCCGAAGACGGCCTCGATCGGCCCGCCTTCCGCCGCCATTGGCAGATGCATGTGGACTCCTCCTAGTGAGTCGTGATGACGCAACAACGCCCCCATCCTAGGGGGCCGTATCCATCACGGGTGACGCTACCCCGCACGGGCCAGGCCGTGCGGGACCAAGGGCCTAGGCTTCGGGGTCGGCGACCGAGCCCCTACTCCGCTCCCCCGACCCTCAGCAAGTCCAGCGCCCGGGCGAGGTCGGCCGGGTACGGACTCTCGAACTCCACCTGCCTCCCCGTGACCGGATGGGCGAAGGCCAATCGGTGAGCGTGAAGCCACTGTCGCGTGAGTCCCAGGCGCTCGGCGAGGGTGGGATCCGCCCCATACGTCAGGTCACCCACGAGGGGATGGCGAAGCGCGCTCATGTGAACCCGGATTTGATGCGTCCTTCCGGTCTCCAGGAGGATTTCGAGCAAAGACGCGGACGGCATCATCTCCACCACCCGGTAGTGGGTCACCGATTCTCGCCCGTCGGAGGTGACGGCGAACTTGTAGCCGGCGGTGGGATGGCGACCGATGGGGGCGTCGATGGTGCCCTCACCCGGGTCCAGGTGTCCCTGGGCGAGGGCGTGGTAGATCTTCTCGACCGTCCGTTCCTTGAAAGCCCTCTTGAGTCCGCGATAGGCGTCGTTCGACTTGGCCACGACCATCAACCCCGAGGTCCCCGCGTCCAACCGGTGGACGATCCCCTGCCTCTCCGCCGCCCCCTGGGCCGCAAGGGTCCTGCCCCCGGCGGCGAGCGCCCCCACGACCGTCGGCCCCGTCCAGCCCGGAGACGGGTGGGCGGCGACACCGACCGGCTTGTCGACGACGAGGATGTCGTCGTCCTCGTACACGATGGTGAGGCCCCCCGGAACGGAGGGTTCGGAGGGACGCTCATCAAGGTCGGGGAGGTCCACCTCGAGGAGGCCCTCGGTGAGGCGGTCCGATCGGCCGACAGCCCTGCCGTCAACGGACGCCGCACCGGAGTCGGCCAGGAGGGCCGCCCGGGTCCTGCTGATCCCCAAGAGGCGGGCCAGTCCCGTGTCCGCGCGCTCACCCACGAGCCCCTCGGGGACCGGAAACGAGCGCCTCTCACTCACCCCGGTGATCCCCCGCCTCAACGCGAACCTCGTCCTTGGGCCTCAGCATCGGAAGGTTCATCCACGAGGCGGCGATCGTGGCGGCGGCCGCACAGACGATGGCGATGTCGGCGACGTTTCCGATGAAGAAGTCACCGTAGTTGATCATGTCGACGACGGGGCCCCGTCCCCAGCCCTCCCCCCGCACCAGGCGATCGAAGAGGTTCCCGAACGCCCCGCCAAGGGCCGCCCCGAAGACGATGATGCTGTACCACCCGGCCGCCCTCCCGTGGTACCAGACCAGGACAGCGATGACCAGGATCATGAAGACGGTGATGCCGACCCCGAAGTCCCCGAGAATCGACAGGGCCGCGCCCTCGTTGTAGACCAGTTTCAGGGTGAGGTGGGAGCCGATGACATCGATCTTGCGGCCGTCGGAGAGTTCACGGATCGCCCAGACCTTGGTCGCGTAGTCGACGGCAAGGACCCCGAGCGCGACGAGCCAAACGGCAAGGCGGACCTTCATCGCCGCTCTTCGCGCTGCTTGCATGACACGCAGTGCGTAGCGCGAGGGAACGCCATGAGGCGCGCCTTTCCGATCCCCTTTCCACAAACGACGCAGGCACCGTATTGGTGGTGCTGAACCCGACGAAGCGCATCGACGCTCTGCTCGAGCATCTCCCTCGTGTTGTGGACGATTGACATCTCCTGCTCGCGCTCGAGCGCGGTCGAGCCGGCATCGGCCTGATCGTCCCCCGAGCCCTCCGCGGTGTGGAGGAGGTCGTCAAGTTCGGCTTCGGTGGTCTCAACCTCGTCGACCAGGCGTTCGACGTCCCCGTTCAGGGCCTTGACGATGGTGCGCAGCTCCGCCACCTTCCAGGGCTCGTCCCCCTCGCGCACCGGAAGCGCCCTCGCGTCCGCTGGCTTGATGGAAGCAGGGTCGACCACGATGATCGAAACCTCGGGACTCGTCATGACTCTCCTCATCCTGTCAATGGCTACGTGAGCCTAGTCGGCTTCCCGGGAAAAGGCAACGCGCGGACTAGATGGAGGGCAGGGTGTTGGGCATCCTGTCCTTGCCCGTGCCGTGATCGAGGTCGCCGAGGAGATTCTCGAGGTAGCTCTTGAGCCTGGCCCGGTAGTCCCGTTCGAACCGCCGGAGGTCGTCGATCTTCCGCTCCAGTTCGACCCGATCCGACCCGAGGCTCTGAAGCCTGTTCTGGGCCTCCCTTTCGGCCCTGGCCTTGATGCGATCGGCTTCGGCTTTCGCATCGAAGATGATCTTCTCCCTTTCCTCCTGGCCCGACCTCACGTATTCGTCGTGGAGCTTCTGCGCCATTGCGAGCATGCTCTGCGGGGAGGGCGGGTTGGCCGTGTCCGTGGCGGCCCGGAGGAACTCGGCAGAGATGTCGGGGCCCTTGCTCTCCAGGGCCGACATCTCGTTCCTAATGCGGTCGCGCTCGATGCTCAATTGCTCGATGGTGTCGGCGACCTGGTCGAGGAAGTCGTCAACCTCGTCCTGGTCGAAGCCCTCTCGGTACTTCGTCTTGGAGAACTGCTTCTCCCTCACGTCTTCGGCCGTGAGCAGTGCCATGGCGCTTACCGTCCTCTCGGGCATTTCATAGTACCGTCACCGAACCTCCGCAGGGCTCATTGAGCGAGCGATAAAAGGTCGATCGCCAGCATGGCCACGATCATCAGAACCAACACACTCAGGTCAAGGCGAACCCCTCCGAGGTTGATATCCGGCAGGAGCGCCCGCACAAAACGCACCGGGGGATCCGTGGCCGAAAGCACCCCCTCGACGAGGAGCAAGGTCACCCCCCGCGGCCTCCACGAGCGGGAGAAGAGGGAGATGAGGTTGACGACGACCCGGCCGAAAAGGAGGACGACGAAGAGCAAAATCACCAGTTGGACGATCCCGATGACGACGGACATGGCCGCCTAACTCTGATTAAAGAAGCTGCGCTCCGATGTGGCGGGCTCGCTCTCCACCCCGATCTCGACGTGTGCCGGTGACAGGAGGAAGACGGACGTCGTCACACGCTCGATCGAGCCCTGAAGCCCGAAGGACAGCCCGGCGGAGAAATCCACGAGCCTTTTCGCGTCGGCGTCCGTCATCTCCGTGAGGTTCATGATGACCGGAATCCCCTCGCGATAGGCCTCCCCGATGACCCGCGCGTCGTTGTAGGAGCGGGGCTTGACCGTCTGGATCTTCCTGAGATCCATGGCGGGTGTCGCCCCGTAGGGCGTGGACGGGGAGCCCCTCGACGGCCTCGGATGATTGACGTCGTGGAGCGGGGTGACGGGGGCCATGGGCCCGTCTGGGTCGGGGTACGGCTCGTACTCGTCGGCACTGAAGCCCAGGTACACCATCGCCTTGTGTAGTGCGCCCATGCCTACCCTCGATCCTCAAGAAGAACAACACCTGTCACATCACGATAGGTCGTGGCCGAGACCAACTCGGGGAACGACACGCCAACGCGGATCAGCCACCGCACACGATCACCCCGGCCGTCCTGCCCGTGACGGAATCCCGACGGTGGGAGAACAGGTCCGGGCTCTCGAAGGTGCACCCCCCGACGATCCTCACCTGGGCCACGCCCGCGGACCGCAACTGTGCCTCGACGGCGGCCTTGAGGTCGAGCGAAGGCGTCCCCCATGTGGTCTCCGCCCAGGATTCCGGTGCGGCCCGGGCGACCTCGTCCCTCATCTCCTCGGGAACCTCGTAGCATCCCCCGCAGATCGCGGGCCCGATCGCGGCCTCGAGAATCCCCGCACTCCTCCCTCCCGCCTCCCTCAATCGGTCGACCGCGGCCCCGACGACCCCCTCGGCCAGTCCCTTCCGACCGGCATGGACGGCCGCGACGGCTCCGGACCCGGGGTCGTGGAGGAGGACGGGTGCGCAGTCGGCGACGAGCACTCCCAGGGCGATCCCCGGGGTCAGGGTCACCATGGCATCGGCTTCCGGCTCATCGGCCGGGTCCCGGACGAGGGCGACGGTGGCGCCATGGATTTGGGACATGAAGGCGATGGGAACTCCCGCCATCTCAGCCAGGAGGGCTCGGTTGCGGGCGACCGCGATCGGGTCGTCGCCCGTGTTCCGTCCGAGGTTGAGGGAGTCGTAGGGAGCCCGGCTCACCCCGCCCGAGCGCGTCGTGAAGAAGGCTCGAACCCCGAGCCCGGCGTCCAGCGCTCGGACCGCGTCGCCCTCGTCCGTCACCTCTTCAGGAAGTCGGGGATGTCGAGCTCCTCCTCTTCGAAGAGGCTTCCCGGAACCCTGAGGACCTCCGTCTCCTCGGCTTCCTCCCCGGATTCCTCGACCTCAGGCTTCCGGGGTTCGACGGGTATGTCGAGGAGGGCCTCGACGGGAGCTTTCGCCGGGGCCTTGCGGGGCTTGGCGCCATCCACCTGAGCGAGGGCGCCGGCATGACGGCGCATCGGGGGCGACCCCCCGTCAAAGCCCGCGGCGATCACGGTGATTCGAATCTCGTCCCCGAGGGCGTCGTCGATGACGGTCCCGAAGATGATGTTCGCCTCGGGGTGCGCGGCCTCGCGGACGAGCTTGGCTGCGGTTTCCACCTCCTTGATGCCGAGGGTGGAGCCCCCCGCGACGCTGAGAAGGACTCCGTGGGCCCCTTCGATGCTGGCCTCGAGAAGGGGCGACGTGATGGCCGCCTCGGCCGCCTCGATGGCCCGGTTCTCTCCCCTGGCCGAGTTCACCCCCATGAGGGCTGTGCCCGCGCCCTGCATCACGCTCCGGACGTCGTTGAAATCGACGTTGATGAGCCCGGGGGTGGTGATGAGGTCGGTGATGCCCTGGACGGCCCCTTGAAGAACCTGATCCGCGGCCGCGAACGCCCCGAGCACCGAGAGTTTCTGGTCGTTGATCTCCAGGAGGCGATCGTTGGGGATAACGATGAGGGTATCGACCTCGGGACGAAGCGCCTCGACGCCCGCCTCCGCTTGATCGGCCCGGCGGCGTCCTTCGAAGCCGAAGGGCTTGGTGACGACCCCGACCGTCAGCGCCCCCATCATCCGGGCCGTACGGGCGACCACGGGAGCCCCTCCGGTTCCGGTGCCTCCGCCTTCCCCTGCCGTGACGAAGACCATGTCACTGCCCCGAAGGGCGTCCTCGATCTCGTCGAGATGGTCCTCGGCCGCGCGACGCCCGACCTCCGGATCCGCACCCGCGCCGAGGCCCTTCGTCAGTTCGCGTCCAATGTCGAGCTTTACGTCGGCGTCGGACATGAGAAGCGCCTGAGCGTCGGTGTTGACGGCGATGAACTCCGCCCCCTTGAGGCCGACGTCGATCATGCGGTTGACCGCGTTGACGCCACCACCACCGACGCCGACGACCTTGATCGCCGTGATGTAGTTCTGTGGAGAGGCCACGTGCCGCCCTTTCGCCCAACTCTCACCCTCAAGTTGAAGGTTAGAGTTATGTCAAGTTTGTCCACGCCTACGGTACGGCGGGGACCCCGTTGAATCGGGGAACGGCGCGCGTGTCGCTGCCACAAGCCGAAAGCGCGGCCTACCCCTCTCGGGTCACGGGCAGGGTCGGGGCCGAGACGTCGATGACGGCGGATGAGGCCGCATCCGACCCCAACAGCACCACGACGACCTCGGCCTTGAGGGCGGAATCCTCCGCGCTTCCCCACTCGATCCGCGGGCCGTTCCGGAGGAAAAGGGTCACGGAATCCTCGGTCTCGGCCCGCACCGCCTCGACCCGGACCGCCAACTCCGGCGGGAGGGAGCCCGCCACCGTCAACGCCGCCATGAGGATCCTCGAATTCTCCTCGCCGACGGGCACCGTCACGACCGGCATCCCTTCGGGAGCCGCGGTGGAGGACGCCAACACCGCCCCCTCGACGTCGACCAGGAGGTACCCCAGCCTGGAATCGGCGATGGCGGCGATCGGCACCCTCTCGACCACCTCGATCGCAAGCCCGTGCGGCCACGACAGTGTTGCCGTCGCTCCCTTCACCCCGGGGACGGCCGCGACGGCCGCCTCAACCTCGTCGAGACCGAGTCGGGGCAGGGACACCCCGATGAATGGCTCGACCGCCTCCCGGACCTCGGCCGGATCCACGAGGCTCCCGTCGACGGAAATCGACACCCCCTCGGACCTGAGGGCGAACAAGGGGGACCACCACACACCCCAGACCAGGGCTCCCACCAGGGCGAGAAGACCCAGGCGTCGGACAACGATGCGTGCCGCGCTGGGCCGGCTGGGTCCCGGACTAGGCACGCCCAGCCTCACGCCTCCGGAGCTCCTCCAGTATCCGATCGGCGGCATCCGTGACCGAACCCGCCCCCACCGTCACGACTATTCCTCCTCGCCGGGCGAGCCGGGCCGCCTCGACCGCGGCCTCGTCGAGGTCCTCGATCACCCGGAAGGTCCCCCCCTCGGCCGAAGAAACGAGCCGACCGATGGTGTCCCCGTTCACCCCGGGCTCCGGGTCCTCGCGCGCGCCGTAGATCCCCGTCACGATGACATCGGCGTCGGGGACGGCCAGGGCGGCGGCAAACCGCTCCGCCAGCAGCCTGGTCCGAGAGTAGAGGTGGGGCTGGAAGAGAAGGACGAGGCGCCCGGAGGTGTGCTCCCTCACGGCCTTCAGGAGGGCGACGATCTCGGTCGGGTGGTGGGCGTAGTCGTCGTAGACCTCGACCCCGTCGACGGTTCCCCGGTGCTCGAACCTTCGACCGGTACCCCGATAGGCGGAGAGCCCCTCGGCCGCAGCGTCCCCGTCCGCCCCCATGGCGACGGCGGCCGTCCAGGCGGCCACGGCGTTCAGTCGGTTGTGCCAACCGGGCTGGGGGATCCGAATCGGGGTCCGCCTCCCCTCCCTTGAGACCCCCTCGTCGTCCACCCGAATCTCGGCCTCCTCGGCCGAACCGTAGGTCACCACCCTGGCCCCGCCCTCACGGATCCTGCCCATCACCCGGCCCGTGCCCTCGTCGTCGACACAGGCCACGACAAGGCCCGCACGGCGCGTAAAGGCGACGAAGGCGTCCTCCAAGGCCTCGATCGTCCCGTAGTGGTCCAGATGATCGGCCTCGACGTTGGTGATGACCGCCACCTCTGGCTCGTAGGCGAGAAAGGAACCGTCCGACTCGTCCGCCTCGATGACGGCGACGTCCGATTCCCCCGCATAGGCGCCCCCAACGGCTCCCTCAACCCCGAGGACGGGAGCACCGATGGCGAAGGTGGCATCGATCCCCGCCCCATGCAGGGCCCGGACCGTCATCGCCGCCGTTGTGGTCTTCCCGTGCGCCCCCGCGATCGCAACGACCCGCATTCCCTCGACGGCCCTCGCCAACCCCTCCGACCGGTGGATGACGGGGACGCCCGCGGCTCGCGCGGCGGCGAGTTCCGGATTGGTGTCGTGGATGGCCGAGGAGACGATGACCTCGGCCACCCCGTCGATGAGGGCCGGATCATGGCCGACCCTTACGTCGACGCCCTCCCGGGCGAGCGCCCGGAGGTACGGCCCGTCCGCGCCGTCCGAACCGGACACCCGGACGCCCTTCCGCGATAAGAGGAAGGCGACCGCCGACATCCCCGCACCCCCCACCCCGATGAGGTGCACCCTCCGCGCGTCCTCGGCCATCACCGCACCACGCCCTCGATGAGGCTCGCGAGCCTCTCCGCGCCGTCAACGATGCCAATCTTCCTTGCGGCCGCGGCCATCGCCCTTCCCGTCTTGACATCGAGCAGCATCGCCTCGAGCCGGAGGGTCAGGGCCGCCGCCGTCAATTGATCATCCTCGATCAGGGTCGCGGCACCCGCCTCGACAGCGACGGCCGCGTTGAGCGTCTGCTCCCCGTTCCCGACGGGTAGAGGGACGTAGAGAGCGGGCAACCCGAGGGCGCTGACCTCGGCCACTGTGGCGGCCCCGGCACGGCAGACGATGGCATCGACGGCGGCGAAGGCCGGGGCTATATCCCGCCGGTACTCCTCCACCACATACTGCCGACGGTGCTTGGCGGCGAGGTCTCCGAACGCCCTCTCGGCATCCTCGTCCTTGCCCCGACCCGTCAGATGGATCAGGTGTATCCCGTGGCCGACGATCGCCGGGATGGCCTCGGCGACGGCTCCGTTGAGCCTGGCCGCCCCGAGCGATCCCCCCATGATGAGAGCCGCAACGGCATCGTCCGGCCAATCGAGGGCGGCCCGGGCCCCGGCCCGAAGGGCGCCCGCCCTCCCCGTCCGCTTGAGAACGGCCAGTTCCTCCACCTCGGGGCGGAGGGGAAAGCCCGTCACCTCTCCCCCCCGGAGCGGGGTTCCGGCAAACTGAACCGCCACCCGAGACGCCCACCGGGCTCCCAAGCGGTTCGCCAGACCGGGACGGGCGTTCGCCTCATGGACGATGATGGGGATTCCTCGGCGATGGGCCACGATGTAGGCGGGGGTCGAGACATAGCCCCCGAAACCGACGATCGCCTCGGGCTTCACCTCGTCCACGATCCGCGAGGTTTCCTTGACGGCCCGTCTGAACCGTCCAGGAAAGCGGAGGGCGTCCATGCCGATGCGACGGGGGGCCGACGCCCGTGGAATGGTCCGGAGTTCCAGCCCGGCCGCGGGCACGAGGTCCGCCTCCAAGCCCCGCCCCGTCCCGAGTGCGACGACGCGATGGCCCCGGGAGACGAGCTCCGCCGCGGTCGCGAGAAGCGGGTTGACATGGCCAGCCGTCCCTCCCCCCGCGAGGAGGAAAGTCTTAGGCACCACGTCGCACCTCGATCACGTCACCGTCTCCCATCCGCCGAACCCGACGCGCGGCCAGGGCCTCACGGGCCCCGGGCTCCCCCCGGGCGAATCCCAAGAGTATTCCTATACCCACCAGGGAGGTGACGAGCGAAGACCCCCCGGACGACACGAGCGGCAGGGGGACTCCCGTCACCGGGGCCAGGCCGATCACCACGGCGATGTTGAGGCACGCCTGTCCCACGATCCAGGCTCCGATCGCCGCGGCCGTGACCTGGACGAAGGGGTCACGGTGCCGCTGGACGATGCGATTCACGGCCAAGACGATCATGGCCAACGCCACCAGGACGAAGACGGTGCCGACCAGCCCGAATTCCTCCCCGAGGATGGCGTAGATGAAGTCGTTGGACGCCTCCGGAAGGTATGACCATTTCTCCCGGGAAAGCCCCGGCCCCAGTCCCCACACCCCTCCGGAGGCGAGGGCCCAGGTTCCATGGGTGACCTGGAAGCATTCGTCCAACTCGTCGCAGCCGGGCGACCACCAAGCCGTCACCCGTTCGAGCAGGGCCGGGCGCAATGCGATGAGCATCGCCAGCCCGGAGACCGCCGCCAGGGAACCCGCCGCGAAGAACCTGAAGGGCAGTCCCGCGGTCCAGAACGCGGCGGAGACGAGGAGGATCATGACCGCGGCCGTCCCGATGTCCCCTCCGGCCAGAACCAGGGCGACGACCAGACCGGCGACGACCCCTGCGGGGACGAGGGCCCCCCGGAGCGTCGAGAGGCGGGACCTCATATGGGACAGTGCCAGGCCGAGGTACAGGGCGAGGGCGAGTTTGGCCGCTTCGCTCGGCTGAGCGGAGAAATCTCCGAAGTCGAGCCAGTTGCGGTTTCCCCCGGTCGACCGACCCCAAGGGGATAGGGCCACCAGGATGAGGGTCAGGATGCTTCCGAAAAGTAGCCATGGGCCGAGGGCTTTGTAAAAGGCGACTGTCCCCCGGCTGACGAGAATGCATAGCGCGACACCGATGACGAGGTACACGACCTGAGCCTTGAAGAGCGAGAAGGGGTCCCCCTCCTTCTTGATGGAGTCGATCGACGAGCTCGATAGGACGACAGCGAGGCCGACGACGACCAAGAGGGCGGTCGACGATGCGAGGAGGTAGTAGCTGGTGACGGGTGAGGTCAGGCGGCCGATGGGGCGGGTCGTGGTGACCGCCATGCGCACCTCCTATCCCTCGAGAGCCCTCACCGCAGCGGAAAACGCCTCCCCGCGGTCCGCATAGTCGCGGAACTGATCCATCGATGCGCAGGCCGGGGACAACAGCACCGTGTCGCCGGCGTGCGCATGCTCACGGGCGGCACGGACCGCCCGTTCCATCACAGTGTCGCCCGGGGCGATCACGCCCAGCGGGATTGCCGGTGCGTGTCGCCCGAAGGCCTCGATGATGGCCTCCTGTTCCAGGCCGATGACGATGGCGGCTCTGAGCCGGGGTGCCGCCTCCCGGATGAGGGGCGCAAGGTCGGCCCCCTTGGCGAGGCCCCCGAGTATCCAGACGATCGTTCCAGCGGGAAATCCCCCCAAGGCGGCGCGGGCCGCGTGGAGATTGGTGGCCTTCGAATCGTCCACATAGACGACGTCGGCGATGGTGGCGACGTGTGCGGTCCGGTGGGCGTCGAGCCGGAAACCCCTCAACCCCTCCGCCACCCGTCCCGGCTCGATCCCGATCGACCGGGCGAGTCCGGCCGCGGCGAGGGCGTTGGCGACGAGGTAGGAGGGAACCGTCCCGGCAACCAGGTGGGCGAGGTCTGAGACCTTCGCGAGCTCCAGGGCCTCCGTCTGCCGGCCGACGAGGAAGGCGCGGTCGAGCAGGATGCCCTCCACGACCCCGATTTGGGAGACGGCAGGGGCGTCGAGCGAGAGCCCGATCGCCCGGCATCCCTCGGCGACCTCCGCGTCCCTCACCATCTCCTCGATCTCCGGGCAACCCGTCGGGAAGAGGCAGGCCTCCCTCGTCCCCTCGTAGACCTTGGCCTTCGCCGACCGATACCCGTCCGCTCCGCCATGCCAATCGAGGTGATCGTCATCGACGTTGAGGCACACCGATGCGTGCGGTTCGACAGACGAGGTGTAGTGGAGTTGGAAACTCGAGATCTCGACGACGAGGACGTCAAGCGCCTCAGAGGACTTCGTCACCACGGCGTCCCCGACGTTTCCGACGACGGCATACTGAAGGCCCGCGGCCTCCGCCATCGCCCCGACCATCCGCACCGTCGTCGTCTTCCCGTTTGTCCCCGTCACGACGACCCACGGGGTCGAGGACTCCCGAAGCCTCCACGCCAACTCGACCTCGCTCCACACCTCGATCCCGGCCGCCTCGACGGCCCGGAGGGACTCCCCCGAGGGAGGCCAGCCCGGTGAGGCGATGGCGAAATCGATGCGGGTGAGGTCGACGCCCGAGAGGTCTCGATGATCCGCGGGTTCCCTGCCGTCGACGGTCACGGTCGACGCGCTCGCGCCGCGAAGGGCCTCGACGACGGCCCTTCCCGTCACCCCCATCCCCAGGACGAGGACCCTGGCCCCGGCGATGCTCACAGGGTCGCGGCCCATTCCGCATAGAAGAGACCCATGCCTGCCGCGGTGCACAGTCCGGCGATAATCCAGAAACGGGTGACGATGGTGACCTCGCTCCAGCCCAATTGCTCGAAATGATGATGGAGAGGAGCCATCCTGAAGATCCGCTTCTTCGTCAACCGATATCCCGTGACCTGGAGGACGACCGACAGCATGACGATGACGAAGAGCCCTCCCATGATGGCGGCGAGGATCTCGGTCCTGGACACGATGGAGAATCCGGCGATGGCCCCCCCGAGGGCGAGGGCTCCGGTGTCCCCCATGAAGATCCTCGCGGGCTGGGCGTTCCACCAGAGGAAGCCGAAGGCCGCGCCGGTGATGGCGGAGGCCAGGACGGCCAGGTCCCCCGGGTCTCGGACGACGTAGCAGTTCGCGAGGGCGTCGGCGCGTTCACACCACTGGTTGCCCTGCCAGATTCCGACGATGGTGTACGCCCCGAAGAAGACCATGGCGGCCCCCGTGGCGAGTCCGTCGAGCCCGTCGGTGAGGTTGACGGCATTCGACCAGGCCGTGATGAGGAAGTTGGCCCAGATCACGAAGAGCACGACGCCCGCCGTCGCCCCCCACATGGCCAGGTCGAGTCCCGTGTCCCGGAGGAAGGAGATGCTCGTGGACCCGGGGGTGACTCCGTGACTGTCGGCAAACCTCAGGGCCAGCACCCCGAAGGTGATCCCGACCGCACCCTGTCCGAGGATCTTCCACCGGGCCTTGAGCCCCAGGGAACGCTCCCTCGAGATCTTGATAGCGTCGTCGATGAAGCCGATGAGGCCGAGGCCGACCATGAGTCCGATGATGAGCAGGGCGGAGGCATGGACCGACCGTCCGGTGATGGCGCTCGACCCCAGCCAGCCCAGGATCGTCGCGAGAATGAGGACGACCCCTCCCATGGTCGGGGTTCCTCGCTTGACGTGATGGGAGGCCGGGCCGTCGTGCCGGATGAATTGCCCGTACTGACGCTCGGTGAGATAGCGGATGAAGAGCGGGGTCCCGAACAGGGACAGGGTCAGGGCGATAGCCCCGGCGAGGACGACCGCGATCATGGGCCCACCTCAACGAGCCGATCGGCCAGTTCCCACAGCCCCGAACCGTGGGACGACTTGACGAGGACGGTGTCTCCGGGGACGAGGAAAGCATCGAGGTATCGAGCGGCCTCGTCGACGGTGGCGACGAACACCGCTCGGTCCTGGAGTCCCTCTCGCACGGCAGCATCGTACGCGGCCCTGGCCCCCTCCCCCACGACAACGAGGCCGTCGAGCCCCAGCCTGGCCGCCTGACACCCCAGTTCTTCATGGGCCCCGGCCGAGGCCTCTCCCATTTCCAGCATCTCCCCGAGTACCGCGATCGTTCGTCCCCGCGGGGCCATCTCACGGAGCGCATCGAGCGCCGCCCGCATGCTTTCCGGGGAGGCGTTGTAAGAATCGTCGATGACCGTGACCCCGTCGGAACGCTCGACGACGGCCATGCGATGAGGACTGGTGGCATGGGCCTCGCTCAATCGCTCCGCGACCTCGGAGATGGGCATGTCCCTGTCGAGGGCCACGGCCGCGGCTGCGAGGGCGTTGGAGACGTTGTGTCGGCCCACGAGCCTCAGGGCGACCTCCGCCCGCTCCCCGCCGGAGACGAGGACGAACCGGGCCCTCCCCTCCTCCGTCCTCAGTTCCTCTGCCCGGACGTCCCCGCTGTCGATCCCGAACGTCGTCACCCGCTCGGCGAGGACCGCCATCGCCGCGACCCTGGGGTCGTCGGCGTTGAGGATCGCCGTCGCCCCGTCGACGCTCCCCGTGAGGATCTCGGCCTTGGTCCGCGCCAACTCGTCCATCGAGGCGTACTCGCCCAGATGAGCCGATCCTATGGCGAGGACGACGGCCACATCCGGGGGGGCGATCCCGCACAGGTAGGCGATGTGCCCAACCCCGTTGGCCCCCATCTCGAGCACCAGGTTCTCGGTCGTCTCCTTGGCCCGGAGGACCGTCAGGGGCAGCCCGATCTCGTTGTTGTAGGACCCCACGGGCACGACCACCCCGGGGAGGATCTGGGAGAGGAGGTCCTTGGTCGTGGTCTTCCCCACCGACCCGGTGACCCCGATGACGGTGGGCCGACCCGACTCCCTCAGGGAGGAAAGGTACTTGGCAGCGAGGAAACCCAAGGCCTCCGTGCAGTCCCGGACCAGGACGTGCGGCCGGTCGACGGGCCTGGACACCATGTGGAGGACGGCCCCCCTTTGGGCGGCCTCCCCGACGAAGTCGTGACCGTCGGCCCTCTCCCCGGGCAGCGCGACATACAGCGCGCCCGGCCCCGACTCCCTCGAATCCCGGACCACGCTCATCACGGCGATCTCCGGATCCGCGGCAAGCGTCCCCCGGACGGCCTCGGCCACCCAGCGGGCCGTCACGGCCCTCACGGTCCTGCCCTCTTCTCTTTCCCGCCCGTCCTCGCCGCGACGATCCGCTCGTGGGCCGCCTTGAATGCATCCCTGTCGTTGTAGCGGTGGAAGACGCCCGCGATCTCCTGGGTGGGCTCGTGCCCCTTGCCCGTGACGAGGACGGTGTCCCCCGGACGGGCGATCTCCAGCCCCCTCGCGACCGCGTCCCACCGCGGGGACACTTCCTCGACCGCCTTGAGGCCGGGCCTCACCCGTTCGATGCCGTATTTGATGGCCGCTCGGATGATCGAGGGCTCCTCCGAACGGGGATTCTCATCCGTGAGCACGATGATGTCGGCGAGTTTCGCCGCGATCTCCCCCATGACCGGCCGCTTCCCCTTGTCGCGGTCCCCATCGGAGCCGAAAACGAGGATGAGCCGGCCGGGGGTGATGGCTCGGACGGCCTCAAGGGCGAGGGTCAGGGCGTCCGGGGTATGCGCGTAGTCCACGATGGCCAGCGGATCCTCGGGGCTCCTTTCGATGACCCTCTCCATCCTGCCCGGGATGGCGTGAGCCTTGGCCACCCCCTCGATGGCCTCCTCGACGGGGACCCCGGCCTCGACCGCCGCGACGATCGCCAGGGCCGCATTGGAGACGTTCACAAGTCCGGGAAGGGGGCTGGCGGCCTCGAAACGGGCCTTGCCCGGCCCCACGAGCTCGAAGGAGGACCCGACCCCGTCGAGGCCGATGTCGGCGCTCCCCACCCTCCAATCCGCCGGTCGGCTCTCGGGACGGGTCGCGACGGTGACCACCGGAATCTTCGCCTGCCCGGCGAGGCGGACCCCGTACTCGTCATCGATTGAGATGACCCCCCGGTGCGACCGCCCCGGTTCGAAGAGGCGCGCCTTGTCCTTGAAATAGCCATCCATGGTCTCGTGGAAATCGAGGTGATCCCACTGGAGGTTGGTGAAGACGGCGACGGCGAACTCCGTTCCGCTGATGCGGTGAAGGGCCGCGGCATGAGAAGAGACCTCGGCCGTGGCTGCGGAGCAACCCTCCTCGAGCATGCGGGCGAGCAGGGCCTGCAGAGCGGGAGCCTCGACCGTCGTCCTCGGGCTTTCGATGGCCTCGTCGGCGATGCGAAGCTCGACGGTTCCGAGGATGCCGGTGCGGGGGTGGATGCGCCGGAGGGCGGCATCGATGAAATAGGCCGTCGTCGTCTTGCCGTTCGTCCCCGTCACCCCGACGACGGTCATGTTCCGGGAAGGATCCCCGTAAATGGCCGCAGCCGCCCGCCCGATCGCCACCCGGGGCTCCGGGCTGACGAGCAACGGTGCCTTGATCCCCCGCGCCAGCCGCGCCCCTTCCTCGTCGGTCAGGACGGCGAGCGCGCCAGCCGCAACGGCCTCCGCCGCGAAAAGGGCTCCATGGACCTTGAGTCCGGGAAGTGCCCCGAAGAGGTCCCCCGGCCTGACGTCCTTGCTGTCGACGGTGGCCCCGGTGATCGGCGCCTCCCCCGGACCCCTGAGATCGGCGCCGGCATGGGCGGCCACGGAGGCAAGGAGCATCGCCTCGAGATGCGACGGACGGAGCCCCATCATGGCTAGCCCCAGGTGAGGGGGTAGAGCGTCCCCGCCGTCTCGCTGGGTGGCACCCCGAGGGCGCGCAGGGCGTCAGAGGTGACGTCCGCGAAGATGGGGCCGGCTGCGGAACCGCCGTAGATGGTCGTGGTCGGGTTGTAGAGGATCACGGACACGACGATACGCGGATCATCGGCCGGTGCGATGCCGATGAAGGAGGCGACGATGTCCTCCATCGTCCCATTGCCGTCTGCGGCCTGCGCCGTCCCCGTTTTTCCGGCGATGCGATATCCGGGCACCTGGGCGGCTCCGCCGGTCCCGTCGTGCACGACCGATTCGAGCATGAGGAGGAGCTCGTCGGCCGTTTGTTCGGAGATCACCCGCTCTCCTCCTGGTCGTTGGATCGGGGTGAAGGTCCCGTTGGCGGCCTCGAAACCCTTCACCACGGTCGGCGATACCGACACCCCTCCGTTGGCGATGGTGGCGTACACCTGCGTCATCTGCATGGCCGTGCCCGAGACCCCCTGCCCGAACAGCACGGTGTACCGCGTACGCCCGTCCCAGTCCTCGACGTCATGAAGGATGCCACGGGATTCCCCGGGCAGTCCCACCCCGGTCGCCTCCCCGAAGCCGAAGGCGCTGAGGTAGGCGTATCGCTGGTCGACCGTGAGCAGTTCCCCCGCCTGGACGGTGCCGGTGTTCGACGATTTCGCCAAGATGCCGGTCAGAGTGAGCCTGAGCCTCGAATGCTCGTGGGAGTCGTGAAAGGTCTGCCCGTTCGAGGTCGTGTACTCGTACGGCGCGATGTACTCATCCGTCGGCGTTGCCAGCCCCTCCTCCAGGAGGGCGGCCATGGTGATGACCTTCCCCGTCGAACCGGGTTCGAAGACGGCCGAGACGGCCCGGGATCCCCGATCCTCGGCTGCGGAACGGCCGGGATGGTTCGGATCGACGACCGAGGAGTCAGCGAGCACGTACACCTCACCCGTGTGGACGTCCATGACGATGACGACCCCCCACTCGGCCCCGGTCTGGGCGACTCCCTTCTCCAGGCGCTCCTGGACCTGCCACTGCAGGTCCCTGTCGATGGTCGTCACGACGGCATCACCCGGAATGGCCGGGCTCTCCTGCTGGACCCCGGTGGGGATGACGACGTTCCCGCCTCCCTTCTCGTAGGTCATCGAGCCCGGGGTTCCGAGGAGGTCCTCCTCGTAGGCGTATTCGAGCCCGGCGATTCCCCACGTCCCCTGGCGATCGGACACGCCGCCGACGAACCCCACGACGTTCCCGGCGACGTCCCCGTTGGGGTAGATGCGGGTGGAGGTCGGTTCCCCCTCAACGCCCAGGATCCCCTCCGCCCGGACGAGGCTCCAGGTCTCGGGTGCGACGTTTCTGGCGATGTACGTGAATCGCGAATCCCCCGTGAGGGCGGCCTCGAGCGTCCCCGCGTCGATCCCGAGGATGGGGGCCAGGATCTCGGCCGCCCCCGACGGGCCGCTCGCGATGACCTGCCCGTTCAAGGTGCGTTTCCAATCGGCCACCTCCCGTTGATCCACCCACACGTGGTAGCGGTCGACGGAGGTCGCCAGCACGACACCGTCCCGATCGAGGATGTCCGCCCTCGGCACGGCGATCTCCGCGGTCACCAGCCGTTGATCGAGGGCCCTGGCCGCGAGGTTCTCGGAGTCGATCGCCTGAATCTGGATGAGCCGGAACGCGAAGACCGCCAGCAAGAGGAGCATCGAAAGCGTGATCAGGGCCTGTCGGCCCCGGGGGTCTCCGATCCGGGGCGGACGAGGCCCGCGGGGATAGGCCGGTCGGACGGGGCTCACCTCGGTTGGGGCCACCCGGGACCTGGAATCGATTAAGAGGCTCATCCCCGGCCCCCCGCTCGCCTGACGGTGCCATCCTCAAGGGAGATGTACCCCACCTCAGTGGCCGGATGCATGCCGAGGGCGAGGGCCTTGTCGGCCAGGCTCTGCGGGGAGGCATGCTCGTCGAGTTCGAGGAGCAGGTCCGCCCGACGCTCCATCAGATTCGCGGTCTCGATGAGGAGGTCCCTGGCCTCGTAGGCTCCGGCCGCCATGGTGGTGTTGAGGAGCAACACGGCGACGAGGGACCCAATGATGATCGTCACGCACAGGATTGCGAACGGCACGATCGATCCACGTCGCGAAGGCGGGTGCGCGAGGCTCATGCCGCCCACCCCTCCCGGATCCGTTCGGCGGCCCGAAGGCGCACGGACCGGCTCCTCGGATTGGCCTCGACCTCGGCCTCCGATGCCTTCTCCGCCCCCTTGACCAGAAGCCTGAGGTACGGCCGATCCTCCTCGCGTATGACGGGCATCCCCCGGGGCGCCCGGACCTCCGACGCCTCGACGAGAGTGCGCTTGACGAGCCGATCCTCAAGGGAGTGATAGGAGAGGACGACGATCCGTCCACCGACGGCAAGCCTGGCCACTGCTCTCGGAAGGGTCGTGCCGAGGAGGATGAGTTCGTCGTTCACGGCGATGCGCAACGCCTGGAAGGTGCGCTTGGCCGGGTTGCCCCCTTCGGAGCGGGCCGCTGCAGGGATCGAAGCCCTGATCAGACCGACCAACTCACCGCTCCTCGCGAGGGGAGAAACTTCCCGGCGGCGCACGATGGCCCGGGCTATCCTCCTCGCGTACCTCTCCTCCCCGTATTCCTTCAGGATCCTGACGATTTCCTCCTCGGGCTCGTCCCGAAGGACGTCGGCCGCCGTCCTCGAGCCGCCCCGGTCCATTCTCATGTCGAGGGGGGCGTCCTGGGAGTAGCTGAAACCCCGCTCCGCCTCGTCTATCTGGAGGGATGACACCCCGAGGTCCAGGAGGATCCCATCGGCCCTCTGCGCCCCTACCCTGGCGAGCGCCCCCTCGATGTCATCGAACTCGGCGTGGTGGGCGATGAATCGCTTCCTGAAGGTCTCCAGGCGTGTGGCGGCGAGGGCCAGGGCTTCCGCGTCCCGATCGATGCCGACCACCGTCACCCCCGGCAGGCTCCGGAGCAGGGCCTCCGCGTGTCCCCCCAGCCCAAGAGTGCCGTCGACCATGATCGCCCCCTGCCGGTCGAGGGCAGGGGCGAGCAGTTCGACGCACCGGTCGAGCATGACCGGCAGGTGCTTGCCGACGACGTCCACGCGTTCCTTTCCCTGGCCCCGCTCCCTTCGCGTCCCGTGGTCTCCCTCCGGCGGCTCTGGGACGGGGAAGGGTCCCAGAGATCGCTCGGGAGGAGGCCGCACGACACGATGGAAGGCCTCCCTGTCACAGGTAGTCGACCACCTCCCTGGCCGTTTCGGCGTAGTCCTTCTCCGTCTGCCCGAGGTACTCGGACCATGCGTCGGCGTTCCAGATCTCCACCCGCGATCCGAGCCCGATCACGGCCACGTCCCTGTCGATCCCGGCGTAGGTGCGAAGCGCGGGGCTGATGGGGATCCTCCCCTGCCGATCGGGGACCTCATCGCTTGCATAGGCGAGGAACCCCCTCAGGTAGTCCCGGGCTCCCTTGTTCTCCAAGGGTGCCCGACGCAGGCGGTCGTGGATCAGGTGGAACTCGTCGATGGGGAAGACGAAGATGCATCGGTCGAGGCCCCGGGTCGAGACGAGGCCCGTCGAGAGCCGGGGACGGAACTTGGCGGGCAGGATGAGCCGGCCCTTGTCGTCGAGCCGGGGCGTGAAGGTGCCCAGGAAGACCCCCGAGGGTCCCATCCCGAGCGCACCTTCCTCTGCCATTCCGGCCTCCTTCCGCCACACCGCTCCCGCATCCACCACTTTACTCCACTTTCCCCCACTTCTCGCAAGATCTCCCCCACATATTCGCGTCGGCGGGCGAAGATTGCGGTTCGACACCGAAAGACGAACCCCGGAACACGAGCCCTTCCCGAATCGCCTAGGCTCTGTGGTGTCAGGCACGAAGAGGAGCCCTCATGAACCAGACTTTGCCCTCCGATCCGGAGCTCGCCGAGATCGCCGACGTCACGATGCGCATTCGTGGGGCGATTTCCACAGTCCTGTCCGGACTGGACCCCGCGATCTCATCGACCCTCGCGGTCGTCCTCGCCGAGGGCCATGTCCTGATGGAAGACGTCCCCGGGGTGGGAAAGACCACGCTGGCGAGGGCTCTCGCGAAGTCCATCGCCTGCACGGTCGGCAGAATCCAGTTCACACCGGACCTCCTCCCCGCCGACGTCACCGGGGTCAGCATCTTCCGGGCGGGGGAAAAGGACTTCGAGTTCAGGCCCGGCCCGGTCTTCGCCAACGTCGTCATCGCCGACGAGATCAACAGAGCCTCGCCCAAGACCCAGGCCGCCCTTCTCGAGGCCATGCAGGAGCGATGCGTCACGGTCGACGGCACCACCCGCCCCCTGCCGTCTCCCTTCCTCGTCGTCGCCACCCAGAATCCCGTCGAGATGGAGGGCACCTATCCCCTCCCCGAGGCTCAACGCGACCGGTTCATGGCCCAGGTCAAGGTGGGGTATCCCGCGGCGGTTGCCGAGATGGCCATGCTCGATTCCCACGATGGCGACGACCCGCTCGATGACGTCAAGCCCGTCACGGACGCGGCAACCCTTGCCCGCATGATCGCCCTCGTCAAGGGGGTGTACGGGGCCCCCGCCATCAAGCAGTACATCGTCGACATCGTGACGGCGACCCGGGGAGAACCCGGCCTCCGGCTGGGGGCCTCCCCCCGGGCCTCCCTTCAACTGCTCGCGGCAGCCAAGTCCCGCGCCGCCATGGCCGCACGGAATCACGTCCTCCCGGACGACATCAAGGCGCTGGCCGTTCCAGTCCTCGCTCACCGGATGCTCCTGAGTACGGAGGCCCGCCTGGCGGGCCGCTCGGCCGCCCAGATCATCACGGAGACCATCCAGCGCACCCCCGTCCCCACGGAGGCGAGGGATATCCCGATTCCCCGACAGTCCGCCATCCCCTCCCACCGGGGGGCCTCCCGAGTATGACCGCTCCCGCGGCGCGAGAATCGTCCTCCGCGACCGTCATCACCTCGCGGGGCGTCGGGATGGCCGTCGCAGGCCTACTCGTCGGGGGTGGCGGGGTCGGACTGGCCAGCCCGGTCTTGGTGTACATCGGAGTGGGGATGACCTCGGCCGTCGCCGTCGGGTGCCTGTGGATGCTTCTCAGCATCCACACCTTCCTGCTGCGCTTCCCCTTCGCCCGCAGGGACGTGACCCCCCGACCCCTGACCGTCGGGGTCCCCGGAAAGGTCGTCGTCAGCATCGAATCTGCCCACTCCCACGGACGCGAGCGCGAGATGGGGATTCATCCCGCCCGCCGGTTCACGCGAACCCTGGTCGAAAGCCTCGACATCAGGGAACAGGCTGCCGCCGAACTCACCGGAGGGGCGGGGACCAAGGCCACCGTCTCCCGGAGCTCCCAGTCCCTCACCCTGACCTACAATCTCCTGCCCGCCCGGCGGGGACGGTGGCCGCTCGGTCCGGCGCTCGTGCATTCTTCGGATCCCCTCGGGATCCTCCAGGCCGACACCTCGGTCGGTGGGGCCGAACTCATCCCCGTGTGGCCGGCAACCGTCGACCTGTCCGCGACGGCGGGGGCCCTTATGGGACATGCGGACCGGATCGTGCTGGGGGCCCGGACCCCCTCCCCCGACGACGCGGCACTCCGGGACTACCGGGAGGGCGACGATCTGCGGCGTGTGCATTGGAAGAGCACGGCCCGACGGGGGACGATGGTCGTCCGCTCGGACGAGCGTGCCGGACGCCGGCCCGCGACCGTCGTCATGGACCTACCCCGCGACAGTGAGGCGATCGAATGGACCATCTCGGCGTCGACCTCCATCGCGCTTTCGGTGCTCGACAGCGGCCACCCCGTCCGGCTTCTCGGCGGCAACATCAACCCCGAAGCCAGCCATGAAGACCGAGGCCACTCCAGCGCCCTCGCCCGGGCCTCCCTTCTCAACGACACGGTCGACCTCAAGGTCCCCATATCGGCGACGGCCGCCGAACGCGACCTCCTTCGAGCCTTGAGGGAGGCGGCCCTTGCGGCCCCGTCGGGAGAGGTGATCGTCGGGGTCTTCGAACCTCTCAGCAAGGACGCGCTGGATGTCCTCGTCCCCATCGGCGATTCGGGTCGAGCCTGGGCGATCGTCCGCTCTGGCGGGGACGCCGCCCGCAAGCAAGGGGTGGACGACACCCTCACCGCCCTGAGGCGAGCCGGCTGGAAGGTCACAACGGCCGGCATAGGATCCGACCTCGAACAGGTCTGGACCACCCTGCTGACAGTGGGAGGGGACATGGAATGAGCGATCTTCTCCGGTCTTCCCGATCCCCCTGGTTGGCGACCCCCCTCATCGCCGTCACCACCCTGACCTCCCTCTGGTCCCTGACGACCATGATCCAGCTCGACGAATGGGTGGTGACGGCAGCCTTCGCCCTCTTCGGCGTCACCCTCGCCGTCATGCTTTCCCGCCTCGCATCCCGGTCTAGGATCGTGCCCTCCATCGTCGGGCTGGTGGCGAGCATCCTTCTGCTCGTCCCCCTGTACGCCACGGACGCCGAGGGACAGGGATACACCCTCCCCACACCGACCGCGGTGACCACCCTCTTCCGCACCTTCGCGGACGGATACGACTACGCCCTCGGAGCCCCGGGAGACTCGGGCCCCATCCCGGTTGTTCCGCCCCTCGCCGCCCTCTTCGCTGTCTTGATCCTGGGCCTGTTCCTCGTCTGCGAGCACATCGCCGTGTCGTGGAGGGCCGTCGCAAGTGCGGGCCTCCTCCTGTTCGCCCCTTGGATCCCCGCCATCGTCCTCAACCGCCGGGTGTCGATCCCCGTCCTCGTCATCGGGCTGGCCGCCTGGATCGCGGCGATGTCGCTGTCCAGGAAGAACGCCCCCCTGGAGAGGGGGATCTCCCTCGCCTCCGCCTCCACCGCGACCCTGGCGTCGCTCATGTTGACGGGCCTCGCCGTCCCCGCCGCCCTCGGAGGCCAAGGATGGGGATCCATCCCGTCCTTCGACACCCCCGAGTTCTTCGACACCCCCCTTCGCCTCAACCTCGACCTCGACCTCCGAAGCTCGCTCAACGAGAACTCCAACTCCCCCGTGATCCTGTACGTCTCCTCGGGACCCCGCCCCGATGCTTTCCGCCTGTACACCCTCACCGACTTCGACGGAGCCGGCTGGGACTACGAGGCCCCCGAACCGACGAACCGCCCGGCGGGCACCGGGCTCCTCTGGCCCGAGTCCGTCGCAGGATGGAGCGAAAGCGAGAGGACCCGCCTCGACGTCAGCGTTCTCGGCCTAGCGGCCAACTCCCTTCCCGTCCCCACCGAGCCGCGGACGGTCGAGGTGGCGGGGAACTGGAGCTACGACGCCTCGAGCGACACCATCATCGGCGACAGCGAGACCACCAGGAATCTCGACTACACGATCGTGGCCGGCACCTCGTATCACACCTCCCAAGCCCTGCGTGCCACGGACGCCATCCTCGCCTCCGATCCGTCCCAAGACGCCTCAGACCCCGCGGTCTTCGAGGTTCCACCCGCGGCCGACCTCGCCTCCATCCGCGCTCTGGCCGAAGAACTGACCGCGGGGAAGACCACCCGGTACGACCAGGCGCTGGCGATCCAGAACTACCTTCGGAATCCCTCCGTCTTCACCTACACCACCTCCGTCGACCCCGCACCCGGCGATGCCGTTTCGGCCTTCCTGGAGTCGAAGCGGGGCTACTGCCTCCAGTTCGCGACCACCATGGTCATCATGCTCCGATCCATCGGCATCCCGGCCCGCCTCGGCTACGGCTTCCTTCCCGGCGGCTTCGACGGCACCAACGGATACGTGGTTCGGGGCAAGGACGCCCACGTCTGGCCCGAGGTGTACTTCCCGTCCCACGGATGGGTGCGGTTCGAACCCACGCCCTCCGTCCAGTCCGGAGCCCCCCCGACGTGGGCCGACCCCTTCGCGGGGACCACCGTGATCCCCGTCCCCCGAGAGGTGCTCGAAGGGGGGAGCTACCCCGTCGGCCCCCTCCCCAATGGCCCAACGACCCCGGGGGATGATCCGACCCCCTCGGACGATGCCCCCTTCCTGCCTGCGTGGGCGATCCGGACGCTCGGTGTCGTCGTCGCCCTGGGGCTATTCGGGGCCTTCCTTCTCTGGAGGCGTCGGACCGTCGCCATCGAACGGGCTCTCCACGGTCCGGAAGGGGCCTGGCAGCGCTTGGCCGACCGACTGGGTGAGCTTGCCTGGCCCGCCTCGGCGACCCCGCTCGAGGCCCGGTCACACGTCCTCAAGGCGATACAGAGGCTGGGGGACAGGCCTCCGGCCCAGACTGGGGCCGACGCCCTCGTCTTCCTCAGCGGGGCGGTCTCCGATCACCGGTACGCACCGGGTGGGACCGCCGCCACTCAGGCACAACTCGACTCCTGGGTGATGGAAGTGGTCTGGGAGGCGGAAAGCGCAACGGCCGAGGCTACAGGTCGCCCTGCTCGCGGCGGCGTTCGAACCGCTCCTCGATCCGGCTCATGAACCCCTTCTTGGGCTGAGATTCCTTCTTCTTCGCCGACGTCGCCCCGGAGGAGCCGCCCGACAGCGCCCACAGCGCGCACGCCGTCATGACCGCGAACCCCAGTATCCCGAGAAGAGGAACCTGGGACATGACCCCGGCCAGCACGATGCACAGACCGATGAGGATCCCCAGGCCTGCCGCCAACAGCCGCCCCCCCGAACGATGGCCGCGCTTCATCGCGCTCTTGAGCTTCGGATCGGTCCCGAGGTCGCGCTCAAGTTCGTTGAGGACACGCTGCTCATACTCGGACAGCGGCATTCCGGTCTCCTCCATTTCTCTCCGTCCCTTCAAGGATAGTTCCCCTGGGGCGCGAGAACCACACAACTCGTCTGATGGAAAGAACACACGATCCCTCCCGAGTGTTCCCTGGAGCGAAGAACGGAGGCCGCCCCCGAGGGGACGGCCTCCGCAACGTCGTCAGTTGCTACAGCGGGTGAACCTTCTCGGCCTGCGGACCCTTGGGGCCCTGCACAACCTCGAACTCCACGCGCTGCTGCTCCGTGAGCGAGCGATAACCCTCGGCCTCAATGGCCGAGTAGTGAACGAAAACATCCTGTCCGCCGCCATCTTGGGCGATGAAACCATAACCCTTTTCGGCGTTGAACCATTTAACAGCACCCTGGGGCATTGCCATCCTTAACTTCGTGCGTCCCTACCGGGGACTCGGCGGCCCGACACGTCGTCGGACCTCGCTGCTGTAATGCCGTGCCCCACTTGCTGTACCGGTCGTGCCAGACAGTTTGCGTCGCACACTCTCACTGCAACAGGACAAGCATGACAGAAAAACCGCCCTAGAGCACGCCCTTTCCGCGATCGGCGAGATATTTCTCGAATTCCGCCCCGATTTCCTCGGCCGTCGGAAGCCTGCCGTCAAGGGGCATGACACCCTGCCGCGACTCTAGGAGGTCGTCGTATTGCCTCTCCAGGGCCCGGACGAGTTCCTGGACCTCCTCGGACGCCTCAACCTGTTGCTCGATCTCCTCCATCGCCCTCTGAGCGGCCTCGTCGAGGGCCGCAGGGCCGCCGTCGAGGCCGGTGAGGTCCTTCAGGAGTTCCATGGCTCGTTGCGCGGCTTGCGGATAGGTCGACGGCGACAGGTAGTGAGGGACATGGACGGCGATGCTGAGGGCGTCCAGGCCCCATTTCCCGAATCGGTACTCCAGGAGGTTCATGGCGCTCGCGGGAATGGTCATGGTTCCGAGCAAGGAGGGCGAGGGGGGCAGGAGATCCGATCGGGTCCCGTGGATGGTCGCCTGAACGGGCCGGGTGTGGGGGGCCGCCATGGGGATGCCGCTGACGCCGACGACCAGGTTGACGCCGAGACGCTCGACAAGGGTTCTCACGGCCGAGATGTACGCCTCCCAGAGCACGTCCGGCTCCTGACCTTGAAGGAGGAGGAAGGCGCGTCCCCCCGCATCCCTCACGAGATCGACCACCAGGTGGGGCTCGTCGTATTCCGTCCATTCGTTGACGCTGAAGACCATCTCCGGGCGGCGCGACCGATAGTCAAGAAGGCGGTCGATGTCGAAACTCGCCACCCTCACGGGTTCGCACTGATCCAGAACGTGACGACCGAGGACGGTTCCTGCATGACCGGCATCGATGAATCCCCGCAGGGTGTGGACGAGCACACGGGGAGCCTCCCCCCGCGCTCCTTCCCATGCCTCGACCCCATGGGGATCCCAAGTCAAGAGATCGTCGCTCATCACCCCAGTCTCTCACGGGGGACGGCCTGTCCCCCGAGGCCCGACGATGCCGAGGACGACGTCATCCCGCCACCCTGGGATAATGGATGGCCGAGTTTCGAGCCAACACCGAACTTAAGGATCCGCAATGGAAGACGCCGCCGGCCTCGGGGCCGAGCAGGCCATCATCGACGGGATGTACGTCCGCCTCGATGACCTGCGTGCGGAGGCAACCGATCGACTTGCCGCGATCCGCAAGGAGGGCCCCTCTGGATCACCCCAGAATCGCTCCGAACGCGACGCCTTCGCGTCACTGTACGAGGACCGGATCGCCTCGCTCGACGCCGTGGAGGATCGCCTGTGTTTCGGCCGAATCGATGGGGTCTCGGAGCGGCACTACATCGGGAGGATCGGCATCTCCGACCCGGACTACGTCCCCCTCCTCACCGACTGGCGCGCCAAGGCGGCCGCGCCCTTCTACTCCGCAACGGCCAGGGACCCCCAGGGCATCATCAGCCGACGCCACATCACCACGGTCGGACGGAGGGTTGCCGCCCTCGAGGACGATGTGTTCGACGTCGAGGCCCTTCGATCGGCAGGCCGGAACGCCGAATTGACCGGGGAAGGGGCCCTCCTCTCCGCCCTCTCTGCCCGAAGGACCGGCCGGATGACCGACATCGTCGCGACCATCCAGGCCGAACAGGACTCGGTGATCCGGGCCCCCCTCGCCGGGGCCCTGGTTGTGCAGGGAGGACCCGGAACGGGCAAGACGGCGGTGGCGCTCCATCGGGCGGCCTTCCTCCTGTACCACCACAGGGAGAGGCTCGTCGCCTCGGGGGTGCTGGTCATCGGCCCTTCGATACTGTTCCTCAAGTACATCGACCATGTCCTCCCCTCCCTTGGCGAAACGGGCGCGGTGTCGACCACCCTTGCGGGGCTCGTCCCCGGCGTCGACGCCTCGATCCGGGAATCGGACGAGGTCGCGGCCGTCAAGGGCCGCCCCTCGATGGCTCGGGTCATCGCGGCGGCGGTGAGGGAGCGACAACGCCTTCCCCTCGACGACCAAGAGGTATCGATCGACGGGCGCAGGATCGTCATCCGGAGACAAGACATCGCCGATGCCCAGGCCCGCGCCAGGAAGGACGGCTCGCCCTACAACACCGCCCGCACCACGTTCGTGAGGGAGATGATCCGACGCCTGACGACCCAACTCGTCGAGCAGCTCGGAGGGGGCCTCGATGAGGCCGATCGGCGTGAACTGGAGGGTGAAATCCGGGACAACAGAGACGTCAGGATCGCCCTCAACCTGGCCTGGCTCCCTCTCACGCCCGAGCAACTCCTCCAGGACCTCTTCTCCCGGCCCCACCTCCTCGACCACGCCGCCCCGCGGCTCAGCCGGGCGGACCGCGCCCTTCTCCGTCGAAGTGCAGACGCCCCCTTCACCGACGCCGACCTTCCCCTCATCGACGAGGCCTTCGACCTCTTGGGGGACCTTCCGGGCGGGGAGGCGAGGCCGGGAGGGCCCTCCCGAGAGGAAGTGGAATACGCCCGCGGGGTACTCGACATCTTCGGGGGCGGGATGGTTTCGGCGGACCTCCTCGCCCAAAGGATGGCCGGGACGCGGGCTCGCCTGACGATTGCCGAGCATGCCGCCCGAGACAGGCGGTGGACCTTCGGACACGTCATCGTCGACGAGGCTCAGGACCTGAGCCCGATGGCGTGGCGCATGCTCCTCCGTCGCTGTCCCTCGAGGTCCTTCACGATCGTGGGGGACCTGGCCCAGGCTTCCTCCGGTGGCGTCCGGGGCTGGACCGAAACACTCGGATCCCTGTTCGGAAACGCCCTTTCGGAGCGCACCCTCACCGTCGGCTACCGGATTCCGGCCAGCGTGACGGACGCCGCCCAAGCCTATGCCTCCGCCGCAGGCCTGCCCGTTAGCCCCCTGTCGGCCGTCCGCGAGGTCGAGGATGCGGTGCGACTCACCCGAGCGGACGACCCCATCGCCGAAGCCGCCCGAATCGCCCGTGCCCACGCCGACCGCCTCGCATCGAGCGGGGGTGGCACCTCGGCCGTCATCGCCCCCGAGTCGCGCCTGACGGACGCCCTGAGGGCGGTCGCCGACGCCCCCGAGGTCTCGGTCCTGAGCCCCAGGGACGCCAAGGGGCTGGAGTTCGATGTCGTCGTGATTGCCGACCCGGTGTCCATAGCCTTCCGGCCCGGCGACCTGTACGTCGCCCTCACCCGACCCACGGGCATCCTGGAGATCGTCCACGACGGAGCCTTGCCCCCGGGGCTTGGCTGAACGGCCGACCTACTCTGGGTCTCCGATCCCCTGGCAGGCACCCGCCCCCGCAAGGGCCAGGCCTTGAAGGTCGCCGGGGCCCCAGCCCTTGACGTTGGAGTTGCTGGGATTCATGAGTTCCAGGGCATCGTCGACGTGACCCAGGCCGACGACATGACCGATCTCGTGCATGATGACCGCGAGGGCGAGGGCACGCCCCTCCTCGGTCGACATCATCTTGGCGAGATCCGGGGCGTCGAGCACGACGACGCCCCCCTGAAGGAACCGCTGGTCCCCGAAGGCTCCCGGAACCGAACTCGATCCCCCAAGTCCCGCGACGCTTCCCTGAAGCTCGGGCAAGTCCGTTTCGGTCGACCAGCCGATGATGAACGGGACGAAACGCTCGCCGTACACATCCTCCTGGATCAGCGCCCGGTCGAAGGAGGCGACCTCGGAGGTCAACCCCTCGGGGTAGAAGGACAGGCCGGTGGCCTCCGACACGCTCGCGATCGCCTGACGGATGAGGGCCTCGCCCCCCGGAGGGGCCCCCGTCGGGTTGATGACGTAATGGATCGGTCGGCAGGGATCCCAGAGAACCGGGGTGTCTCCATCCATGAACATGAAGCTGTATGCACCGGATGTGGTGGCCTCGACCACGGGAAGCACCCTCCCGTCGCTGTCCTCCGGGAGCGGGATCCTGATGTCCTCTCCCTCGATGATGAGGGCGTTTCTCGGGGTGCCGAGGTTCTGGATGTCCGTCCACGTCATTCCCGACGCACCCAGGTAGACGACGGCGACGAGGACGAGGAATAGGAAGCTCAGCCAGAACTTGGCGCGTGAGGTCATGGATACAGATTGCCAGGAAATCCGACGGCCTGGGGACCACGTGATTAGTGCCACAATAGTCCCCGTGCGAGCACTACTTCTGGAAAACCTCCACCCCAAGGCCACCGAGATCCTGACCGACGCCGGCATCGAGGTCACCAATCTGCCCGGCGCCCTCGACGAAGACGAACTCATTGAGGCCCTCGACGGGGTCGAATTGGTCGGGCTGCGATCCAAGACCACGTTGACGGCGAAGGTGTTCGATTCTGCGACCGGCATTATCGCGGCCGGCGCCTTCAGCGTCGGGACCAACCAAATCGACCTGGCCGCGGCCGTCAGGCGAGGCATCGCCGTCTTCAACGCCCCGTTCTCCAACACGCGTTCGGTCGTCGAGCTCGCGGTAGGCGAGATTATCGGCCTGACCCGCCGTCTTCCGGAGCACAACCGGTTGCTCCACGAGGGGGTCTGGAGCAAGAGCGCGGACGGCGCACACGAGATCAGGGGCCGAACCGTCGGCATCGTCGGCTACGGCAACATCGGTTCGCAATTGTCCGTCATCGCCGAAGCGCTCGGGCTCAAAGTCGTCTTCTTCGACATCGCCGAAAAACTCGCCCTGGGCAACGCGACCAGGATGCGCTCCCTTGCCGAGCTCCTCGAGGTCTCCGACATCGTCACCCTCCACGTGGACGGCCGCCCCGGAAATGCCGGCTTCTTCGGCAAGCCCGAGTTCGATCGGATGAAGAAGGGCTCGGTCTTCCTCAACCTCTCCCGTGGATTCATCGTCGACATCGACGCCCTCCGGGATTCGCTTGAGTCGGGACACCTCGCAGGCGCTGCCGTCGACGTCTTCCCCGTCGAGGCCAAGCGCAAGGGCGACCCCTTCCAGACTCCGCTGCAGGGCATGGCGAACACCTTCCTCACGCCCCACATCGCCGGATCGACGGAGGAGGCCCAGCGCGATATCGGCATCTTCGTCGCGACCCGTCTCCGGGACTACGTGGAACACGGATCGACCTCCCTCAGCGTCAATCTTCCGAACCTTTCGCTCGAGCAGACCACCGGCTCCCACCGGCTCGCCCACCTCCACCAGAACGTCCCCGGGGTGCTGGCGGCCGTCAACAACGTCTTCGCCTCCCACAAGGTCAATATCGAGGGACAGATGCTCGCGACCCGGGGGGAGTTGGGCTACGTGGTGACGGATGTGGCGGCCGGGATCACGGACAAAGCCATCGATGAGCTCCAGGCCATGCCCCAGACGGTCAGGCTTCGGATCCTCTCCTAGTCTGAGGGCGCCGCGTCCTCTTCCCGCAGGCGCTCGATCTCCTGTTCGAAGTCCTCGAGCGATGAGTAGCTCTTGTAGACGCTGGCAAACCGCAGGTAGGCGATCTCGTCGAGTTCTCTGAGGGGCGCGAGGATGGCCAGGCCGACTTCCTCGCTCTTGACCTCCGCCTGACCCGTCCCGCGGATGGTGTCCTCCACCTTCTTGACGAGGACCTCGATCGCGTCGTCGTCAACCCCCCGCCCCTGACAGGCCTTCTTCAACCCCAGGACGATCTTCTTGCGGTTGAAGGGCTCCGTAACCCCGGAACGCTTGACGACGGACAGGCTTGCCGTCTCGACCGTGCTGAATCGTCGACCGCAGGCGGGACATTCACGGCGACGACGGATGGCAGCGCCGTCCTCCGTGGTTCGAGAATCGACGACGCGGGAATCGGATACACGGCAGAAAGGACAATTCATGCCCCTACTGTGGCACGGATCGAGGTCAAACGGCGCGGGGCCCCGGCTACGACGAGACGGGAATGAGGATCTGCTGCCCGGCCCGCACCCCGGCGCCCTCGAGCCCGTTGAGGGAGATGATCTCGTCGATGATGTCCCTGGTATCCTCCCCCGGCCCCCTCAGGGCGGTCGCGATCTCCCACAGGGTCTCCCCAGGCGAGACGGAATAGGTATCGGTGGGTTCGGGTCCCGCATCGCCCACCGCAACGGCCTGAGACCCCAGGACGACCCCGGCCACAACGAGGGATACAAAGAGGAAGGTGCGGGCGAGACGTCCCTGTCGGGTCAGCCTTCCATCTGGCCGCATGAGCATCGCCTCTCCCCTCTTCGAACACTTGTTCGATTCTTGACAGGTCCATTATTAGCACGTATGTGCGACACGCCGCAAGAGTTCTCGAACATATGTTTGATTCTTCGTCGGATTTGCCCTAACGTCAGGTCTTGAGGACAACCGACCTGACCGGAATACCTGTATTGACTCAACCATGGAGGTGCGACATGGACGACGAGGCCGCTGGAGCGACCATCCACGAGTTTCCCGACGTCGAAAGCGACGCGGTCCTCACCCCGCGCCAGGAAAGGATCCTCGACACCATCCGCGCCTCGGTTCACGATCGGGGATACCCGCCGACGATGCGTGAAATCGGCGAAGTCGTCGGCCTCACCTCCACATCGAGTGTCAAGCATCAGCTTCAAGCCCTCGAGGCCAAGGGGTACCTCCGCCGGGATCCGAACCTTCCGAGGGCGATCGATGTCGTCATGCCGGAATCCGTCCTCGAAGGCACAACGCGGTTCACCGGAACCGATGACGACATCACGATGGTCCCCCTACTCGGCCGAATCGCCGCCGGTGGCCCTGTCCTCGCCGAGCAGTCGGTCGAGGACACCTTCGCCCTCCCCCGTCAACTGACGGGATTCGGCGAGCTTTTCATGCTGAAGATCCAGGGTGACTCGATGGTCGACGCGGCCATCTGCGACGGAGACTGGGTGGTCATCCGACGTCAGAATTCCGCCGAGGACGGGGACATCGTCGCCGCCCTTCTCGACGACGAGGCGACGGTCAAGACCCTTCGCCTCAGGGATGGCCACGTCTGGCTCATGCCCCATAACCCCGCCTACACTCCGATCGACGGGGACCATGCCACGGTCATGGGAAAGGTCGTGTCCGTCCTTCGTCGGCTCCCTTAGAGACCTAGGCCATCAAGGCCTCTGCGGCGTCCTCGGAGTCGCCGCCGTCCAGGCGGCGGAGGGCATCGAGAACGGTCACCCTGTCGGTGGTCGGCCAAAGCCCCGGAAGCGATCGCATGAGGAAGCCCCCGTACCGGGCCGTCGCCAGCCTCGAGTCGAGGACCGCGACCACCCCGCGATCGGTCAGGGTCCGGATCAAGCGCCCCGCCCCCTGGGCGAGGAGGAGGGCGGCGTGGGCTGCGGACACCGCCATGAACCCATTCCTGCCGCTCGCTTCTATCGCCTCGGACCTCGCCTGGGCGATCGGATCGTCTGGCCTGGGGAAGGGAATGCGGTCGATGACGACGAGCTGACAGGTCTCGCCCGGGAGGTCGACCCCCTGCCAAAGGGTCATCGAGCCGAAGAGACAGGCCCGTGGATCCTCCTTGAACCGGGCGAGAAGGGTCGACACCTGGTCGTCACGCTGGTACAGGACGGGGTAGTCCAGCCGGGCTCGCATCGCCTCGACCGCTTCCAGGGCCGCCCGATGGGAGGAGAAGAGGCCCAGGGTTCGCCCACCCGCGGCCTCGATCAGCGTGCCCAACTCCTCGATGGCATCCGCCCCGATCCCCCCGGAACCCGGCCGATCGAGGTGGGAGGCGATGTAGAGGATCCCCTGGCTGGGATAGTCGAACGGCGAGCCCGCGTCCATGGTCACGGGATCGTCGATCCCCAACTGGGCGGCCATGGGATCGAACGTCCCTCCCAGGGCGAGGGTGGCCGACGTGAAAACGGCCGCGCGCCCGTCGACCAGCCTCGATCCGATCAGCCCGGAGACATCGAGGGGGGCAGCGAGCAACCGCTCGGGAACGGACGAACCGTAGTCTCCGTCTCGGGGCGCGAGCCACACCACGAAACGCTCGGCTGAATCGATCACCGCATCGATGATCTCCATAACGCCGAGGAGGTGGGCCTCGGCGACTTTGGCCATCGCACCATCCTGCGCCTCATGTGCGTCTTGGGGCTTCGCAGCCTCTTTGGATGCCGAAACCCCCCTGAGGGCCTCCCGGATTCCCTCCCGAACCTCGCCCAAGACCCCTGCAAGAGACTCCGGCAGGCCGATCGCCAGGCGTCCGACCCGGAGGTCCTCCAGAACCCCCTCACATGCTCTGGCCGACTCCTCCAGCCTGGTCGCTTCCGCCCCGCACCTTCGAGCGGCTCTGGCGGCGGCCTCGATCCGGTTCGCCGTCAGTTCCTTCGTCGCTCCCGAGGTTATCCGGGACACGAGTTCGTGAGCCTCGTCGACGATGAGGGCGTCCATGGGACCGAGGACATCGTGGGAGTAGGCCTGGAGGGCGAGCATGGCGTGATTGGTCACGACGATCTGAGCCTCCTTCGCCTTGGCCGAGGCCTCTTCGCCGAAGCACTCCCCCGCCAGCGGGCAGGCCGATGCGAGGCATTCTCGGCCGTCGACGCTCACCCGCCCCCAGGCCAGGCCGGACACCCCGGGCTCAAGGTCGTCCCGGTCCCCCGTATCGGTCTCCCTCGCCCACGTGGTGAGGCGGGCCAGTTCCTTCCCGAGGCGGGAGACGGGGGAATATCCAAGGTCGAGGCCGTCGTCGGGTTCGGGATAGCCCCCGGAAAGCCTGAACCGGCACAGGTAGTTGGCCCGCCCCTTGAAGAGGGCCACTTGGGGCCGGGCCCCGAGCGCGCTCTCAAGGGCGTCCAGAATCAGGGGAAGATCGTGCTGGATCACCTGGCGCTGGAGGGCGAGTGTGGCGGTCGAGACGACGATACGGGCATCATCCCTGACGGTGCTGGCCACCGCAGGGACGAGGTAGGCGAGGGACTTGCCGGTGCCGGTCCCAGCCTGAACGAGGGCGTGGCGCCCGTCGGCAATTGCGCCGGCAACCGCCTCGGCCATCGCCACCTGGCCGGGCCGGTCGTCGCCCCCGAGAGCGGCGACGGCGAGCCGGAGCAGCCCCGCCGTATCCAGTCCCGAATCCTCACCCACGGGTTTCTGCTGCATCTCTTAGCCGGGCGGCAAGGGAGCCGTCGACCCGGGCACGGATACGCGTCCCGGCGGCGTCGTGGGTTTCCTCGAGGATCTCGCCCCGCTCGTGAGCCTCGTTGATGAGATCCCCTCTCGTGTAGGGCACCGTCACCTCGACGAGTTCCTGCGGCTCGGGCAATCCCTTCTCGAGAGCCTCCAGGAGATCGGGGATACCCTCCCCCGTCAGAGCGGAAACCTCGACGGAGACGTCGGCCGCGGCCCGGAGCCGGATGACGACGGCGGGGTCGGCGATATCGCACTTGTTGAGCACGAGGATTTCAGGGATGGCCTGGGCCCCCGGGACCCCTCCGAGGACCTCCCGAACGGCACGGATCTGCCCCTCCGGGTCGTCGTGGGCGGCATCGACCACGTGGAGGAGGAGTTCGGCATGGGAGACCTCCTCCAGGGTGGACTGGAATGCCGCGACCAACTGGTGGGGCAGGTCCCTGACGAAGCCGACGGTGTCGGAGATGGTGAAGACCCTTCCGCCCGAGGTCTCCGCTCGTCGCACCGTCGGGTCGAGGGTGGCGAAGAGGACGTTCTCCACCAGGACCCCCGCATGGGTCAGTCGGTTGAGGAGGGAGGACTTCCCCGCGTTCGTGTAGCCGACGATGGCCACGTTCGGCACCGCCTCCCGCCTCTCCCTCTGCACCTCCCTAGCCGGAGCCATCGCCTTGATCTGCCTCCTGAGGTTGGCCATCCGGGTGCGGATCCGACGACGATCTAGTTCGATCTTGGTCTCCCCCGGACCGCGGGCGCCGATCCCCTCACCCCCGGCGACCCGTCCCCCGGCCTGACGGGACATCGACTCACCCCACCCTCTCAGCCTGGGAAGCAGGTATTCGAGTTGGGCGAGCTCGACCTGGGCCTTGCCTTCCTTCGATTTCGCGTGCTGGGCGAAGATGTCGAGAATGACCGCCGTCCGGTCGACGACCTTGACCCGGACGATGTCCTCCAACGCCCGGCGCTGGGACGGCGCGAGATCGCCGTTGACGATGACGGTGTCGGCGCCGACGGCGGCCACCACACCGGCCAATTCCCTGGCCTTTCCCGATCCGAAGTAGGTCGCCGGATCCGGGTGGGGGCGGTGTTGGAGCACCCCGTCCAGCACCCTGGAACCGGCGGTTTCCGCCAACGCCGCCAGTTCCCTCATCGAAACCTCGGCGTCCCCGACCGTGCCATGGGACCACTGCCCCGCCAACACGACCCGCTCCAACCGGAGGGCGCGGTACTCGACCTCGCTGACATCCTGAAGCTCCGTCGAGATGGCCTCGACCCGCTTGAGGGCAGCCCTCTCCTCCCTTTCCAGGCGGCCGTCGTCCTCGCCCCCCTCGGCCCCATCCCGCGAGACCGCCGTACCCGCGCGCGACAACACCCGCTCGATCGCCTCCTGGGCGCGAGCGGTGGGCTCGTCTTCCGGATGGGTCACCATGGCTCCGCGTCATTCTCTCACCCCTGGCGGACCTGCCCCTGACCACGCAACGCCTCAGCCGGGTACGCTCGGCTCGTGACGGAAGACCACTACTTCTCGGCCGAACCGGCGAGCCAAGACGAGCGATTTCCGCTGTCCGTCCGCCTGGCCGGGTTCACCCTGAACCTCGAAGGGGCCCCGGGGGTGTTCAGCCACGACCGGCTCGACCTCGGCACCGCCGTCCTCCTCGATCGCGTTCCCGCTCCTCCGAAGGGGAACCTCCTCGACCTCGGGTGCGGGTGGGGGGCGATCGCCCTGACGATGGGACTCTTGCAGCCCGATGCCCGGATCTGGGCTGTCGACGTCAATCGACGGGCCCTTGACCTGACCCGACGCAACGCCGAATCCGTGGGACAGGAGCACCCCCTCGCCCCCATCTCGGCCCTTCCCCCCGACCACGTTCCGCCCCTCCTCCGATTCGAAGCGATCTGGTCGAATCCCCCGATCCGCATCGGGAAGGAGGCTCTGCATGCCCTCCTCGCCTCCTGGTTGCCGAGGCTCACCTCAAGGGGAGAGGCCTACCTGGTCGTCCAGCGCAACCTCGGCTCGGATTCGCTCGCGGCGTGGATGTCCGCGCAGGTGGGAGACGACGGTCGCCCATGGGGATCGGTCGACCGGATCGCGAGTTCCAAGGGGTTCCGCATCCTCAGGCTCACTCGGAGCTGAGCGCACCGAGGTCGACGAGCCCCTCGGCAACGAGTATCGCCGGGCCCTCGAGCGTCAACCCCTCGGTGTGCACGATGACGCGCAGTTCCCCTCCCGGAACGAGGACGTCCCATTCCACCGGAGCACCCTCCCCCCACCGGGCCCTGGCCGCGAGCACGGATGCACAACTGCCCGTTCCGCACGACAGCGTCTCCCCCACCCCCCGCTCATGCACCCGGAGACGCAATCGACCACGAACAACGGGCCCCGGAAGGGACTCTAGGCCGACGACGAGTTCGACGTTCGCCCCGGCCGCCGGTGTGGGATCGACGGTGGGGGCGGACGCCAGGTCCGCAGCGTCGAGTTCGTCCTCGCTTTCCAACGCGACGACGATGTGGGGATTGCCCATGTCGACGGGGACTCCGACGCGTCGCTCGGAAACACCCGCGATCGTCACCTGAGGTCCCGCATCGGGGGTCACCACGCCCATGCCCATGCCGACCGCATATCGATGGCCTCCAAGGAAGGAGATCGTCCGTACCCCCGCCCGGGTTTCGATCGAGAAGCCTTCGGAGAGATCCTCTCCGATCGAATGCTCGAGGAATGCCCCAAGCACCCTCGCCCCGTTTCCGGAGAACTCCGCCGTGCTCCCGTCGGCGTTCCTGAGATCCATGAACCAGCGGTCCGGGTGGGCGGTGTCGATCCCCTCGACGACACCGGCGCGGGTGAGGCGGATGACACCGTCGCCGCCGATTCCCGTCCTGCGGTCGCACAGGGCCACGACCAGGGCGGGACTAAGGTCGAGTGTGCCAGCCTCGTCCAGAATGAGGACGAAGTCGTTCCCCGTTCCGTGCCCCTTCGTGAAGGCCAAGGTCTCGTCGCTCATGGTTCAACCCTACCCAGGAGGCGGAGAGCCTCCCTTACCACCCCAGCCTCGTGCCCCGGCGATGCCGCACCGCCGATCCACCTCACCCTCTCGTCCGGGTTGAACCACCGGTCCTGCCTGCGGGCCAAGCGCCGGGTCCTCTGGGCCGTCAGGGTCACCCCTTCGTCGCGCGTGATCTCCCCATCGAGGCATCGGAGCGCCTCGGCATACCCCACCGCCCGCCGGGCCGTCCTGCCTTCCCTCAACCCGACCCGGACCAGTTCCTCCGTCTCCTCGAGGAGTCCCCCGTCCCACATCCGCCGGGTGCGTTCCTCGATGCGCCGATCCAGGACGTCCCTGTCCGTGCGGAGCCCGATCTGCACGGTGGGGAGGACGTACTCGCGTCGCGGCAAGGTCGCGGAATAGGGCCCACCCGTGATCGCGATGACCTCGAGGGCCCTGATGATTCGCCTCGCGTTCTGGGCTGGAATCCTTGCCGCGGCCTCGGGATCGACGGCCATGAGTTCGCGATGGAGGACGCCCGGACCCTCCTCGTCGACCCGGGCCTCGATGGCGGCCCGAACTCCGGGATCGGTTGGGGGGATGTCGAGTCGGTCGAGCAAGGCCCTGATATACAGGCCCGAACCGCCGACGACCACGACCGCCGATCCCCGTGCACGGATCGACTCCAGGTCCGCCCTGGCTCCCTTCTGGTACCTCGCGACCGATGCCTCCTCCCGAATACCGAGGGTATCGATCTGATGGTGGAAAATCCCCCTCCGTTCCGAAACGGGCACCTTGGCCGTCCCGATGTCCATCCCCCGGTAGAACTGCTGGGGATCGGCGTTGACGATCTCCCCCCCGACGGCCTCCGCGATCGCCAGGGCGAGACTCGATTTTCCCGTCGCCGTTGCGCCGACGATGGCGACGACGGATTCCGGCACGATCACGCCTCCCCCGAACGGGGAGAGAAACGGCCGACGGATTTCCCGGATCCCTCCCAGGCGTCCCCGGCGTGGGTCCGACGCACGTGATACGTCTCGGCCGGGGAGTCAGCCAGCAGGTGGTGGGGTGCGCCGTAGGTGATCTCCACCGTGACGATGTCGCCCGGACGGGGCCTGGGCTCTCGAACGGCGAAGTGAACGAGACGGTTGTCGGGTGCCCTCCCGCTCATGCGGTCGCTTTCGGCATCCTTGCGCCCGGCATCGTCGAGTACGAGGAGGTGGAGGGTGCGTCCGACGAGGGCCCTGTTCTCCTCGAGGGAGATGGCTTCTTGGAGTTCCAGCAGCCTCTCGAAGCGCTCCTGGACCACCTCCCGCGGAACCTGGTCGTCGAGGAGCGCGGCCGGGGTGCCGGGCCTCGGGGAGTACTGGAAGGTGAAGGCCGAGACGAAACGGCCCCGTTCGATCACCCGAAGGGTGTCCTGGAAATCCTCCTCCGTCTCTCCCGGAAATCCAACGATGACGTCGGTGGTGATCGCGGCGTCCGGAATCACGCCCCTGACCCGGTCGAGTATTCCGAGGAATCGCTCGGCCCGATAGGACCGTCTCATGGACTTGAGGATTCGATCGGATCCGGATTGGAGGGGCATGTGCAGGCTCGGCATCACGTTCGAGGTCTCGGCCATGGCGGATACGACATCCAGGGTGAACGCAGCCGGGTGGGGGGAGGTGAACCGCACCCTTTCCAGCCCCTCGATGCCCCCGCATGCTCGGAGCAGGGAGGGGAACGCCAACTTGTCTCCGAAGGCGACCCCATAGGTGTTGACGTTCTGACCTAGCAAGGTGACCTCGATCGCCCCCGATTCGACGAGGGCGCGGACTTCGGCAAGCACGTCTCCGGGGCGTCGATCCCTCTCCGGGCCACGAAGGCTGGGCACGATGCAGAAGGTGCAGGTGTTGTTGCATCCGACCGAGATCGACACCCAGGCGGAGGCGACGGAGTCGCGGCGTGCAGGCAGGGCGGACGGAAAGGTCACGAGGGCTTCCTCGATCTCGACCTGAGCCTCCTGGTTGTGCCGGGCTCGTTCCAGGAGCGCGGGGAGGGAGCCGATGTTGTAGGTCCCGAAGACCACATCGACCCATGGAGCCCTCCGAAGGATCTCCCCCCGGTCCTTCTGCGCCAGGCAGCCTCCGACGGCGATCTGCATCCCGGGGTGTTGTGCCTTCGCCGTCGCCAGCAATCCGAGGTTTCCATACAGGCGGGTGGCTGCGTTTTCCCGAACGGCACAGGTATTCACGACGATCACGTCCGCGTCGTCAGGGTCCCCCGGAGCCCGTTCATAGCCCGCCTCCTCCAACAGCCCCGCCATGCGCTCCGAATCGTGGACGTTCATCTGGCAGCCGAGGGTCCTGATGGCGTAGGTCGGCGCCGATTTCCCTTGGGCCATGCCTAGTTCGCCACGGCCTCTGCCCGGAGTTCGCGGATGACTGTGACCTTGATCTCCCCGGGGTATGCCGGGTCCTTGCCGATCTCTTTGGCGATGCTGAAGGCAAGATCCTCGATGCCCTCATCTCCCACCGTCGTCGGCTCGACGACGACCCGGATTTCGCGACCCGCCGACATCACGACCACATCCGCGACGCCCTCGAACTCCCGGATCCTGGCCTCCAGGGATTCGAGCCTCTCCACGTAGCCCTCATAATCGTCACGCCTCGCGCCCGGCCGGGAAGCGGAGACGGCGTCGGCAATCTGCACGATCACCGCCTCCAGCGTCTCCTGAGGAACCTCGTCGTGATGGGCGGCGACCGCGTTGACGACGGCTGGGGACTCCCCGCACCGGGCGATCTCCTCTGCCCCGATCGCCGCATGGGTGCCCTCCCTCTCGGCGCTGAAGGCCTTTCCCAGGTCATGGAGGAAGGCCGCCCGACGCGCGACTTCGACGTCGGCCCCGATCTCGCGGGCGATTTCCGCGGCAATGTGAGCGCATTCGACCAGATGGCCAAGGACATTCTGACCGTACGAGGTCCGAAGTCGAAGGCGGCCGAGGGTCTCGACGATGTCCGAGTGAAGGCCTGCGACACCGGCCTCGGTCAGGGCGTCGACGGCAGCGGCGTTGTTGCGTTCCGGGGCAGCCTCCAGGGCGGACTTGTAGGCGGCCTCGATGCGATGAGGCTGAATCCTTCCGTCTTGGATGAGGTGGGCGAGGGTGGCCTCCGCGATCTCCCTGCGTTCGAGGTCGAAGGACGAGAGCATGACGGCGTTCGTCCCTTCCTCAAGGATGAGGTTGACCCCGGTCAAGGCCTCGAAAGTCCGGATGTTCCTTCCCTCACGCCCGATGATCCGCCCCTTCATTTCTTCGTTGGGAAGGCTGATCCAGGTGACGGTCTGCTGGGTTGTGGTCTCGCCCGCATGCCGCTGCATCGCCGACACCAGGATTTGGCGGACGCGCGATTCGGCCTCTTCCAATGCTCGCCTCTCGATGCGCCTGACCGTGGTCCGTGTATCGGCCTCGGCCTCAGCCGTCAACTTCTTGACAAGTTCCTCTCGCGCGTCCTCGGGGGTGAGGCCGACGATGGCCGCGAGGTCGTCCTTGATCCGTTTCCGATGGGTGTCTTTCTCTGCGGCAAGTTTCTTCTCGCTCTTCCCCAGCAGGTTCGCCCGTTCCTCAAGACTTCTCGAATATTCGGCCGCTGCGCGTTGATCCGCCACGACCTCCCTCTCCCTGCTCTCCAGGCGTTCCTCCCGTCGCTTGGCGTTGGCGAGGACGGCCTTCGCTTCTTCTCTGAGGGTGATCGAGTCTCGGTGGGCGGCTTCCCTCTCGGCCGTCGCCTCCTTGCGTGCGAACTGGACGAGGAGCAGCGCTACGAGGCAGGCGGCCAAGAGGAGGACGATGATGAGCGACTGCGTCCACATTCAGTCCTCCTCGGTTGCCTCGGCCTCCCCGATCAGATTGTCCCAGATATCGGCATCTTTGAGGGCGCGGACAAGGGGGAAGGCGATTCCGGGTCGATATCCCCTCCGACCGAGGGCTCCCACCACCCGCCTGGTCCTGGCCTCATCGTCGAGTCCTCGGGTCGCCTCCCAGTGTCGGGAAGCCAGGATCGATGCCATTGACCGTTCGTCGTCGTCCGATACCTCGGTCAGTGCGGCCTCGATGTCGGAGTCCTCGAATCCTTTCCGACGAAGCTCGTCCCGGATGGCCCCCCGGGCGTGTCCCCGTTCCCGGTGACGAGCCCTCGCGATCGCCGCTGACAGGGCCCGGTCGTCGAGAAGCCCGACTTCCCGGTACCGCCGGATGACCTCATCCGCGATGGCCTCTTCCACCCCCTTGGCCAACAGACGCTCTCTCAGGTGAGCGGCGCTTCTGGGGGCGCCGGACAGGATTCTGAGGGCGATCTCCCGCGCGCGCTCGGCAGGATCCACGGTTGCCCCCACCGGATCCCGCCGAGCGCGGGTCTCCATCGTCAGAGCGCTGCCTCTTCGATGGCGGCCTCGGCCTCCGCGACGATCTGAGCCACGTCGTCCTCCGGCTCGACGGCCGGCGCCTGGCTCTCTTCTCCGATTCCGGAGTCCAGAGTCTGAATCCCCAGCTTGCCTTTGATCTTGCCCTCGATCTCGTCGCACAGGTTGGGGTTGTCCTTGAGGAAGGTTCGGGCGTTCTCCTTGCCCTGCCCGAGCTGGTCGCCCTCGTAGGTGTACCACGAGCCCGATTTGCGAACGAAGCCATGCTCGACCCCTAGGTCGATGACGTCGCCCTCGCGCGAAATACCGACGCCGTACAAGATGTCGAACTCCGCCTGCTTGAACGGGGGGGCCATCTTGTTCTTGACGACCTTGACCCTGGTACGGTTGCCTACCGCGTCCGTGCCCTCCTTGAGGGTCTCGATCCGGCGGATGTCGAGCCGAACGGAGGCATAGAACTTGAGGGCCTTTCCTCCGGTCGTCGTCTCGGGAGAGCCGAAGAACACCCCGATCTTCTCCCTCAGTTGGTTGATGAAGACGGCCGTGGTTCCGGAAGTGCTGAGCCCACCGGTGATCTTCCTCAACGCCTGGGACATGAGACGCGCCTGGAGTCCGACGTGGCTGTCCCCCATCTCCCCTTCGATCTCGGCCTTGGGGACAAGGGCGGCGACGGAGTCGATGACGACGATGTCGACCCCACCCGATCGGATCAGGATGTCGGTGATCTCAAGGGCCTGTTCCCCCGTGTCCGGCTGGGAGATGATGAGCTCGTCGACCTTAACCCCCAGTTTGCGCGCATACTCGGGATCGAGGGCGTGCTCGGCGTCAATGAAGGCCGCCACTCCCCCAGCCTTCTGGGCGTTGGCCACGGCGTGGAGCGCCAGCGTGGTCTTTCCGCTCGACTCCGGACCGTAGATCTCTACGACCCTCCCCCGAGGAAGCCCCCCTATCCCGAGGGCGAGGTCAAGGGAAAGCGACCCGGTCGGGATCACCGCGACCGGCACGGCCTCCCCTTCGCCAAGCCTCATCACCGAGCCCCGGCCGAATTGTCGGTCGATCTGTCCGAGGGCCGCCTCTAGCGCCTTCGCTCGATCCTGTGTGGATGCCATCTCATCACCTCGTGGTCGCTGACTGCCGTTATGAGGACGACACTAGGCCGAGCCCCTGACATCGGCGAGGAGTCGGTCCTCCTTGGGGAAGATCAACCCTCGATGATGTCCTGGGGACAAGCCTACCGAACACATGTTCGAATGGCGATAGCGGGCATCCGGCGTGTCGCCCGGCTCCCTATCGGGCCGGGGGGATGAGGCGGGTACGGTCCCCGCCGTCCCTCGCCGCCTCCGGAACGTCCATTTCGTCACAGAGGGCATGCCAGACATCCCTGGGCGCGACACCCTCGTCCAGTGCCTGGATGACCGTCCTGTCGTCCAGGACCGTCAAGTGATGCTCCCTCGCCAGGGTTCGGGCATACGCCGACCCGAAAACGTCGTCGAGAAGGGCCCAGAAGTCGCTCAGGAGCATCTACAGCGTTGGGGAATCGACAAAGGGCGGGCGTCGGTGAGTCGCCATCCACTCCGGCACGGTGTCGGGAACCGCTGGAACGGCGTCCACGAGAGCGGCCGCCTCGGCGAGGGAGAACCGGTCGGAGACCTCCCGGAGAATCTCCGACATCGGGATGTCGAGCGCCTCGCAGATGGAGGCCAGCAGTTCGGACGACGCCTCCTTCTGGCCCCGTTCGACCTCGGAGAGGTAGCCGAGCGACACGCGGGCGACCGAGGACACGTCGCGCAGGGTCTTGCTCTGCGCGAGGCGGGCGTCGCGAAGGACGTCCCCCAACTCGTATCGCAGGATCGGCATGCGCCTCCCCTTCCGTGTGCCAGTTATCGGTTCCACATCCGACACAACGCACACTACTCCACCGATGTTCCCCCGGAGGGCTCGGGTTGCAAGATCGTTACCAACGCCACAATCGCGCCCGCAACCGCTTCACGCCTGACGGCCGCCCTATCCCCTTGCACAGCAAGGGTCGTCGACACCTTCCTTCCCCGTCCGACCGCGGCGACGCAGACCGTCCCCGGAGGCCGCCCCCCATGCGACTCCGGGCCCGCGACGCCGGTCGTCGCAACGGCCACGTCCGAGCCGAGGGTCGCCCTGACCCCCTCCGCCATCTCCAGCGCGACTTCCTCGCTGACGGGACCCCTCTCCCGGAACAGCCGCTCATCGACGCCAAGCATCCCGACCTTCACCCTGGTGTCGTATGCGACCACCCCTCCCAGGAAGACCTCCGAGGACCCCGGCACACTCGTCAGGGCCGCCGCGACGAGGCCACCCGTGAGCGACTCGGCCGTTGCGATCGTCAGGCGCGCCGCTCGGGCCGCCAAAACCGCCTTCTCGGCATGGGGATCCATGTCAGCGCTTTCCGTCGGCTGGACCTTCTCCGAGGCGGCGGGCGGCGACGATGCGGCCCATGTAGTCGATGCCGCTGAGGACGGCGACGAGGACGGCGGCGACGAGGCACCACCACGCCGCCCGGTCCAGCCAGGCGGGCGAAGGGGGCCACAGGTAGAAAGCGATAGTTGCGACCTGCAGCGCCGTCTTGAGTTTCCCACCCCTGGAAGCCGGGATGACGAGCCTTCTCGCGACCCCGAGCCTCCCCAAGGTGACGGCGATCTCACGCAGGACGAGGACGACCAGCGGCCACCAAGGGACGTCGTCGACGATGCACAGGGAGGCGAGAACGGCCAAGACCAGGACCTTGTCGGCGATGGGGTCCGCGAGTTTGCCGAACGACGTCACGACCTGCCAGCGTCGGGCCAGGTGCCCGTCGAGGAAATCCGTCGCCGCCGCCACGAGGAAGACGAAAAGGGCCCACCATCGCCCCTGCCCATTCGTGCCGTTGTCGCCAAGGATCAGCCAAACGACGATCGGCATGGCCGTCAGACGCAAACCGGTCAGGAGGTTCGGCACGAGCATGGTCACGGGTCAACACTAGTGGGGTAATGTTCCCCCATGGCCAGGCCAGCCCCAGATGATGAGCGCGATTCCCGTCGATCGCTTCCGCTGGCGGTCCGTGTCGCCCTCGAAACGGTGGGTGTCGCCGTGGTCGCCGTGAGCATCGGATTCGCCGCACACGCGGCTTTCTCGGACCCGCCCGCCCCTCCCGAGCCATCCCCCTCCCCGTCCCCCTCTCCCGTCGTCACTCCCGTCATCACACCCTCTCCCGAGCCCGAAGGCCCCGTCTCCTTCACTCTCATCGCAGGGGGGGACGTCATCGCCCATGAATCCGTCGTCAACTCCGCCACCAGCGGCGGAACCATCGATTTCGGGCCGCTGTGGGAGAACCTCGATCCCTGGATCTCCGGGGCTGACCTGGCCTTCTGCAACATGGAGACCCCCGTCGCTCCGGCCGGAACGGAACCGAGCGGATACCCCAAGTTCGGCGCCCCTCGAGAACTCGTCGCATCCCTCGACGAGGCGGGGTGGGACGGCTGCTCGACGGCCAGCAACCACGCGGTCGACCGGGGATGGGCCGGAATCGTCACAACCCTCGATGCCTTCGACGATGTGCGGCTGGGGGCGGTGGGAACAGCCAGGACCGCCGAGGAGGCGGCATCGGCCCAGTACTACCGCGTGCGCGAGGGAAAGCGGACGATCACGGTGGCGCACATCGCCTACAGCTACGGAACCAACGGCATCCCCAAGCCCTCCGGCAAACCCTGGTCCGTCAACACCCTGGACATGAATGCGGTGGATGCCTCGCCCGTCCTGAATGCGGCCCAAGCGGCCCGCGACGCCGGCGCCGATGTCGTCATCGCCTCGATCCATTGCTGCTCGGAATACGTCACGGCCCCGACCAAGGCCCAAGCTTCCCTCGCCAAGAAGATCGCCGACTCCGGCCTTGTCGATCTCTACATCGGGCATCACGCCCACGTCCCGCAGCCGATCACCCTCCTGTCCGGGGGGCCGAACGGGGACGGCATGTGGGTCGCCTACGGCCTCGGGAACTACATCTCCAACCAGGACACCGCCTTCGGCCTCCCTGCCGCGACGACAAACGGCGTCCTCCTCACCGCCACCTTCACGGTCGAAGTCGACGGCACGGTGGAGACTGGGGTCGAATGGTCCGCCGTCACCGTCGATCGCCGCAATCGTCACACCATGTACGTGTTGAGCGAGATTCCCAACGGGGCGGGAACACTCTCCTCGGCGGAGGTGGCGGCCCGGCACGAGCGGGTGGAGAACGCCGTCGGATCCGCCGCCCCCGAGCGCCTCCTTCCACCAGGACCACTCGCCGACAATGCGTACTGGATCCGGCGGAAGCCCTGGGAGCCGGAACAGTAGGGGCTGTCAGCCCTCCTCGTCCAGGTTCGGCTGGGGTTCGATGTAACTCTCCGTGTAGGTGATCGAGGGGTCCCGCACGCAGTGCCCCGGCTGGGCGACGCCGAAGAGCCAACCCTGCCCATACCTCCATCCACAGGACATCAGGAACTCCGCCTGGGACTCCGTCTCGATTCCCTCGGCGATCGTCGCCAGCCCCAACTCCCTCGCGAGCGCCCCGAGCGCCCGCGACACCCTGGCCCCCGCCGGGTCCTCGGGAATCCCGGCCGTGAAGGACATGTCGAGCTTGACCCCCGATACCGGAAGGTCTCGGAGGTACGAAAGCGGGGAAACCCCCGTGCCGAAATCGTCCAACAGGATGGGGACGCCTGCGTTCCTGAGTTCGGTGAGCTCGTGGCGGATTCGGGTGTTGGGCGAGACGAGCGAGGCCTCGGTCAGTTCGACGACGATCCTCTGGGGGGAGAGGTGGTGCCGGGCGATGCTCGTCAGAACCCGGTCCGCGAAGGCCGAGTCCCCCAGTTGGTCGGCCGAGACGTTGAGCGACACCCAGATGGGCGCCTCCTTGTTGGCGGCCAGAAACGCGGCCGCCTGGTCGACGAGCAGGCTCCCGAGGGCGATGCTCAGGGCCCGGTCGTCCATGGCGGGAAGGAAGGTGCCGGGAAGGAGGACCCCTCGGGTGGGGTGCTGCCAGCGGACGAGGGCCTCGTATCCCACGACCGTCCGGCTCTCGAGTTCAAGGATCGGCTGGTAGTGGAGGACGAGATCACCGGCTTCGACAGCGCGGGCGAGCTCGGCGTTCAGGGCCCCGTGGGCATCGTCACCCGATCGCATGGAGGGGACGAAGAGTTCCGTCCTGCTCTTCCCCGCGCCCTTCGCCCGATACATCGCGGCGTCGGCAGCCTCGACCAGCCCCATTTCTCCGTTGGCGAGGGTGTCGACGTCGGCGACGGCGATGCCGATCGATGCGTGGAGGATGATGCGATGCCGCTTGATCTGGACGGGTTCCCTGAGCTTCTCGTGGATGACGGTCGCGGTGTCGAATCCGGAGCGTCCCACGCTGGGGCCGAGGAGGATGATGGCGAACTCGTCCCCCCCGAGCCGGGCGACCGTCCCCTTCGACCCGACGGACTGTCGCAGCACCCCCGCCAGGTGAAGGAGGGCGAGATCCCCCATCGCATGCCCGAAGCGGTCGTTGAGGCCCTTGAATCCATCGAGGTCGACGGCGAGCACGGCGACCTTCCCCACCGCACTGGGGGAGGCGATGGCCTTGCGGAGTTCCTCGTAGAACAGGGTGCGGTTGGCGAGTTGGGTCAGGGGATCGCGTTCGGCCCTGTGCTCAAGATTCTCCTTGCGGATGCGCTCCTCGTTCGTCTCCCTCAGGTGGACGATGTAGTGATCCGGCGCACCCCCGGGATGACGCACCAGCCCCACGTCGAGCACCGCCCAGACCGTCCCCCCGTCGGCCTTGACGAACCGCTTCTCCACCGAGAACCGGCTGATCTTCCCGTCGTAGAGATCCTGAGTCTGGGGGCCTTCCTTGCCCACGTCCTCCCGGTGGGAGATCGATGCGAGGGGCGCCCCCCTGAGGGAGGCCACCGTCGTCCCGAGGATGGCCGCGAAGGTCCGGTTGACCTCCATCAGCCTCCATTCGAGGTCGACGAGGGCGAGACCGATGGGAGCGCTCTCGACCGCCCTCCTGAAGAGGGCGTCCGTCCGGTGGGACGCGTCCGAGGCCTCCTTCGTCCCCGTCGAGTCGACGAGGATCGAGACGTTGACCGGGTCCCCGATCTGTTTGCCGATCTCGCGCGGGGTCACTTGGATCCAGCGGACGTCGTCCGCGCCACGCCGTCCCGGAACCCCGATGATCCGAGCCTCGTCCGAGTCGCCATACCGGGCCGAGAAGACCTCCTGGAGGTTGACCGGATGCATGAGGGGATTGATGACCCGAAGGGGCAGTCGCGCAATGGGTCGGCCGAGGACATCGTCCTTCTCGACCGCGAGGATGCTCGCCGCCGAATCCGACATCATGAGGATCTCCCCCGTGGGTGCCGTGACGACCACGCCCTCGCGGAGCATCTCGAACAGCCCCGTCATCTGCTCGCGTACGGCCCCCTCCCGTGCGACGGCCTCGGCCTTGGCTGCCCTGGCCTTGGTCGCTCCAGACACGGAGACCAGCCCGATAACAGCCATGAGGAGGAGAAGGATGCTCGCGACGATGAGGAACGCGGGGGTGTCTATGACCCCGGTGAGTCCGCCCATGCCGCATCTCCCTCGAGCGGCGCCCCTCCTTCGTGGTGAGGCAAGGCCGCCTCTCCTCCGAGGATAGCGAGAGTGGAGGCCAAGCGGTCGGCCGGAATGAGAACCTCTCGAGGCTTCGAGCCGACGGACGGGCCCACGATCCCTCGGGTTTCGAGGATGTCCATCAGCCTTCCCGCCTTGGCGAACCCCACCCGGAGCTTCCTCTGGAGCATCGAGGTGGAGCCGAGCTGGGTCGTGATGACCAGCCGGGCGGCCTTGAGGACCTCGTCGAGGTCGTCGCCGATCTCCTGCGTCTGGGCACGGCCCTTCGTCTCGTCAAAAACCCCCTGCCGGTATACGGGACCTCCCTGGGCCCGGACGTGCTCCACGACGGCGTGGATCTCGGACTCGCCGACCCACGAACCCTGGACCCGGATCGCCCGGGACTCCCCCATGGGCACGAATAGTGCGTCCCCCTGTCCGACGAGCTTCTCGGCCCCGGGCTGGTCGAGGACGACGCGGGAGTCCGCGAGGGACGCCGTCTCGAAGGCCAGGCGTGAGGGAACGTTGGCCTTGATGGTCCCGGTAATGATGTCGACGGACGGCCGCTGGGTGGCGAGGACCAGATGGATCCCGGCCGCACGCGCCAGTTGGGTGATGCGCTGGATGGCGTCGTCGACCTCCCGGGGTGCGACGATCATGAGGTCGGCGAGTTCGTCGACGATGACGAGGAGGTAGGGCCGGGTCGTGAGGGCCTTCTCGCCCTGAGGGGCCGCGACCTGGCCGCTCCGGATGGCCTTGTTGAAGTCGTCAATGTGCTTGAATCCGTACTTGGAAAGCTCCTCGTACCTGAGTTCCATCTCCTTGACGACCCAGTCGAGGGCCTGGGATGCCTTCTTCGGATCGGTGATGATCGGGGTGATGAGGTGGGGGATGCCCTCGTAGGCCTGGAGCTCAATGCGCTTGGGGTCGATGAGGACAAGGCGGACCTCGGTCGGCGTGGCGCGCATGAGGATGGAGACGATCATGGCGTTGATGAACGACGACTTCCCCGAACCCGTGGCCCCGGCGACCAGCAGATGGGGCATCTTGGCGAGGTTGGCCAAGACGTACCCGCCCTCGACGTCCTTGCCCACCCCGACGGTCAGGGGATGGTCGGCCTTGCGAGCTGCCGGGGAACGGAAGACGTCCCCGAGTGCGACGGTCTCTCTGTCGGAGTTGGGGATCTCGATGCCGATCGCGCGCTTTCCCGGGATCGGGGAGAGGATGCGGATCTCCGAGCTGGCGACGGCGTAGGCGATGTTCTTGGTCAGTTGGGTGATCTTCTCCACCTTGACGCCGGAGGCCAGTTCCACTTCGTACCGCGTGACGGTCGGGCCCCGGGTGAATCCCGTGACCTTGGCCTCCACGTCGAACTGCTTGAAGACGTCGGCGAGGGCGGTGACGACCTTGTCGTTCGCCGGAGAGGCGGACTTGTGCGGGGTGCCCTTCTTGAGGAGGTCGAGGCTCGGGAGGAGGTAGGGCCCGGCAGGGGCGTCCGGCTGGGTGTCGGGACCTCCATCCGCAACGGGAAGCACCTCGGTGGCGTCGGGATCGTTGCCGGGCTTGACGACGCGTTGGGCGACTCCCCCGGCCAAGCCCGCTCCCTCCAATTCGGGGAAGAGGCTGGACCGGGCCAGACTCGTCCCGTCGTCCTGTCCGTCGTCGAGCTCTGGAGCTCCGTCCGGGTAGACGATCCCGTCGAACTCGTCGCGCAAACTGGCCCCGGCGAAGGCCTCGTCCCCGGAGTACTCCTTGAGTTTGGCCCCCTTCCCGTGACGCGGGTCGTCACGCCCTCGGCCGAGCCATCGGCGCCGGGTCTCGAGGGTCTTGTGCTCCGGCAGGTCGAACTCACCCTCGGGCGTGTCGTGTGCGAATAGCCCCCTGAAGCGCGGCCAGACCTCCCGGACGGGGGTGCGGGTGGCGACCAGCAGCCCCGAGAGGATGATGAGGGAGAGGAAGACGATGGCGAAGGGGGAGGTGACGAGCCGGGACATTCCCCCGCCGATGATGAATCCCAGGATGCCGCCCGCCTCCTGGACGCCCTCGAGCCCGTCGTCGGGGTTGGGCTGGCCGAGCGCGATGTGAACGATGCCGGACCACGCCCACACCATGAGGAAGACGCCGAGGGCGATCCCGGTCGTCTCGCTCGCCGCTTCGGGATGGCGGAGCATCCGGACGACGAGGAGGGCCAGGAAAACGGGAAGAGCGTAGGTCGCGATGCCAAAGGTGCCGGCGACGAGCCAATGGACGAAGTCGCCGACCATGCTCTCCCAGCCGAACCACTCGCGCGCGGCGACCAGGACCGCGAGGAACAGCCACATCAATGCGGCGACACTCTGGCGGACGGAGGGGTCGACACCGCGGACACCATTCCCCACCTTGCGCGCGCCCCCTCCCATGAGCCGGGACATCCCGATGCCGACCCCTCGGATGGCGCGGAGGGGCCAAGGGGCGCGCTTCTTCCTTCGAGTGCGGGTGCGCGACGATGCGGGGCGCGACCTCTGGGGGGCGCTCCGCGATCGGTTGGGCTTGCGTTGAGCCATGATCCGCCACGCTACCCTGGCTCGGCGACGCGTGTGGACAGGCACCCCGCGCCCGCTGCAACCCCCTGTGGGGCGATACGCCTGGGCCCTGGTACCGAATCGAGGCCGAACGCCCCATACCTCCTTCGAGATGAGCCGGCACGTACCCCTTTCGGGGGAAGGGGCTCCTCTTATCCCGGGCACCGAAGACCGGGGTCGGGTGGGGGCGATTCCCCACAGACACGGTTGGGCGCAGGTGTGTACCGTGATCGCGACCCCATGGCCACAGAAGGAGTCCCCCGTGGAAACGTCATCCCTCCTGCGCCCCGCCTGGGCGCGAATCGCCAAGCAGGCCTGGATCGTCGCCGCCGTCCTCTTCGTCGTCCTCGCCGGCATCCGGGCCTTCGGGCTCTTCGGGCCGGAGTCGATGCGCATGTGGATCATGGCCGGGTTCCTCCTCATGTGGTTTGTGCCGATCGTGTTCCTTTCGAAGGCCGGGCGGGTACGGACCGGCATCACGACCGTCAAGAAGCCCATCTGGCTGCTCTGGGCCCCCCTCATGGGCGCGGCCGCCGGATTCCTCATCTTCGCCATCGGGTACGGGCTCTATGGGACCGGTCCCGACAACTGGTACATGAGCATCCTCAGGTCCTGGGCGATCGATGACTCCCTCGGGTTCTCCACCGCGGCCCTCTTCGCGATGTACGCCATCCCGTCCATGATCTTCTCCCCCATCGGCGAGGAGATGTTCTTCCGAGGGTTCGTGCACGAGTCGTTCAAGGAGCGCTGGGGGCTCAGGATCGGTGTGGCTGCGAGCGCCATCGGATTCGCCGCCGTCCACGGTCTACATCACGGGTTTCAGCCGGGGCACTTCCACTTGGTCTCGGGACTGATCTGGGTGACGCTCATCGCCGGAATCGTCGGGCTCTTCACCCTGTGCCGGGTCAAGGGCGGATCCATCTGGCCAGCCGTCCTCTGTCACTCGGCGTTCAACCTCGTCATGGCGGCCACGACGATCCTCGTCCTCTACAAGCCCACCGGGTAGGCGCCCTTTCGGCTGACTCCGACCGGGGAAGCGTCATTCCTCGATCGTGATGATCGCCAGATAGCCGCCTTCGTTGTCCCCGATCCCATAGGAGTCGTTGATCCGTAAGCGCAAGATTCCGTCTGCCTCGGCCACATATTCCCCGCCCTCGCCGATCACAAACGGTGCCTCGTCGCCCCAGCGCCCCAGCAACGCCCCCGTCGGTGCATCGGGCAGCGGTAGCGGATGGTCGTCGGGCGGCGGATTCCCGCCGGTGAACCCGCTTGGCCCCGTGCGCATCATGCTGCAGTCGATATCGGGGACGCCAACCCCTTCCTTCTCGATCTCGCAGAGCGGCCAGACGTCGACGATGCCGGTGGCCGTGATCCCCACACTGTCTCCGCTGTCGACGGAGATTCCGGTCTCGATCCAGCCATCGTAGGTTCCGGGAAGGTAGACCCCGTCTCCCGTTTCTTCTTTGCTGATCACGACGACGAAAGTGCCCTGGTCGTCCTGCTTCCAGTACCCCGTGTCGTTGGTCGCCAGGAGGAGGGGTCCGCCGACGTCGGTGGTGAAGGCTCCTCCTTCGCCCACCAAGAACACCGGCCCGTTCCCCACGCGCGCGACGAGGGCCAGGGTGTTCTCACCAGGAAGGGGATAGTCCTCCCTGCCGGGGGCGAAGGCATCGGTCCCTGTCGGGCCAACCGCCGAGGTCAGGGAACAATCGAAACCCGGGAAGCCCTGTTCTTCCTTGGTCTCCTCGCAGTTCGGCCACATGTTGATCGCACCCGTGGCGGAGATGGCGAACTCGTCGCCCGCCTTGAGCACGAAGTTCGTGTCCGACCATGAGCCCTTGGTGATCTCCGGGTAGGTGACTAAGTGAACGACCACGCTGACGACGAACTCTCCTTCGTTGTCCCAGACCGTCGTGACGTCATTGATGGCGAATTGCAGGAAACCCGTCGCATCGGCGACGAAGGTACCGCCCATGCCGACGAGGATGGCTTCACCTTCCCCGACGCGGACGACGAGGGCGGCAATCGGACCACCGGGATACGGGTATCCCTCGCCCTCGGCCGCAACGGCGAATGCGTCTGTGCCCTCTGGCCCCGCGGGCACCTGCGCGCAGTCAAGTTCGGCATAACCGGCCTCAACCTTGGTGTCCTCGCAGTTGGGCCAAGTGTTCACCTCTCCTGAGGCTTCCAGGATGTACGACTCGCCTGCCTGTAGCCAGACCCCTGTACTGCTCCACCCCAGAGTGGTCCCGGGAACGGTGATGGGCAACGTCGATTCTTCCGCTTGGGTGGGTCCGGGCGTAATCGATGCGGTGGCCCCGGTCGGATCGGCTCCAGGACTGCACGCGCACACCAACGCGAGCACGGAAATGGCCATCAGGTTCTTCGATCTGGGGTTACCCATGGTCCGCCTCCCCTTGCTTCTCGAATCCCATCAATCGCGCAAGCAGATTTCTGGTGGAACGGTAGAGGTCCACATTGTCCTGAAAGCGATTATAGTTCGATCCGAGTCAAGCGCCTCCGGTGATCGACACTCTCCACAAGCCCGCGGGCTAGACCTCGGCCGCCGAAGCGGGGCTTGAGGCCCGGTCGCGACGTTCTCGCCGCCGGAGGAACTGCGCGAGTGCGATCGCGGCCCCCGCTACAACCACCGCCATAATCGCCCCCTCCCAAACCTGTCTTGTTGGGAAGACAGACTGCTCCTGGTAGTGCTCGACCCGACAATGCGCCCACCGCACCCAGACCACGATGTAGATCACGAGGTCGACGAGGGCAATGATCGCCACTCCGAAAGCCCAAATGATCGCGTTGCGTCGGACTCCCTCGCGCCAATTCTCCAGAGACGGATCATCCTCTTGCCACGTCAACCGTGTCACGAAGAGTATTGCGGCAAGCACAATGGCGAGACCTACCATTTGAGCCACCCCACCGAAGATGAAATTGATGACCTCGCAGCCCTCCCCCCATCCACACGGGACAACGAGTGGGCAGTTCGGATTGAGAAGGCAGAACGGTGTTCGGAAGAAACCATCGGGTTCACTGAGCAGAATCGTCGCCCAGATCACCGCAGCTGCAGCAAGCAGACCGACTGCCGAGCACACCACCCAGAGCGCGAGAGTGGCAGGCCACCACAGCGTGCGCTTCACGAGTCCGCCACGCTTGGGCCTCCCCGCCTGCGCAACGTCGTCCGCGCGACCACGGCCAGCGCGGCGATCGCACCGAACGCGACGATCCCCAGCGGTATCTGTGTCGGATCGAACGCTGGATCGGGTCCGGGCTTCGGATCCCCCACGAGGTTCAGGCCGACGTCGAGCTCATGCTTCCACTCGATCCAGTCCCACAGGAAGATCGCGAGCGCGTAGGCGCTCAGGATGGCGATCCCCCAGAGAATGGCGGGTGCCGCGATCCGGCCGGGCCTCAACCACGAATTCGCGGAGCCGCCGATACCGAGTATGCCCACGATCGCCCACGCGATGAGCCAGAGCCCCCACACTACGATCGCCCACCCGACGAAGACGATGGCCGACAACGCTAACCATCCCCAAATACCCAGCGGTGGCCGTGCGTAGATATCAATCAGTTCTGAACGCGAGTCCCAGAGATCCGTGTCGCCGTATTCGTACACGTAGATCTTCTCCCACATCGACCCTATTCGGGCGAAGAGCACAGCGAAGAGGACAATCGCCCCCGTGTAAATAGCGACGATCCCGGCACCGAGCCCGATCACGGCGCGTACCGCGTGATGTGCCGCCAGGCGGAGCCGCGGCGTCACCCCTCGACCCCAAGCGCCACCATGCGAATATCCCGAGACAGACCCCTCACGCTCATTCCTACGCTTCGCGGGCGGAGGAGGTTCCCGAGGTCGTGCGCCGCTGGCTCCGAATGGGGCGATTCGCCTCGGTTTCGGTGCCGAATCGAGTCCAAACGCCCCATGCCGCACACAAAGCGGGTCATGACTACAGTCCGGCCCATTCGATTCGTTGCCAAATGTAGACCGCCAAGTCCACTATCACCGTCACTGCGGCCCCACTCATCCAGGCGGTCTTCATCGCGCGAGGCCCCAAAGCGCTGAGTACCCTCAACCGGGGCTCACGCCCCCGGAGGGGTGCGCAGGCAAGCCCGAGGAACACCAGCATCCCCGTTAGGGCAATAACCTGCGCAATCGCCACCCACAACCAGGCTCCCCCATCCGACGGAGGGGAGTATTCGTAGCAGCCCCACGAATCGAAATCGAGACAAGGTACGCTTCTGGAGTCATAGCCGAGGCGGCCCAGGAAGGCGAATGAACCGAAGTAGGCTGCACCGAACACTGCGGTCATCACCAACGCCCCTGCGATCCGGCGCATCGTCTTCGCGCTCAAGGGCTGGCCCTTGTGGGTCCTGACATACTCTCGATAGGCGGGACGGATGAAAAGGGAGGAGACTCCCCAAGTTGCGGCCCCGACGAGAAGTACCACAACCGAGACGCCTTCCACCAAGGCCCTCCCAAAGGTGGCGTTCGAGTCCGCTCGATAGTCCGACGGCAGGCCATTCCAGTCGGACCAGAAGTGGATGTAGACGGCAAGATCAATGAGGAGCGCCACCCCGATGAGAACCAGCCACACGGCGACAAGGAAGTGGGCCGACGACGTGACCCTTCGCGATTTCGTGATCACATGACGACATAGACACCGCCGACCCGAGGCCGCGGCGAGCACTATGACGGCAAGGATCGCTGCCTGGGCGACGACCAACGGCGCCCACTCACCAAGACCCGATGGCGGCCCCCAATACATGCAACAGGAATCGGGGATATGCGTACACACCGGGCCCAGTGGTAGGTCAGTGCATCCAGTCGACTCACCAAACTCGTGGGCGTAGAACACCACCGCGAGGAATACTCCGAACACCGCGACTCCAAACGCGACAATCCCAGCGACGGCCCTTCCCACGGTCCGCATCGGCCTACGCCTCGACGACGACCGGGATGATCATCGGGCGACGGCGCAGCTTGGTCCCGACCCAGTGACCAAGCGTCCGCCGCATCACCTGCTGAAGTTGCTGCGCGTCGACGGCACCCCCGGCCGTCGCATCCTCGAGGGCCTTGGTGATGTCGGGAAGGATCGCGTCGAACACGCTGTCGTCCTCCGCGACCCCACGGGCGTGGATCGTCGGGCCGTTCACCACCTTGCCCGTCGTCGAATCGACCACGGCGAAAACCGAGACGAACCCCTCCTCCGCCAATATCAGCCGATCCTTGAGCTCGGCGTCGGTCAGCTCCCCGATACTCGCCCCGTCGACGTAGACGTAGTGGCAAGGAACCTCCCCCACGATCTTCGCCACGCCGTTGGCCAGGTCGATGACGACCCCGTCGTCGGCCAACATGACGCGCTCCGGATCGACCCCCGTCTCGACCGCGAGCCTCCCGTTCGCCATCAGGTGACGGGACTCGCCGTGGATGGGCATGACGTTCTTCGGCTGGATGACGTTGTAGCAGTAGATGAGTTCGCCCGCGCTGGCGTGGCCGGACGCGTGGATCCGGTCCGTCCCCTGGTGCACCACCTTCGCCCCGAGCCTCGTCAGGCCGTTGACCACCCGGAAGACGGCGTTCTCGTTCCCGGGGATAAGGGACGACGCCAGGATGACGAGGTCGCCGCTCTTGGCGTCGACCTTGTAGTCGCGGTTGGCGATGCGGCTGAGCGCGGCCATGGGCTCCCCCTGCGAGCCCGTGCACATGAAGACGACCTTGTCCCGGGGGAGGCTATCCGCGGCCTTGGCTTCGACGACGACCCCGTCCGGAATCTTGAGAAACCCCAGTTCTTGGGCGATCCCCATGTTCCTGACCATCGTCTTTCCGGCGAAGGCGATCCTCCTGCCGTGGGCGACGGTGGCGTCCACCACCTGCTGGACCCGGTGGACGTGGCTGGCGAACGACGCGACGATGATCCGGCCCTCGCACTGGGAGAAGAGCCGGTCCAGGGTCACGCCGATCTCCTTCTCCGGCATCGTGAACCCGGGGACGGTCGCCGCCGTCGAGTCCACCATGAAGAGGTCGACCCCCTCCTCGCCGAACCTGCCGAATGCCCTAAGGTCGGTGATGCGCCCGTCGAGGGGGAGCTGCTCCATCTTGAAGTCCCCCGTATGGAGGAAGCTCCCCGCCGGCGTGCGGACGAACACGGCCAGGGCGTCGGGGATGGAGTGGGTGACGGCGACAAACTCGAGGTCAAAGTCCCCAACCTTGGTCCGGCTACCCTCCGCCACCTCCGTCGACACCGGGGTGACTCGCGCTTGCTTGAGCTTGGGTTCGAGGAAGGCGAGGGTCAGACGGGAGCCGATGATGGGGATGTCCTGGCGCATCCGGAGGAGATAGGGGACGGCTCCGATGTGATCCTCGTGCCCGTGGGTGAGGACGAGCGCCTCAACATCGTCCAGCCGTTCCTCGATGTAGCCGAAATCCGGGAGAATAAGGTCGACGCCCGGCTGAGTCTCCTCGGGGAAGAGCACCCCACAGTCGATGATAAGAAGCCGCCCCTGGTGCTCGAAGACCGTCATGTTCCGCCCGATCTCCCCGAGCCCTCCCAGGGGGACGATGCGGAGGGCCTTCGGGTCGACGGGGGGCGGCGGGCCTAGCTCGGGGTGAAAATGCACTACTTCACCCCCGCGACCGCGAGCGCAGCGCAGAGGGCCTCGTACTCTTCTTCATCCAGTGGGACGTGCGGAAGCCTCAGGGCCCTGGAGGGGATGACTCCGAGCATCTCCATCGCGGCCTTGGCCGTGACGGCACCGAGGCCGGTCCCCATGAGGGCGTCGATGGCCGGATCGGCCTCCTCCTGGGCTTTCCTGGCGGCATCGACGTCACCCGCGTCGAAGGCGGCAATCATCCGGGCGATGGTCTTTCCCACCACGTGGGACGCCACGCTCACGACGCCCGCCGCTCCCGCGAGGATGAAGTCCAGGTTGAGGGCGTCATCCCCCGAGTACCAGGCCATCCCCGTCCGGGCCATGGAATCCTTGGCCGCCGGAACGTTTCCCGTCGCGTCCTTGACCGCCACGATCGTGTCGATCTGGCCGATGGCGTCGAGGGTCGAGGGCGCGAGCTTGATCCCGCACCGGCCCGGAATGTCGTACACCATGAGGGGCAGGTCGGTGGCCTCGGCGATCTCCTGGAAGTGGGCGATGATCCCCCGCTGGGAAGGTTTGGAGTAGTACGGGACGACGGACAGCAGCCCGTCGGCCCCCGCATCGGCGGCCTGCTCGGCCATCCGGACGGCATGGGCCGTGTCATTCGATCCCGCACCCGCGACGATCGTCACCCCAGCGCCCACGGCCTCCCTGACCGCCTTGATGAGTTCGATCTTCTCCGGGGAGTGGGTCGTCGGGGACTCCCCCGTGGTGCCCGAGACGACCAGGCCGTCGCTTCCGTTGGCCACCAAGTGCTTCGCCAGCTGACCCACCGAGGCGTAGTCGATCGTGCCATCATCGAACATCGGCGTCACCATGGCGGTGAGGACCGTGCCGAACGGCCGGAAGGGTGGAGTCTGCTGAACCATGGGATAAACCTACCGCGAGAGGACCTTCCTCGACGATGCCGGACGGTCACGGTTCGACCACGCCCGCCGTCGGCCACGCCGGGACCGAGCACATCGGCGACACCCAGCCCTCGGGCTGCCCCCTACGGCGACACTCGGCCGGCCTTGTTGAACGCCTCGTACGTCAACGGCATGAGCCCCGCCCAGATCTCCTCCATCTTCTCCGCGACCATCTCAATCTCCCGCTGGGGGAAGGACGGGAAGTGGGAGCCCTCCCGCTTGGTCCGGAGGCTGAGGAAGTTCATGAGAGAGCGGGCATTCATGGTGACGTACATGGAGGAGTAGATAGTGAGGGGGAGAACGGCCCGGGCGACCTCTCGGGCGACCCCCGCGTCGAGCATGCGCTGGTAGGCCTCGTAGGCCTGGGTGCAACTGGCCTCGATTTCCCTCGTGACGAGGGCGTGCTGATCCGGGGTTCCCTCCTCGAACTCGTAGTGGCCGGGTTTGCCGACCTGGACGAGCCGCCGCTCGGGGCCGGGGACGTAGAAGTCGGGGCGGAGTTCGCGGTACCGACCGGACTCCTCGTTGTAGGAGGCAATCCTGTGCCGCATGAACTCGCGGAACACGAAGATGGGGGCGCGCACGTAGAACGTCATGGAATTGTGCTCGAACGGGGTGCCGTGGCGGTCCCGCATGAGGTAGTTGATGAGCCCGGCGCCCGCGGCCGCATCGTCGCCGACGCCCTCGAGCGACTGCTCCCCCTTGGTCGAGACCCGAGCGGCGAAGAGGACGTCTCCGTCGTGGGCGCTGGCCCTGATGAGTTCGACGTCGACGTCTGAGCGGAAACGGATCTGTTCGGGGGCTGCGGGTTCGGTGGCTTCGGAATCGGAGACTCTCACGGGGTCAGCCTAGCCATGCCAAGGGACATGGCGTAGAACTGCGGCTTCGATTCGGGCATCGCTCGTTCGATCGATCCAGCCCGAAGACACCGCCCGACACTCACTCTCCACCGAGAAACTGGCGTTCCTGCAGACACCCAGTGCTGCCATGGACGCGAAAACCGGCACCCACGGTCGGCAGGCGCACCTCAGGCTTCCCTGCAGACACCCAGTGCTGTAAAAGGCGCGAAATCCGGCACCCACGGTCGGCAGGCGCACCTGACTTCAATTCTCGGTTCGAAACAGCCGCGCGGCGTGTCGGAGCGCCTTCCGAGCCATCGAACGGTCGGCCGTCGCCGCATACGCGTACGCCACGTGGAACCAGGCCCGCCAGTCATCGGGGCGATCCTCGACGCTCCGCTTCGCAACCTCGAACACCGCCTCGGCCGCATCGTGGGTGAGTCGCCCATCAGGGAAGGTCTCCCCGTCGTGGATGGGCAGGCGCCCCTCCCGATCCAGAACACGCGTCATGCATTGCACCGCGCTTCCGAGGCGCCAGTTCCGGATCACCCACAGCACCCCGGGCAGGGGAAGCACGACGGCCCCGACCCCGAGCAGACGGGAGGCCCCGTCTCCCCTGAGCAGGGAGTAGGTCTGGTCGGCCACCAACGAGTAGTACAGGAGCAGGACGACGAGGGTCGTCGTCACGGTGAGGAAGGCCGGGTTACGGAGGGTCTTCACCGGGATGGCTAGAGGTCGAGGTAGGAGTCGAGCCCAACCGCTAGCCCCGGGTGTTCGGCGACGCGTCGGATACCCAGGAGGACCCCAGGCATGAACGACGCGCGGTCGAGGCTGTCGTGCCGGAGGGTCAGGATTTCGCCTGGGTTGCCGAAGAGGATCTCCTCGTGGGCCACCAGCCCCCGGAGCCGGACGGAGTGGACGGGGATTCCGTCGACGCTCGCCCCCCTGGCGCCCTCGAGGGACGACGCCGTGGCATCGGGCATGGGCCCGAGGCCGACAGCGGTGCGGGAGGAGGCGATACGGTGCGCGGTGGATCGGGCGGTTCCCGAGGGGGCGTCGATCTTGTCCGGGTGGTGGAGTTCGATGACCTCCGCGGATTCGAAGTACGGGGCGGCCATCTCCGCGAAGCGGAGCGCGAGCACAGCACCGAGGGCGAAGTTGGGGGCGATAAGGACCCCCAAGCCAGGGGCGGACATAAGCCGGTCTCGGACGCGCTCGATGGCGTCCTCCGTCCAGCCGCTCGTGCCCGAGACCACATGAAGACCGGCTTCGAGGAGGGCGTGGACGTTCGCCTCCGTCGAGGACGGCACGGTGAACTCGACTGCCACGGTCGCACCGGCAGCGGTCGCCGCGGCGACGTCGTCGTCCATGTCGAGGGCGGCCGCCAACTCCAGGTCAGGCGCGTCCTCGACGGCACGCACAACCGTCGCGCCCATGCGCCCGGCTGCGCCGATAACCGCCACCTTGATCATGCGAATACCCTACGCGCTCTTGACCAACCCGCGCCCGACCCGCACCGTGCATCGCTCGCGCCCCGCCAACTCGGCCGCGATCTCGGCCACGTCGTCAGCCGTGACAGCCCGCACCTCGGCAAGGGCCTCCTCGACCGTCCACCACTCGCCGAAGAACAGCTCGGCCCTCGCCAGTCGGGACATCCGGGAGAACGTGTCCTCGAGCCGGAGCACGGTCGAACCCGTGATTTGGCCCTGTGCCCGCTCCAATTCGGCCGCGCTCACCCCGTCGGCCATGCGCTCGAACTCCGCAGCCATCAGGTCCACGACCAGGTCGGCCCGCTCGGGGGTACAACCCGCCTGCAGACCCAGAACCCCCGTCTCGGCCGCGGGCGCCACGAAGGCCCCCAAGGCGTACGCCAAACCCCGCTTCTCCCGAATCTCCTGGAAGAGCCGGGACGAGGGCCCGATCCCGAGGATCGTGAGGTAGACGGCCAACGCGTTCCGACGCTCGTCCGCCACCCTCAGTCCCCGCGTCCCGATGATGAGGTTCACCTGCTCGTCGTCGTGCTCGACGTCGACCCGGGGGGTGAAGGACGCGTCGACGACGGCGAGGGGGTCGCGGCGGGGGACGGGAAACGCCGCGGGGTCGAGGCCCCAGCCACCCTGGGAGAGGGCGTTGGAGACGAGGGAGCAGATCTGCTCGTGGTCGATGGCCCCGGCGGCGGCGATGACGAGTTCGGACGGGGTGTACCGCTCGCGATAATGCTCCCACACGGCTTCGCGGGGCACGGTGGAGATGATCTCCGGGGTGCCGCCGATGGGACGCCCGAGGGGATGCCCCCCGAAGAGGGCTGCCGTGAATCGCTCCTCCGCGACGTCACCGGGGTCGTCCTCGTTCATCGCCAGTTCCTCGAGGATCACCTGGCGCTCGAGTTCGAGGTCGGCCTCGTCGATCCTGGCCGAGGTCACCATGTCGAGGGTGACGTCGAGGGCCATGCCGACGTCCGCGTCGAGCACCCTGGCGTAGTAGCACGTGTACTCCTTGCCGGTGAGGGCGTTGTGCTCGGCGCCCACGCGGTCGAACGCCTCCGCGATGTCCTGGGAGGTGCGCCGCTTCGTCCCCTTGAAGAGCAGGTGCTCGAGGAAGTGAGTGGAGCCCGCGTGGATGTCGTTCTCGTCCCGGGACCCCACCCCGACCCAGGCGCCCACGGTCGCGGAACGCATTCCCGGGAGGTGCTCCGTCAGGACACGCACCCCTCCAGGCAGGACGCTCCGGCGCACAACGGCGCCCTCTTCGGACTCGAGGGTCAGGCGGGCGGCAGGGTCACCGGAGGCGACGAGGGGGAGTGGAGCGGGCATGGCCCAAGACTAGGCGCAGATGGCCCTCGGCGGAGGATAATCGCGCCCCGAGGACCCCGGTGCCCGAGACGAATGTCCCGGAACTTGCGTGTAGTCTCACATGAGACTTAGGGCGGCGGACATCGTCGCCGGACCGCCCCAAAGACGTCGCGCCGAGGAGGTACCGTGAAAAAAGGGACAAAACAGGCCACGATCCTGGAGTCGGTCCTCCTGGCACCAGAAGTCAGGGCCGCCCTGGAGGCGAGCCCTCGCGTCCACCTCCCCGGCACCCGAGAGGAGCTCTACCGACTGTCCCTGGGCCCCGAGGGAGGCCCCGTCTTCTCCGTGGACTACGAGGCCGCTGGAAAGGTAATCACCGAGGCGACCGTGACCCGGTGCCGGAACGGAATCGCCGTCAACTACCCCGAGGACTACATCCGTCGCCGCGACCCGAAGTGCATGCACATCGCGGACGATCGTCCGTCGGACAAGACCCGGTACCGGGATGCCTTCGGCTCCGACTTCGCCCCGGTGAGGCAGGAGACGCTGGATTGGTTCGCGACGCAGGAACTGGTGGTGGTGCCCTTCAAGGCGGGGGCCCTGACGTACGGGTCCCCCTCCCTGGCGATCATGCCGGTCAACTCGTCCTTCTTCGCCCTCGCCCTCAGGGACCTCTCGGGATGGATCACGTTCGAGGAACTCGGGGAATACACTCCCCGCTCCATTCTGTATGTCGCCCCTCCGTTCCGGCACACGCACTTCAATGGCAAGCAGGTCGTCGTGCACAACCGGAGCGAAACCCTGCACGAAATCTGGGCGTACAACCTCTACCCGGGCCCGAGCGCCAAGAAGGGCGTCTTCTCCGTGCTCCTCGACATCGGCGAGCAGGAGGGCTGGATCACCGCCCACGCCTCGTCCGTCAGGGTGACCACCCCCTACGACAACGAAACCGTCATCATGCACGAGGGCGCCTCGGGCGGCGGCAAGTCCGAGATGTGCCAAGACCTCCGACGCGAGGACGACGGCCGCATACTCCTGGGGACGAACGTCGTCACGGGCGAGCCATACTTCGTCACGCTCAGCGAAACCTCCGAACTCGCCCCCGTCACGGACGACATGACGCTCTGTCATCCGACCGTCCAGACCGGTGACGGTCGCATGGTCATCAGCGACGCGGAAGACGGCTGGTTCGTGCGGGTGGACAACCTCAAGGAATACGGCGCCGAGTTCCACTTCGAGCGGGCAGTCATCCACCCGGATCAGCCCCTCGTGTTCTTCAACCTCGAGGGGGTGCCCGACGCGACGGTTCTCCCCTGGGAACATTCCCTCGACGCTGACGGAAAACCGTGCCCGAATCCGCGCATCGTCATTCCCCGCCGGATGATCCGACGCATCATCAACGAGCCCGAACCCGTGGATGTCCGGACCTTCGGGGTGCGGATGCCCCCTTGCACTCGCGAGAAGCCCACTTACGGAATCATGGGGATGACCCATTTTGTGCCGCCTGCGGTGGCGTGGCTGTGGAGGCTCGTCGCCCCACGCGGCGACAAGAACCCGTCAATCGGCGAGAGTTCGGATGCCGTGAAGAAGCTGGAACACGGTGGCCTCGTTGCGGAGGGGGTCGGTTCCTACTGGCCCTTCTCGACCGGCACCAAGGTGGAGGCCGCGAATCTGCTGCTCCTGCAACTCATGGACCACCCCCGCACGCGATACGTCCTGACGCCCAACCAGCACGTCGGCGCCTACAAGGTGGGATTCAGCACCGAATGGCTGACCCGCGAGTGGCTCGCCCGTCGAGGTGCGGGACGGATGAGGGCCAGCAACCTAACCCCGGCGCGCTGCTCGCTGTTCGGCTACGCCCCCACGGAGATCACCCTCGACGGCCAGTCGATCCGTCGGACGCTTCTCATGCCCAATGAGCAGTCCCAGGTGGGCGAGAAGGCGTACGACGCGGGGGCGAAGATCCTGACCGACTTCTTCAAGGAGGAGTTGGGCCAATTCCTCACCAAGGACCTGGACCTGATGGGGCGGCAAATCATCGAGGTCTGCCTGCGCGACGGGACCATCGAGGACTACGAGAAACTCACCCCGATGTATCTGTAGGCGGCCGACTAGAGGATAGGGACACCATGAGCACCGCCTTCCTCCTCACCACCTTGGTCGTGGTCGTCGCTCCGGGCGCCGGCGTGATCTACACTGTCTCGACGGGCCTGTCCCGGGGCAGCCGCGCCGGTATCGTCGCGGCCTTCGGTTGCACCATGGGAATCGTCCCACACATGGTCGCGGCCATCACCGGAGCCGCGGCTATCTTGCACGCGAGCGCCCTGGCCTTCCAGACGTTCAAGTGGCTGGGGGTGGCGTACCTCTTGTACCTGGCGTGGCAGATATGGCGGGACCGCTCCGACCTTGAGGCGGCCGGGACATCAACACTCGGGTCGGTAGCCAAGGTGATCAGGGAAGCGGTCCTCCTGAACCTGCTCAACCCCAAGTTGACGGTTTTCTTCTTCGCCTTCCTGCCCCAGTTCGTCGATGGATCCCGACCGGGCTACATCTGGCAGATGCTGGCGCTCAGTGGCGTCTTCATGCTCGCGACCTTCGTTGTGTTCGTCCTGTACGGCGTGTTCGCGGGCGCGGTGCGCACCCATGTGATCACCCGGCCTCGGGCGGTCAGGCGCATGCGGCTCACGTTCGCGGCGACGTATGTGGCCATCGCAGGCAGGCTTGCCGTCTCTGCGCGGTAGCCACCATCATGATGCGCTACCCGTTCAGCGCAGCCGTGAACCCGCTTCGGGTGTAGCAGTCAGCTTCGTCGCCGTATAGGCCAACCACTTCCACAACGGTTGAGCCGACTTCGTCCATGGGGGCGTCTCCGGGAATCTCGTATCCGTACTCCGCGAGACAGGTGATGATCTCCGGGAGGGCCCGTGTGAATGCGTCGTCCACATACTCTTTTGCGATGGTGTTGGTCTGGTACAGCATGTCAACGTAGGCGAAGTGCCTGAACGCGCATCCCCCATAGACGTCGTCCATTTGCCTCTCACTCCAGCCTTCGGGGGGCGAGTACCCAAAACTGACATAGTCCTGACCCTGGTGACGTTGGTCCCACGGTCCGTCAATTGCGAAACCCGCAGCCTCGAGGCACTCAATCATGGCCAAGGCCGCGTCGTGATACTCGGTATAGGTTACGTCTCGTCCGGATTCGGCGACGGACTCGATAACCGCAAGTTGATCAGCATTCACCCCCTGAGCGCGAGCCTCCTCAAGCGCGATCGACGCCACCTGCGAGTGCTGACGGAGATACTCCGAATCGGGTACGTTCTCCGAGCAAGACGATGCCATAAGTGCCACGGCTACACACACTCCGAAGAATGCGTATAGCCGTGGGGTTCTCATGCAGAGTCACCTAGCCGAAGGTGTACCACAAGCTGGTAGTCCACCACGCCGACCACCATCCGTTAGCAGCACAATACTGACCGGTGCACGCCCGAGCCTTGGCAATCTCGGCCCGATTGGGCGTGTTGTACGTTACGCCCTGTACTAGGTTGTATCGCGTTTCATTGAAGTAGTAGGTGCCTGACGACGGCGGTTGGTACTGGAACTGAACAGAAAGCTCAGCACAACCCAGCGATGGATCCCTGTACTGGACATCATCCACGCTGTAGCGAATCTGAGCCTGCGAAGCACACGGATTGATCGCGTTTGCTGGAGTCACCACAATGACAACAGCGGCAAACGCCATGGCAATCGCGCTCGCGGCCCCCACCGCCCGACGAGTGATACTCATTTTCCCTCCCTCTCTTCATGACGCCACCGACGATCACGGTGGCGTTTGCGGCGACGGTAACACAAAGGCATGAATGCCTCAATCGCTTCCATACGACTATCGAGGGCTCCTCCTCGATACTCGAATTTGGGAATGCGATGGGTTCCTGACCGCCCATACAGCGCTTCGGGCCGTCAGGCGTATGCGGCTGACGTTCGCGGCGACGTACGTGGCGATCGCGGGCAGGCTTGCGGCCTCGGCACGGTAGGCCCTGACACCGATGTGCCTGTCGATCCGGCCAGACCCCATAGGCCAAACGAAAGGGCGGCGGGGAAACCCCGCCGCCCTTCGTTCGATGTTGAGACTAGGCTTCGGATGCCGCCTCAGCGACAGGGGTCGCATCGGCCTCATTGCCCTCGACGATTCCGAGCGACAGCTTGCCGCGCGGATCGATCTCCTTGAGCTCCACCTGGATCTTCTGACCCACCGTGAGGACGTCCTCGACGTTCTCGACGCGCTTGCCGCCGGCAAGCTTCCGGATCTCGGAGATGTGCAGGAGTCCGTCGCGACCCGGGGACAGGGAGACGAACGCGCCGAACGCAACGGTCTTGACGACCGTCCCGACGAAGCGCTCCCCCACCTCCGGCATCTGCGGGTTGGCGATCGAGTTGATCATCGCCCGGGCGGCCTCGGCGGCCGAACCCTCCGTCGCGCCGATGTACACCGTCCCGTCGTCCTCAATCGAGATGTCAGCGCCGGTGTCGTCCTGGATCTGGTTGATCATCTTGCCCTTCGGGCCGATGACCTCGCCGATCTTGTCCACCGGGATCTTGATCGCGATGATGCGCGGGGCGAGGGAACTCATCTCGTCCGGTTCGCTGATCACCGCGTTCATGACCCCGAGGATGTGGAGCCGGGCGTCGTGAGCTTGGTCAAGCGCCCCAGCCAGGACCGAGGCCGGGATGCCGTCGAGCTTGGTATCCAACTGAATGGCCGTCACGAACTCGGACGTTCCCGCGACCTTGAAGTCCATGTCGCCGTAGGCATCCTCCGCACCCAGGATGTCCGTCAGTGCCGCGTACTTCGTCTCGCCGCCGACGGTGTCGGAGACAAGACCCATCGCGATGCCTGCGACGGGCGCCTTGAGGGGCACACCCGCGTTCAGCAATGAGAGGGTCGAGGCACACACAGAACCCATGGACGTCGAGCCGTTAGACCCGAACGCCTCGGACACCTGCCGGATGGCATACGGGAAGTCCTCCCGGTTCGGAAGGGCCGGGATGAGGGCCCGCTCGGCGAGCGCCCCATGTCCGATCTCCCGACGCTTCGGGCTGCCGACACGACCCGTCTCCCCGACCGAGAACGGCGGGAAGTTGTAATGGTGCATGTAGCGCTTGCGGGTCTCTGGGGTGAGGGCGTCGATCTGCTGCTCCATCTTGAGCATGTTGAGCGTCGTCACCCCGAGGATCTGGGTCTCGCCACGCTCGAAGATCGCGGAACCGTGAACCCTCGGAACCACGGCCACTTCGGCCGAAAGAGCCCGGATATCTTTGAGTCCGCGTCCGTCGATGCGGAGGCCGTCCTTGAGGATACGCTCGCGGACGAGTCGCTTGGTTACCGACCGGAGTGCGGCCGTCACCTCGCTCCTGCGTCCCTCGAACGCTTCGCCGAGAGCCTCGATCGTCGCGACCTTGATCTCATCGAGACGAGTCTCACGCTCCTGCTTGCCCGCGATGGTGAGGGCTTGGGCAAGGTCCGCCTCGGCCTGCTTGGCGACTGCCTCGAGCACGTCCTCCTTGTAGTCGAGGAAGATGGGGAACTCGGCGGTCGGCTTGGCTGCCTGCTTGGCAAGCCCGGCCTGGGCCTCGCATAGTGCTCGGATGAACGGCTTGGCCGCCTCGAGCCCCTCGGCGACGACGGCCTCGGTCGGCGCGGTAGCGCCCTCGGAAACCAGTTCGAACACGTCGTCCGTCGCCTCGGCCTCGACCATCATGATGGCCACGTCGTCCCCGACGATCCGTCCGGCCACGACCATGTCGAACACGGCTTGCTTGGCCTCGCTATACCTGGGGAACGCGACCCATTGGCCCTCGATGAGGGCGACGCGTACGCCGCCGATCGGACCACTGAACGGGAGCCCCGCCAGTTGGGTCGACATGGACGCTGCGTTGATGGCGATGACGTCGTACTGGTCGTCCGGGTTCAGGGCCATGACGGTCACGACCACCTGGATCTCGTTGCGTAGCCCGCTGACGAACGACGGGCGGAGCGGACGGTCGATGAGTCGGCAGGTGAGGATCGCGTCCGTCGAGGGGCGTCCCTCCCGCCTGAAGAACGAGCCGGGGATCCGGCCCGCGGCGTATGACCGCTCTTCGACGTCGACCGTCAGGGGGAAGAAGTCGAAGCCCTCGCGGGGCTCCTTGCCCGCCGTCGTGGCCGAGAGAAGCATGGTCTCGCCGTCTAGATAGGCGACGGCCGAACCGCTCGCCTGCCGCGCGATGCGGCCCGTCTCGAAGCGGACGGTGCGCTTGCCGAACTTGCCATTATCGATAACGGCCTCGGCGGATTGGATTTCTGGACCCTCCATGGGGTTAGTACTCCTTGATGTCGCGGAGTAGCCCTGCGGCACAGGCCGCTGCCTTGCCACTGATCGTCAGTCGAAACGTTCAGAGCCATGCGGCTCTGCCCATCACCACCGATGATCAGCGGTCAAGCGGGCTACCCCTGTGTGGGCGGCCTCCCGTAATGCCGGGGGGCCGAGAGAATGGTAGCAAGAAAGAGCCCCCTCGGGGGCGAGACGCCTTTGAGAGACTGCGGCGACGCCTAGCGGCGGAGGCCGAGACGCTCGATGAGGGAGCGATAACGCTCGATGTCGATCCTCTGGAGGTACCCGAGGATACGGCGCCTCTGACCGACCAACAACAGGAGCCCGTGACGCGAGTGGTGGTCGTGCGGGTGCTCCTTCAGGTGTCCGGTGAGATCGGCGATGCGCTTGGAAAGCAAGGCGACCTGAACCTCGGGAGACCCGGTGTCACCCTTGCTGGTGGCGTACTGCTCCATGATGGACTTCTTGGTTGCTGCGTCGAGCGGCACTGTGACTCCCTAGATTCGTTGCGTGGCGCACCCGGGCCTGTTCTCCGGAGCTCTGCTGTCCACGGCCGTTTCACGGCGGCGACCATCGTACCAGTCCCGGCGTCTGCTGAGGGGACGCAACCGTCTCGAGGCCGCGGGACGGGGTTGAGGCAGACGTAGGCCGCCTCGAGATGGCGACCGTATCCGAGGCATCCCTGCAGACAATCAGTGCCGGAAACCGGCCCAAAACCAGCACCCACCGTCTGCAGGCAAACCTCAAGTGCTCCTGCAGACAATCAGTGCCGGAAACCGGCCCAAAACCAGCACCCACCGTCTGCAGGGACGTTCGAGGATGGAGAACACCAGCATGCCTCCTGCCGTTCGCACGGTCGACGGGACGGATGGGGAGGGTGGGACGCGAATGTGCCATCAGGACGTCACTTGCGACCCACCTGTCCCACGAACCGTGCGGACGGCGGGGGCGGACGGCGGGGGCGGACGGCGGGGGCGGACGGCAGGGCGGACGGCAGGGGCGGACGGCGGGGGCGGACGGCGGGGGCGGACGGCGGGGGGATGCTGACGTCAGGTCTGGGGCAGGGTGTCCCTCAGCCATATGACATCCTCGGCTAGAGCGGCCTGAAGGGCTTCAATCGAGCCGAAGTCCAGCATGTCCCGTCGGCGGTCGACGAAGTCGAGCGCCGCCCTCGCCCCATAGATGTCGAAATCGGGGGCGTCGGGGAGGTGGGCCTCGACCCTGAGGTCCGTGCCCCCGACGGTCAGGTTCATCCCCAGGCTGATGGCCGCCGCGAACCGGTGCCCCACGACCCCTCCCCCGTCCTGGCTCCCCTCGCCGGATAGAACCGTCATCCAGGCCGCGTATACCCCGTGGGCGGGGATCATCCCCGCATAGACTTCGAGGTTGGCGGTGGGAAAGCCGATCCGGTGTCCCAGGGAGTCACCGCGGACGACGATCCCTCGGACTCGATGGGGCCTGCCGAGGATATCGGCGGCCTCAGTCACGCGTCCAGCCTCAAGCAGTTCCCTCACCCAGGTCGAGGACCACCGCCTCTCGCTCCCGTTCGATATCCCCACCCAGTCGAGCACCTCAACCGTGAAGCCCAACTCCCCGCCGAGTTCCCGAAGCTTGTCGACATGCCCCGTGTCGTCGTGACCGAACTTGGTGTCATGACCGATGACCACCCCAGAGGCCCGCAACCCCTCGGCAAAGTAGGCGCGCACGAACTCCTCCCCCGTCTGGCGGGCGAACTCCAGGCTGTAGGGGACGACGAGAATGGCATCCAGACCTATCGCCGCCATCCGCTCCAGGCGATCCTCTAGTCCGGTGATGAGGGTCGGGGGCGCCTCGGGCCGATGCACAGCCAGGGGGTGGGGATCGAAGGTGACGGCGACGGATCGCCCGCCCCTGGCCTGGGCCTCTTCCACGACTCGGGCGAGGACGGCCTGGTGACCCCGATGCACACCGTCGAAGTTCCCGAGGGTGACGACGGAGGAACGCCCATCCCGGGGAACGTCCGCCAGAGAGCGCCAGATCATTGTCACGCGAGGCCCTTCGTCATGGTGTGCCCATCGTAGTGTCGACGAGCACTGCGGTCGGGCGAAGTTCCCCCGATCCACCCAGGACGCTCAGGGCGACGATCCCCCCACCCGGGGCGACGAGGGCCAAGGGATGCTCGATGTCCGGCCGGCCGTCCGCCTCAATCGCAACGACCCGGCGGCCGTGGGCCAGCTCGGCGGCCTCCACCTCAGTCACGGTCCGGTGCGGCAGTACGGCACACGCCGCATCCGCGAGAGAGATGATCGGCAGCGGCCCTCCCCCCTCGATGACGGAGCCAAGGGCCTCCAGGGTGTGGCCGTTCTCGATCCGGAAGCCTCCAACCCGGGTGCGACGCAGGACTGTGAGATGGCCCCCGACCTCAAGCGCCGCGCCGAGGTCCCTCGCGAGGGCCCTCACGTACGTCCCGGAGGACACGCTCACGGCGACGTCCAGGTCGAGCCACCTCTCCCCCCGCCTCATCGATTCCACCCGGAAGGCGCTCACGGTCACGGGACGGGCCTTGAGCCCCACCTCCTCCCCGCCCCTCACCCGGGCATACGCCCGTCGCCCGTCGACCTTGATGGCGCTGACGGAACTCGGCACCTGGAGGATGTCCCCCGTCAAAGACGCAATCGCCTCGTCCACGGCGGCCTCCGTCACCCCGGAAGCGTCGGCCTTCGACGTCGCCTCCCCTTCGGCGTCGTCCGACACCGTCGTGACGCCCAGCCGGATGGTCGCCTCGTAATCCTTGTCTGCCCCCCCGACATACCCGAGCAGCCGGGTCGCCGAGCCGATGCCGACGACGAGGACCCCGGTGGCCATGGGATCGAGGGTTCCGGCGTGACCCACCCGACGGGTCCCCGAGAGTCTGCGCATCCGCCCGACGACATCGTGCGAAGTCCAGCCCGAAGGTTTGTCGACGACGAGGAGGCCTGGCCTCACGCCCGCGTCCGGGTGGGAGGAAGACGATTTACCGGGGCTCGTCATCCGGGTCGTCCGCATGACGATAGGGATCGGGGTCCCCCGCGAAGGAGGCGCCGGACCTGAGGGCAGCCGCCTCGGCGTCGAGCGCCTTGGCGTCCTGGATGGCCTGATCCAGCATCGCCGTCGTGTCGGGCAGGGCATCGAGGATGAAATCCAGGGTGGGGGTCAGCCGGATGTTGAGGTCCGCCCCGACCAGGGATCTCAAACGCCCCTTGGCCGAGGCAAGGGCATCGGCGGTCTGCTTCCTGGCGTCGTCGTCCCCCAGGACCGTGTAGAACACCGTGGCGTTCTGGAGATCGCCCGTCACCCTGACTCCGGTGACGGTCACAAAACCCAGGCGCGGGTCCCTGATCTCGGTTTCGAGTGCGTTGGCAATGATGCGCTGGATTGTTTCCGCGAGCCGAAGCGCGCGCGGGCTGTCCGTCATTTGGTCCTCGGAATCTCCACCATCTCGAAGGTTTCGATGAGGTCGCCCTCCGCAATATCGGAGAACTTGCCCAGCCCAATGCCGCACTCGAACCCGTCCCGAACCTCGGTGACGTCGTCCTTGAACCGCCGGAGCGTGTCGATGTCCATCTCGCCGAGCACGACCCCGTCGCGGCTGATCCGCGCCTTGGCCCCGCGGCGGATGACGCCGTCCCGGACGATCGATCCGGCGATGGTTCCCCACTTCGAGGAACGGAACACCTCCCGGACCTCGGCCGATCCGGTCTGCTTCTCCTCGTACTCGGGTTTGAGCATCCCCGTCAGGGCGGCCTCGATATCCTCGATGGCCCGATAGATGACGCTGTAGAAGCGCATGTCGACGCCCTCGCGATCGGCCATCTCCTGCACCCGCTCGGCCGGCCGGACGTTGAAGCCGATGATGATGGCATTGTCGACGGTGGCCAGGTTGACGTCGTTCTGGGTGACGGCGCCGACCCCGCGGTGGATGACCCGAAGTTCTACCGTCTCACCCACGTCGATCGCCAGCAGGGCGTCCTCCAGGGCTTCGACGGCGCCGGAGACGTCGCCCTTGATGATGAGGTTGAGGGTGTCGACCTTGCCGGCCTCGAGTGCCTGGGTGAAGTCCTCGAGGCTTATCCGCTTCCGTCTCGATGCGAGTTGGGCGGCGCGTTCGGCCGCCTCCCGCTTCTCACCGATTTGGCGGGCCGTGCGCTCGTCCTCGGCCACCAGGAAGGAATCCCCGGCGTTCGGGACGGACGCCAGCCCGAGCACCTGGACGGGACGGGCGGGGAGGGCCTCTTCGACCGGCTGGTCGTGCTCATCGAACATGGCCCGAACGCGACCGTGGGCGGTCCCGACGACCATGGCGTCGCCCACCCGGAGCGTCCCCGACTGCACGAGGACGGTGGCGACGGCACCCCGGCCTTTGTCCAGGTGTGCCTCGACAGCGACCCCTCGGGCATCCTTGTCCGGATTCGCCCTAAGGTCGAGCCCGGCGTCGGCCGTCAGGAGGACGGCCTCGAGGAGTTGGTCGACTCCGATCCCCTTGAGGGCGGAGATGTTGACGAACATCGTGTCGCCACCGTACTCCTCGGCCACGAGGTTGTATTCGGTCAACTGCTGGCGGATCTTGTCGGGGTTGGCGCCGTCCTTGTCGATCTTGTTGACGGCGACGACGACCGGCACGTTGGCCGATTGGGCGTGGTTGAGGGCCTCGATGGTCTGGGGCATGACGCCGTCGTCGGCTGCCACCACCAGGATGGCGATGTCCGTGACCCTTGCCCCACGGGCACGCATAGCCGTGAAAGCCTCATGGCCTGGGGTGTCGATGAAGGTGATGGCCCTAGCCTCACCCTCGTGTTCGTGGTGAACCTGGTAGGCGCCGATGTGCTGGGTGATGCCCCCGGACTCTCCGGAGATGACGTCGGTCTTCCTGATCGCGTCGAGGAGCTTGGTCTTCCCGTGGTCGACGTGGCCCATCACGGTGACGACTGGCGGCCGGTCCTCGAGGTCCTCGTCGGTCTCTGCAGCGATCTCGGCGTCGAGGTCGATGTTGAAGTCCTCGAGCAACTCGCGGTCCTCGTCCTCGGGGGAGACGATTTCGATGGCGTAGCCGAGTTCGGCGCCGAGGGCCTCAAGCGTGCCCTCATCAAGGGATTGGGTGGCGGTGGCCATCTCTCCGAGGTGGAAGAGGACCGTCACGAGAGAGGCCGGGTTGACGTCGATCTTCTCGGCGAAGTCGGCGAGGGTCGCCCCACGCCTCAGTCGGATCAAGGTGGAGCCGTCGCCCCGGGGAATCTGCACCCCGCCGATGACCGGGGCCTGCTGCTGTTCGTATTCCTGGCGCTTGGCTCGCTTGCTCTTGCGACCGCGGGCGGGTTTGCCGCCTGCCCGCCCGAAGGCGCCGGCCGTTCCACCGCGGCCACGGCCGCCACTGCCCGGGCGACCTCCGGGGGCTCCGCCTGGGCCTCCCGCTCCTGGGCTTCCGGCCCCGGGTCCGAAACCTCGACCAGCCCCACCCCTCGCGGCACCGGGTGATCCGGCTCCTCGGGGGGCTCCTGCTCCCGCCGGCCGGGGTCCGCGTGCGGGCGCGCCGGCTCCCGCCGGGCCTCGACCCGCTCCTGGGCCTCCGGGACCCGCTCCCGTCCTAGCCGGGGCACGGGGAGGAGTCTGGAAGGGGTTGTTCCCTCCCGGCCTCGGACGTGGACGGGGTGCGGTCGCCCGATCGGCGAAGGGGCTGTTCCCTCCGGGCTGGGGCTTGGGTTGGGGCCTGGGTGTCGACGGCGGAGGGGCCTGGAACTCGGGGCCACCCGCGTTGGGTTTGAACGGCTCCTCGGCAGGAGGGGCTTCCTCGACGAGAGGGGGAGACACCTCGGTGGATTCCGGAGCGGGAGGCTCCTTGGACGCGGCCTTCTTGGTCGGCGCCTTGGCGGCTGGCGCAGGCTGCTCGACGGGCTTGACGGGTGCGGGGAAGGCCTCACGGAGTTTGCGGACGACGGGGGCTTCCACCGTCGACGACGGACCCTTGACGTATTCGCCGAGTTCTTTCAGTTTGACCAGAAGATCGTTGCTCGAGACTCCGAGCTCTTTGGCGATCTCATGGACGCGAGGCTTTGCCACAACTCTCCTGTCTCGGTTCGACCGAGGCAGGGTCGAACCATCGTTACCGAGCGGTGCTCATTGCGAGGTGCTCATCGGGTGCCCATCGGGTTCGTGTCCCGTTCTTGATGGTTGTCGGGTGGCGCCTACAGACGTGCCAGCCCTGGGGGACTGACGGTACGTGAGGCGGCACGGGAGAGGTCTCCCGGCCCCCCCAGTGTAGCGGGTGGAGAGGGCAGAGTCGCGCCTACTCTGCGCCTGGCTGCTCCTCGTCGGAGCGGATGTCGATGCGCCAACCGGTCAGCCGGGCGGCGAGCCGGGCGTTCTGGCCTTCCTTGCCGATGGCCAGCGAGAGGTGATAGTCGGGCACGACGACCCGCGCGGCCTTGGCGGCCTCGTCGACGATGGTCACGGACACCACCTTGGAGGGCGACAGCGCGTGGCCGACGAAGGTCGCCGGGTCCTCGTCCCAGTCGACGATGTCGATTTTCTCCCCCCGGAGCTCCTCCATGACCGCCCGAACCCTGGCCCCCATGGGGCCGATGCAGGCACCCTTGGCGTTGACACCCTCGACGACGGCCCTGACGGCCACTTTGGAGCGATGGCCGGATTCCCTCGCGAGGGCCATGATCTCGACGGATCCGTCGGCGATCTCCGGGACCTCGAGTTCGAAGAGGCGCCTGACGAGGCCCGGGTGGGTGCGGGAGAGGGTGATGGACGGCCCCTTGAGGCCGCGTCCCACCTCCAGGACGTAGGCGCGAAGGCGTTCGCCGTGGGTGTAGGTCTCCGTCGGGACCTGCTCATGGACCGGGAGGAAGGCCTCGATGTCCCCGAGTTGGACGCGGACGCTGCGGGTGTCGGCCGATTGTTGGATGACCCCCGAGACGAGGTGGCCTTCCTTGTCGGCGAACTCCCCGAGGACTTGGTCGTCCCCCACCTGCCTGAGGCGTTGGACGATGACCTGGCGGGCTGTCGCGGTCGCGATGCGCCCGAAGTCCGCCGGGGTGTGGTCGAACTCGGGCATGTCCTCGGGGCCGAGGTCGGAATCCTCGGGTGGGTCCTCCCTAGCCAGGATCTTCACCACTCCGGTCTTGCGATCGATCTCGGCGCGGGCGTGATGATGGGCGCCCGGGGTCTTCCTGTAGGCGGAGAGGAGGGCCTGTTCGATCGCGTCGATGAGGACCTCGAACGGAATGTCGCGCTCCCGCTCGAGTCCGCGGAGTGTTGCGAGGTCGATGTCCATGGCTCGCCTCCCCGCACATCGCGCGCGCTCCGTTGCTGAAATTTCCTTCGCCTAGTCTACGAGGAGGAGGGCTCCCATGCGATGATGGCGCGCATGAAGACGCGCCGCCCGATGACGACGGCCGCCCTGGTGTGCCTCGCGCTTTCCGCGACGGCTTGCGAGTGGCGACTTGAGACTCCTGACCCGTCACCCCTCATTCCGGATGCGACCGAAGCAGTGCGGGACGCCGCCGCCGTCGCGGAGGCCAGGCTCGTCGAGGCCCTGCCGTACGCCGATCCCGGGGGCCCGGGAGCCGAATGGCTGTACGAGTTCGAGTCCCTCGCCTCGGACGTCCACCTCGATGCCCTCGGCGGGGTGTACGACCCGTACCCCGACCCTGCTCCGGATCCCTCGCCGACGTCCGATCCGTCGCTCGGCCCGACGTCGTTCTCCCGATTCGCCTCCCTTGCCAGGGATGCCGCCGTCGAGGGTGCCCTGACCGTGGAGGACGCCGACCTCGCCCTCCTCCTGGCGGCGATCGGACTGTCTCACGCCGCGGCCCTCCGGCTTCAGTCGGAGGAGGACGCTCGAGCCTCGGGAGTCGAGGTCGACGTGAGCGCGGACCGCCTCCTGCCGTTGCCTCCGGGCCTCGCCGACACCGATCCGTCGGTCTCGATGGCTCTGGTGCCGGAGGCGACCTTACTTTCCGAGGAGACCCTGACGGGGCTCATCCTCCTGACCGACTACGCCGTCTACGTTTTCCAACTGGTCGCGGCGAGGGCGGAGGGGCCTCTCAGGGGTGTCGCCTACCTGCGCTCACTGCTCCTTGAGGAGAGGGCCGCCGCGCTGGTCTCGCTTGTGGGATCCGACCCGCGGGGGCCGTCATACGTCACGGATCGCACCCGGCTGGCCTCGAACGAGGCCATGGAGGACTTGATGTCCGAGGTAGAGGCCGATCTGGCCGATGCCTATGTCGCGGCCTTCGCGGAGGTGGTCAAGGGAGATGCCGATTCGGTTGAGGAGCGGGCGTGGCTGCTGTCGGCGGCCTTCGACGCGCTCGTGGGCTCATGGGTTCATGGCGTCGAGCCGGGGGAGGCTCCGATGTTCCCCGGAGTCACGGTCCCGGGGTATGCGCCTCGGGAGCCAGCGCCCTCGCCGTCCGCCGGCGCCTAGCGGCTCTCGACGCGTCTAGCCCCCGAGTGCGGCCTTGACCATCGCGGCCACCTTGGCGGGGGCGTCGGCGACGGCGACGTCTTCGACCGCCCCGGTCGCCCGCGTCTTGACCTCGACCTCACCCGTCGCGAGGCCCCGTCCGACGACGACGATGAAGGGCGCCCCGAGCAGTTCGGCGTCGGCGAACTTCACGCCCGCGGAGGGCCCCACACGGTCGTCCAAGCACACCTCGACCCCAAGCGCGGTGAGCGCCTCGGCCACCCCCTCTGCCGCGATCAGGATCGCCTCATCCTTGCCGGTCGCCACCACCTGGACGTGGTACGGCGCTACCTGGACCGGCCATATCAGCCCGTGCTCGTCGTTGTTGAGTTCGGCGAGGACGGCAAGGACGCGGGTCACCCCCATCCCGTAGCTCCCCATGACGACCGTGCGCTGCTTGCCGTCGGCGTCGAGGACGCTGAGCCCGAGGGCCTCGGAGTACTTGGTGCCGAGCTGGAAGATGTGGCCGATCTCGACCCCCCTCGCGAGTTCGAGCGGGCCGGAGCCGTCCGGGGCGGGGTCGCCCGCTCGAACCTCGGCCACATCGATCGTCCCGTCGGAGGTGAAATCCCGTCCCGCGACAAGGTCGAAGACGTGCTTGTCCTTGACATTGGCGCCGGTGATCCAGCGGGTGCCCGGGGCGACGCGAGGGTCGAGGAGGTAGCGGATCTTGGCGGCGGCCAGGGCCTCGGGCCCGATGTACCCGGGGACGAGGGCTGCTTCCTTGGCGAAGTCGGCCTCGGTGGCGGGTTCGACGGTCGCGGGCGAGAGGGCGGCCTCCACCCGGTGGGGATCGATGTCGCGGTCGCCGGGCACACCGATGACGAGGAGTTCTCGGTTGCCTTCCGGCGGGGTGATGGCGAGGACGACGTTCTTGAGCGTGTCGGCGGCGGTCCAGGGACGGTCGGCACGGGCGTATCGGTCGTTGGCGAGGGAAACGAGGGCGTCGATCGTCGGGGCGTCGGGGGTGTCTTCGACATGTGGCGCGGGAGCGTCGTCGAAGGGGACCGGGTCGGGGGCGGGGGTCGTGACGGCCTCGACGTTCGCGGCGTAGCCCCCGGCCGAACGCACGTAGGTGTCCTCGCCGATGTCCACGGGGCAGAGGAACTCCTCGGAGCGCGACCCCCCCATGGCTCCAGAGTGGGCCGAGACGATCACGTAGTCGAGCCCGAGGCGGTCGAAGAGCCTCTTGTAGGCGTCCCGTTGGGCCTGGTAGGAACCCTCGAGGCCCTCGCGATCGAGGTCGAAGGAGTAGGCGTCCTTCATGATGAATTCGCGACCGCGGATGAGCCCGGCGCGGGGTCGCGCCTCGTCTCGATACTTCGTCTGGATCTGGTACAGCGTGATCGGCAGGTCCTTGTAGGACGAATAGAGGTCCTTGACCAGGAGGGTGAAGGCCTCCTCATGGGTCGGAGCGAGGAGGTAGTCGGCGTCCTTGCGGTCCTTGAGGCGGAACAGGTTGGGGCCGTAGTCGCGCCACCGTCCGGTCGCCTCGTAGGGCTCCCGTGGCTGGAGGGCCGGGAAGTGGACCTCCTGGGCCCCGATCGCGGCCATCTCCTCCCGGACGATCGCCTCGATCTTGGCGAGCACCCGCAGCCCGAGGGGGAGCCACGAGTAGACGCCCGGGGACGAGCGGCGAATGTAGCCGGCTCGGAGCAGGAGGCGGTGGCTGGGGACCTCCGCGTCGGCGGGGTCCTCCCTGAGGGTCCGGAGGAAGAGGGTCGACATGCGCAGCATGGGGACAGCCTAGTGCGACCGGGACACGCCGCGCGTCCGGTGCTAGCGTTTGGTCAACGAGTAGATCGGACATCCGCGCGCCGAAACCCAAGTTCGGACTGTCCGGGAAATGGGGATTCCGTGAACACACTCGACCGGGCCGTAGTCGACCGTAGGACCGAAGGCAGGGACCGGGACGCCGGTTCGATCATGGGGGTCGTCATCATCGTCTTGAGCGCGATCCTCGTGGGACTGATCGTCTTCGTCGCTCTGAAGTACTTGGGCCCCAACGACGATCCCGCGACTCCGGCCGAGACAGTCTATGAGACTCCTAGCCCGAACCCATCGCAGGACTCCCCTCCCGCTCCGATCGCCGGGCCGTTCGACGGCACTTGGATCGGCATCGTCTACGGCGACTACACCCCGGGATACCACGCCACGGTCGACATCGCCGACGACGGCTCGACGCTCACGGGATCCGTCCACTACACCTTTGCGGGAGACGCCACCCACGAGGAGATGGACTGCCTGGGCACCTGGACTCAGACCGGCCGCAGCGCCAACCACGTCGACGTCCACGAGGTCATCACGAATACGACGCGCTGCACCGGCGAGGTGGAGATCACCCTCGACCTCAAACCCAACGGAAAGATCGACTTCGCGATCATCTACACCGGAGATTCGCACGAGCCCAAAGCCGTCCTGAACCGCACGGACTAGTGGTTTCCCCTCCGCCCTAGAGCATCACGGTGGCAAAGGTCCCGACCCGACGGAACCCCACCGCCTCGTATGCCGCGATCGCCACTCGATTGAATGAGTTCACATACAGGGACACCGTGGGTGCGAGGTGAGCCTGAATCGCCTCGCACACCAGCGCGAGCCCCTCTCGCCCCAGCCCGCGCCCCCGGAGCGTCGGCTCCACCCAGACCCCTTGGATCTCCGCCACTCCGGGCCCGACGACGCCTGCCTCGAGTTTGAAGACGACCCTCCGTCTGGCGTCACCGTCGCAGCCTTCGACCGTCTCGAACTGGACGAATGACCGCCCGTGCCGGATCAGCCGCCGGAGCCGGTCCTCGTACACCCCTCGACCGTTCTGGGTCGGGTCGTAGCCGATCTCTCCCTTGAACATGTGGACGGCCGCGGGAAGCACTGCGTCGAAATCCTCCGGCTCGGAGATCTGGACGGGCCCGAGGTCGAGGCCGGTGGCGCCGGCCGGGGACGGCTCGGGGAAGACCGGCGGGCCGTCGAGGGCCATGAGCCACTGCTCCTCCCTGACGGCTCGGGCCGGACCCCATTTGGGCCGGATCCTCTTCCAGAGGTCGAGGACGACCTCCGCCTCCCCGACGATCCCGCTCGGCCTCGTCAGGCGCGCCGTCACCGCGGCGGCCAGCCCGGCCAAGGTCTCCTCCGTCGGCTCGGGTACCACCGGGAAGAGGTTGACCCCGTCCCACACGACCCCGACGAGCTTCCTCCCCCCGCCTGCCCGGGAGTGAAGCGCCCATAGGTGCCCGGAGGAGGGGGGCGTTTGGGCGATCGCCCTATCGACGTGCATGGCCGCCATGACGTAGGCCACCGGTCGTTGGGCGCACAGGGTGCGGGCCGCCTCGAGGTCCTTGCGCTGCAGCGGGGTGAGCGCGACCTTGGGCCGCACCTTTCCGAGCAGCGCGTCCGTCACCTGGTGACCGTCACCTCGGGGGATACCCCCTCGATCGGTGTCATCTCCTCGGCCATCCTGAGCGCCTCCGCCAGCAGGGTCTCGACGATCTTGTCCTCGGGAACCGTGGCGATGACCTCACCTCGGACGAAGATCTGCCCCTTGCCGTTTCCGGAGGCGACCCCGAGGTCCGCCTCACGCGACTCCCCGAGCCCGTTCACGACGCACCCCATGACGGCCACCCGGAGCGGCACCGTCAGCCCCTCTAGCCCGGCCGTCACCTTCTCGGCGAGCTCGTACACGTTCACCTGGGCCCGCCCACAGCTCGGGCAGGAGACGATCTCCAGCTTCCGTTCCCGGAGCCCCATGCACTGGAGGATCTCCAAACCGACCTTGACCTCCTCGACCGGGGGCGCGCTCAGGGACACTCGAATGGTGTCGCCGATGCCCTCGGCGAGCAGGACTCCGAAGGCCGTCGCCGACTTGATGGTCCCCTGGAAAGCCGGGCCGGCCTCGGTCACTCCGAGGTGGAGGGGCCAGTCGCCCCGCTCGGCGAGCATCCGGTAGGTCCTGATCATGACGATGGGATCGTGGTGCTTGACGGAGATCTTGAAGTCGTGGAAGTCGTGCTCCTCGAAGAGCGATGCCTCCCACACGGCCGATTCGACGAGGGCCTCGGCCGTGGCGTGCCCGTACTTCTCCAGGAGGCTCGGGTGGAGCGAGCCGGCGTTGACGCCGATGCGGAGCGACACCCCGGCGTCGGCCGCAGCTTTGGCGATCTCCCCCACCTGGTCGTCGAACTTGCGGATGTTGCCGGGGTTGACCCGGACCGCAGCACACCCCGCATCGATCGCAGCGAACACGTACTTCGGCTGGAAGTGGATGTCCGCGATGACGGGGATCTGGGATTTCCTCGCGATGGCGGATAGGGCGTCGGCGTCGTCCTGGCTCGGGACAGCCACCCGGACGATGTCGCACCCCGCGGCTGTCAGCTCCGCGATCTGCATCAGCGTGGCGTCGACATCGGCGGTCGGGGTGGTCGTCATCGACTGGACGGAGACAGGTGCGTCGCCGCCGACGGCGACGGAGCCCACCTTGATCTGGCGTGATGTCCGACGAGGGGCGAGGCGGGCTGGAGGGATCGCGGGCATGCCGAGAGAGGTCACGGGTCCAGTATCGCTCATGAGCCGGTCCCGGCCTCAGCCGATCCGGATGGGGACGACAAGATCGGCATAGGCGAAGACGGCGCCCATGACGACAAGGAGGACGAACACCACATAGGTCAGGGGCATCATCCTGGCGAGGTCGACGGGGGCGGCTTTGGGGCGCTTATTCAGGCGCGCCCACCCGTCCTTGACGCCCTGCCAGAGGCCGCCGGCCACATGGCCGCCGTCGAGGGGCGTGAGGGGGACGAGGTTGAAGGCGAAGAGCGCGAGATTGATGGCGGCGACGAGTTGTAGCATCGCGGCGATTTGATCGGAGAGCCCAATGTCGGGGCTGTCGACGGCGGCGATTTCCCCGGCGAAACGTCCCGCTCCGAAGATGCTGACGATTCCATCCTGGTCCCGATCGGCCCACCCGAAGGATGCCTGGAGGGCGTTCCAGAGCGAGTCGGGCAGGTGCGCGAGGGCCTTGCCGACCTCGCCGAGGTACTCGAATGTGATGGTCGTGCCCCACCACGGGCTCTGGCGCACCATTTCCCAGGAGGGCTGGACCCCGAGGAAGCCGACGGGGATCGTCACGGGATCGCCCTTCCCATCGATAACGGGCTCCCCGTTCGATTTATAGACCGGAAGGTCCCTCGAACCGAGGGTCGCCGTGAGGACAATCTCCTCGTCTTGTCTTTGAACGGTGAAGGCGACCTCGTCCCCGGGATGCACCCGGATGTATTCGGTCAGGCCTTCCCATCCATCGATGTCCATGCCATCCACCGCGACGATCCGATCCCCGTTCTCAAATCCCGCGAGAGACGCCGCCGTCTCCGGGTCTTTCGCCGTACAGTCACGCTCCGCGTCGATGGGCAGGACGCACCCGAGAACCTCGTCGACCCGGGGAGTGGTGGTCTCGACCCCATAGAAGACCCCGATCCCCGTGAAGATCAGGATGGCGAGGAAGAGGTTGGTGAACGTCCCTCCGGCCATGACGATGACGCGTTTCCACCACACCAGGCGGTAGAACGAGCGATGCTCCTCCCCCTGCTCGATCTCCTCGACCGCGGCGGCCCTCGTGTCCTCGATGAGCCGGGCGGCCCAGCCGTGCCCCCGGACGGGCTTGACCTCGCTGGCCGGTGGGACCATCCCCATCAACTTCACGTACCCGCCGAGGGGGAAGGCCTTGACCCCGTACTCGGTCTCGCCCCGCTTCCGGGACCACAGGGTCGGCCCGAAGCCGATCATGTATCGAGGCACCTTCACCCCGAACGCCTTGGCGGGCAGCATGTGCCCCAGCTCGTGGAGGGCAACCGAGATGCTGATCCCGATGATGAAGACGATGACGCCGATCGCGTAAGCCATATGAGTACCCTACGTCCCGGAACCCTCCGCGGTTCCCAGGTGGCCCATCGCCTTCCGGGCGGTCTCCCTGGCCCACGCCTCGGCGTCGAGCACTGCCCCGAGCGACAGGCCTGGCCCTTCACTCCCGGGTTCGAACGCCCCCATGACCCCCTGGACCGTTTCGACGATTCCCGGGAACGGTAGTCCCCCGTCCAGGAAGGCCGCCACGGCCTCCTCGTTCGCGGCGTTGAAGACGGCGGGGTGAAGGGGCGAGGCCGCGACGGCCTCTCGGGCGAGTTGGACGGAGGGGAAGGCTTCCTCGTCGAGGGGCTCGAAGGTCCACTCCCTCCGCTCCGACCAGTCGTATCCGGGAGTGACCCCGGGCACCCGATCCGGCCAGGCGAGCCCGAGCGCGATGGGGAGACGCATGTCCGGTGGGGAGGCCTGGGCGATCGTCGAGCCGTCGCAGAACTCCACCATCGAGTGGATCTGGGATTCGGGATGGACGACCACATCGATCCGGTCGAGGGGGATGTCGAAGAGGAGGTGGGCCTCGATGACCTCGAGGGCCTTGTTCATCAGCGTCGCCGAGTTGACGGTGACGACCGGACCCATGCTCCAGGTCGGGTGCCGAAGGGCCTCCTCCCGTGTGACGCCGGCGAGATCGGCCTTAGGCCGGCCCCGGAAGGGCCCACCCGAAGCGGTCAGGATCAACCGACGAACCTCGCCGAACGATCCGGCCCGAAGGGCTTGGGCGATCGCGGAATGCTCGGAGTCGACCGGGACGATCTGATCCGGCCGCTCCTTCGCCTGGAGCACCAGGGCCCCACCGGCCACGAGGCTCTCCTTGTTGGCGAGCGCCAACGTCGACCCCGATGCGAGGGCGGCCAGAGTCGGCCCGAGGCCCGCCGAGCCCGCCATGGCGTTGAGGACGACGTCCGCCCCCAACCCTGCGGCCCAGGCGGCCGCGTCAGGACCCGATTCGACCGCAACCCCCGGGAGGGTCTCGGCCAGAACTCCGCCAGCCCCGTCGTCGGCGACCGCCACCTTCCGCACCTTGAACTCCCTGACCTGCCCCGTCAGCAGGGAAAGATCCCCTCCCCCGGCCGCGAGGGCGAGGACGGTGAACCGATCGGGATTGCGGCGGATGACGTCGAGTGCCTGGCAGCCGATCGAGCCGGTCGAGCCGAGGACGACGACGGTCCGAGCCGCACCCATGTCGGCGTCCCCCTAAACGCCCTGGAGAATGTCGATGGCCCGGGCGAGATAGGCGTCGACCTTGCTCTCATCGTACGAGCGCCACTTGGCCTTACGGGGGAAGATCGCCGACCTGAGGTCGTTCGGGGTCAGCGGAGTGCCCCTGTCGAAGAACGCCGTGATCCGATCGAGGAGGGCGTCGACGTCGCTCGCCCGGTATCCCCGTCGGAGGCGTTTCGGGTGGGAGAACCTCGCCCCCTTCGGGCGGCGGAGCCGCTCATACAGGACCTGAGCCCGCTCGGCCAACTGGGCGTGCCAGGCCTCGATGCCCTGCTGGTGGACGAACTGGTCCTTGAGCCGCGCCGCGAAGGCGTCCTCGAGCCGGTCGAGGGCGGCGTCGACCTCGGCCGTCTTGTACCCCCTCGCCCGGATGTCGAAGGCCGCGTGCCGGATGTCGATGGGCATGAGCCCGTTCGGGTCGACGATGGGACGCTCGTATGCCGCCCTCACGTTCGTGAAGAACTCCTCCACCTGCTCCCGGTCATAGCCCTGACGTAGAAACCCCACCCGGGGGAACATGTCGGTCACGATGCCTCCTTCGTCGCCAGCTGACCGCAGGCGCCATCAATGTCACTGCCACGAGTATCCCGGATTGTCACGGGAATGGCATGCTCCTCGAGGGTGTGGATGAAGGTCTCCTGGTCGGACGGTGTGCTGGCCGTCCACTTGCTCCCGGGCGTGGGGTTGAGCGGAATGGGGTTGACGTGCACCCAGGCGCGCCCCCTGGCCGCGAGACGTTCCGCCAGCAGTTCCGCCCTCCACGCCTGGTCGTTGATCCCCCGCATGAGGGCGTATTCGATCGATACCCTGCGGTGGGTCGCCTCGAAGTACCGGTGGGCGGCGTCGAGGGTCTCCTCGATCTTCCATCGAGAGTTGATGGGCACCAACTCGTCCCGGAGGGTGTCGTCCGGGGCGTGAAGGGACAGGGCGAGGGTGAGGGGAAGGCCTTCGGCGGCCAGGCGATCGATCGCGGGGACGAGCCCGACGGTCGAGACGGTGACGTGACGGGCGGAAAGTCCGAGGCCCCTCGGGTTGGGGGCGATGAGGGTTCGGATGGCGCCGAGGACGGCGGTGTAGTTGGCGAGGGGCTCGCCCATCCCCATGAAGACCACGTGCGACAGGCGCGGGGCCCCTCCGTCCCGCGCGGCCCTCGCCGTCAGCCGGACCTGTTCGACGATCTCCGCGGCGCCGAGGTTGCGGGTCAGCCCCATCTGGCCCGTCGCGCAGAAGGGGCAGCCCATGCCGCATCCCACCTGGCTGGTGACGCATAGGGTCGCCCTGTCCGTATATGCCATGAAGAGGGACTCGATCCTCGCCCCGTCGTGAAGCGACCAGAGGGTCTTCTGTGTCGCGCCGTCGTCCGTGTCGATCCTCGTGACCTTCTCGAGGAGAGGGGGGAAGAGGGCCTCGACGAGGGGGAGGCGAGCCTCGGCGGGGATGTCGGTCAGGTCGGCCGGGTCGGTCGTCAGGTGGGTGAAGTAGTGCGTCGGGAGCTGCCCCGCGCGGAAGGCCGGCTGCCCGAGGCCCTCAAGGATGGACATCCGCTCGTCGGGCGTGAGATCGATGAAATGTCGGGGAGGCCGTCCCCGACGCGGCGCCTCCAGTTCGATGGGCTGTCCCCCGCTCACAGGGTGCCCAGGAAGAGGGCGAAGATGACGTACGCGACGGGACCGGCGAACAGCGCGGAATCCATCCGGTCGAGGACCCCGCCGTGGCCGGGAAGAAGGCTGCTCATGTCCTTGATCGCGATGTCGCGCTTGAGCGCGGACTCCACGAGGTCGCCGAATATGGCTGCGATTGTGACGGCGAAGCCGACGACGACACCCATCCGCCAGTCCTCCTCGAGGAAGCGGTAGGAGACGACAGCCGCCAACCCCGTCCCGATGACGATCCCGCCGATGGCCCCCTCCCACGTCTTCTTGGGGCTGATGCGGGGGGCCAGTTTGTGCCGTCCGATGAGCATGCCCACGAAGAGCGCCCCCGTGTCGTTGCCCGTCAGGGCCGCGACGAGGATGAAGACCCGTATCCACCCGTCGTCGGATTGAACGAGCAGGGCGACGAAGGAGGCGAAGAAGGGGATCCACACCAGGGTGAGGACGTCGGCGAGGGCGTCGTGGAGGGAATCCTCGACCCACTCGTCGACCAACCGCCAAGCGATCGTGCCCCCCGCCCCGACCAGGAGGGCGATGATCAGGCCCTCCCTCCCGTCGAACCAGACCGAGACTCCCATCCCGATGGTTGCCGCCGAGATGGGGACGAGGGAGATGACCCGCCCCTGGCGGGCGAGCGCCCGCTTCCACTCGGGCAAGGCGGCGAGGCAGATGAGATAGATGATGATGGTGAAGGCGAGGGGGGCGAAGTAGGCCGTCCCCACGACGACGACGAAAAGGATCAACCCGACGACGGTGGCGGCCCCCATGTTGCGGCCTTTGGTCGTTGTGCCCGTCGTCATCAGACCTCGAGAAGTTCGTTCTCCTTGTGGGCCAGCAGGGCGTCGATCGCCTCCGTGTGCCTCTTGGTCATGCCCTCCAGTTCCTTTTCGGCGCGTCCCCCCTCGTCTTCGCCGACGTCCCCCTCCTTGACGGCGATGTCGATCGTGTCCTTGGCTTTCCTTCTGAGGTTGCGCACGGCCACCCTAGCCTCCTCAGCCCGGTGACGGGCGACCTTGATGTACTCCTTGCGGCGTTCCTCCGTCAGTTGAGGCATGTTGATCCGGATGACGGTGCCGTCGTCCGTCGGGTTGACCCCCAGGTCCGAGGCCCGGAGAGCTGTCTCGATGCTGCCCATGGCGCTCCGATCGTAGGGGGAGATCACGATCGTACGGGCGTCCGATGCTGAGATCGAGGCCAGTTGCTGCAGCGGGGTCGGCGCCCCGTAGTAGTCCACCAGGAGCTTGGCGAACATGGCCGGCGATGCGGCACCCGTCCGGATCGTCGCGAAGTCATCCTTGGCCGTCTCGACGGCCTTGTCCATCTTGTCCTCTGCTTCGAGGAGGGTGTCGTCAATCACTCGGACTCCTTTCGGCGGGGCCTGTCGTCACCAGCGTCCCGATTCTCTCACCCAGGAGCGCCCGCGTCACATTCCCGGGCTCCTCAAGGCCGAACACGACCATCGGGAGGTCGTTTTCCATGGCCAGGCTGAAGGCTGCGGCGTCCATGACCTCCAGCCCGGAACGAAGGGCCTCCCGGTAGGTCACGGTCTCGAGGCGCGTGGCCTTGGGATCGTGCCGGGGATCCGCCGTGTAGACGGCGTCGACCCCGTTCTTGCCCATGATCACCTCGGAGCAGTGGGTCTCGAGGGCACGCTGGACGGATACGGTGTCGGTCGAGAAGTAGGGCATCCCCGCTCCGGCCGCGAAGATCACGACCCGGCCCTTCTCCATGTGGCGGACGGCCCTCAGAGGGATGTACGGCTCGGCGACCTGCCCCATGGTGATGGCCGTCTGTACGCGGGTGGCCACCCCTGACTGCTCCAGGAAGTCCTGGAGTGCGAGGGAATTCATCACGGTGCCGAGCATGCCCATGTAGTCCGCGCGGGCCCGCTTCATGCCGTTCTGGGCCAGCTCGGGACCCCGGAAGAAGTTGCCCCCGCCCACGACGATCGCGACCTGGACGCCCGTGCGAACCGCCTCGGCGATCTCGGCCGCGAGCCGGTGGACGGTCGCCGCATCCAGGCCGACCGAGCCTCCGCCGAATGTCTCACCCGAGAGTTTGAGAAGCACTCTCCTGGGAGAAGGGCCTTCCCCATCCGTGCTGGTGTTCGGCATCGGCGCCTCCTTTGTTGTGCCTAGGCTCCCACGCGGAAGCGGGCGAATGCGGAAACCGCGCCGCCCGTTGCGGCAACAACCTTGTCGACCGTGGTCTTGGGGTCCTTGGCGTACGCCTGGTCGAGCAGCACGTTCTCCTTGAAGAACCCCGTCAGCCGACCCTCGACGATCTTCGGGAGCGCGGCCTCGGGCTTGCCCTCGGCCCGGGCGACCTCCTCCGCCACCTGACGCTCGTGTGCGACGGTGTCGGCGGGGATGTCCTCGCGGGAGAGGTAGAGGGGCGAGTAGGCGGCGATGTGCATGGCGATGTCGCGCGCGACGTCCTTGGCGGCGATGTCGGTGCCCACGAGCACCCCCACCTGAGCCGGGAGGTCCTTGTTGGTTTTGTGGAGGTACACGGCGACCTGGGGGGCCTCGACTCGGGCGACCCGCCTCAGGACGAGTTTCTCCCCGAGGACGCCGGCCGTCTCGTTGATGAGGTTGTGGACGGTGTCGCCGTCGACTGGGGCCGCGAGGGCCTCCTCCGCCGTCTTAGCCCCCGCCTCGACGGTCGCGGTGAGGACCTTCTCTGCGAGCGAGATGAAGGATTCGTTCTTCGCGACGAAGTCGGTCTCGGAGTTGAGTTCGATGAGGGTTCCGATCTGGCCGGCTCCCCCTTCGTGCACCTCTGCGGCGACCAGCCCTTCGGATGCGGCCCGGCCTTCACGCTTGGTCACACCCTTGAGCCCCTTGACCCGGAGGATGTCGACGGCCTTGTCGAGGTCGCCGGAGGCCTCCTCGAGCGCCTTCTTGACGTCGAGCATGCCGGCGCCGGTGCGTTCGCGTAGCGCCTGGATGTCGGCAACGGTGAAATTCGCCATGTGGATCCCCTACTCCTTCGTTGCTTTCTCAGCGGCGAGCTTCTTGGCCGCGGGTTTCTTGGCGGCCGGTTTCTTCTCGGCCGCGGGCTTCTTGGCAGCGGGCTTCTTTTCGGCAGGAGCCTTCTTCTCGGCCGCGGGTTTCTTGGCCGCAGACTTCTCGTCAGCCTCGACCTTCTCCGTGGTGGGCTTGTCCTCGTCGACGGGCTCCTCGGCCTTGGGCGCCTCGTCCTCGCCGCCCAGGAGTTCGCGCTCCCACTCGGCGAGCGGCTCCTCCTCGATCGGCGCCTCCCCGGCTTCCGCACGGGCAGCGTGCCTGGCGACCAGGCCCTCGGCCACGGCGTCGGCGATAACCCGGGTCAGCAGGTGGACGGATCGGATCGCGTCGTCGTTGCCGGGGATGCCGTAGGTGATCTTGTCGGGGTCGCAGTTCGAGTCCAGGATTCCCACGACGGGGATCCCCAACTTGTTCGCCTCCTCGACGGCGAGGTGCTCCTTGTTCGTGTCGACCACCCACAGGACGGACGGGGTGCGGTTCATCGCCCGAATGCCCCCGAGCACCTTCTCCAGTTTCTCCTTCTTCCTCCTGAGGCCCAGGAGTTCCTTCTTGGTGTGGCCGGAGCCTGCGACGTCCTCGTAGTCGATCTCTTCGAGTTCCTTGAGGTGGGTCACCCGCTTGGAGACCGTGGAGAAGTTGGTCAGCATACCGCCGAGCCACCGCTCGCTGACGTATGGCATCCCGACGCGGGAGGCCTGCTCGACGATGGGCTCCTGAGCCTGCCGCTTGGTGCCGACGAAGAGGACGGTGCCGCCGTGGGCGACCGTGTCCCGGACGAAGGCGTACGCCTCGTCGATCTTCTTGAGCGACTGCTGGAGGTCGATGATGTAGATGCCGTTGCGTTCGGCGAAGATGAAACGCTTCATCTTGGGGTTCCAGCGGCTCGTCTGGTGCCCGAAGTGGACCCCGGAGTCGAGCATCTGGCGCATGGTCACGACGGCCATGGTGCATCCTTTCGGCGCGATGCGCTCGGGCGGGGACATCCCCGCATTCGGTTATCGGTCCGGCCGGGTGGCCGGGCCCCTGGCATCCACGCGGTTCGGCACCGGGCAAACCCGGACCCTGCCTCACCGGCGCTCCCCTGGGATTCCGCCCCTGGGCTCGATTGGATGCGCGATGTCGGTCTATGACCGCGGAATCATGGTACCGGACCGGACGCCTTCCACCAATCCCGACCGATGTCCCCGGTCTCTGCGGTGGGGGCCTCTCTCCCCCTTCCCCAGGCTTTTCTCCCGCTGGGATCCCCTTGGGGGCAGGGTCGATCCGTGACCATACCTTCCGTCCGGATCGCAACCCGCCTCGTCGTCCTCATCGGGATGGCGACCCTCATCGTCGGCTTTCTGCTCGGGCCCCTTCCCGCCGGGGCGGAGCCGCGCCCCGATCCCGTCCTGGAATCCCCCATCGAGCCCTTCCGGGCATTGCGGCTCTTCGACCGCCCCGACACCCCGTGGGGGGCGGGTCACCGGGGAATCGACATCGAGGCCGACGTCGGCGGCGTCGTCCTGTCCCCGGGCGACGGGGTGGTGATCTTCGCGGGGTTCGTCGTCGATCGTGGGGTGGTCAGCATCGGGCACGCGGGGGGGCTGGCCTCGAGCCTGGAGCCCGTCGCGGCAACGGTCGTCGTCGGGGATCGGGTATCGGCCGGAGATCCGATCGGCACGGTGACCGACGAGAAAGGCCACTCAGGAACGGAGACCTGCCTCCACTGGGGGGTGCGGAGGAACGGCCGCTACATCAACCCGCTCGACGTGCTTTCGGGGTTCGGTCCGGTCAGGCTGCTGCCGCTCGTCGACGGGGCCTAGGTGAACGCCCCCGTCGCCACTAGGGCCTGACGCAACTTGGCGACCGCGGCCGTGTGGATCTGCGACACCCGGGATTCCGTGACGCCCAGGATCTTCCCGATCTGGCCGAGGGTCAGGTCCTCGAAGTAGTACAGCCGGAGGACCTCCTGGTCGCGGCCCTTGATTCCCTCCATCGCGTTGCGGAGGAGGGCGAAGGTCTCGCGCTTGTCGATCGAGGCGCCAGCCCCCGGGACCCGAAGGGACTCGGCCACGACCTCCCTGGGGCGGTCGTGGAGGAGGGGCATCCCGTCGAGGGCGGCCACATGGGAGAGGGAGACCTGCGCCCTGACCGACCGGACGTCCGAGACGTCCCACCCGAGCCGTGCGGCGACATCCTGATCGGTGGGCTGGTGGAGCATCTCCTGTTCGACGGTCCGGGTCGCCGTTTCCACCGCCCTCGCCTTGCTCCTCACGGAACGCGGAACCCAATCGGCGGCCCGGAGTTCATCGATGATCGCCCCCCGGATGCGGGTCCCCGCGTAGGTTTCGAACTTGAATCCCCGCTCGGGCTCGAACTTCTCGACGGCATCGATGAGGCCGAACATCCCGTAGGAGACGAGGTCGCCCAGCTCGACAGTGTCGGGCAGGCGCACGATGAGGCGGGTCGCGACGATGGTGACGAGGGGCGCGTAGTGGACGATGAGATGGGACCTCGCCTCGCGGGCCTTGCGGGACCTTCGGGTGCGGCGGGGTGAGGAGGCGAGGTCGGCCCACCAGCGGTCGATCTCGGTCGGGGCCGACTCGGTCCGGGCGAAGACCGGATCGGCCTCGAACTCGGTTTCGAGTTGATGGAGCATCGTGTTGAGTTGCGACATGGTTCTCCCTAGGCCCTCGGGTGGGCGAGTTGGTAGGACGAGCGGAGGCGTTCCGCGGTCACGTGCGTGTAGCGCTGGGTGGTGGTCAGGCTGGCGTGCCCCAGGACCTCCTGGACCGACCGGAGGTCGGATCCGCCGTTGACGAGGTGGGTGGCGGCCGAGTGGCGAAGAGCATGGGGGGCGACGTCCTCGATCCCGGCCTGGGCGGCGAGGCGATGGACGGCCTCGCGGACCTGCCGCTGATTCACCCGTCGGCCCCTCCTTCCGAGGAGGAAGGCCGGGGTGAAGAAGTCCGTGACGAGTTGAGGGCGGCCTTGCTCCAGCCACATTCGGGCGGCCTTGGCGGCCGGGATGCCGAACGGAATCACCCGCTCTTTGCCCCCCTTGCCCATGACTCGGATGAGCCGTTCCGCCAGGTCGACGTCCCCGACGTCGACCCCGGCGAGTTCACCGACCCTCATCCCGGTTGCGTAGAGCATCTCGGCGGCGGCCCAGTCCCGGAGGTCGAGGGGGTCGCCCCCCGTGCATCGGGCCTCGGCGGTTTCGAGCATGGTGACGACCTCGGCGGGGCTGAGGACGATCGGGAGGGTGGTCGCCGGGCGGGCGGAGGCGAGGCGTGCGGCCGGATTCTCCTCGATGATCCCCGTATCCGTCGCCCAGAAGTAGAAGGCTCGCACGGCCGCACCCCGACGGGCGAGGGTCGTCCGGCTCAGTCCCGATCTCGCCTGGTGGGCGAGCCATCCCCTGAGGGTAGCGAGGGTGACCGAGCGGAGGACCGCCCCCGGCTCTTGGTCGGGATCGACGAAGTGGGCGAGATGAAGGAGATCGGAGGAGTACGCGTGCACGGTGTTGTCGGCCAGCCCCCGGCCGAAACGGAGGTGGGCGCGGAAGCCCTCCACGAGGGGAACGGTCGCCATCGTTGGCATGGGATCAAATGTGCACTGTCACACGAGTCAAATCAACCCCTTGTGTCACATCTATCACATCAGACTCAGGTATTTGCGGTATTTTATGCCCTTTTGGGCGGTGGCATGTGCCGATAACGTCGCCGAATCGTTACCTTGGGGACCTACGCCACTCGACCCCGTCCCTCACCACCGATCCGGCGAGGAGCAGCCCGCCGAGGGCGGACCGGGCCTCCGCCATGCCCAACCCCGCCTCCGCGGCGACCTCTCCCACGGTCGAGCCCTTCCTCGAAACGGCGTCGTATGCCCGACGCTGGTCCGGCGTCGCAAACGTCATTGCCCCACCTTTCGGCCCCTTCTCCCCGTCGGATCCTGCTTCCCGGGCGGCGTCCAAGGGCCTCACCAAATCGAGGACGTCCCCGGCCCCCGTGACGAGGATCGCGCCGTCGCGGATCAGCCGGTGGCATCCAGCGGAGCCGGGCGACGTCACGGGACCGGGGACCGCGGCCACCGGTCGCCCGAGGCCCGCGGCGTGAAACGCGGTCGACAGGGCTCCCGATCGATGGGCGGCCTCGACGACCACGGTCGCGTGTGCCGCCGCGATGATGCGATTCCTCGTCAGGAACCGGCTGCGGTGGGGAGCGTACCCGGGAGGGAGTTCGCCGACGATGGCCCCGGACTCGAGCACCCAGGCCAAGAGGTTGGCGTTCCCGACCGGGTACAGGCGGTCCACCCCGCCCGCCATGACCGCAACGGTCACCCCGCCTGCCGCGACCGCCCCCCGATGGGCCCGCGCATCGATCCCATACGCTCCGCCCGAGACCACCGTATGCCCCTCGTCCGCCAGATGGGCCGCGAGGGTGGCCGCCACGTGCTCCCCGTACGCCGTGCTCGACCGGGAACCCACGATCGCGACGGACCGGGACCAGGCCTGGCGAATGTCGGCCGACCCCCTGACCCACAGGCAGTAGGGCTGAGCGTCGCCGAGGTCGTCCAACTCATCCGGCCACTCCGGGTCACCCCTAGCGACAACCCTCGCCCCCACCTTCTCCGCCCGTCCGAGGTGTTGGTCCGCGTCCCAGGCCTCCCGCCTCCGTCCCCATCTCTCGGCGGAGGCGACGGCCCGATCCGTCAGATGCCGGGGCATGGACAGGTCGAACGAGGCCCCGACCGGGTCGTCGACGGCCTTCCTCGCCCAGCTAAGCGCCTCCCCCGGCCCCAGGATCCCGACGAGGGCGTGGGCGACCGCGTCCCCAGGTTCGGCGATCGCGCTCCAGGCCACCAGAGCCCGCCGGTCGCACTCGGACACAGCCGACTCGGCCCCGCATTCCCCCCGCTCGCCCGTCAAGCCGCGACCCCCGGCATCCCGCGGGTCCGGAGCACCATCGCCTGGGCGACCTCGTCCGGCCCGGGAGCCTCCCGCCCCCCGAGGTCGGCGAGGGTCCACGCCACCCGAAGCGCCCGATCGACCCCTCGGGCGCTCAGCGCCCCCCTGTCGAGTGCCCGGAAAAGGGCGGAGAGCGATCCCCGCGACGTCCGGTCCCGAAGCCAGGTGGCCGACGCCGCCGAGTTCGTGCCCCAGCCCAGGCCCCGGTACCGTTCCCTGGCGGCCTCCCTCGCCGCCGCAACCCTGGGGGCGACGACGGCGCTCGATTCCCCCGCCTCGTCCATCCCCCGTCGGACGGGACGCACGTCCACCTGCAGGTCCACCCGGTCGAGCAGGGGCCCGGAGAGCCTCGCGAAGTACCGCCTCCGGGCCATCGGCGTGCACGAGCACCGCTCACCGGTGCCCGAGTAATGACCGCAGGGGCAGGGGTTCGCCGCCATGACCAACTGGAATCGGGCGGGGTAGCGGGCGGCTCCCGCCGAGCGGTGGAGGACGACCTCACCCTTCTCCAACGGCTGACGGAGGGTCTGGAGGACGACGGAGGGGAACTCGGGCGCCTCGTCCAGGAACAGCACCCCCCCGTGGGCGCGGGAGATCGCCCCAGGGCGAGCCAGGTGGCTCCCGCCCCCGACGATCGCCGCGGCCGACGCCGAATGGTGGGGCGCCTCAAAAGGCGGGCGCCGCAGCAAGCCCGCGCCGGGATCGAAAGTCCCCGCGATGGAATGAACGGAGGTGGCCACGACGGCCTCGTCCGGGCCGAGATCGGGCAGGATGCCCGGCAGGCGCGCCGCGAGCATGGTCTTCCCCGAGCCCGGCGGTCCGACCATTAGGAGATGGTGTCCCCCGGCGGCGGCCACCTCGAGGGCCCACCTGGCCTCCTCCTGGCCGCGGACATCGGCGAGGTCGAGAATGTCCGACTCCGATTTGTGTCGGGGGGAGTCCGTGATCGGCCGGATGGTGGAGGGTCGGACCTTGTCGTTTCCGTACAGGGCCGCGAGTTCGGCGAGGCTTCCCACCCCGACCGCATCCGCCCCCGGGACGAGCCTGGCCTCGTCCACGTTGGCCAGCGGCACCACGACGCGGGTCGCCCCGGACGCGACGGCGGCGGCCACCGCGGGAAGGACCCCCCGGATGGGGCGCACCCTTCCATCGAGTCCGAGTTCCCCCAGGTGGACCGCCCGCGCGGCCTCCCCGGCCACGACGAGCCCGGAGGCGGCCAGGACCGCGACGGCGATCGCGACGTCCGTGACCGATCCGGATTTGGGCAGGGATGCCGGGGAGAGGTTGACGGTGATGCGCCTCGCCGGCCAGGGAAGGCCCGTGGAGGAGACGGCCGCCCTGACGCGATCCCTCGCCTCGCTGAGCGAGGCATCGGGCAGGCCCACGATCGTGAAGGCCGGTAGGGATGCCGCGAGGTGGGCCTCGACGTCGATGAGGTGTCCATCCAACCCGGCGAGGGCGATGGACCTGGTCCGCCCGATCATCCGACCCCCCTCAGATGCTCGACGCTCATGCCCCCCGCCCGGATCGTCACCGCCATGACGTCGATCCTCACCCCCGAGAATCGGCGCTCCTGGGAGGCGAGCCAGGCCGCGGCCAGGCGCCGGAGTCGCGACAACTTGGCTGGGGTGACGGCCTCCGCCGGTGCCCCGAACTGGCCGCTTCTTCGGGTTTTCACCTCGACGATGACGGCCTCGTCGCCGTCGAGGGCTACGATGTCGATCTCTCCGTGAGGGCACCTCCAGTTGCGGGCGAGGATTCCCCACCCGAGATCGGAGAGGACCCGAACGGCCCACTCCTCCCCGAATCGGCCGAGTTCAGCCCTGGTGGTCATTCCCACCTCCCACTTAAGGATGGGGTGGTTGGGCGGTCTCCCCAGGAGACGACGACTCGTCGGGGAATGGCGCCCGGCGAGCACGGCCTGGGGACATCAGTCCGCCGACGACCCCAGTTCCGGTAGCCGCCAACTCTTCCGGTGCCAGGGCGTCGGGCCGAAGTCCCTCAGGGCAGCAAGATGGTCGGGTGTGCCGTACCCCTTGTTCTGCCTCCATCCATACCTCGGGTGACGGTCGTGCGCCTCGACCATGACCGCGTCGCGCGAGACCTTGGCCAGGACGCTCGCCGCCGCGATCGAGACACAGTTCCCATCCCCCTTGACGACGGTCGTCACGGGCGGGACCCCCGGCGGGACGGGGTGGTGAGACGACGCGGGGTCGAGCGATTCGGGTCCGAGCAGGGCAGTCGGGGGCGGGGTCAGCCAGTCGTGGCGCCCGTCGAGCAGGAGGGCGTCGATCGAGACGGCGAGCGTGACGGCCTCGAGGGCCCTCCAGCCGGCCAATCGCAAGGCTCCCACGATCCCCCGATCGTCCACCTCGGCGCTGCTCGCGGACCCGACCGCCCAGGTCAACGCGTAGTCTTCGAGCTCGGAGGCGATCCTCTCCCGTCGTGCCTGGCTGAGCCTCTTGGAGTCCGCCAGCCCGTCGGGCCATGCGTCACACGGCGCAAGCGCCACCACCCCCACCGAGACCGGGCCTGCAAGCGCCCCCCGCCCGACCTCGTCCATCCCCGCCACGACCCTCACCCCGGCGCTCCACAAAGCCGCCTCGGCCGAGAGCGAAACCCCCACGTCCTAGCCTTCCGCCGCTTCGTTCCCGGCCAGCGGGTTGCCGATGCCGCCCCAATGGTCGAGGGGCCAGACGGTGACGAAGGCCGAGCCGACGATGTTCTCGATCGGCACGAATCCCTGGCCGGGGCCGTCCATGTGGTAGCGCGAGTCCGCGCTGTTCGGCCGGTTGTCTCCCATGAGCCAGACGTGACCCTCAGGAACCGTCACCGACCAGGAGTCGGCCCCCGGGCCCGAGCACGGTGGCACGCCATCGTCGAGATAGGGCTCGACGATCGGCTCCCCGTTGACGATGACGTTGCCCTGGTGCGATCGGCACTCGACGGTGTCCCCCGGCAACCCGATGATCCTCTTGACCAGGTGTTGGCCGGAGTCATCCGGCTTGAGCCCCACGAAGGTCAGGACGTCCCCGAGCCAGTTGTTCTCGCGGGCGACGACGGGTTGCGACCCGAGCCAGTGGTCCGGGTCCGTGAAGACGACCACGTCGCCCCGGCGCAGGTCCATGGGGCCGGGCCTCAACTTCGTCACGAGGATGCGGTCGCCGATGTCAAGGGTCGGCTCCATGGAGGACGACGGGATCCAGAAGGATTGGAAGAGGAAGGTCTTGATGAGGAACGACAGGATGAGGGCGCTGCCCACGACGATGCCGATCTCCTTGAGCCATCCCAGGACCATCCTCCAAAGGGAGGGAGCGGGAGGCTTGCCATGCTTGGGGGTCGGCACGTCGTCGGCTCGTATCCCTGCGGGTGCTAGTTCTCGCGCTTTTCTCGGATGCGCGCGGCCTTCCCGCGGAGGCCGCGGAGGTAGTAGAGCTTGGCCCGACGCACGTCGCCCTTGCGCTCGATCTCGATCTTCTCGATCGTCGGCGAGTGGAGGGGGAAGGTGCGCTCAACGCCGATGCCGAAGGAGACCTTGCGGACGGTAAACGTCTCGGCGATACCCGCGCCCTTGCGGGCGATGACCAGCCCCTCGAAGATCTGGATACGGGACCGGTTCCCTTCGACGACCTTGACGTGAACCTTGACGGTGTCTCCGGCGCGGAAGGCCGGGATGTCGCTCTTGAGCTGGCCCTGGGCCACCTCGTCCAACTTACCCATCGTTCTCTCCTCGCGCCCGCCACAGGTCTGACGCGGTATCCGCCCTTTCGGGCCGCGTGATGTTCGCGCGACGCGCCCGGTGCGCCCTCCCCTGTGGCGGAGGTGCGCGGCGCTCACGCCGACGCACCATTGTGCCACACAAAGGGATTCCGCCCGAGTCGAGGGGATGCCATCCCATCCAAAGGTGGCCGCATCCGTCCGAGAGACTAACCGAGCAGGTCCGGCCGCCTCTCGCGGGTCAGCCGCTCGGACTCTGCGCGGCGCCATTTCTCAATCTCGGCGTGGTTGCCGCTGAGGAGCACGGGTGGGACGTCGAGGCCCCGCCAGGACGCCGGCCGGGTGTAGTGCGGGTACTCGAGCAGGCCGTCCGCATGGGACTCGTCATCGAGGCTTCCGGCGTTGCCGACGAATCCGGGCAGGAGCCTGGCGACCGCTTCGATCATGGCCAGCGCCGCCACCTCGCCCCCGTTGAGCACGTAGTCCCCAATCGACACCTCGCTGACCCGAAATCCCGTCGCGGAGTAGTGCTCCAGGACCCTGGCATCGATCCCCTCGTACCTCCCGCACGCGAAGACCAGGCGCTCCTCCTGCGCCCACTCGCTCGCCATGGCCTGGGTGAAGGGCAACCCGGCCGGGGTCGGGACGACGAGACGCGGACCCTCCTCGGGGGACGCCGGGACAGGCCCAAGCACGTCGTCCAAAGCCTTGCCCCACACGTCGGGCTTCATGACCATACCGGCACCTCCCCCGAAGGGCGAGTCGTCGACGGCATGGTGCACGTCCTCCGTCCAGCCCCGGAGGTCATGGACCCCGACCTCGACGAGCCCATCCACCCGCGCCTTCCCGATGAGCGACAACTCCAGCGCGTCGAAGTAGGCGGGGAAGATCGTGACGACGTCAATTCGCATCGTCCGCCTCCTCGCCCTCGGTCGTCTCACCATCAAGCAGCCCGTACGGGGGATCCACGACGATTCTCCCCCCGGGGACGTCGACGACGGGGACGAGCGCGGAAACGAATGGGATCCGGCTTTCGGTACCATTCCCCTCGCGGACGACGAGCAGGTCCTGGGCGGGAAGGTTCTCGATGCGGACGACGGTTCCGATCTCCGTGCCGTCCGGCCTCTCGGCTCGGAGCCCCGCGAGCTCGTGGGGGTACCAGGCGTCGGCCTCGTCGGAGGCGTCCTCCTCCACGACGAGCAGGACTCCGCGCAGGCCTTCGGCCGCCGTGCGATCCGTGGCCTCGGCGAAACTCAGGTACCATCGCCCCGCCTGCTCGCGGGCCCGGGTGACGGTCAGGGGGCCGACGGAGGGAGGGTCGGTCGCGAGCGCGGCACCGACGGCGAGCCTCTCCTCGGGGACGTCCGTCCTGAGTTCGACGCTCACTTCACCGGCGAGCCCGTGAGGGCGTCCGATGCGGGCGACGACGAGTTCCACGGCTCCTCCCTGGGGTGACGCTTGAGGCGGCACCTACCGCGGGGCGACGTCCACGAAGTTCACGTGAACGTCGTCGCGGGAAATCGCATCGATGACGGTCCGGATGGCGTCCGCCGTGCGGCCCCGCCTCCCGATGATCCTGGGGAGGTCGTCGGGATGCACGATGACGTTGAGGGTCAGGCCCTTCCGGCCCGAACGTTCGGTGATGCGGACCTCTTCGGGGTTCCGGGCGATCGACCGGACCAGGTACTCCAGCGCCTCGACGATCACGGGAGGCTACCCCTCGGCCTTCGCCTCGTCGATGATGCCTTCAACCTTGTCGCCGGCATCGGACGGGTCGCCCTCGGCGATCTCGACATCAACCTCGGCACCCTCGTCGGTCGGAACCTCGCGGGACTCGTCCGCAACGACATCCTCGGCGGCCTTCTTCTCTTCCGCGGCCTTCTTCGCCTCGTCGGCGGCCTGCTTCGCGGCCTTCTCGCGTTCGGCAGCCTTGGCGGCCTTGGCGCGTTCGGCGGACTTCGCGGCCTCTTTGATGCGGTCCTCCGCCGACACCTTGGGCTGCTGAGGCTTGACGGTGTTCGTCGCGCCCTTCTCACCCTTGAAGGTCTGCCAGTCGCCCGTCAATTTGAGGAGGGCGGTCACCTGCTCGGAGGGCTGGGCTCCCACGCCGAGCCAGTACAGGGCCCGAGCGGAGTCGATCTCGACGACCGAGGGGTTCTCCATGGGGTGGTATTTCCCGATCTCCTCGATCGCCCGTCCGTCTCGCTTGGTGCGCGAGTCCATGACGACGACGCGGTAGAAGGGGGAGTGCTTCTTTCCGAAGCGCTTCAAACGTATCTTGACAGCCATGCTGTGGTTCTCCTTGTATTCGGTATGAGCCAGCCCGTGCGCCACTGATGGCCAGGCCGACAAGACGAATAGCGGACGCAAGTGCGAACGCCGGCGAGTCATTGTGTCAGACGGAAAGCCTCCCCGGCAAACGAGGCTTCCCGCTCACGGCTGCCCCTAGGGGACGTACTGGACGGCGAAGGACGTTATCACTCCTCCGTTGACGGCGAGCCACACGATGGGAGGGTTCGCCACGGGCATCGTGCCGCCGGGATCGGCGATGACCTGGGCCGGGGTGTACATCACCCACGAAGCGGTGTTGGACAGGTTGAGGACATCGGCTTTGAGCCCGAAGGCCGCGGGGTCGAGGGAGACGAGGCGGACGGTCGTCGCGTCGTTCGTGATGTAGTAGTCGTTGTTGACCTCGTCGCCGTGTGCCGCCGCCTGGGCGTCGGCCCCGGTCCCCGTCCACCAGCACTCCATGTCGAAGGCGATCTCCGTCGACGACCATGAGGTCACCTGACCGAACCAGATCCCGTCGGGCAGGGTGCCGGCGCCGGGGGCGCAACCCGAGCCCTGGGCCTGCGACTGGGGGCTGAGGCTCCACGTCTCGTCGAGGGTGTAGAAGTGGCTCGGCGGGGTGACAACGGGGGTGACGACGGGGGTGACGACGGGGGTGACCGTCGGGGTCGGGCCCGACGTTGCGGTCACGGTGGTGGCCGGGGTCGCCCCGCTGCAGGCCGTCAGGCTCGCCGCAAAGGCGATCACGGCCAGGGCGGTCGGGTGCTTGAGTCTCATGGTGTGTCCTCTCCGGGAAGCGGTGCGCCTCGATGCGTCGGGCCTTCCTCTCACACCCCCGACGCTAGCACTCCCGGACCTGACAGGCACGGGTGATATGACCGGATTTCTTCCGGCGGGAGAGAGCGCAGGTGGGTCAGATTCCCGCCTTCACGATCGCGCTCGCGACAGAGGCGAGGTATCCCTGACTCGTGTAGCTCGCCCCCGAAACATAGGAGACGTCCGCGGACTGTGCGGTCAGAACCCGTTGCTCGAGGATCGGCACGGCTGCGGCGTTGATCTGGCGGGATTTGGAGTCCGTGAACCCGAGTGCGAGCGGCTGGACGTCGGCGATTTCACCGTCGGCGACGACAATCTGCACCTGCAGCGTCCCGAATGCGGTATCCACCGCATTTCCGACGAAGGTGCCCGACGGCCCGGCCGGGTTGGATCCGGTTGAGGATTCCCCCGTCGGGACCGGCCCGGACGGCGACGGATCGACGACGGAACCGGAGGCGGGGGCGCCCCCAATCGGATCATCGGCGACCACGAGGCTGGGGAAGGGAGCCGTCCCCGCCCGCCACCCGATCGCGAGCATCGTCGCCGATGCCCCGGCGACCATCACCAACCGTGACGTCTTCATCGGATCCCCCTCACCAGTCGTACTCCTCGACGTGAATCGCCTCCCGGGCGACGCCGCATTCGAGGGCGTCCTCCCTCACGAGGTCGGCCCACGCCTCCGGGCCGCACACGAACACGTCGCAATCGGGAAGGGCCGGGACCAGCAGGGCGAGCGTTTGCGGGCCGTCCACCGTCGACCAGCCGTCACCCCTGTGGCCGAACACCTCGTGGATGCGTGCGCCCCGCTCCGCCGCGAGGGTCCTCATCTCGTCGAGGAGGGGCACCTCCCTGTCGCTGCTGCCCCGCACGACGACGTCGCATTGCCCGTCGCCCGCCCGGTAGCCCTCGATCATCGCCCTGACGGGGGCGATGCCGATTCCGGCGCCGACGAGCACGAGACCTGGCCGGACCCGGGCATCGTGGACGAAGCGGCCGTAGGGGCCCGATGCGGAGACCCGGGTCCCGGGGCTCAGCCTTCCGACGGCGGCGGAGTCGTCCCCGAGCGGCTTGACCGTGATCCGAAGGCTTCGGCCGTCGGGGACGGCGGAGAGGGAATAGGGGTGGGCCGTCAGCCAGAGTTCCTTTGTGTAGAAACGCCAGAGGAAGAATTGGCCCGGTCGGGCGTTCCACCCGTCGAGGCGTCGGCCGACCATGGTGACGGAGACGCTGCCATCGTCGTGCCGCTCGATGCCGGAGATGACCAGTCGATGACGCAGGGCCCGGACGGCGGGCACGAGAACCCGCCACAGGAGCAGCGAGCCGAAAGCGATCGCGTAGAGGGATGCCCAGAACCCCCGGGCCCAGGCGTTGTACTTGAAGGTCGTGCCGTCGGTGAACTGATGGGGCACGGCGATGGCGATGGCGATATAGGCGAACAGGTGGATGGCGTGCCAGGTTTCATACGGCCATCGGCGGCGGGCCGCGGCGATCGAGGTGACGGCGACGACGAGGAGGATGGCCAGAGCGATGATCGAAAGGGCGATGTCGCGGGTGTGGCCCAGGAAGTAGGCGGTCTGGGCGACGATGTCTCGTCCCGTCGGGGAGCCGTATCCGATCGTCAGGAACGCGGCATGGGCGACGAGGATCAAGAAGACGGGCTGGCCCATCGCCCCGTGGAGTTTGAGGGCCTTGTCGTGGCCCAGGGCCCGCTCAATCCAGGGCGCCCGCGAAGCGAGCAGGACCTGCACGAGGATGAGGACCGTGGCGATGATGCCGAGGAGCCTTCCGAGGGAGTTGAGGACATCGGCCCGCACCGTCCACACCATGGCGCCGCTCGCGAGGAAGAAGGAAATCCCGGCGACGGTCACGAGCCAGGCCGCGGCCTCGAGGCCGTCGCGCCAGAGGGACAGCCGCCTGGCGCGGATCGCCCTGTCCCGATCGACGGGAACCCCGTGCGTGCCCGTGGGCAACGAGGTTGGGATCGCCGTGGTGGCCATGCCTTCAAGTATCGCCGGAGGATTCTGAGAGCCCTCTCAGGTGGCGAGAACCTGCCTAGGGTGCTCCGAGGCTCGGCCAGCCGGGGCTCGCCTCCCCCCGGAGGGGTCCCGTCGATTCGGCATCGGGAATGGTCAACACCTCTAGCCCCCCGCGCTGGGCGGCAAGCGCCACCTCCCTTCCCCCGGCGATGATCGCCGTCGCCCACGCGTCGCATTCGACCAGGTCTGCCCCGACGACGCTCGCCTGGACCAGGGCAGCCTCTCCCTCCCCGGTCCGGGGATTCCAGATGTGCTGCCCATGCTGGGCCGTCCCGGATGTGGCGAGCGCCCGGTGGCGCCCACCCAGGGCGATCACGTCCAGGACGGGCCTCCCCTCGGGGCTCCCCGTCAGTCGAGGGTCCGCTATGCCGACGCGCCACGGTCCGCTGGCCTCGCTGACCCCGGATACCACCACATCCCCGGAAGCGCCGACCATCCATCCGGCCGCATCGAGCGCGTCAAGCCTCCGCGAGGCCCGCACGACGGCCCAGGTCTTGACGATGCCCGTCGGGTCGAGCACCCCATCCGGTCGCCTGGCATCGAAGTAGCCGTCCGTCTCCTCGCGATACCGCTCGCATTCCGCCACGACCTCCCCGACGGCGGGTGGGCATTCGTCGAGGCTGACCTCGCCCCTGTTGAACCGCGCCAGGGGGCTATCCGGCCGCCACAGGCTGAAGGTCGCTTCCGCCCACTCGAGGTCGGCCTGAAAGGCCCGGATCGCCTCCCCGGCCTCCGCCTCCCCCGCCCCGACGACCTCGACGGCGAAAGGCATCGTCATCGCCTCGACGACCGTCCGGACGACGCGGCCCCCGTGGCTCCCCTGGTCCGGCATCGTGTCGCCCGTCCTACGAGTAGGGGGGTACGACGATCTCGGTGACCACCCCAGAGTTGACCCCGATCCAGACGGGACCCACGAGGGACGGGTCGGCCAGGGGCGCCTCGATCCAGGGGATCCACTCCCACTCGACGCAGTACCCGGCACTGTCGGACACTCCCAGGACCCGGATGTCGGTTTCGTCGTTCGTCCAGGTATAGGTCTCCAATTCCGAGCCCTCGAGGTTGGCCAGGTGTTGCTCCGAGTCGAAGTGGTAGCTGCAGGCGAGGTCGAAGGCGATGGAGTCCGGGCTAGCGTCGGCGAGGTAGCCGAACCACAGTCCGTCGGGGAGGGTGGCGTCGGATGGCGGGGTGCACCCCGACCCGGCGGTGCCGTCGGCGTTCATGGGCAGGTCGATCTCGGGGACGCAGGGGCCGGTGTGATCGGGCCCGCTCATGGTGCAGTCCCCCGGCTCGAATTGCCAGGGCGAGGGATCGACCGTCGGGCTCGCGGTCGGGGAAGCGTCGGGGGTGGGGCTGGTGCTCGGCCCCGGGCTCGGCTCCGTCCCCCCGCACGCCGAAAGAAGGGCTGCCGCGAGGAGGACCACTCCCCCGAACCGAATCGACCTCGTCACGCGCTAAGTGTCACTCGCCGTCGGCGAAAGGTCCAGAAGAAGCTTGAGACCCGAGGCCGAAAGCACTTCCCGGGGCGGTCTTCGGCATCCCCGCCGCCCGCTCAGCCGCGCGTCGGGCCGCCTCCGCCTCCTGCCTCGCCCTCACCGCCGGATTCCCGCTTTTTGCCTTCGACCGCTTCGCCTGCTTCCCCTTTTTCGACCCCCCGTAGCCCCCACCCGGCCCGAAGGCCGGTCCGCCGAGGGATCCGGCCCCCCCGAAGCCCGCCGGAGCTCCGGGCAGGGCGGGCGTGCCCCCCTTCGCCATGGTCTTCATCAGTTTCTTCGCCTCGGTGAAGCGTTTGACGAGCGAATTGACGGCCACGACCGTCGTCCCCGATCCCCGGGCGATCCTGCTCCGCCTGGACCCGTTGAGGAGGTTGACATCCTCCCTCTCCTTCGGGGTCATGGATTGGATGATCGCCTCGGTGCGGACGAGCTCCCTCTCGTCGAGATTCTCGATCGCCTCCCTGGCTTGGCCCATCCCGGGAAGCATCTGGAGCATCTTCCCCATCGAGCCCATCTTCTTGAGTTGCTGCATCTGGGAGAGGAAGTCGTCGAGCGTGAAGTCCTCGCCCTTGGCGACCTTCTTGGCCATCCGCTCGGCCTCGGCCGCGTCGAGGGTCTGCTCCGCGCGCTCGATGAGGGTGAGAACGTCGCCCATGTCGAGGATGCGCGAAGCCATGCGGTCCGGGTGGAAGACCTCGACGTCCGTCGGCTTCTCGCCGGTGGAGGCGAACATGATGGGAAGGCCCGTCACCTGGGCGACACTCAGCGCGGCCCCGCCCCGCGCGTCCCCGTCGAGTTTGGTCAGGACAACGCCGGTGGTGTCCACTCCGTCCTGAAAGGCCTTCGCCGTGGCGACGGCATCCTGTCCGACCATGGCGTCGATGACGAACAGCACCTCGTGGGGAGAGATCGCCTTCCTGATGTCGGCAGCCTCACGCATCAGTTCGGCGTCGACCCCGAGGCGGCCAGCGGTGTCGACGATGAGGACGGAATGCTGCTTGGCGACCGCCTCCTTGACCCCGGCTTGGGCGACCTTGACGGGGTTTCCCGTCGGCTTGTCCTCCTCGGACGTGACCCCGCGGTGGGGGGCGAAGACGGGGACGTTGACGCGTTCGCCGACGACCTCGAGTTGGGTGACGGCGTTCGGGCGCTGGAGGTCGGCCGCGACGAGCAACGGGGTCTCGCCCTTGGATTTGAGGTGGAGGGCGAGCTTGGCGGCGAAGGTCGTCTTTCCGGAGCCCTGGAGCCCGGCGAGCATGATGACCGTGGGGCCGGTCTTGGCCCTCGCAAGCGGCCGCGCCTCGGCCCCGAGCATCGTGACGAGTTCCTCGTGCACGATCTTGACGACCTGCTGGGCGGGATTGAGGGCCTCGGAAACCTCCGCCCCGAGGGCCCGCTCGCGGATGGCGCCCGTGAAAGCCTTGACGGCGGTGACGGCTACATCGGCGTCGAGGAGGGCTCGGCGGATCTCCCGGATGGTCGCATCGATGTCCGCTTCGGAGAGACGCCCCTTGCCGCGGAGGTTCTTGAAGGTCGCGGCGAGGCGGTCGGAGAGGGTCGCGAACACACCCGTCCTTTCGGTTCGGCGCCTAGGTCGGCCTGCCCGGCACCCGAGGAGCGGGCGCCGACCAGACTTGCGCCCAGCCTACCTACTGGCGGGGTTCCGGGAGGCGAGCCTGGCCCGTGCCGACCGGGTCAGGGTGTCGATCAGTGCCTGCCTCCACGGCTTCCACGTCTTCGGACCGGCCGCGATGGCATCGGCCTCCGTGAGGGCTCGGAGGGTGTCGAAGAGGGCGGGGCGGTACTCGAGCGGTTCGAGGAGTGCCGCGACGGTCTCGGGCGCTGCCGGATCCTGGGAGGAGGCGAGTTCGGCGAGGAGGAGGTGGTGCCGGACGAGGGTCTCGAGGTCCTCGGCGAAGGAGGGGGCGAGGCCCATCCTGGCGGCGATGGTTGGGATGAGGGCGGCGCCGGCCTCCGAGTGGTCTCCGGCCCCCGGACGCTTGCCGATGTCGTGGAACAGGGCGGCGAGAAGAAGAAGGTCCGGATTCTCTACCGTGGAGGCGAGGGGTCCCGCCTGGATCACGGTTTCGATCGAGTGGCGATCGACCGTGAAGATGTGCACGGGGCTGCGTTGGGGGCGGTTCCGGATCCCCTCCCATTCGGGGATCCATCGGACGATGACCCCGTTGAGGTCGAGGGCCTCCCATGCCTCGAAGAGCCGGTCCGAGGATCGGAGCAGGTTGAGGAACAGTTCGAGGGCCTCAGCCGGCCAGGGATCGGGAAGGCCCGGGGTCTTGGGGAGGGCCTCGAGGAGGCGGGGCGTCGGGTTGAGGCCCGTCTTCGCGGCATAGGCGCCGACGCGGAGGGGCAGCAGGGCGTCGTCCTCGGGTCGGGCGTCGGAGGCGAGGGCGAGGTCGGGTCCGATCTCGATGAGCCCGGGGGCGACGGCGGTATGGGTCGGGGGGACACGGCGGTGTCGGGCCAGGAAGATTCGGTGGCCCCGCTCGGGTCCCGCGAGCACACGGCTGGCCTTCCGCTCGGTGACGTCCAGGGCGTAGGCGATGCGCCGCCCGGTGTCTGCGAGGGAGGAGAGCAGGTCGTCGGGTGAGCGGTATCCCATCCGGGCGGCGACCTTTTCGGCCACGTGGCGACCGAGGACGACCTGGGGGCCACCGGTGACGACCTGGAGGGCGTCCCGGACGTCCTTGAGGTGTTCGGCTGCCTCATCGACGGCGCCGTGGGGCCGGTCGGCCAGCCAGGTCGCGGTCAGGGCGGCCAGGTTCGTGTAGTCCCGGATGCCGCCCCTCGACTCCTTGAGGTTCGGCTCGATGAGGTACGCCAGTTCCCCGAACCGTTCGGCTCGGGTGCGGGCACCGGCGAGCAGTTCCGGCAGGTGCTTCCTGGCTGTGACCCTCCAGTCCGCGAGGATCGCGGTCCGCGCCTTCTCGATGAGTGCGGCGTCCCCGGCGACGTGTCGAAGGTCGAGGAGACCGGAGGCCGCGATGGGATCGCGAGAGGCGACGTCCCTGCACTGGGCGAGGGAGCGGACCGAATGGTCGAGGGGGATCTTGGCATCCCAGATGGGGTACCAAAGCTTCTGGGCGAGGGCCGCGATCTCGTCGTCCGAGAGGGTTTCGCCGTCGTGGATGATGACGAGGTCGAGGTCGCTTGCGGGTCCGATGGTGAGCCTGGCGAGGCTCCCGACGGCCCCGAGGGCCGCCCCCGATTCGGGCCCGCCCACGCTCGTCCAGTGTTCCTCGAGTCGCTTCAATACGAGTTCGCTCATGGCCGCTCGCCTGTCGGCCCCCGCGACTCCCCGCGCGGTCAACTCTTCTGCAAGGGCAAGTCGTTCCTGGCCGAGGCCCCCCACCCCTTGCGGGTGGGGGACCTCGGCGGACCGGGATCGGTGAGAACCGGTGGTAGGGGACATGGTGCTAGATCGCGTCCTTGCCTCGTTCGCCCGTGCGGACACGGACGACGTTCTCGACCTTGCACGACCAGATCTTGCCGTCTCCGATCTCGCCCGTCTGGGCGGACGCCACGAGGGCGTCGATGGTGCCCTCCACATCGGCGTCGTCGAGAAGAACCTCGACGCGGAGCTTGGGAACAAGGTCGGTCGTGTACTCGGCACCACGGTAGACCTCGGAGTGGCCCTTCTGGCGGCCGTACCCGGACGCCTCCGAAATCGTCATGCCCGTGACCCCGACTCCTTCGAGGGCGGCCCGGACCTGCTCCATGCGGTGGGGCTGAATGATTGCTGTGATGAGTCTCATGGCTACTTAGCCTCCTCGTAGGCCGTCTCGCCGTGTTCGGCGAGATCGATGCCGGTGATCTCTACCTCTTCCGTGACCCGGAAGCGGATGGTGTGCTTGATCGCCAGGGCGATCATCAGCGTGATGACGAACGAGGCAACCGTCGCGACGAGCGCCACGATTCCCTGCGTCCCCAACTGCGTCAGGCCTCCGCCGTAGAAGAGCCCGTTCTGGGGTGCGAGCGTCTCGCCGGCCCCGGCCCAGGTCGTGCCCTCGTCGAGGTTGGCGAAGAACCCGATGAGCAGGGTCCCCACCCATCCGCCGACGAAGTGGACGCCGACCACGTCGAGCGAGTCGTCGTAGCCGAACCGGTACTTGAGTCCGACGGCGAGGGCGCACAGAGCCCCGGCGACGAAGCCGATGGCGAGGGCACCCCAGGTGTCGACCGAGGCCGCCGCCGGGGTGATCGCCACGAGTCCCGCGACGATTCCGGAGGCCGCTCCGAGCGACGTCGGCTTGCCGTCCCGAATCCGCTCGACCAGGATCCAGCCCAGGAGGGCTAGCGCCGGGGCGACCATGGTGTTGAGGAAGGCCCGACCTGCCGTGGAGTCGGCAGCGAACTCCGACCCCGCGTTGAATCCGAACCACCCGAACCACAGGAGGGCGGCGCCCAGCATGACGAAGGGCAGGTTGTGGGGCCGCATCGGCTCCTTGCCGAATCCCTTCCTCTTGCCGAGGACGAGGATGAGGGCGAAGGCCGCGGCTCCCGCGTTGATGTGGACGACCGTGCCACCGGCGAAGTCGATGGGCGAGGTCGCCGTGAGGTTGTTGTCCCACCCCAGGATCCCGCCACCCCAGACGGCGTGGGCGATCGGAGAGTAGACCAAGGTGACCCAGACGACCGTGAAGACCACCCAGGCGGCGAACCGGGTGCGGTCGGCGATGGCGCCCGAGATGAGCGCGACGGTGATGATGGCGAAGGTGGCCTGGAAGGCCGCCATGACGAGGAAGGGAACACCGGAGCCGGCCGCGAGGCTGGCACTGTCCTCCACTCCGTTGAGGCCGATCAGACCGCTGGGGTTGCCCCAGTAGGAGTTCTCCCCCGATCCGAACGTCAACCCATAGCCATAGACAACCCAGATGACGGCGACGGTGCCGATGCTAACGAAGGACATCATCATCATGTTCAGGACGGACTTCTTGCGGACCATGCCGCCGTAGAAGAACGCGAGAGCGGGGGTCATGAGTAGGACGAGTCCTGTCGCCACGATCATCCAGGCGGTGTTTCCTGTATCGAGCGAGAACTCCATTGCTTGGCCTCTCCTTTTCATATAGGGAACTGGTAGGCCAAGCGTCTCTCAGGGAGGTTTCCTCCGAAGCACCGCCGTGTTTCCGGGGTGTAAACCTTCGCGGGAAGGACTAGGGGCCGAGGAGTCCGTCGACGAAGGCCTCGGGGTCGAAGGGGGCCAGGTCGTCGACCCGCTCCCCCATCCCGACGTACTTGACCGGGACACCGAGCTCGCGTTGGACCTGGACGACGATGCCCCCCTTGGCCGAGCCGTCGAGTTTGGCGAGGACGATGCCCGTCACGGCGGCGGCCTCGGCGAAGACGCGGGCCTGGGCGAGGCCGTTCTGCCCCGTCGTCGCGTCGAGGACGAGGAGGACCTCGGCGACGGGCGCCCGACGCCTGAGGACCCGGAGGATCTTCCCGAGCTCGTCCATGAGGTCTCGCTTGTTCTGGAGCCGCCCGGCCGTGTCGATGAGGAGGACGTCGACGGGGGTCTCCCGTGCGCGTTCGGCGGCCTCGAAGGCGACGGCGGCGGGGTCGGCCCCGTCGCGGTCGGCGCGCACCACCTCGACGCCGATACGCGACCCCCACGTGGCGACCTGGTCGGCCGCGGCCGCCCGGAACGTGTCGGCCGCGCCGATGAGGGCTGAATACCCGTCCTCGACCAGGAGGTTGGCCAGCTTCCCCAGCGTCGTCGTCTTGCCCACGCCGTTGACGCCGACAAGGACGACCGTGGCCGCCTGCCCGTCTCCCGGCTCCCCGATGGCGAGGGAGCGGTCGATGTCGGGGTCGAGGACGGTCAGGAGTTGATCGCGAAGCGCGGCGAGGGGGTCGGCCTCGATGTCGGCTTTCGTGAGCGTCTTCAGGGCGGTTCTTAGCCCTGCGAGGATGTCGTCGGTCGCGTCCGTCCCGATGTCCGCCGCCAGGAGGGTTTCCTCGATCTCGTCCCAGTCGACGTCCGGCCCCGCGAAGACGGAGAGGAGGCGTCGGCCCAGAACGCCGCCCAGCCTGTCGCGCAACCGGGAGCCGCGGGAGGATGACGATCGTGGGCTCACCCGCCTAGTCTCGCATCCACGGGCGAGAATTCAGCGCTTCCGGGCGTCCATTCCCTTGAGGGGCGCGAGCATCGTCCAGTCGCGTTCGGACCGGGGGATCTCGCCGAAGGGGGTGGGTAGGCTCGTCCGGGGCACGGCCCCGAGCGCGACGAGGATCCAATGCTTGAGTCGGCCTTGCGCGCACACCCCCACCACGATCACGGCAAGCGATATCGCTACCGCTGCCCCCAGCATCTGCGTCAGTGCAGTCACGTGAACCCTCCCCGGTTCATCCTTACCTCGATGGTCCTCCACCTTCTCAACGCTCGCAACCCGAGAAAGGTTGGGTTTGAGTTATGGGGAAAGCCTCGTCGATATAGAGTCGCCCTATGGGCACCGCCAAGGGAGATTGGTTTGCCTGCGAGAACGGCCACCCCGTCCTCTCGGGTTCGACCGTCTGCGCCGAGTGCGGGGCGCAGGTGACGGATCGGCGGGTCGCGGCTCCCCATTCCGCTTGGACGGATTCCGCCTTCGAGCCGTCCCAAGAGTCAGGAGTGGGCCGGAGCCCTCAGGCGGGCACCCACATGCGGGGCATCGTCCTCGCCGCCACGGCGGCCTCCCTCGTCATCACCGGTGCGGTGGGCCTGTTCGTCTTCGCCGCGGTGGAGGGGACGGGGGGATCCTCGCCGACCCCCTCCCCCGTCGTCGCCCCCCTGACCTGCGCGGGCGTCGGCACCGAGATGGCGCTCGGCACCCAGGTGGAGGATGCCCCCCAAGTCTCGTGCTTCACCGTCGTCGAGGAGTCGGTCGTGGTCATCGACGCGGTCTCGTCCGGGGGTGAGGTGCTCGATATCGAGGTCGAGCGGGCTGACGGGGTGTTCTGGGCGGCCGGACGGGGCGCCGAGGGCGTCGACCCCGAGGTGGCGGCCCTCTTCCTTCCCGGCGCCTACATGGTCACGGTCACGGGCGAGGGCGGCTCGGCCCCGGGGTCTTTTGTCCTGACCACCGAGGTGAGCGACCCGGACGACCCCTGGGGCGACCCCGACCCCGCCCTGCCCGGGCTCGACGAGTGCGGAAGCCCGGGGGCTCCACTGATGGTGCTGTCGGGCGGCGTGGCCGAACTTGCCTCCGACGGCACCGTCATTTTTGCCTGCCTCCGGCTCGACGGGGCCGCCTTCGTCAAGGTCGGGGCGGAGACCGGGGAGGGCAACCCGGCGGACCTCAACCTCGCGGTACACGCTTTCGACGACACCGGGAGGCCTGTATTCGTCCGCTCCATCGACGACACCTTCGGGCTCGACCCGGAGATGTCCCTCGACCTCGGAGTCGGCACCTACCTCGTCGAGGTGGACGATTTGACGGATACCGGGGTCGGGGCCTACGCCCTGTATGCCGCGACCGATCCCGAGTTCTTCCGGATGGGCGAAGTCTCGGTGGAGCACACGGACCTGAGGGAGGTGGACTGCGCCTCTGGGGACATCCCGACGGTCGGGATCGACGACTCGGTGGTGTTCACCACGAACGAGCCGATCGCCTGCCTCACAGTCCCCGAGACGGAGCGGCTGATGCTGAAGGCCGTCTCGTTTGCGGGGCAGGACCTGACCCTCGAGGTCATCGGCTTCACGGCCGACGGAACACCGTTCCGGTTCGCCTGGGTCGACGACGACCTGTGGGCAACCGTCTTCGAGGACTACGACCCCCGCCTCGACACGATCCTCCCGGCCGGGCTATACGTGTTGGCGGTGACGGAATTCAACGGCGAGACCCCGCAGGACCTCATGATCGCCGTTGACTCCCCCGAAAGGTAATCAACCTATTGAGCAGGTCAAGTTGTCACCTATCCCTGCGGCAGACCCTTCGGCTTCCGCAGCCTCACCAACTACATCGCCTGATCGCTACTCGAAACCGGCGGCTTCAGACCACTCCTACCCTCCTAATTACGAAGAGCCCGTTTGACCCCAATCGAATTCGAGACCATGATGACCCCACCGGCTCGCCGAGCCGCGTGACTCACCCTGTCACCGAAACCTGCACCAGTCCCCCAACACTCCCGACCTACGACACTTCACGACGCATCAGCCGTGAGCGAGATGTCCTCAACTCAAGCACCAAAGCGATGATTCCTGCTGTCACCGATGCAACGAAGACCGTCGACGATGGCCAATATGCAATGGCAATACCAATGAAACTCACTGTCGCAGGGGGGAAGGCCACAATGGCCAGGGTTACACGAGATAGCGCAAGTGAGCCACGGATCAGCACCGCGGCTGGACGCCAAGCACGCAGAGACGGCGTAGCAACAGAAATCACCGCGAGAATTGCCGTCGCACCTGCTATCGCCCACACCGCAAGATCTGCAGTAGAAGACCCCTCAAACCCTAACACCCTACCGATGACGGCCACGGCGAGGGGCCAAATCAAACCAGGGATCGCAAAAGGTACAAGCCCGTAGAGCACCAGCACCAGTCTCTCAACTTGAGTCGCTGCGACATCATCACCCGCAAGCAGACTCAATCCACTATCCCGAACGAAGGCCTTCATCGATAGTTCCGAACGTTTCCAGTATCACGAAGCTGGTACCAGTAGTCGTCAATCAGACTATCGATATCGGCTGCGGTCACCTCCCGCCCCTCGACTCTCACAAATAGCTCATAACCCATTTTCGTCGCAAGATCATCCGCCGGTGATTGATCGCCTGCTCCAGGCAGACGAGACAACTCGAGCACTTCGTCGAGCGATATTTCTGCCTTGGCTGACATATAGCCCAACTCAATGTTGCCAAAAGTGTCATAAAAAAGGTACTCCCCTGGATGCCCAGAGTCTTGGAGGTAATGGCTCTTCCCTGCAAGGTCGAGTTCGTTTGCGAGCGGAGTCTTGAGATCCCACGGCCCACCTGAGCGATTCTGGAACGCATATACAAGATATGCAGGAATATCCGCCGCAGCTTTGGCCTGCAACCCATTGAACGGGACTCCACGATTGGGCGCATAGACAGAAATGTCCTCGTTATCGAAAGACCCCAGTTCGATCAATTTCTGCGGCAGACTGTTCCGGTTCGCATTGATTGTATCGGCTGTGAACCGGCTTGCCCTACCCACCTGGTCGCTCCTCCCATTGCGGGCATCAAGGTAGGCTGCCTGCATTTTCCTGTCCCGCTCAATGCGATACTCCTCGGCATACTTCAAACCGAATCCGCCATGTAGTGAGCAAACGCTGAGTGCTGTGCCAACTAGCCCAGAGCACAACCCCGATGCGTCCTGGAACAAGATGGGGTTGTTGTCGGCGTAGCGGTAGGGGTCGAGGGTGCGAGGGTCTCCTGGATTCATGAGTGGGTCGGGGCTGAGGAATCTGGAGAGGATGGGGTCGTAGTAGCGGGCGTTGAGGTAGATGAGGCCGGTGTCCGATTCGTCGGTGACTTGGTTGAGCCAGCCGTGCTCGATGTCGAGTTGGTCGCTTCCTCGGGTGGCGCCGTAGGGGAGGTAGGCGTTCCGGGTCACCGGATCAGTTGTCGAGGCAGTTTGCATCGACCCGTCCTGGTTGAGGGCGACTCCCATCATGACTTGTGCTGAGCCTTGACTGTCCCCCAACAACAGCGACAGGGTGTCGGTGGCGCCGTCTCGAACGGCGACAGAAGCACCTCCGAAGGTGTAGAAGCGGGTGGCAGTCACGAAGTCCGTTCCGGCCAGGCCCGCTGG
>JAFGBM010000010.1 GCA_016933155.1 Demequinaceae bacterium | reverse complement strand
TCCTCGACCGGGGCGGGCTCCTCGACCGGGGCGGGCTCCTCGACCGGGGCGGGCTCCTCGACCGGGGCGGGCTCCTCGACCGGGGCCGGCTCCTCCTCCGGAGCCTGCTTCTCTTCCGCGACGGACTCCTCCTTGGAAGCGGCATTCCTCCTGGTCGATGGGGTCTTGGCGTTGGCGAGGGAACTGACGGCGGAGAGGGTCTTCACGGCGACGGCTTCTTCGATCATGTCGAGGTAGCGTTGCGCATCGAGGGCTGCAGCGCAACCCGATCCGGCAGCGGTCACCGCTTGACGGTACCGATTGTCGACAAGGTCCCCGCAGGCGAACACCCCATCGATATTGGTGGCGGTCGTCCGGTCCTTTACCAGGACGTATCCGGCAACACTCGTGTCGACGACGCCCTTGACGAGTTCGGAGCGGGGGTCGTGACCGATGGCGACGAACAGCCCATTGACCTCAAGCGTCCGAGGGGTCCCTGTCTTGACATTCCGCACGCGCACGCCCGTGAGCTTGTCGTCCCCGTCGAGGCCGACGATCTCTGAGTTCCAGACGAACTCGATTTTGGGATCCGCGTGCGCTCGATCGGACATGATCTTCGAGGCACGGAGGGAGTCCCTCCGGTGGATGAGATAGACGCTGGACGCGAATCGAGTGAGGAAGGTCGCCTCCTCGACGGCGCTGTCACCACCACCGACGACGGCGATCGGCTGGTCGCGGTAGAAGAATCCATCACAGGTCGCGCACCAGGAGACCCCACGACCGGACAGGCGCTTCTCGTCTTCGAGGCCGAGCTCTCGGTAGGCGGACCCCATCGCAAGGATCACGGCGGCGGCTTCGACTACCAATCCGCCGCCCGTTTTCACCTTCTTGATGGGGCCAGTGAGGTCAAGGTCCGTCGCGTCGTCGAGGATCACCTCCGCCCCGAAACGCTCGGCCTGCGCCTGAAGCATGGCCATGAACTCGGGCCCATTGACACCCTCGACGAAACCGGGGAAGTTCTCGACCTCGGTCGTGTTCATGAGGGCACCCCCGGCCGTCACCGATCCGGCGATCACCAGGGGGGAAAGGCCCGCTCGCGCCGCATAGACGGCCGCCGTGTATCCGGCGGGACCGGAGCCGATGATGACAATGGAACGAATCTCGCTCATGAGTAGATCCTCAGGGTCGATGGTCTGACGCAAAGGCCCATTGAGGCCTCGTCGTCGTAACAGATGGTATTCCCGTTCTGTTCCCCAAGGGAGCGGCAAAGCCTAAGAGTCGGAAGACGGGGACGCGGTAGGACCGAAAGTGTAACTCGGATAGGCGTGCGACGGGGGGTTGTTGAGATCCACCGTGGGGGTGAAGGGACCGGTCGTCCACTGGAGAGACATGATTCCCACGATGATGACGACGATCAGTCCCCCCAGCAAGAGCCAGGGAGTCGCATCGAAACGTGGCCCGGCCAGCGTTCGATCCTTCGCGCGCTCAAGGAGACGTTCGATGTGGCCAGACGAGGGGAAGCGACGGTGAAGGAATCCGAGGACCGCCTCAGCAAGAGTCGGGGCCTCCTCAAGGGAGACGAGTTCCTCCAACTCGTCAAGTCCCCAGCCCTCCTCGGGGGCGAGGACCTCCACCAAAGCGGTCGCATCCGCCACACCGACCTGAGCGGCCAGCTCCTCCTGGAACACGGTAAGAACCGCCGATTCGTCCCTCGGAGCCTCCGCCTCAGGCGGAATCGCATCCGGCTCGACCCCAGGAGGGGCAAGCCGGCGGGGGAAGGAGGCCTGATCGAGGCGAAGGGATCGGAGGCGCAGGGGATCCCACGTCCCGAGGATTTTGAACAGATCCTCGAGGGAGGGCCGTCCCGAAGGACTCGACACCACAAAGGCCAGATCCCGCTCCGCCCGGGTCAGGTCTCGAGGAAGGTCCTCAGCCGTGACCTCGTCCGGATTCATCCCGGTGATCGCCCGTACGAAAAGAAGGGACAGTGCCCGCGCGTCGTCGCGCTCGGTGACTGCCTTGCGATCGGGGTCCAGGGCGACGAGGCCCGATGCCACACCCGCCCCCGCGAGGATGACCCGGCCACGGTCGGTCACCGTCAGGAGCTCCGGGGAGATGGCCCCGTGGCGGAGGCCGAGCGAGGCCGCCGCCTCGACGGCCCTGGCGGCCTCACCGACCAGGGCGCGGGCGACGGGGGTCGGAAGGATACGACGGCCGATGAGGTCGGCCGCAGAAAGCCCGGAGGGCCTCTCCAGGGCGATGAAAGGCCGCCCCGCGTGATCGGGGTCATCGGATTCGACGAGCCCGACCTCGACGAGACGGGCGAGTTGGGCATGGCGGGCCGTGCGGGCTTGATCGGCCAGGGGGCGGATGGCTCGTCGTCCCGGCTCCTCCACCAGGAGGAGCAGGACGGGCACCCCGAGACGGGTGTCCTCCGCATGCCAGGACTCGACGAGGGGAAGCCCGGTATGGGCGATCGATCTCAGTACGTATCGATCGGCGATGACCGCGCCAGTAATCACGTCCGTCCCCCGGATAGCCGACCCATTGATGTTCGGCCCTATCGTACGCGCGGCCGAAGCCGTTGGATGAACGGAAGGATTGCGCCGCGCCACTCACGAACCCGGAGGAGCCACAATCCCGTTCCGTACACCGCCAGCATGGCCGCCCCGATGGCCAGGCAGAGGACGGCCGCGATGGCGACAGCCCGCAGGCCGGGAGCATCGACATCGGGGGCAAGGTGGACGAGCCACCAGCCGATGGCGAGGGTGGGAAGGGCGGCCAGAGCGCACAGGAGGTGGGTCCTGAGGACCCTTCTCCCGTCGAGTCCCTGAAGCCGCCGTCGAAGTCCCCCCAGGCGAAGCGCCATGGCGATCGTGTTCGAGGCCGCCATCCCCAGCCCGATGCCGACGACCCACCAGCGGGGCTCGAACCACCTCTGTCCGGCCAGGGCGATCCCCACAAGGGCGATCGCCATGGGGATGTGGATGAGGAAGAGGGATCGTCCGTCCTCGACGGCGAAATAGGCCGCCTTGATGAGCACCATCGCGCCCAGGGGAACGAGGCCGATGGCCATGGCCATGACGACGTAGGAGACGGATTCCGCCTCTCCGGCCGTCGCGCTCGGCACGATCGCCCTCACGAGGACGGGGGCAAGGGCAATGAGGGCAACGGTCGAGAAGATCGAGAAGACGGCGATGGTGCGAAGGCCGCGGGAGATCTCCCCCCGCAATCCCACCATGTCCGAATCGGCCGCGAATCGGGACATTCCCGTGAAGAGGGCGGTGACGATCGAGACCGTCACCAGGGAATGGGGGACGAGGTAGATGAGGAGGGCGTTCGTATAGGCGGCGTTGGAGGCGACGGAATCAGACATGTCGCTGGCGGGGCCTGCCGCGGAGGCGATTCTCGTGCACCAGGCGACGGCGGCCTGTTCGACGAGCACGGCCACCAACGCCCATCCGGCAACCTTTCGCACTCCGGCAAGCTCTCCGGGTGGCCCCGACCATCGAAAACGCCACCGGTACCCCAGGCGGGCCAAAGGCCAGATGAGGACGATGGCCTGGGCCGCGATTCCCAAGGTGGCGAAGCCGGAGAGGAAGGCGATCTTGCCCGGCCCCCAATCGGCTCCGGCGTCGTATCGGCCGAAGGCCAGGAGGAACGCCAGGAGTCCCACGATCGATACGACGTTGTTCGCCACGGGGGCCCACATGTATGGCCCGAACCGCTCCTTCGCGTTGAGCACCTGGCCCAGGAGGGCATACATGCCGTAGAAGAACACTTGGGGCATGGACCAGAGGGAGAAGGCGATGGCCAGGGAGCGCAGTTCCGGCGTCCAGTCCTGCGTGAAGAGGAAGACGAGGAGGGCCGCCCCGATCATGAGCAGAATCGTCAGTCCGAGGAGCATGGCCGTGCCCAGCGTGATGATCCTGTCGACCGTCCTCTTTCCATCGCGCCGGGCAAGGGCTCGGACTATCTGGGGGACGAGGACGGCGTTGAGGACGCCGGAGAGGAGTATCGAATAGACGACGGTGGGAATCCGGTGGGCGATGTCGAAGGCTCCAGCGGGTCCGGTGTTAAGGCCGATGACGGCCACCAGGAGCGCATTCCGAACGAAGCCGAGAAGGCGGGACACCGCCGTTCCCGAGGCCATGATGGCCGTGTTCCGGCGCAGGGAGCGGGATGGACGGGGGGCCTCGGGTTCCAGCATGGGATCGGCGGTTGTCATGTCAGGCGTCCTCATCCGGGTAGGGGGAGGGGCCCTGGCGGGTGTCCGACTTGCCCCGGCGAATGGTCCGAAGGGTTCCGGCAAGGAGTAGCAGGAGGCCGAGGCCGATCATGACAGCGGTAAAAGCATCCCCCCATTGGGCACGGATCCGGAGGGAGAACTCGGTCACGGGGGTCAGACGGGTTCCCTCGGCGTTGGTCAGGCTGACGCGGGCGGTGACGTTTCCGCTGGAGACGGCGGTGACGGGGATGAGGACCTGCTCCGAGGACCCAGCGGTGAGGGTGACCTCGGGGTGCCCCTCGACCACAAGGATGGGGGAACTGCTCTCCAGGACGATGGTGACGGTGACGTCCACCGAAAGATCGTTGGTGACCGTCACCGGTATGTTCCCGCTCTTGCTGATGAGGTTGAGGGTGCTGCTTCCCGGAAGGGACACGCTGGAGCGCAAGCCATCGATCGTCGCCAGGGCGGACTCGATATCGGTGCCCCTGCGGAGGGGATCGGTTCGATGGTCGAATGAGAGGGCGGAGAGGAGGGAGGCGATTACGGGATCGGAGAGGGCACTCGGGTCGGAGACCGTCATGGCGAGGGCGTCGAGCCCCCGAAGCGAGGAGCCGGCGGAGGTGAGGGAGGACAGGGGGATGTCCGTTTCGGAAGGGGTGGATGACGGCAGGTCGACCGAGGCGGGAGGGGTGTAATCGAGCACCGTGGCGATTGGAGTCAGTCGGACCCAGGGGCTGTCGACCAGGGCCGACAATGCCGCTGAGCGGTGGTCCGACTCGATGGACCAGGATGGACCCAAGACCACGAGGACGGGATTTCCGGCCGTGTTCTCTTGGGACAGCAGGGCGGTCTCGGCCGTCACCCTCGCCGGGGTTGTCACGTTGCCCGACGGTCCGGCGATCAGGGCCGAACTGAGTCGGGTGTCGGGAACCAGGATCGGTGTGGACGATGCGTCCCCGTTCACCATCGCGGATCCGGGAGGGGTTTGGCCGTCGTATCCCCCGAGAGGCAAGGCCTCGGTGGAGAAAACGGGCATGGACAGGATGGCTCCGACGTGACGGTCGCTCGCGAGCGCCAGAACCGCCTGATCGACGTTCGAGGCCACCCCAAGCCAGGGGGCGAAGGCGAGGGAAGGGGGAGCGGCTAGGCGTGCTTCGGTGAGGGCACGGTCGAGGATACCCGAGCTTCCGGCCCTGGCGAGGGAGGCGAGGTCGACGTTGTATGCAGGGAGAAGGTAGGTATCGAGGCTGGCGAGCCGAGCGATGGCGGTTGGGGACAGCATCATGGGATCGACGGCGAAGGAGATCTCCTGTCGATCGACGGTGTCGAGGAGGGTATCGACCCTCTCCACGGAGCCGGAGGCCAGGACGATGACGGCGAGGGGGATGGCGGTCGGTTCGGAATCGAGCCAGGTGACGAACGTCCGGGCGGTCTTGATCGGCCCCTCTGGCCCCTCGAGGGCCACGGTCAGGCCATAGACCCCGGAGGTATCCGGGGGAAAGGCGAGGACGGAGGGAGGCACGGCTAAGAAAACGGTCTCGGAGGCCAATGCGGCGACCTCGGAATGGGTGGTGACGGGCCTCCGGGCGACCTCGCGGGAGGATCGGTCGAGATCCCCCTTCTCCCACGGGTCGAGAAGGGCGCGGTCCTCGAGAGGGTCGGTGGTGAGGGAGACCGAGACGACAAGGTCCGCGACGGAGGTCAAGCCGTTATTGGTGACGGAGGCCTCGATGAAGAGGGAGGAGGTCGTCGTCAGGACTCCGGGGTCGAGCCCGGTCAGGCCGAAGGTCACCCCATCGAGAGGGTCGTCCTGGGCAGGGCAGGTGGGCGACGCCGATACCGGGAGAGCAGCCGTGGCGAGAAGGACAGAGGCGACAACTAGAGAGGCGAGACGCCGCCTCCCGAGTCGGTGGCCCGCGATGGTCATGGCTCAGTGGCGAGAAGCCGGGCGGCGACTTCGGCCATCTTTCTCTCGTTGGGATAGGAGAGCCGGGTGGAGAGGGAGCGGAGGGGGACCCACTCCGCGACCTCGGCTTCCTGATCCGGATCGAGTTCGACGGTGAGGGTGTCGTCGGCCGCCTCGAGCAGGAAGTGGTGGACGACCTTGTGGACCCGCCGATCTTCGCCCGTGAACCAGTAGTCGATTATCCCCAGGTTGTGAATCACCTCGGCGACGACCCCCGCCTCTTCGGCAACCTCGCGTCGGGCGGCGTCCTCCGGGGTCTCTCCTTCTTCGATGTGTCCTTTGGGGAGGCACCATTCGAGTTTGCCGTTGCGATTCCGGCGGCCGATGACGGCGGCGAAGGCGGTGCCGTCGACCACGTGAATGGCGATTCCCCCTGCGGAAAGCTCGTTCGATACCGGAAGGTGAGACGGCTTGCTCAGCTTTCCCAGACGCCGACGCGTACGTGCCTCAGGCGGCGGATTCGGCTTCGCCGAGGGACGGGGGGTGGGCGACGAAGGCATGGCCTCACTCTAGTCAGCGGATGCCGGGGATGGGACTTCGACCCGGGTTTCTGGGATGCTTGGTTGTCGTGACGACTTGGCTGCCAGACGCGGAGACCCTTCGGACGAGGGCGGTAGGGATGTGGGCTGCGCTTCCGGAGGAGATCATGGTCCTCGCGGAGGCCTTCAATATCGCCGGGCATGAGTTGGCGCTCGTCGGCGGGCCGGTCCGAGATGCCTTTCTCGGACGCTCGACCGCGGATTTCGATTTCGCCACTTCCGCCCTTCCCGAGGAGACGGAGGGGATCCTTCGATCCTGGGGGCACGCCTGGTGGGACATGGGTCGGGACTTCGGCACCATCGGCGCGCAGAAGAATGGGTTGGTGGTCGAGGTCACCACCTATCGGGCCGATGCGTACGACGCGTCGTCGAGAAAGCCGGAGGTCAGGTTCGGGGATTCCCTGGAGGGCGACCTCAGCCGACGGGACTTCACGGTTAATGCGATGGCGGTACGTCTTCCGTCGAGGGAGTTCATCGACCTGTTCGGGGGACTTGAGGACCTGGCCGCCGGGGTTTTGAGGACGCCGATCGCGCCGGAGGAGTCCTTCGGGGACGATCCCTTGCGCATGATGCGGGCGGCGCGGTTCGTCTCACAGTTGGGGTTCATGATCGAGCCCGGGACCCTTGCCGCGATCTCCGCGATGAACGAGCGTATCGGCATCGTGTCTGCCGAGAGGGTCCGGGACGAGTTGACCCACTTGCTCCTCGGGGCCTCGCCCGGGGAGGGCCTGTCCGTGCTCGTCGACACGGGGCTGGCCGATCACGTGATTCCGGAGCTTCCCGCCCTCAAGCTGGAGGTGGACGAGCATCACCGCCACAAGGACGTCTATCAGCACACGCTCAAGGTGATCGAGCAGGCGATCGACCTCGAGACGGACGACGACGGGCCCGTGCCTCGGCCCGACCTCATCCTCCGCCTCGCGGCCTTGATGCACGACATCGGGAAGCCCGCGACCCGGGCCTATGAGCCGAACGGGGTCGTGACCTTCCACCACCACGAGATCGTGGGGGCCAAGATGGCGGCGAGGCGCCTCAAGGCGCTCAGATTCGACAAGTCGGTTGTGAAGGCGGTCGCACGGCTGACCGAGCTTCACCTCCGGTTCCATGGGTATGGCGAGGCGAGATGGTCGGATGCGGCCGTGCGCCGGTATGTCACCGACGCCGGGGATCAACTCGAGCGGCTTCATCGCCTGACGCGGGCTGACTGCACCACCCAGAACCAGAAGAAGGCCGATCGGCTGGCCTTCGCCTACGACGACCTGGAGAAGAGGATCGCGGAGCTCAGGGAGCAGGAGGAGCTCGACGCGATCCGTCCCGACCTCGACGGCTCGGACATCATGGACCTCCTTGACCTCAAGCCTGGACCGGTGGTGGGCGAGGCCTACAAGCACATGCTGTCGGTTCGGATGGAGCAGGGCCCCCTCGATCGGGAGGCCGCCACCAAGGAGCTCCTCACCTGGTGGAAGGAACGGCCTCAATAGCGTGGGGCTCCCGGGGGGCGAGCGCGTACAGGAGTGCGAGCACGAGGTAGGCCACCGCGGCCGTTGCCATCACCGAGACCGAGTATCCGTTGTCGGGAAGGACGAAGGCGCATACGGCTGCCGCGACGATGATGGCGACGTTGTAGGCCATGTCGTAGAGGATGAACGCGCGACCGCGGACCTCGTCCTCCGTGTCCCGTTGGACGATGGTGTCGATGGCGATCTTGCCCCCCTGGACGGCGAAACTCACGATGATGGCCGCCGACAGCAGGGCCGCGGCGGAGGAGGACAGTGCGAGCAGGCCCTGTCCCAGGCTCCCGACGAGGAGGCAGGCCACCACCCACCCGTGCCGGGAAATCCGGTGGCCGAGCGCCGGGGTCAGGATGGCCGCTAGAGCGAAGCCGATCCCGGCCGCCACCAAGACCGTGCCGAAATCTCCGAGGCCTCCGTCGTCGCTCGTCGGGCCGGCCAGGATCTCGCGGGAGATGATGATGGATGCAACGAACATCAGGCCGTAGAGGAAACGCTGGGCGGCCATGACGAGGAGGGCGTGGAGGGGTGTGACCCGGCGGGCGAGGTAGCGGGCCCCGGAGCGAAGCCCGCGGACGAGGTCGCGGAGGTGTTCGCGCATGCGGGCGGCGTCGAGGGGATGGATCGGACCCAACTCGGTCCGCCCGATGGTCGTGGTGACCCACGAGGACAGCCCGAAGGCCACCCCCGCGAGGGAGAGGGCGGCGAGCGCCTGAAGATGCTCGGGTAGGCCTGGGGCGAAGAAGGTGACGACGACCCCGACCCCCGCCCCGAGGAGGGCGGCGAGGGTGCCGAGGGTCGGGAGGATGGCGTTCGCGGTCAGGAGGTCCTCGTCGGCGACGACCCGGGGGATGGCCGCCGTCATGGCGGCCAGGAGGAAGCGGTTGAGAGAGAGGGTCAGGAGCGCGACGACATAGACCAAGGCGTCCGGGCCGCCGCTGACGATGAGGTACCCCAGCAGTCCCGCCAGCACGAGGCGGACGACGTTGCCCACCAGGATGATGCGCTGCCGTTGCCAACGGTCGATGAGGGGTCCGACGAACGGCCCGACGAGGGTGAAGGGGGCGAAGAGGAGGAGAAATCCCAGGGCGATTTCAGCGGCAGTCGTCGCCTCGGTCGGATTGAAGAACAGGTATGCGGCGAGACCCGCCTGGAACATGCCGTCGCCGAGTTGGCTGAGCAGCCGGGCGCCGGCGAGCCGACGGAAACCCACACCTCGGAGCAGGTGACGGAGCTCGGTGAGGGCGGACACGGAACCAGCGTACGGGTATGGGGAAGGCGGCCGTAGTACCGTCTGGGGTAGGGAGAACGAGGAAGGAACAGGACATGGGCTTCGGTGAGGCGTTCGGAACATGCATGCGGAAGTATGCCAACTTCTCGGATCGGGCCAGGCGGTCGGAGTACTGGTGGTTCTACCTCGCGGTCATCCTGATCACGTTTCCATTTGTCATCGCGTTCGGGCTGGCGTTCCTCCCGGCGGCCGAGGACCTCATCGATCTTCTGGAGGATCAGGAGACACCGACGGCCCAGCAGGTCATCGACCTCGTCCAATGGGATCAACTGGTCGGGCCGGGTCTTCTCCTGGCCGGGGTCTGGCTCCTGTTCTTCCTGCCGATGCTTGCGGTCACGGTCCGACGACTTCACGACATCGGACTTTCGGGCTGGCTGTATCTGGTGGTTTTCGTTCCGTTCGGGCTCGGATCGGCCGCCATGCTCGTCATGTGTGTCATCGACGGCCAGGCCAAGGAGAACCGTTGGGGCCCCGATCCGAAGGCCGACGAGCGGCCGCTATGGGGCCAGGTCCGTGAGGCGCCCCCGCCCCTCGGTGGTTGAGCCATCGGTGCCTAGCCCGGCCGCATGAGCGACGTCGCCTCCCTCGCAGCGGCGACCCCGTCGACGCGTGACCGGTACGTCGACTTCCTCCGGGTGGCATCCCTCGGCGGGGTCGTCCTCGGACACTTCCTCATGTCCGTGGTCGAGGATCGTCCCGAGGCCGTTTCCGACGGCGCCTTCGACTTCACGAACATCCTGGCGCTCGAACCCTGGAGCAGGCCCGCGACCTGGGTCCTCCAGGTCATGCCCGTCTTCTTCGTCGTCGGGGGTTTCGCTCACGCCGTGTCCTGGCGGTCGCTCGCCCGGAGGGGTGGGGGGTACGCGGACTTCGCCCGGGCCCGCATCGGGAGGCTGGTCACGCCCGCGCTTGCGTTCGTCTCGATCGGGATGGCCGTGGGGGCGATCATCGAGTGGAGGCTCGGCGAGGACAACGACTACGCCGCGGTCCTCCAGATCGCCGGGCAGTTGCTGTGGTTCATCGGCATCTACCTGATTGTTGCCGGGCTCGCCCCGCCGATGCTCCGGCTTCACGAGAGGTGGGGCTGGCGCTCGCTCGCGGGACTGGGGGCCGCCGTCGTGGCAGTCGATGTCCTCCGGCTGGGGATGGACGTTGGGGGCGTGAAGTGGTTGAACTTCGCCTTCGTGTGGCTCTTCGTCCACCAGTTGGGGTTCTTCTACGCCGACGGGGTGGCCGACCGGTTCGGTGCCCGTCGACTGGGTGGGGTGATGCTCGGTGTCGGAACTGGGGGCGCGGCCCTCCTGATGGCGCTCGGCCCATACGGGACGGCCATGGTGTCGTATTCGGGCGAGAAGCTCTCCAACCTCACGCCCCCCACCGTCGTCCTCGCCCTGTTCGCCGTCGCCCAGGCCGGGTTGTTACTGATGGTGAGGGCACCCATAAGGAGATGGCTCGACCGGCCCCGGGTGTGGAGGAGCGTGATTGCCGGGGGCGGGCTGGCCATGACCGCGTTCCTCTGGCACTTCACGGCCCTCATCCTGATGTATGTCGGCTGGCACCTGGTGTGGCCGGGGACCCTCCCCGAGCCCACAACCGCCGCCTGGTGGTGGGCGCGCCTCCCGCAGCTCGTCGTCTTCCTTCTGCTCGTCGCGATCCTTGTCACAGCGTTCCGAGGGTTCGACCGGCCACCCAGGCGGGCTGAGGTCGTGGGGGGATCGTGGTGGCGCACGACGCTCGCTTCTCTGGGGGTCGCGTGCGCAATCCTGGGGATGCTCGGGTTCGCCGTGGTCGGATTCCGCGGGGTCCTCAACTGGTACGTCGCCGACGTGGCCGGGGTACCGATGACGGCGGTCGCGGCCTTTGCGCTGGTACTCGGCGCCTCAGCGCTCTCGTGGCTCGCCGTCCGGCCAGGACGGGCTGCTCCGAGGGTCTAGCCCTCAGCCTGCAGACACTCGCCGGACAAGTCCGTTGCCCGTGGTTGAACATGTTCAAGTGACGTGCTACGGTCTGGATACTGAACACGTTCAACCGACAGGGGCCAAGACGCGATGGAAGGCATGGCCGCGATGCTCATTCCGGGTTTCTTCCTGTTCCCGATCGCCCTCCTTGTCTCTGCAGGTCATCTGGTGTGGTCGCTTCATCCGGGGCGACGGGAATGGGTCCTCCACCGGTACAAAGCAGAACGAGGGTCGCCGGCCCCCACTACTGAAGAACGACAGCGTATTGGGGAGGTGGCACGAGTCCTGGCGATCATCACGACCGTGTCTCCGGGGTTTCTGATACTTGTTCCCCCCGCGACGATGATTTCCGTACTCGGGGTGCTGGCGTACAGGAAGGCGAGAAACCTGCAGGCCGGTGCCTCTCGCCTTGTCCCCCGTCCGAGGCCCGTTTCCGTGGTTGCCCTCGCGTGGATCGGAGCGATCTTCGGATGCCCGTATCCGGTCGCCCTCCTGGTCGCATACTGGCCACCGAACGAGTGGCTGGTCCTCTTCTGCCTCGTCTGGATGGCGGGACTCCTCGGATTCGTGGCGGGTGCCCGCCAATTCATCTGGATCCGTGCCCTTGATCTCGAAACCCAAACCGAACCCCTCACCCTGGAGGATCTCCATGCCTACCCAAACCGATAGCCCCACCCGCGACCGCATCGTCGAGGCGGCGACCGACCTCGTCATCGAGCGGGGGTACGAGGCCGCGACCATGCGTGACATCGCCGAGCGCGCGGGGGTCTCGCTCGGGTCCGCGTACCACTACTTCCGCGGCAAGGAGGAGCTGATCGGAGGCATTTACGTCAGGATCGCGGAAGAACACGCCGAGAAGGCCCGGCACGACATGGCCGGCCAGAAGAAGTTCCTCGATCGGCTCGAGGCAGCCGCCTTCGCCTACCTCGACGTCCTGGAGCCCTATCGTCCGCTGGCCGAGCCGCTTCTCGCCCTCGCCATCGTGCCTTCGAGCTCCCTCAGCCCGTTCAGCGAGGAAAGCGCCCCCGTCCGGGACACGACCATCGGGCTCTACCAGGAGGTCGTGGACGGCTCCAACATCACGACCGACATGCGCCTGCTCCCCGACCTGCCGCACGCGTTGTGGCTCATGCACACGGGCATCACGCTCGCTTGGGTTCACGACAAGAGCGAGGGCCAGGCTATGACCCGCGAGGTTCTCGCCCGATCGCTCCCGGCCCTCGACCGGATGCTGTGGCTGGGGAAGATGCCCCTCATGCGCCCGCTCTTCAATGACGCCGTCGAGGTCCTGCACCTGCTCCGGGGAGGACTGTGATCCTGGAGGCGCTACTTCCAGCGGGGTAGCGTCGCGATGTTCTCGGTGAGCTTCTTCGCGGCCAGGGGAGGGACTCCCTGGGCGACGATCGCGTCGATAGCCTTCGCCATCACGGTCTCTATCGGGCCGTCCGGCAGGGTGAAGGCGCCCTTGACGTAGCAGGTCTTGCAGTAGGTGGCACTGGGAGAGCCATCGGCCTCGGTGCCGCAGGTGTCGTCGTGAAGTGGCATCCCGCAACTGTCGCACCGGGTCATAGGGCCTCCTCCTGACAGTTCCGATGGTACGCGTACTCCGCGAATGCTTGGTGTGCAGTTCTGCACAGGGCGCAAGGAGCCCTAGGTGCCCGACCTCAGGGCTTCGACCGGCTCAAGCGACGCCGCACGCAGGGAGGGGAAGACTCCGGCCAGCAGCCCCGTCACGGCGCCCAGGAGAGGAGCACCGAACGGGATCCATGGCGCCAGGACCGGAGTCCACTGCCGGATCGCCGACAGCCCCACGACGACGAGAATCCCGATCGTCGCCCCGATGATCCCCCCGATGATGCCCATCGTCGTCGACTCCAACAGGAACTGCCCGGCGATGTGGCGTCGGCGCGCCCCGAAGGCCCGCCTCAGCCCAATCTCCCCCACCCGTTCAAGGACGCTGACGAGTGTGACGTTTGCGATCCCGATTGCGCCGACGAGAAGCGACACCCCTCCAAGGATGATGAACAGCGAGTTGATCTCCCCCTCGACTCGGTTGCGGAGTGAATCCACCGACGGCGGTTTCTGAACGCGATACACCGTCGGATCGTTGGGATTGAGGGCGACGGGGGCCTGTTCGGCGATGAGATCCCCCGCCCCGAGGGAGACGTCGATCTGGACGGTGGTCGCACCCGCATAGCCGTAGTGCTTCCGCGCGGTCGCCTCGGGCATGATGACGGCATCCAACAACTGAGGTTGACGATCAACATCACGGATGATGCCCATGACGACGAAAGGCTTGTCGCCTATGAAGACCACGGGCTGTTGGTCGACCCGGAAGATGTTGAGCTGGCTTGCCGCTCCCGGGCCCAGGATGACGACATCGTCGGCTCGCTCCTCGTGGCCGACGTCGAACCATCGACCCATGCGGAGTTCGCCCTTGACGGCGTCGAGAAGGCCGGGGGAGGCGGCAAGGACGGAGATCTGAAACTCGTACCTCCCGAGGGGGTCGTCGAGCTTGACCGCGGATACCAGGTCGGATCCGACGTTGACGGACCCGAGGGTTCCGACCGCCTCGACACCGTTCAATCGGATCAGACGGTCTTCGGAGTCCGAGGGGAAAGCGACGGCGGCGTCGCCGGACCAGCTGGACTCGTTGGTGACGACGACGGAGGTCGCCTGAAGCGCATCAAACGTGCCGATGATGCGGTTGCCGGCGGTCTGGGCGATGCCGACCGTCGAGACGAGCGCGGCGATGCCGAGGACCGTGCCGAGAACGGTGAGCAGGGTTCGGAGTGGACGAGAGGCCAAGCCGGCGACGGACTCGGAGACGAGGTCTCGCCACTGCATCGAGGTCGGTTTCATCGGGCGGCCTCAAGTTGGAGCCTGCCGTCCTTAAGGCTCACTCGTCGGTCGGCATGCGCGGCGATCGACGCATCATGAGTGATCATGACGATCGTCTGGCCGGAACGCCGCAGGCTATCGAATATCCCGAGGATCGATTCCGAGGTCACGGAGTCGAGGTTTCCGGTCGGCTCGTCTGCGAGCACAAGCGAGGGTCCGCTGACGATCGCCCGGGCGATCGCCACCCTCTGCCGCTCGCCACCGGACAGCCGGGACGCGGGGAACTCGATTCGGTGGGTCAACCCGACGGCGTCGAGAGCCGCCCGTGCCCTCTCGACTCGGACGTCGCGTTTGACCTCCGTGTACAGCATGGCCATCGTCACGTTCTCAAGCACCGTTCGATGCGAAAGAAGATGGAAGGACTGAAACACGAATCCGATGCGGCGGCCGCGGATGGCGGTGCGAGAGGCCTCGTCGAGGTCGGCCACCTCGTTCCCCTCGAACAGGTAGGAGCCGGTCGTGGGACGATCGAGAAGGCCGAGGATGTGAAGAAGCGTCGACTTCCCGCTACCCGAGGGCCCCACGACCGAGACATACTCGCCCCTGGTGACAGTCAGGTCGATGTCCGTCAGGGCCGGGACCTCGGTGTCTCCGGACAGAAAGGTTCGGCCGATACCGGAAAGGTGGAGGACCGGGCTCAGGGGTGCGGGTCGAAGCCCGGTCGCTTGTAGGAGGGTAGTCCCGGCCATGACCGCGCCCTAGCCGACCGTCGGGGAAGGCTTCACGTCGGGGCCGATGTCCGCGTATCCGACGACGACTCGATCCCCCTGGACGAGAGACCCGTCCACGGGGTGCACCTCGACGACCCCGTCGGCCGCAAGTCCCGTGATGACGGTGACGAACCTAGTGTCACCGGGATGGCTGGGATCCTCGACCTCGACCCGGGTATCCCCATTGGCGATCGCCGAGAGGGCGGCGGCGGGGACCACCAGGACCGCTCCCGAGGTCGACTCGATGGGGATCCTGACCCGGACGTTTGCCCCGATGATCTCGGGTGGCAGTGTTTCGAGTTCGACCTTCATTTGCACCCGGCCGCTCGGGCTGGCTTCCGGGATCTCGGCGATGCGGGCATCGACGGGTTCGGCAAGGAGTTCGGGCTCGTCGATGATGACCTGGTCTCCGACGGTGAGGTGTCTGGCATCGGATTCCTGAAGGCTGACGATCATGGCGATGTCGGCACCGGAGACGGTAATGAAGGGGCCAGAGAGGATGTCACCTCGCTTGGCGATCACGTCCACCACCTGGACGGGCATACTCGGAAGGAAGATGATCTCCCCGGACGGAAGCCAGGTTCCGATCCGTGCCTCGATTTTGATGAGTTCCTCGTTCGCCGATTGGAGATCCCGGCGGGCGGCATCCCTGGCCCGGTAGAGGGCCGTGAGGTCTCCAGGGGTCTGGAGTTCGGTCAACTGAGCCTGGGCGATACCCAGGGTGCGTTGAGCCGAGGCGACGTAGGAGTCGTGCTCGATGGTGGTCGTGGTGACCGCGTTCGTGGCGATCGTGACTTGGGTGTGAGCCGCGACGAGCGCGACCTCGGCCACCGCGACATCGCTTTCGAGTTGGGCGAGTTCGGACGGGGTGGGGGGAAGCCCGGTATCGGGGTGGATTCCCGCTTCCGCTTCAGCCAAACGGGATTCAGCCAGCGTCACCGCAGACTCGGCACTTGAGAGGGCGGCGTTCGCCTCATCCAGGGCCCCGTTCGCCGCGGCGATGGCCGCGGTTCGCTGAGCCTGTGCGAGCGCCACGGCGTCCTGGGCTCCCGCAACGGCCGCTTGGGCTGCGAGGAGGGCGGAGGCGGACACATCCCCTGCGGCCGCTATCGCCTTCTCGGCATCGGAGAGCGCCTGGCTGGCGGAGCGAACGTACTCGCGGGCGGCCTTGAGGGATGCGAGTTCGGAATCCGTGGTGGTGTTCGCTTCATAGCCGACCGCGGCGTACATGGCCTGGATGGCGGCCCCGGTGGCGTTGTCCCATGTGGAGTCCGCCTTCGCAAGAAACCCCAATCGCACCAATGCCTGTTCCAACTGCTCCACGTCGAGGCCTTCCGACCCAGGTCGCATGTCGCGGTAGACATCGATCTCGCCGACCAGGAGGATGACGGGACGTCCGGCTATCTCGACGGCGACGGAGCCCTCCTTCAATTCCGTTCCCTCGGGGGCTATGAACGTGACAATCGGCTTGGCCTCCGGGTCACCCGTGGAGCCACCCAACGAGAGCGTGATGGGGTCATCGAATCCGATGGACCCGCGGGCGATGATGTCCGCCGACAGCACCCTCTCCTCGACGGCCACGGTGATGAGGGACGGCTTAGGAGCGTCTGCTCGGGAGGCGGCTTCCGCGGGGGAGACGATCTGGGATCCTGCGATCCAGCCGACCGCCCCGGCGACGACCACCAACCCCAGCGCGCTTGAGACGGTACGGTTCCTCGGGAGCACGGGGATTACCCGAACGACGCCATCAGCGCCTCGATCTCGGCCTGGTGCTCAAGGGCATAGGCCTCTTCGATCGCGGAGTAGATGTCCTGGTAGTCCTCGTTGTAGGTCTTCGTGCACCCGTATTCGGCAACGGCGACCTCGATCTCATCGGCGAGCAGGATTTCGAGGGCGGCCCGCTGGTCATCGGTCAGGGCGTAGAGGTTCTCATACAGGGCGTCGATCTGCTCCTGAGTCGCGGTGGCGTAGAAGTCGTCGATCTGGTCTTGGGTCCATCCCTCGAAGGGGTCGCGGTTGAACGTATCGCCGACAATGTCGTCGTGCCGGGTCAGGAACTCGTTGTAGAGGCCTCCCCACACATCCTCGGGGGCCGCGTAGTCGAGACCCGCGTCTTTCATGCATGAGGACCAGTCCGCTTCAAGCTTGGTGAATCGGGGATCGGCAGAGACCCGCTGCTCCAAATCGGTGTAGAAGCGGTCCATGGCTTCCCAGTACTCCTCATTGTCGGAGTAGGGATCCGAGTAGACCTCGTCGGTTGCCTGTCCGTAGCATCCGCTGTTTATCTCTCCGGGTTCCGTCGGCTCGACGGGCCCGATGATGGGGTCGATGATGACGTCGGGGTCGATCACGTCGGGTTCGATGAGCGTGGTCACGTCGTCGTAGAAGAGCCAGCCATCGCCGTACAGCGCGTAGTTGTAGGCCTCCAGTTCGGACTCTGTCAAAGACATGACGTAGGCGGCGTTGGGGTCGGTCCAGCCCCCGTTCGGGTCAATCCAGGGGATGTCGTCATTGCGGTTGAGGGTCCAGTAGGCGATCCCGTACCCCTCCCGTTGACGGCGTTCGAACTCGTCCTCCGCTTGGGGCTCGTAGTAGTCGCTCGGGGGGATGGCGGGAATGTACTCCCAGCCCTGTTCACTCATGCAGTCGGCGATCAGTTCCTGGATGCGCCGATCATTGTCGCGGAAATCGTCGGAGGAGAAGTTCCAGTCCTGGCCCATGAGTTCCGCGATGGTGAGGGGATGCCCGGCAGGAGCGCCCGAATCCGAGGCGGAGCAGGCCGAGGTCGTTCCCGTGAGGAGGACGAGGGTGATGCACGAGGTGATTCGGGTGGTTTTCATATCGACTCCACATCTTTGAGGGGATGCACAATCGACGCGTGACGAGGCGCAATCGTTGGGTGTCCGCAGAGGTCGAAGGGCGACAGGGTGAAGGACTTGTCAACGCGTTTTCCGCCCCCTGCAGGATGACGAGAATTCTAGTGTCACGTTTGGGATCGGAGGTTGTGGCAGAGCAATTCCGCTGAGACTTGACGAGGAGGCCAGGATGGCGACAGTCGAGGACGTTGCGGCATGGACATGCCAAGCAAGGGTCATGGGGGTCACGTCAGGTACGCGCAGGTGGCGTGTACGTGACGGCAGCTGAGAGTGACCAGGAGGCGTCGTCGATTGACCCTATGCGATACGACCTTGATACGGGGAAAGGGGTGTGGCTAGTCCCCGACCTGCCAAACGGAGCGGGGTCGTTCCAAAGCCTGATGTCGTGGGTCGTCGCTGAGTAGACCCGGACAACCCAACCGTTTTGTCCCGTGACTCGCTCGACGAATAGCGCAGCTGGCCGTCTCGGCTGTGTTCGGGCGCGATGAAGGCGTTTGCGCTAGCGTGCATTTCGACGCAGAGGGCGAGGAGCCCAACTGGCGAACTCTTCGGGAGGGCTACGCTTCGTGGAGCGAGACTCCCTGTGGGTCTACGATTTCTCTAGTTGAGAAGCCACACAGAGGGGCCGCTCGACGGTGATGTGTCATGGGGGATGGAATGTGTGCCGTGGGTTATGGCTGAGGGGAGATCAGATGGGCAGTGGGGAGGAGGCAAAGGTGACGAGGGCCATTGGGGTCGTTGTAGTGGCTGTATTGATAGCTGAGACCCTGTCGGCCTGCGGAGGTGCGGGTGTGACAGCGTCGGAGAGTCCGTCGTCGAGCCCCAAGGCCTCCATGTCGCCGAGCGTCCTGACACCGTCGCCAGAGTTCACTGTCATCGGTGTCTCGACCCCAGGGGAGGTGACGGTCGCCCCTTCCCTTCTCGAGGCCCTTCCCCTCCCAGAGGGGATATGGGACGAGGCGGGTGACGGCTGGGTCCTGGCGGGCTATGCGCCCTCAGCATCCGATGTACCTGCGGAGCACTACGTGCTTTACCTCGTGTCACCGGAAGGCCAGAGGTATCAGGTCCTCGAACTTGATCCCGATTCCGGGTGGCAGGTCCTGGGGTGGGAGGGAGGGGAGTCCCCGGCCCTCATGGTTCGGAGGGACGATCAGGGGACAACAGAGTGGGGATTCCTTGATCTTGATTCCGGCCGGATGTCGATCGTCGACACTGGTGGCATCGATTGGGAGTATCTCCTCGGAGTCAATGCACATGGGCAGTATGTGACAAGGGGGTACGACTCTGTCGCCGGCGAAAGCACTGTTCAACTCCGTGATCGCGATTTCGCGTTGGTCGGTACGTTGCCGGAACTTGGACGACTGTGGAGTCCCGGTGGTCTGTGGTGGATCCCGCTTGACCAGAGCTTCGGGTCAGGGGAGATGCTCAACGTCATGAGTCTCATCGACGACGAACGCCGGGAGGTATCCCTCGGGTTCCTTGCCGATCGGAGGTTCTGTGAGGGAGCCGGCTGGGTTGATGACGGCCACCTTCTCGTTGTGTGCCAGGAGGCCGTGTACCCGGAGTCGGGTGGCGAAGGAACCAGCCAAGGCGCGACCTTCATCAGCATTTCGATCGAGGGGGGCGGGGGGTATGAGGTCATCGAGGAAATCGTGGTTTCCGATCGCTGGTTCGGTCCGGCGGTCGTCGCAGACGGTGCCGTGGTTGCGCTCGGTTCAGTCCTTCTCGATGGGGTGGGAGGAAACCAGAGAATTGAACTCACGGTCATCCGGGAGGGGGTCGCGACAAGGATTCCAGCGTCGGCATATGGAGACAACATGTGGGGGCCATATCCCATGACGGTGGTGGGAAGCCGGGTGTATGTGGGGTGGGGGTTCTCCGGCGATGCCGGTGACGCCCCCTTTCTGAGCGTTGACGACATGGCAGCGGGCACATCGACGGTTCTCATCCCCCTCAACATTCCGAGCGGCGGGAGTTGGCCCTTCAGCGCTATGGTCTCCTGCGTCATCGTGGGGAGTCACGAGGCCATGTTCTCCTGAGGAGGGGCAGTCCGGTATGGTCAGCCTGCCGTCGCTTGGGACGTTCGCGGCGCTGTCCTTCGTCATCATCGCCGTCCCTGGGCCGAGCGTGCTGTTCATCGTCGGGCGGGCTATCCAGTTGGGCCGCGGCCCCGCGCTCGTCACGGTTCTGGGCAATACCGCCGGGGTATTCGCCCACGTGATCCTGGTCGCGTTCGGGGTGGGGGCCGTGATCGCGGCCTCTTCCGAGGCCTTCCTGGTGCTCAAGGTGGCCGGGGGCGCCTACCTCGCTTGGCTGGGGATCCAGGCGATCCGGCGTCGGCGGGAGGGCATGCCCGGCGAGGGCGCCGGGGCCGAGCAGAGTCGGTTGGGCGGAGGCTTCGGGAGCCTCTTCCGGGAGGCCTTCACCGTGGGGATCCTCAATCCAAAGTCGATCGTGTTCCTCACGGCCGTGCTCCCGGCCTTCTCGGATGCGTCCCGAGGGGCTGTGTGGGTGCAGATGCTGATCCTCGGGCTGGTCTTCGCCGCGGTGGCGATCGTCAGCGATGGCACCTACGCGATCCTCGCCTCCGGGGTGCGCCACTGGTTCGGCGGCTCACCCGGGAGGCTTTCCGGGATGCGGGCAACCGGAGGCGTCATGATGATGGCCCTGGGCGTCGTGCTGGCCGCCACGCCCCACACCGTCTAAATCGAAGCGAAGGCCGGGCCCCTTTCAGGACCCGGCCTCCTTCGCTTGAAGCGTGAGCGGCTAGCGCTCGATCTCGCCCCTGATGAAGGCTTCCATCAGGGCTCGGCCCTTGGTGTCCTCCGTCTGGATCGGCGGCGACTTCATGAAGTACGTCGAGGCCGACGTGATGGCCCCGCCGACGCCGCGGTCCTTGGCGATCTTCGCCGCCCGGATCGCGTCGATGATGATACCGGCCGAGTTCGGGGAGTCCCACACCTCGAGCTTGTACTCCAGGTTGAGGGGCACCTCGCCGAACGCCCGACCTTCGAGGCGCACGTAGGCCCACTTGCGGTCGTCGAGCCAGGCCACGTAGTCGGACGGGCCGATGTGGACGTTCCGGTCGGACTTCTTCCCGGCGAGCGGGCCGTCGGTCAGGTTGGACGTCACGGACTGGGTCTTCGAGATCTTCTTCGACTCGAGGCGTTCCCGCTCAAGCATGTTCTTGAAGTCCATGTTCCCGCCGACGTTCAACTGATAGGTGCGGTCCAGGATGACTCCGCGGTCCTCGAAGAGACGGGCCAGTACGCGGTGCGTGATGGTCGCCCCCACCTGGGACTTGATGTCGTCGCCTAAAACCGGCACGCCCGCGTCCTCGAACTTCTTCGCCCACACGGGGTCAGAGGCGATGAACACCGGGAGGGCGTTCACGAACGCCACCTTGGCGTCGATCGCGCACTGGGCGTAGAACTTGTCCGCTTCCTCGGAACCCACCGGAAGGTAGGAGACGAGGACGTCGGCCTCGGTGTCCTTGAGGACCTGGACGATGTCGACGGGAGCGTGATCGGACTCGTCGATGGTCTCGAGGTAGTACTTCCCGAGGCCGTCGAGCGTGTGTCCGCGCTGAACGGTGATGTTCGTCTTCGGCACGTCACAGATCTTGATGGTGTTGTTCTCCGACGCCTTGGTCGCCTCCACCAACTCGAGCCCGACCTTCTTCTTGTCCACGTCGAAGGCCGCCACGAACTCGATGTCGCTGATGTGGTAGTCGCCGAATTGGACGTGCATCAGGCCCGGCACCTTGTCGTCCGGTTTTGCGTCCTTGTAGTACTCGACGCCCTGAATGAGCGACGTCGCACAGTTGCCGACGCCCACGATGGCCACGCGCAACTTTGCCATTGCTTTCCCCTTACTTGGTCGTCCGCCTAGGCGGAATTCGTTTCCGTCCCGCCAAGGGCGGATCGTTCTTCCTCAATCAATCGGTCCAGCCATTCGACCTCACGCTCAACGGTTTCCAGGCCGTGACGTTGAAGCTCTGCCGTGTAGGCGTCGTGCCGGTCGCGGACGCGACGGAGGGCGGCTCCCGCCTCCTCCAGTCGTTCGGCGAGTCGGGTCCGACGTCCCTCGAGGATGCGAAGGCGTGTCTCCGGGTCCGTCCTGTCGAACATCGAGAAGCGCACGTCGAACGTGCCATCCTCCCAGGACGAAGCTCCGGCGTTGGCCAACTCCTGCTCGAGTCGGTTCCGCCCGGTATCGGTCAGGCGGTATGCGATCTTGGATCGACGGGATCCCTTGACCTTGAGGTCGTCGGCATCCATGCCGATCAGCCCCGCAGTCATCATGCGTTTGAGCGCCGGGTATAGCGAGCCGTAGCTCAGGGCCCTGAAGGGACCCAGTTCCGTTCCCAGGCGCTTGCGGATCTGATACCCGTGAAGAGGGGAGCGTTCGAGGATGCCTAGAATCGCGAACGTCAGGACGTCCGAATGGGGCATCTCGCCTCCCTTCACCCGTGTCCAAGGCGACACCTACGTGTCACGAAAGGTCACGGTAGCATAACGTTGTATCGGCGCGATACATCGCGAGTGTCAATTCGGGATCCCGGGAGCGACCCGAAGCGCGCCAGGGGGCGGGGAGACAAGCCACGGCTTAGACTCCAGACGTGGACGACAAACGACCGCCCGGGAAGTCGGGGGGCACGGCATCGGGTGACAACCGGTTCAGCAAGGATCACCCGGTGAGCAATCGACGCCCGGCATCGATTCCGCCGAAGCGTACGGGCCAGGCCGGCACGGGTCAGACGGGTCCAGGCCCATCGTCCACACGTCCGACGGCGACCGGCGCATCGTCCACACGAACGTCGGCCACCCGAACGTCGGTCACCCGGCAGACCAAGGTCGGGAAGCCGCCCAAGCCCCCTCGGCCGACCTGGGTGAGGTGGCTCAGGAGGATCGGCTTCTGGGGGACCCTCGTCATCCTCACCCTGACGACCATTGGTTTCCTGGGTTCGATCATCGTCTACTCGCGTCTGGAGATTCCCGCGCCCGACGACTTCGCCCAGGCGCAATCCTCGACCTTCTACTACTCCGACGGAGTGACCGTCATCGGTCGACTGGGGGTGGCGAACAGGGAGATTGTCGACATCGAAACCCTCGATCCCTGGGTGGGGCAGGCGTTGGTCGCGGCCGAGGATCGGACCTTCTACACCAACCCCGGAGTGGACTTCGCCGGAATGGTGCGGGCGATGATCAAGACCGTCTTCACGGGGCATAAGCAGGGGGGCTCGACCATCACCCAGCAGTACGTCGAGAGGTACTACGTGGGCGAGACCACGACCGACCTCATCGGCAAATGGAACGAGGCCTTGCTTGCCCTCAAGATCGACAAGGAGCAGGACAAGGACGAGATCCTCGAGAACTACCTCAACACCGTCTACTTCGGGCGGGGCGCATACGGGATCCAGGCGGCCGCACGCGAGTACTACGGCAAGGAGGCCTCCGAACTCACGGTCTCGGAGGCGGCCCTGCTCGCGGGGATTCTGCCCGCCCCGAGCGCCTGGGATCCCCGCAATAATCACGATCAGGCAGAGTTCCGCTGGAACTACGTGCTCGACGGGATGGTTTCCCTCGGGTATCTCGACGCCGCCGACCGCCTCAGGCTCGACTTCCCGGAGCCCATCGAGTACAAGAACGACGACGTCTTCGCGGGGACGGACGGATACATCCTCCGGGCCGCCATGGACGAGGTCATCGAGGAGTTCGGCCTCACCGAGGAAGCCATCGAGACGGGCGGCTACTCGATCGTCACAACCATCGACGCCCCCACCCAGGACGCGGCCGAACGGGCCGTCGCTTCGATGGCCACGGACCACAGCCCCAACCTGCAGGTCGCGGTCGTGACCGTCAACCCCGCCACCGGTGCGATCACCTCCATGTATGGGGGGGCCGACTATCTCGTCCGGCAGCGGAACGCCGTCACCCAGGACATCGCCCAGGCGGGCTCGACGTTCAAGCCCTTCGCCCTCGTGGCGGCCCTCGAGGCGGGGATGGCTCTGGAGTCGGAGTACAACGGAGACTCGCCCCAGGAGATCGAGGGGTTCACCCGACCGGTCAGGAACTTCGCGAACCAGAGTTTCGGCCAGATCGACCTCATCGAGGCGACCGCGAACTCGGTCAACACGGTCTACGTCCAGGTGGCGCGGGATGTCGGGCCGGTGAACGTCGTCGACGTGGCGAAGAGGGCAGGGCTCCCAGAGGACACGGCCGGACTCGAGAGCAATCCCGCGAACGTCTTGGGCACGGCCTCGCCCCATCCCATCGACATGGCCGCAGCGTATGCGACGTTCGCGTCCGGGGGCGTCTATCACGAGCCGTTCCTCGTGTCCGAGGTCCTCGGACCGGATGGCACGGTCGCCTTCTCCCACGTCGTCGACAGCAGGTTCGCCTTCAATCCCTCGGTCATCGCCGAGGTGGATTTCGCTCTGACCAAGGTCGTCGCCTACGGGTCCGGGAAGTACGCCAACAACCTGGGGCGCCCGATCGCCGGGAAGACGGGGACGTCGACGGACAACAAGTCCGCCTGGTTCATCGGGTACACACCCCAGATCGTCGGGGTCGTCGCCCTGTACCAGGTGGGTGAGGACGGATCGGTCGAGGAGATCACCCCCTTCGGGGGATTCAGGCAGATCACCGGCGGCTCCATTCCCGTCCGGGTGTGGACCACCATGATGGAGTCCGCCCTCGCGGGCCTCCCGGTCGAGCAGTTCCCCTCGAGGAGCTACATCGGCGAGGCGATCATCCCCAGCCCGTCGCCCAGCCCGAGCCCGAGCCCCAGCCCGAGCCCGAGCCCCAGCCCGAGCCCGAGCCCGAGCCCCAGCCCGTCGCCCGTCGTCACCCCGTCGCCCGTCGTCACCCCGGTCGCCAGCCCGTAAACGGCGGCAAGGGTTTTCCAGGAGGGGCGCGGGGCTGTACCCTTGTGCGCGTGCCTCACGATGGGGCGCCACCAGTACATATGACCCTCCTGCCGCGGAAAGACCGCGGCCGCCATAGTCCAGAGGAGGTGGGTTGCAGTTGCGTCCGTACGAAATGATGATCATCCTCGACCCGGAGGTTGACGAGAAGACGGTCGGCCCGTCGCTCGATCAATACCTCGCCGTGGTCAAGAACGAGAAGGGCACCGTCGATAAGGTCGACATCTGGGGCCGCCGTCGCCTCGCCTATCCGATCAAGAAGCGCACCGACGGGATCTACGCCGTCGTCAACTTCACCGCGGAAACCACCACGGCCAAGGAACTCGACCGGCAGCTCGGCCTCAACGAGTCCATCCTCAGAACCAAGCTTCTTCGGCTCGACGCCGACTAGGAGGGAATGATGGCAGGGGACACCCAGATCACCATCGTCGGGAACCTCACCGGCGATCCGGAACTCAAGTTCATCCAGTCCGGGGCGGCGGTCGTGAACTTCACCGTCGCCTCGACCCCGCGATCCTTCGACCGCAACACGAACGAATGGAAGGACGGGGAGGCCCTGTTCCTCCGTTGCTCGCTCTGGCGCGAGGCGGCGGAGAACGTGGCCGAGTCGCTGACGAAGGGCATGCGGGTCGTCGTCGTCGGGCGGCTCGTGGCGCGCTCGTGGGAGTCCAACGGAGAGAAGCGGACGGTCAACGAGATCCAGGTCGACGAGATCGGGCCCTCGCTCCGGTATGCCACGGCCAAGGTTACGAAGACTTCGCGGTCCGGCGGTGGGGGCGGCGCCCCCGCGGGCGGATCGGACAACGACCCGTGGGCCACGGCCCCCATGAGCGACGAACCGCCGTTCTAACACATACGTCTGAGTAAGAGGAGAGAGATCGTGGGAGATAGAGACAGAGACAGAGACAGGAACGACAAGAAGGACGCCCGCAAGCCGCGGAAGAAGATCAACCCGCTTCTGGGGGCCAAGAACGTCGTCATCGACTACAAGGACACCGCGCTGCTCCGGAAGTTCATCTCGGACCGGGGGAAGATCCGTTCCCGCCGGGTCACGGGTGTGACCGTCCAGGAGCAGCGTCAGATCGCCCGCGCCGTCAAGGTCGCGCGGGAGATGGCCCTGCTCCCCTACGCCGGTTCCGGCCGGTAGGGGGAATCATGGCAAAGGTGATCCTGACGCATGAGGTGTCCGGGCTGGGCGTCGCGGGCGACGTGGTCGAGGTGAAGGACGGGTACGCCCGGAACTTCCTCATGCCGCGGAAGCTGGCGACGGCGTGGTCCGGCGGCGCGGAGAAGCAGATCGAGGCGATGAGGAAGGCCCGACGCGCCAAGGCGCTCGAGAGCGTCGAGGAGGCTCAGGCCGCCCGGGATGCGCTCCAGTCGGCCCCCGTCATCGTCGTCGCAAAGGCCGGGGAATCGGGGCGTCTCTTCGGCGCCGTGACGACGGCCGACATCGCCAAGGCGATCGGGGACCGGGCCGTTGTGGACAAGCGTCGCATCCACCTGGCCCGCCCCATCAAGGACCTGGGTGACCATGAGGTCGAGGTCGGCCTGCACGACGGGGTCAGTGCGACCGTGACCGTGACGGTGATTTCGGCCGAATAGGCGGGGGATTCGCGGGATCCGACCCCGGAGATCGGGTGTGATCTGCGACACGCCGGGGCGACACGCCGGGGGTATTTCCCCAGGGGCTGTCCCCAGGGGTGTCGGCGGTGTTTTCCCTGGTATATGGCTGATCGGGGGGGTGGCAACCCCGAGATTCACACCTGTATCCACAGGCTGGGGCGAAGCCTTGGGGGGTTACCCACAGGCGGTCCACGGAACTGGCCCAACCATCCACACCGTCTCCCGGGTGGGTGTTTGCGCTCGACCCTCGACCGGGCTAGCGTCGCCTGTCAGACATCGTCGTCGAATGCCGGGCCGTTGGCATGTCGGACGGTGGAGGGATCCTGGCAGGGAGCGGTAGGAGTGGCGTGGCTTGCGCCTGGAATATTGGAGGAGAGACGGTGACCGTCGAGGAGTTCACGGCCGTGGTGAGCGGCTTCGATCGACGACCCCCGCAGAACCTCGAGGCCGAGCAGAGCGTCCTGGGCGCGATCATGCTGTCCAAGGACGCCATGGTGGATGTCGTCGAGGTGCTCCGGGGCCACGACTTCTACAAACCCGCCCACGAGTTGATCTATGAGGCGGCGGGCGAGCTCTTCCGGTCGGGCAACCCGGTCGACGCCATCACCGTCGCGGCCGAACTTCAGGCGCAGGGTGCCCTCGGTCGGGTCGGGGGGGCTGAATACCTTCACACCCTCATCGCCGCCGTGCCGTCCGCGGCTTCGGCGGGGTTCTATGCCCGCTTGGTGCGGGAGCAGGCGATCCTTCGACGGTTGGTGGAGGCCGGCACCCGGATCGCGAACATGGGGTATTCCGCCGATGGCGACGTCGACGACATCGTCGATTCGGCGCAGGCCGAGGTTTTCGCGGTCACGGAGCGGAAGAACGCGGAGGACTACCTCCCCATCGGCGACGTCATGGAGAGGACCTTGGGGGAGGTCGAGGCCGCGTCCAGTCACGACGGGAAGCTACTCGGCGTGCCGACGGGGTTCCGGGACCTGGACGAGATGACGGGGGGCCTCCAGAAGGGGCACATGATCGTCATCGCGGCGCGACCCTCGATGGGGAAGTCGACGCTGGGATTGGACATCTGTCGGGCGGCGGCGATCGGGACGGGGATCACGTCCGTGGTCTTTTCCCTCGAGATGAGCCGGGAGGAGATCACCAAGCGACTGCTGTCGGCGGAGTCCGGAGTGAAGCTCACCCGGCTGATGAAGGGCCCGATGGGGCCGAACGACTGGGAGCGGCTGGCCCGGACGGCAGCCAGGGTCTCCAAGGCACCCCTGTTCATCGACGATTCGCCGAACATGTCACTCATGGAGATCCGGGCGAAGTGCCGGCGGCTCTCCCAGCGGGAGAACCTGGGGCTCGTGGTCGTCGACTACCTTCAGTTGATGTCGTCGGGGAAGAAGGTCGAGTCACGCCAGCAGGAGGTGTCGGAGTTCTCCCGGGCGTTGAAACTACTCGCTAAGGAGCTCGACGTCCCGGTCATCGCCATCTCGCAGCTCAACCGGAGCCCGGAGCAGCGGGGCGACAAGCGCCCCATGCTGTCGGACATGCGCGAGTCCGGCTCGATCGAGCAGGACGCCGACCTGGTGATCCTCCTCCACCGCGAGGACGCCTACGACCGCGACGCCCGACCCGGTGAGGCCGACTTCATCATCGCCAAGCACCGCAACGGCCCGACCGACACCCTCGCCGTGGCCTTCAAGAAGGACTACGCCCACTTCACCGACATGGCCCCGGATCTGTAGGGGTTTATAGGTTCTCATCGAAGTTGGCCGATTCTCAATGTAGTTGATCACTCTGAGTCCAGAACGGTGGTCCTGGGAAAATCGGGCAGGTTACCCAGGTAACAAACATGGGGGCAGGTCAGTCGGGGGAACAGCACGGGCGAGGGCGGTCGAGCCTGGCAAAGCCATGCAGGCTCGTGGCAGGGATTTCCGGCCCCGGACTGGGAGTTTGGCCGGGACTGTCCGGAGTATTGCTGGCGATTTTTCCGTTCGGCATGCAGACTTTGCCTATCGGCTGCTAGCGTTCGGGCATCATGCTTCAAGGTGAAGGAGAGCGCATGTCCAGGAACGCATTAGTGCGGCGCCGGAGGTCATCCACCCAGGCGGGAGCATTTGCAGCTCTCTTTGCACTCGTCGGTGCCCTAGTTCTCCGCGTTGTGGCGGCGCCCCACGCTCTTGCCGTGGGGGTCCCCATCGTCGATGCGTATCCGACCGCTGCGGCGAGTGTATGTAGGACCGCCGCTCAGCCAGGTATTGATGCTTTCGAAGACATCTTGCAGTCTTCCTATGGAGGTGAGGCAAACAGCAAGTGGAGGTCCTGCGAGGGAGACTCCACACCAAGCAGCTACCACCCGAGAGGGCTTGCCCTGGACTGGCCAGCCGTCGCCTCATCCGCCGAAGACAGTGCAATGGTTGCAGAGATCTTCGACTGGTTGTTGGACACCGGTCCAACAGGTGCGACTCATGAACGACTGCGGCGTCTTGGTGTGTACCAGATCATCTGGAATGACGAAATTTGGACGGCGGGTACAGAGCAGTTGAACGAGTATGACGAGAGTTGGTGTGTTCAGCACTATGCGCCTGGAACTGATTGCCTCCATGAGAGGCATATACATTTCTCCTTCAGCGATGCGGGCGGTACGAAGAGCACATCCTGGTGGCAGCCAAGTTACGAGCCATACAGAGATGATCCGGCACACTCCACGAATGCGCAGGCTGCGGACATCATCCATGCCAATCCTGATCATGATGTAAATGGCGACGGGCGGGCCGATCTCCTTGGACTGAGTGTCTCCGGCAATGAAGCCTTTGCGGACACCTGGTTGTCACGCGAAGCTGATTTCTCGTTCGATTCTGGGGTTGGGCAGGTGGTCCTTGTAGACGATTACGTTGTCAATCCAGAGCCTGCGCCCTTTGTGGAACGAGTGGGGGACCGCACTGTTGAGGGTGACTTCGATGGAAATGGCTATGCGGATGTGGCGATCCTGTATTCGGATGGGTTCGGCGCGCACATTGATGTGGGGCTCTCGACGGAGACGGGGTTCCTCTTCGAGGGCGATACGTGGTGGAGCAAGGATGGTTACGACCTCGGGAACGTGGCTGATCGGATAGTCGCTGGCAGATTCAACAGCGATGAGAAGGACGACATCGCTGTGATCTACAGCGATGGTGTAAACGGCTCGCATTTCGATGTTTGGTTGTCGAATGCGGATGGCACGGGGTTCACCCTTCAGGATGGTGAGAACGAGAATCCGGTTTGGGGGACTCTGGCACCCACGTACAATCTCGATTCCGTGGATGGCCGTATGGTCGCCGGCAACTTCGATGGTGACCCAGAAAATTTGGATGATATTGCCACGTTTTATGAGTACGGAGATGCGGGTGTATTCATCCACGTGTGGAGTTCCAATGGTTCGTCGTTCGTCTACGACAACAGTTGGTGGACTGTTTCAAGCGGGTATCCTGGTGGCTCCGTAGCCGATCGTATGGTCGCAGGTGACTTCAATTCTGATGGTCGGGATGACATTGCCACGTTCTACAAGTACGGAAGCAGTGCACGGATCCACGTGTGGCTCTCAAATGGTTCATCGTTCCCCAGCCTCACCAGTTGGTGGTATGCCTCGAGCGGGTACGACCTCAATCAAGTGGCTGACCGCATGGTCGCGGGTGACTTCAACGAAGACGGCCGGGACGACATCGCCACGTTCTACGACTACGGGGCGGGTGCTCGGATACACGTCTGGCAGGCGTCGACAACAGGATCGTCGTTCGCCTACCAAGGTTCCGAAGGTTGGTGGGCCAGTGACAATTACGCCCTTGAGAACGTAGATAACCGTATGGTCGCTGGCGACTTCAACAACGACGGAACCCACGACTTCGCAACGTTCTACGCCGACGGAAACGGAGCTCACATCAACGGCTGGTATCACAACGGGACTGGTGTCGAGTTCGATGCTGCGGATGCGGTTGTGACTCTGTCGGATGATTTCATCAGTACTCCGGAGCCAGCGTCTTTCGAGGAACGAGTGGAGGGTCGCACTGTTGAGGGGGACTTTGATGGTGATGGGGATGCGGATGTAGCGATCTTGTATTCGGATGGGTCCGGTGCGCACATTGATGTGGGACTCTCGTCAGGGTCTGGGTTCTCTCCTGGAGTTGGTAGTTGGTGGAGCGATCCTGGTTACATCGTTGAGAACGTGGCTGACCGTGTGGTCGCTGGTGATTTCAATGGTGATCAAAAGGACGATATTGCCGCGTTCTATCGCTACAGCGATGTCGGCGCATATGTCGACGTTTGGTTGTCAACAGGGGAGGGGTTCACCTTCCAGAGTGGTTATTTTGATGAGCCTGGTAGTTGGTGGAATGAAGACAACGGGTATGCCCTTGATGCCGTGGATGGACGTATGGTCGCGGGTGACTTCAATGCTGATGGTGTCGATGACATTGCCACGTTCTACGACTACGGATCGGGTGCTCAGATCCACGTGTGGAGTTCCGACGGCTTGTCGTTCGACTACAAAGGTAGTTGGTGGGGTGTTACGAGCGGGTACGACGTTGAGAAAGTAGCCAACCGTATGGTCGCGGGTGACTTCAACAATGATGGTCGGGATGATATTGCCACGTTCTATGACTACGGAGACTACCCAGGCTACGAAGACGGTGATTCGCGGATCCACGTGTGGCTTGCATCGACAACCGGTACGTCGTTTCAATTCACGGGCGTGGATGGTTGGTGGGCCAGTGAGGGCGACTACGACCTTCAGTACATGGCCGACCGCGTAGTCACGGGTGATTTCAATGCCGACGGTTTCGACGACATCGCCACGCTCTACGACGACGAAACCAATCCTGTGCGAGCCCACGTGTGGCTATCGCGTCATTCGAGGTTCGACTACGCAGGCTCCGACGGTTGGTGGGCCAGCGAGCCTGACTACGCTCTGGAGAACGTCGATGACCGTATGGTCGCCGGTGATTTCGATGCTGATGGATCTGATGACTTCGCCGTTTTCTACGACGACGGAGACGGTGTACGTATTGACAGATGGTCCGCCACACCTCCTGGTCTCGAGTATCAGCGCGCGGATGGCTGGTGGTACGTGGAGAACGGGTACTCCTCCGAATCCGTTGACGGGCGCACGGTTACCGGTGACTTTGATGGTGATCGCAAGACGGATGTGGCGACCCTGTATTCGGATGGGTCTTTTACCCATATTGATGTGGGGCTATCGACGGGATCGGGAATCTCTTCCGGGGACGGTAGTTGGTGGAGTGATCCTGACTATGACCTTTCGAATGTGGATGGCCGTATGGTCGCGGGTGACTTCAACAATGATGGTAGGGATGAAATCGCCACACTCTATGACTCAGGGTCGGGTGCGCAGATCCATGTGTGGCTTGCATCAACAACCGATTCATCGTTCCAGTTCACGGGCGTAGGTGGTTGGTGGGCCGTGTCGAGCGGGTACGACATTGAGTACGTGGCCAACCGCATGGTCGCTGGGGATTTCAATGCCGACGGTTTCGACGACATCGCCACGTTCTATGACTACGGAGATTACGAAGGATTCGCAGACGGTGCTTCACGAATCCACGTGTGGCTTTCCGACGAAGGTACGTCGTTCCAATTCAAGGGCGTAGGTGGTTGGTGGAATACGTCGAGCGGGTATGACCTTGGCGAAGTGGCTGATCGAATGGTCGCAGGTGACTTCAATGCCGATGGTCAAGATGATATCGCCACGTTTTACGACTACGGAGGGGAAGCTCGAATCCACGTGTGGCTCTCCCGCGGCTCGTCGTTCTACTACACCCCCACCGACTCCAGCGGGTGGTGGGCCAGTGAGGGTGGCTACACCCTTGAGAACGTAGACAACCGCATGATCGCTGGTGACTTCGATAACGATGGCCGCCACGACATTGCCGCGCTCTACGACGACGGAGACGGTGCGCACCTTGATATTTGGTTCTCAACGGGCGCAGGATCCACCTTCCTGAGCCCTGTGACATGGTGGAGCGTCTCAAGTGGATATTCCGCGGAAGCCATGGGAGCGCGCTTCGTTGCATCGGAGTGATTTGACGTCAAAGTCAGCGGAAGGGTGACCGGGCGTGATGCAGGTTGTAGTGACAGTTTGACCTGCCCCACGGGGACTGAGTTGGGGTACGGCGTACCGAGGAGCACCCGTGCTGAGGACACCACCCTCCCCAGTCAACCCGCTTTTTACACGTTGTCTCCGCCGGTGGCCGCGACGGCGTCGACGTCGTCCGTCACTAGGCCGCGAGCGTCGGGCCACACCCAGCCCTCGACCTCGGGCAGGTCGGCGCCGTACTCGCGCGTGTAGCGTCGGGCCTCTAGGCGCTTGTCGAACAGGCGCTGGCGCAGCGACGCCGCACGAGCGCCCAGACCCGGCACCCGATCGATGACGTCCATGACCAGGTGGAACCGGTCGATGTCATTCATCATCGCCATGTCGAACGGCGTGGTGGTCGTCCCCTCCTCCTTGAACCCGCGCACATGCAGGTTGGCGTGCCCCCTACGGCGGTAGGTGAGGCGGTGGATGAGCCACGGGTAGCCGTGATAGTTGAAGATGATCGGCCTGTCCGTCGTGAAGAGTTGATCGAATTCACGGTCCGACATCCCGTGCGGATGCTCCTCCTCCGGCTGCAGCTTCATGAGATCCACCACGTTGACCATCCGGACCTTCACGTCCGGAAGCTCCGTGCGGATGATGTCGATGGCGGCCAGGACCTCAAGCGTCGGCACGTCGCCGGCGGCCGCCAAGACCACATCGGGCTCCTCCCCCAACGGAACATTCGAGGCAAACTCCCAGATGCCGAGGCCACGCGTGCAATGGTCGACGGCCTGGTCCATCGTCAGCCACGACGCCTGCGGCTGCTTGCCCGCCACCACCACGTTGACGTAGTCGCGGCTCCGCAGGTTGTGGTCGAACGTGCTCAGAAGGGTGTTGGCGTCCGGCGGTAAATACACCCGAACCACCTCGGCCTTCTTGTTGACCACATGGTCGATGAAGCCGGGGTCCTGATGCGAGAAGCCATTGTGGTCCTGACGCCAGACGTGGCTCGAGAGCAGGTAGTTGAGCGACGCGATCGGTCGACGCCACGGCAACTCCTGCGTCACCTTCAGCCACTTGGCATGCTGGTTGAACATCGAGTCGATGATGTGGATGAAGGCCTCGTACGACGTGAATAAGCCGTGCCGACCGGTCAGCAGGTAGCCCTCGAGCCATCCTTGGCACTGATGCTCGGACAGCATCTCGATGACGCGGCCCTCGGGACCGGTGTGCGTGCCGTCGTCCTCGCGGCGTGCCTGCCACACCTTGTCCGTGACGTCCAGCACGGCCTGGAGACGGTTCGAGGCGAGCTCATCGGGGGCGAAGATGCGGAAACTGTCGGGGTTCGCCCGCATCACGGCCGCGAGCCACGAACCGAGCACCCTGGTCGCCTCGACCACGGCCGAGCCCGGGACGGGAACGTCGACCGCGAAGTCACGGAAGTCGGGAAGGCGCAGGTCCTCGAGCAGGAGGCCGCCGTTGGCCTGCGGCGCGGCGCTCATGCGCAAGACTCCCTCGGGAGCCAGGCTCGTCACCGACGCGAGCGGGGCCCCGGCGTCGTCGAACAGTTCCTCGGGGCGGTACGACCGGAGCCAACCCTCCAGCACCTTGAGGTGGGCTTCCGTGTCGCGCGCGCTCGCGAGCGGCACCTGGTGCGCCCGCCACGAGCCCTCGGTCTGAAGGCCGTCGATCTCCGCGGGGCACGTCCATCCCTTGGGGGTGCGCATCACGATCATGGGCCACATCGGCCGGTCCATGAGCGGGTTTGATGCGGCCTCCGCCTTGATCGCCGCGATCTCGTCCATGACGTCGTCGAGCAAGGCGGCGAACCGGCCGTGGATCTCTGTGTGACTCTCGTCGTCGAAGCCGGCGACGAACACGTGCGGCTTGTGGCCGTAGCCGCGCATGAGCGAGTCGAGTTCCTCGTCGCTGATGCGCTCCAGCACCGTGGGGTTGGCGATCTTGTAGCCGTTGAGGTGCAGGATCGGCAGCACGACGCCGTCGGTCAGGGGATTGATGAACTTGTTCGAGTGCCAGCTGGTGGCGAGCGGGCCGGTCTCGGCCTCCCCGTCGCCGACCACCGCCGCGACCAGCAGGTCCGGATTGTCGAACGCCGCCCCGTAGGCGTGGCTCAGCGCGTAACCGAGCTCCCCTCCCTCGTGAATCGAGCCGGGGGTTTCCGGGGCCACGTGGGAGGGGATTCCTCCGGGGAACGAGAACTGCTTGAACAGGCGCCGGATGCCGGCCTCGTCGTTGGAGATGTCCGGGTACGTCGCCGGGTACGTGCCGTCGAGGAAGCTTCCAGCGACGAGGGCGGGGCCGCCGTGGCCTGGGCCGATGATGTACATCGTGGGCTGACGGCGCTCACGGATCATCCGGTTGAGATGCGCATACAGGAAGTTCAGGCCCGGCGTGGTGCCCCAGTGGCCCACCAGTCGCGGCTTGACGTGGTCACGCGTCAACGGCTGACGCAGCAGCGGATTGTCGAGCAGGTAGATCTGGCCGACGCTGAGGTAGTTGCTGGCCCGCCACCACCGATCGATGGCCGCGAGATCCTCCGCGTCGGCGGCCTTGCCCGCTCGTTTGACCCAGGGTGTTGCCGTCACGATTGACCTCCGCAGGAGTGGATGTCTCTTCAAGTTCCCAGCGTACGGAGCCAACCCCAGTTTTGCAGACTCCTGCCTTGGGCGAGGGTCACGGGGTCGGAGAGTGTCGTCACTCCGGGGCTTCGCCGCGGGCATTGATCGGAAGAGATCGGTGGGTACGCCATGCGGCGATCGCCTCAGCCCGACCGCCCCCGGGATTGGCGGTGTGCCAGTCGCGCAGGAAGCGGTTGAATTCGAACTGCGGCCCGATCGGGGGCGGGGGCGACGACCGTGTGGCATGCCAGTGCTCCAGGGCGTCGGCGAGTGTCCGCCCTGCGCCGGTGGCGATGAAGTCACGCATCGCGGCGTCGAACCGGAACGTCCGACCGATGTGTCGGGTGAAGAAGGCCCGAAGTTCCTGACTGCAGCGCTGTTCCGGGGGGATCACCGGGTCCGGGCCGAGGGGCCCGGAGAGCTGAGGCGATGGCGATGACGTCCGACGTTGCGTGGGCGATACCACCGGCTCGCCATCGAGGGCGGCGGCCAGCCGGCTCGTGAGTTCGGCCTTTCCGCCCGTCGTGCTGAGGCCAAGTTGCCGAGCCAGACCGACCAATTCGTCTTTGAGCCAGTACCAGCGGAGCAACTCGGCACCGGATAAGCCAGGCGTGAGCAGCGGTCGTTGACCCATCCCCGCATCGTACGGACGTCCACCGACACTCCTATCACTTCTCCAGCAACGGTGGGTCTCGTCAAGCCCGACCCGCGGGGATCAGGAGTCGAGGACCTCGCGAACCTTCGCCGCCAAGTCCTTCAGGTGGAAGGGCTTCGCGATGAAGTGGGCCCCGTCGTCGAGAACCCCATAAGGCGCAAGGACGTTGGCCGTGTACCCGGACATGAACAGGCACTTGAGATCGGGCTGTAGCGATCGAATCCGTTCCGCCAGCACGGCGCCATTCATTTCGGGCATGATGACGTAGGTCAACAGCAGGTCGATCGATCCGGAATGATTCTGGGCCAGACGGATCGCCTCACTCGGCGTCGCCGCCGTCAGGACCGTATAGCCCCTGCCCCCCAGCATGATCGAAACCATCTTGAGGATCGCGGGCTCATCCTCCACCAGCAGGACCGTCTCCGTGCCGGGCTCATCGGTGACCTCAGCGGTCGGTTCGGGAGAGGACTCCGACCCCGCCGCCTGTCGGGGGAGGTTGATCCGAAAGGTCGTGCCCACCCCAGGCTCGCTGGTCACGGTGACGAAGCCGTTGTTCTGTTGGACGATGCCGTAGAGGGTGGAGAGCCCGAGCCCGGTGCCCTGCCCCTGGTCCTTGGTGGTGAAGAACGGTTCGAAGAGACGGGCCTGGGTTTCGAGATCCATGCCCGAACCGTTGTCGGTCACGGAGAGTTCGACGTAGTCGCCCTCGCGGCAGTCCGGGTGCCAGGCGCAAAACTCCGCATTGAAGTGGACGTTCTTGGTCTCGATGGTGATGTCTCCCACATCATCGATCGCGTCCCGCGCGTTGACACAGAGATTGGCCAGGATCTGATCGACCTGGGTGGGATCGATTCTCACCGGCGAGAGATCCTTCCCTGGGTTCCAGGTCAGGTTGATCTCCTCCCCGATGAGGCGTCTCATCATGACGAGGATCGCTTCAATCGTCTTGTTGAGGTCGATGACGCGGGGAGACGCGGGTTGACTGCTGGCGAAGGCCAGCAGTTGCCGGGTCAAGGCGGCGGATCGCTCGGCGACTTGGCCGATCTCCATGAGGTCGGCATAGACCGGGTTATCATGCTGAATTCTTGGGAGGTCCCGTTCGACGTGGCCCAGGATGACCGTCAGCATGTTGTTGAAGTCATGCGCCACGCTTCCGGCGAATCGGCCCACCGATTCCAGCCTCTGGGCCCTGGACAATTGAGCCTCGAGCCGCAGTTTGTCGGCCTCCTGCATCTTCCGCTCCGTGATGTCTTGGGCGGCGCCCCAGAGGCCCGTGATCTGTCCCGTTGCGTCCGTGACCGGTTCCCCTCGGGCCCACAACCAACGGGACGTGCCGTCCTCTCTCGGGATCTCCAACTCGACCTCGTAGGGAATACCGGTCTCCTTGGTTCCGGCGACCGCCTCGCGGAGGGCTTTGTATGTCGACGGCGTGACGAGGTCCTCCTGCTCCGAAAACGTCGGAGCGGTGGGTGCGGGCTCCAGGCCGAAGACCTCGAAGAGCACCTCGGTCCATGTGACCTTGCCTGTCGCGAAATCCCAGGTCCAACTGCCCACGTTCGCCAGTCGTTGCGTCCTCTGGAGGTCGTGTTCTCCCTTGCGAAGGGCATCCTCGTAAACCTTGCGGTCGGTGATGTCTAGAAGGATGACCGCGCACTCACCCGGTGCCGGACGGAACACCGTCGCCTCGAAGTACTTGTCCAGGCCTTCGTAATGGATGTTGGTGCGAATGGGTTCACCGGTCGTGGCGACCCTTCCGGCCATCTCGATCCATGCCGGATCGTAGTCGGGGGAAACCTCCGTCAGGGTCTTTCCGACGACGTCCTCGGCGCGCTGCTCCCGGGCCCTCTCCCATGCGGGATTCACCGCAAGGTACCGGTAGTCCACCGCCTTCCCGGAGTCGTCGAAGATCACCTCGAAGTGGGAGAAGGCATCAAGCATCTCATTGAAGAGGGTCCGGTAGGCCTGCTCGGCCTTCACGCGCTCGGTGATGTCCGTGAATAGGCAGGCGAATTCTCCCGGTGCGGGGCAGTAGGCCGTCACCTCGAAGTGCTTGTCGAGGGGGGCGGAGTAGTTCTTGAATCGATTCGGTTCGCCGGTGATGGCCACCGCTCCGAAGGTATCGATCCACGCCTTCTCAACTCCGGGAAGAACCTCCAGAACCGTCTTGCCGATGACGTCGTCCGCCTTCAGGCCGACCATGTCCTCCCAGGCGGAATTGACGGAAAGGTATCGGTAGTCGATCGGTGCGCCGGAGTCGTCGCAGATGATCTCGTGGTGGGCGAAGCCGTCGAGCATCTCGTCGAAGAGGGTCTGGTAGTCCTTACGCGCCTGAAGGATCGGGGAGATGTCCACGCCGGACATGGCGGTGAAGGGCTCCCCGTCCACAGGCGACCTGACGGTCACACACCCGACGAGGAGCGGGAACTCCGTGCCGTCGCGGCGGACATACCAGTTCTCTTCCGGCTCGGAGTGCCCTCTTTCGATCGAGGATTCGATGATGCGCTGGGAGTCCTTCATCTGCTCGGGCGTGTGGGCGATGGAGATGTGCTGGCCCACCAGTTCCTCGGGACGGTAGCCGAGCATCTCGGCAAAATGCGGGTTGACGTACTGGATGATGCCCTGGGAGTCCGCGAAGACCTTCGCGAAGAACGCCCTGTCCGCGAGTGCCCGGAACACGCGGCACTCGACATCGTCGTGGACGAAAGGGGCTTCGGCGCTCTTCGGGCGTCGTGGACTCTTCTGGAGTGGGCGATCTGGGTTGGGCATTCTCGACCCCCGACGTCGTTTGTGCTCCCCGCCGATTCGAGAACCCGCGGTAGGTTGCCGACCCCTTCACCCTACTCGCGGTGGACCTTGTTGTAGAGGGAATGTCCGCCCCCGATGGGCCGTCCATGGATATGCTGAGGACTGGAGGAGGTCCCCATGAAACGAGTCTTCGTGATCGCCGCAGCGGCACTGATCCTGGCAGGGTGCGGCCCCTCGTCGCCCTCACCCACCCCCGACGGGTCCTCCTGGAGCCCCTGGCCCGACGAGACGCCCTGGGCCACACCGGGCCCGGCCCCCTCCTTCGACAATGAGGTCCCCGCACCAGAGGACACGGTCAAGCTCCTCTTCATCCACCACTCCACCGGCGAGAACTGGCTCGCCGACGAGACCGGAGGGCTCGGCCTGGCGCTCGCGGCCAACAACTACTACGTCGGCGACACGAACTACGGCTGGGGTCCGGAGGACTCCGAACTCGGAAGCGCCATCGGCGACAACACCGACATCGGCCACTGGTGGAACTGGTTCCTCGGGCCGTCGAGCGACACCATCATGGACGCCGTCTACTCCGAGTCCGATCAGTACTCCTGGTACTCCCGCCTCGACGACGACCCGGGCGGGGAGAACGAGATCGTCATGTTCAAGTCCTGCTTCCCCAACTCCTACATCGACGGTAGCCCTGGCGATCCGCCCACCGCGGGACGCAACCCCCTCGACGGTGCCGGCCTCGACAACCTGACCGTCGGCAATGCGAAGGCGCTGTACTTGGACCTGCTCGACTACTTCGCCGATCACCAGGACAAGCTCTTCGTCGTCATCACGGCTCCCCCCCAGATCACCGACGACACGGACCCCGGCGCCGCCATGAATGCCCGGGCACTCAACACGTGGCTCGTCGAAGACTGGCTGGACGGCTATCCCCACTCGAACGTCGCCGTCTTCGACTTCTACAACGTCTTGACCTCGAATGGCGGGAACCCCTACAAGAACGACCTCGGCTCGGCGGACGGCAACCACCACCGCTTCCTCGACGGGCAGGTCCAGTACGTCACGAACCAAGGCCAGAACACCTCCGCTTACGCCGTCGACTACGACAGCCACCCCACGTCCGAAGGCAACTTCAAGGCCACCGGGGAATTCGTCCCGATGCTCAACCTCTTCTACCAGCGCTGGCGGGACGGTAACTAGGACGGCGGGCCCCGTCCGAGGACGAGGCCCGCCGTGTTCCTTGACTTCTGTCGCGTCGCCTCAGCGAGCGACAACCGGCTTTCCGACTAGCCCCTGCGATTCCAGGTCGTGGCCAGGAGTGCGAGGATGACGCCGATCACCAACATGACCAACTTCACGCTGATATCTGCGCCGTCCATGATCACGGCGAGTATCCAGATCAGGCCGATGGTGGCCGCGGCGATCGTGCTGTAGATGGCCCAGGGCATCTTCCCCGCCAAGAGGAAGAAGATGACTCCGAGGCCGGCGGCGAACAGGACCAGGGTCTCGGGATGCCCGAGGCCGTCGGTGGAGAAGTCGAGTCCGGTCCCGGTGAGAAGTGCTGCGATGGCGATCAGGATGCCACCGATGATGCCGAGTGTTCGGGTGTTGCTTTTCTTGCTCATGCTGTGCTCCTTTGCGTGTATGCACGTGTATTGACGTTCGCGGGCCGCATCTGTGGGTGCGACTCTTTGCGAGCATTCGATGGCTTTCGCGCGTCGACGCGCGTCAGCCGTGAGGGGTCCGCTAGTCGCGAACCCGCCGGTTGGAGATCGTCGCCATCAGGGCCAGGAGGACGCCGATGATCAGTACGACCAACCGGACCGTGAAATCGGCGTCGGACTTGACCAGATCGATGACCCAGATCAACCCGATGGTGGCTGCAGCCCCAGCTGGGTATGCGGCAAGCGCAGGCTTGCCCAGCACACACAACAGGGCGACGAAGAGCCCGGCCAAGAAGAGGACGAGCAGCGTGGTGTTGTCGAGCGCGTTGGCGTCGAAATCGAATCCGGTCCCGGTGAGGAAGACCGCAAGAACGATCAGCGCCCCACCGATGACTCCAAGTGAAGTATTCCTACTCATAGAACATTCCTTTGATTGGTGCTACAGATGTAGCCCTGCCAAACCCCATCGTGACCAACCGCTCCGGTCGCGTGAGGCCAAGGCACCCTTGTCGGGCGCCAAGCTATGTGTCGTCGCGTGAGCCTTCGCGACCCTGATTGAGGCGTCCGTTGCCCCTCAAACGGCCCCTGCGACCACGACCGTGAATGGTCGGATCCGCACCATCGGCCAGAAGATTGGCGTGAATGCCATCGATGACTCGAGCGAGGGCCTCGAGATCGGAGTGGGCAATCCCCTTGACGAAGCCCGCAGTCACGGCGTCTGCCCGTTCACGCTGGACATCATGCAGGGCCTCGCCCTGTTCGCTCAACGCAACGATGGTCCGACGTTTGTCTTCAGGGTCCACTGTGCGGATCACGAGTCCATCGTTCTCCATGGAGTCGAGCCGGCGGGTCAAGGTCGAGTCTGCGAGGCAGATGCCCTTGGCGATGCCGGCTTGGGTGGTGGGCCCGGTTCGATGAAGGTATCGGAGTACCGACCACGCGCTTATTCCACCGGGTACATCGCTGATGGTGTCCTCGAGGTGGAGGCGCATTGCCCGCGAGGTGCGGCCGAGGATGCGGAAGAGGGATGCCCCATGATCGTCATTCGAGGCACGGCCCTCGGTCCTGGGACGAACTGCGGCCATGGGACCTCCCTCGTGTAACCAGCTTTGGTCGGACGGACGGTCAATAGTTCGTTGAGCAACTAACAGCCTAGCACTGAATGCGGAATATGGTCAGGTCTATATCCACGGGCCTACTAATCCCTTCCTCAAGGAGACTTAGACGAGTCCGTCAGATTTCGCCCTTCTTCCGGAGGTACCGGTCCGCCGCGATCCCGAGCGGGATGCGGGCCCAATAGGTGATCCCGCGGAACAGGATGACGGCCGAACCGGCGATGGCAAGGGGTACGCCGGCCGTGGTCTTGAGAGTGGTCGCGAGAGTGAACTCGATGGCCCCCAGCCCACCGGGGGTTGGGACAAGCGCTCCCGCCGCGTTCCCGAGGAGGAAGAGGATGGTGATGTCGATGATGGCCGGCTGCTGGTCGAAGGCCCGGAGGGAGGCGTAGAACGCCGCGACCAAGCCACCCGTCAGGATCAGGTTGCCGGCGATACCCAGGAGAAGCCGCCACGGCTGGGAAAGGACCTCGACCAGCCGCGGCCAGGTCTGCCGGAGCGTCGGAAGCATCTTCGAGGCCGCCCATCGCCTGATACCGGGGAAGGTGAGGGCCAGCAGGACGACGAGGGCCAGGATTCCCACCGCGATGAGGGCGGGTTTGCCGGGGAGCCTTTCGAGGGCACCCTTGTTTCCTGTGATGAGGCCAAGGGTCAGCAGCCCGGCCACCGTCACGACGATTCCCGACACCTGGACGAGCGCGACCGTGGCCACGGCCAGGGGACGGGGCACTTTGCGCTTGACGAGGAGGGACTGGTTGATGACGGCGGGGCCCACACCCGCGGGAATGTAGAGGGCGTGATAGGCGGCGGCCACCTGGGCCAGGAGGACCCGGTTGAAGGGCAGCTTGATGGGGGAGAAGGCGATGAGGGTCAGCGCCGCCCCGACGAACGTCAGAAGCATGAGGGCGAAGACCGTGACGACCCACCAAGGGGAGGCCCGGGAAATGGACGCCGTGACCTCGGGGAAGTTGAAGGATGTCAGGACGATGTAGGCGACGAAGATCCCGATCCAGAGGGTGAGCACCTTCCGGAGCCCGAAACGGATGATGGGATGGGTGTCGGAAGGGGCGTCAGGGAGCCGTTCGAGGATGATCGAGCGGACGTCCTTCAGGACGGAGCCCCGCGCCCCGGTCTCGATCCGGGTGGATCGGGGGAGCAGGACCCCCTGAAGGAAGGGGGCGAGGGCCGCGACTTCGAACTCGGGAAGGGCGCGGAAGGCGGATTCGACGGCGCGCGTCGCCCCGACCTTCGCGGCGATCATCGCCACCAACTGAACCGAGTCGATCGACTTCGACAGACCTCCGGAGGCGACCTCGCCCATCTCCCAACTGGAGAGCCACGCCACGGGCACCTCGTCGCCGTCCTCGGCGCAGACCAACACGCTGTCGGAGGTCAGGGCACGGTGGGTGATCCCGGCGTGATGGGCCTTGAGCACCTCAGACCAGATCGCGTCGATGACCGCGTCGGTCGTCTCTTCGGGGGAGAGGTCGGCGAACGCCCGGCAACCCGCCGGTCGTTGGTAGACGAGGATCATCGTGTCCCGGGACTGCGCCATCCCCAACACCCGCGCCGTCCTCACCCCGGCGGTGCGGGCCGCGTGGGAGACGAGGGCCGTGGATTCGGCGACATGCCGAAGGTCGAGGGTCGGCCTCGTGTCGATCCCCCGTACCCGAATCGCGCGCCACATCTTCGCCAGGCTGCCCGCAGCGATCTGATCCCCATCGAGGGCCACGACGAAGAGATGATGGCCCTCGACCGACGTCATCTCGTAGACCCGTCCCTGACGGGTCCGGGCGAGGGCCAGGCAGGCCGGGTCGATCTTCACGCCGGAGAACTCGGACTGAGCCTCGACCCGGATGATCCGCTGGGGTTCGAATCCCGCCCGCCGGATGCCGTCGACGAGGTGGTCGCCATAGGCCCGGTCGGTCGGGGAGCCCAAGATGTATCGAACGGCGAGGCCCGCCGCCCGGCCGATGAAGATCGTCGTGAGGACGCCCGAGAAGGTCGCGAATCCGCTGATCGCCACGAGGGCGACGGCGGCCCAAAGGACGTTCCACGAGACGGAGATGGGCCGGAAGACCCGTCGGCGCCCCGCCGCCGTCAGCATGGCCGCGACCCCCGCCAGGTAGGCGGGCATGACGACATCGGTCAGGCCGTTGGCGGTGATGCTCAGGCTGTCGACGAGTTCGGGGGCTCCCCAGTGGCGGACGCCCTCGGCGGAGAGAAGCGCCGCGACGATCCCGAGGCCCAGGGCGCCGAGGGCTTCGAGGATGCGCCGAGGTTCCCTCCGGGTCGCGAGCGCCAGGATGATGACGACCGGGACGATGAGGGTGACGGCCCCCTCGAGGATGTTGACGGGGGCGACGAGGACCCGGCGCAGGACCGAGTAGAACCCCTGGATGTCCTGGGTGATCCCGGCGGACGTTCCGGAGGCGTAGGCGCCGATGAGGAGGATGGTGGCGATGCCGAGGGCCGTCAAGGCGAGCTTGATGAGGTCGCTGGCGAAATGGGCTCGCTCGGTCGGGGTGTCGACGATATGAACGGATGGCACGCCCTCGCTCGAGTCTGCCTCGGTGGCGGGGGCGGAGCGGGCCATGGCCCCGAGTCTAGGAGGCTAGGACCCCTTTACGCGAGGTGCAGGGCCTCGAGCCACTCCGCAGGGACGATTTCGGGCCCGACGAAGGAGACGAGATCGAGGAAGGCGTGGGCGGCGATGAGGGGGCCGAGGCGTTTCCACCGGAGGTACGCCAGGGCGAAGACGATCCCCATGACGACGTTCCCCAGGGCCATCGGCCACCCCTGATAGAGGTGATAGGACCCCCGGAGGAGGGCCGATGCCGTGATCGCGGCCGGGACCCGCCACCGCATCTCGCCGAGGCGGGCGAGGAGGTATCCGACCGCGACCGTCTCCTCGAGGAGGGCGGCCGCGAGGGCCGCGAGGATGAGGACGAGGGCGGCCCACCACTCCTCGGGAAGCCCGCTGGTGTCGATCTTGACGTTCTGGCCGAGGGCCCTTCCGACGACGTACAGGCCCAGCCCGGGGATACCGATGAGGGCGGCCAAGCCCGCCCCCTTGAGAAGGTCGCGGGGAACGGAGGCGGATGCCCGACCCCACACGAGGCCGAGGCGGTCCCTTGCGCGTGACAGACCGGAAGAGAGGAGGAAGAAGGCGAGGGCCACGGGGACGAGGGAGAAGCCGATCCGGAGAAGCTGGTAGACGAGGTCCATGACGTCGACGGTGGAGGCCGATGGGCGGAGGGTGGCCGTTTGCGATCCGATGGGTTTCGGGGACAGGTATCGCTCGACGAGCTTCCACGAGGCGAAGATCCCGGACTGGCCCAGACTCAGCCCGAGGACGATCAGCACCTCGACGCGAAGCCGTTTGGTGGTCGGTTCGATCATCAGTCCAGAAGGAAGGAGACGAGTTGGCTGGCGAGTCCGGTGTAGGCGGAGGGGGTCAGGCCGGCGAGGCGTTGGGAGACGTCGTCCGGCAGACCGAGGGAGAGGACGAACTCGCGAAGAGCTTCCGCGTCGACCTTGCGTCCCCGAGTGAGCTCCTTGAGGCGTTCGTAGGGGTTGTCCATGCCAGGGACACCGTCGAGGGACGCCGCCCGCATCGCCGTTTGGATGGCCTCGCCCAGGACCTCCCAGTTTCCGTCGAGATCGCGGGCGAGGGCGGCGGGGTCCACGTCGAGCCCGGCGAGGCCGAGGCGGACGTTCTTGATGGCCAGGAGCGAGTGGCCGAGGGCGACGCCGATGTTGCGTTGGGTGGAGGAATCGGTGAGGTCCCGCTGGAGCCGGCTCGTGAGGAGGGTCGCGGCGAGCGAATCGAGGAGGGCGCTCGAGATCTCGAGGTTGGCCTCGGCGTTCTCGAAGCGGATGGGGTTGACCTTGTGGGGCATCGTCGAGGAGCCCACCGTGCCCTGGCCGCGGACCTGGGCGAAGTATCCGAGCGAGATGTAGGTCCAGACGTCGGTGGCGAGGTTGTGGAGGATGCGGTTGAAGCGGGCGATGTCCGCATAGAGTTCGGCCTGCCAGTCGTGGGGCTCGATCTGGGTGGTGAGGGGGTTCCAGGTCAGACCGAGGCCCTCGACGAAGGTCCGCGAGATTCCCACCCAGTCCGCCTTCGGGACGGCCACCGCGTGGGCGGCGAAGGTTCCGGTGGCGCCGTTGATCTTCCCCAGGTACTCCTGACCGTCGATCCGGTGAAGCTGCCGAGACAACCGTGAGGTCAGGACCGCGATCTCCTTCCCCAGGGTGGTGGGGGTCGCGGGTTGGCCGTGGGTGTGGGAAAGCATGGCCAGGTCGGCGTGCTCGCGGGCGAGGCCCGCGAGTTCCTCGACGAGGGTGCGCGCGGCCGGCAGCCACACCTCCGTGACCGCACCGAGAATCGAGAGGGCGTAGGCGAGGTTGTTGATGTCCTCGGAGGTGCAGGCGAAGTGGACCAGTTCGGTGAGGGCGGGAAGGGACGATCCGGGGACGGTGTCGGCCGCGTCGGCGAGCCTCTTCTTGAGGAGGTATTCGACGGCTTTGACGTCGTGCACGGTGACCCGCTCGGTTTCGGCGAGATCGGCGATCTCGGCCTCGCCGAAGGCCTCGGGAAGACGGCGAAGGTAGGTGCACTCGTCATCGGACAGCGGCGACACCCCGGGGATCTGCTTGGAGCCGGCTAGGTGGACGAGCCACTCGACCTCGACAAGAAGACGGGCTCGATTGAGGGCCGCCTCGCTCAGGTGGTCGACGAGGGGGAGGACGACGGAACGGTACCGTCCGTCGAGGGGGCCGAGGGGTATGGCCGGGTCGATATCCGCGAGGCTCCTCCACGACCGGGTCACGGGACCATTGTTCCACGGGGAAGGCCCCGACGGGTCCTGCTGACCCGGGTGCCGCGGATGTCCCCGGCGCCACGTCGAAGCCGGTTTCTCCACCGCCGGCACACGCCGGAGAGTCCGTGGGGCGGGCGGCCTATAGCGTCGCCCCATGGAGCACTCAGGCGATGTCGTGACGGTCGAGGTCCCCCCCTTCGTCCTCTCGGTCCTCAGTCGTTCGGCGGAGGACGTCCAGTGGATCGAGGGGATGTTGAGGAGTGCGGAAGACCTGGAGTGGGTCTCGGACGCCGCGGCCCTATTCCTCACCCGCCTCGATCATGTTAGAAGGCTGATGCACACGGTCGGGACGAGGCTCGATTCGGCCGACACTGCGATTCGTGCGCTGTCCCGATGAGCGAGAGGATCGTCGTCATCGGAGGGGTGGGGGGGACCCACGCCAGGCTTGAGGATCTTGACAGGGCGACCCACATGCTGGCAGACGCGGCCATACGCCTGTTTGCGATGGGGAGGGCGATTCGAGCGGCCGGATGGTGCGTTTCCAGGATCGCGGTGGCCCCGGAATCCCTGCCCGTTCGGGAGCGCGCCGCAGAACGGCTGGAATGGGTCGATCAGGGTCCCGGGGGGGCGACGGGTCTGGCCGCGGAGATCGAAGGCATCGCCGCCAACCTGGAGATGACGATCACGTTGCTTGAGGACGCGGAGAGGGCCTCGGAGTCGATATGGACCAAGGCCGGACGGCTGTGGGACAAGGGGGTCGCCGTGACGTCGGCGCTGATCTGGGTGCCATGCAAGGTGGTGGGCGCGGGAGCGGGAACCGTGGCGCACAAGATCGAGGAGGTGACGCCCGGGTGGCTTCCCGTCCACTGGATCGCGACCGGCGAGGCCTGGGTGGCGGACACCGTCAATCCCGACTGGACCCCCGACCTGACCCCGCTCGCCTACGGCGACGACCTCCAGGCCGCGCTCGGGATGGCAGACGGGGGGTATCGGACCCTCACCGCTCTCCCGGGCCCCGTCCTCGACGCCGTCGGCCTCCCCCGCGACCTGGTCACGGCGCTGTCGCTGAACCTGGCTCTGGTGTCCCTCGCGTTGGACGAGCTCCTCGGCGAGATCAGAGGGGTCTTCGTGTTCCCGGTTGCGTCGAGGCTGGTCGACGCTCCGACCGGCGTGGCCGACCTCTTCAGACGGCTGGAGGGGCTTTCGGTGAACGGGATCGACGGTGCCGGGCGCATCGCGATCGATCGCATCGACCACCCGGACGGCACTCGCGCCTGGATCGTGGAGATCCCCGGCACCCAAGACTGGGTTCCCGACGGGGGGAGCAACGTCCTCGACTTCACGTCGAACCTCCTCCTGATGGCCGTCGGGTCTTCTCAACTGACCTTCGCGGTCGAGCAGGCGATGAAGGAGGCGGGCATCCCCCCAGACGAGGAGGTGCTGATGGTGGGGCACAGCCAGGGGGGGATCGCGGCCATGCAGATGGTGTCGAATCCGTCTTTCGCCGGAAGGTACTCGGTCACCGCCGTCCTGACCGCCGCCGCCCCCGTCGGAGCGACGGATCCCCATCCCGGAGTCAAGGTCATGAGCCTCGAGCACCCCAGCGACACGGTTCCGGCGCTGGACGGGACCCCGAACCCGGACCGGCCGGAGTGGACGACCGTGCGTCGAGACCTCGCGCGATCGGACAGCGAAATGGACAGGCGGGCCGATGGGGACATCGTCAAGCGACATGAACTCCCGACCTACATCCGGACGGCCGAATTCGTGGACACCTCAAGCGATCCCTCGATCCGGCGATGGCTCCGGGACACCGAGGCCTTCTGGGACGACGAGGGATGCACCTCAACCCGCACGGTGTTCGAGGTGACCCGCGGAGCCGAAGGCCCTGACGCCACGCCGGCCCTGCCGGTTCCGAGCGCATTCGCTTAGGGCAGGGGCCCCTTCTTCTTGCCCGAGCCCCCGAGGATGGCCGTGATCACCGAGATGACGAGGGCGGCAAGGAGCGTCTTCCAGAACCCTCCGACGTCGAGGGTCGCGAAGTCGAACTTCGTGGACAGCCACGAGGCGAGGACGAGCATGGCCCAGTTGATGACGAGGGAGAAGAGGCCAAGAGTCAGGATCCGGACGGGAATCGTCACGATCTTGACGAACGGTTTCACGAGGGCGTTGACGAGGACGAGGAGGAGGGCAACCCCGAGGAAGGTCAGGACACGTCCCCACCAGGAGCCGTTTCCGCCGTAGACGACAACGTCAAGCGCGAGCTCGGTCGTGACCCAGATTGCGAAGGCCGTGACCGCAAGTCGCCATAGGAATCTCATGGGCGCCATTCTTCCACGACGATGGCATGCTAGCCCCATGACCCTCCCAGTTCCCCGAGACGCCGTCGCCGCCCTTCCGAGTTATGTCCCGGGTGCGCGGGGCGGCGGGGGGCCCCAACCGATCAAGCTCTCCTCGAACGAGAATCCGTATCCGCCCCTGGCCTCCGTCCGGGAAGCCATCGCCGGCGCTGCCGCCTCGGTCAACCGTTACCCCGACATGTTCAGCCGGGCTCTCACCGAGGCCCTCGCGGCTCGATACGGGCTTCCCGAGGGGGCGGTCGTGACGGGGGCGGGCTCGGTCTCGGTCCTCGGCCACGCCCTTCAGGCCTTCACCGAGCCCTCAGACCAGGTGATCTACGCCTGGCGGTCCTTCGAGGCGTATCCGATCCTCACCCGGCTGACCGGGGCGGAGACGGTCGAGGTTCCCCTCGCCGATGGCGGGCGCCACGACCTCGCGGCCATGGTTGGGGCCATGACCGAGCGAACCAAGGTCGTCCTCCTCTGCTCCCCCAACAATCCGACGGGCCCGGCGATCCGGGAGGAGGAGTTCGAGGCGTTCATGCAGGGCGTTCCCCCGACGGTACTGGTCATCCTCGATGAAGCCTACGTCGAGTTCGTGCGGGATCCCCTGGCCGTCGACGGACGGAACGCCCTCACCCGGCACTCCAACCTCCTGGTCGCCCGGACGTTCTCCAAGGCATACGGGCTTGCCGGGCTCAGGGTGGGTTTCGCCCTGGGGGACCCCGAGGTGGTTTCCGCGATTCGGCCCTGCGTCACCCCCTTCTCCCTCTCGGGAATCGCCCAGGTGGCCGCCCTCGCCTCCCTCGAGGCCGAGGGGGAGTTGTTCGAGCGCGTCGACGCCATCGTCGCCGAGCGGGAGAGGATCCTGACGGCCTTGAGGACCCAAGGGTGGAACCCTCCCGAGGCCCAAGGCAACTTCTTCTGGCTTGAGGCGAGGGACGAGGCGTCGGCGCTCGCCTCGCACCTCGGGGCCGCCGCCCCTCCTATACTCGTCCGCCCCTTCGGGGGAGAGGGGGTCCGGATCAACGCCGGCTCGCCGGAGGAGAACGATCGCCTGATCGCCGCCCTCGAGGCGTACCCGCACCGTTTCTAGCGGGGGAGAATGCCCGGGGTGTCAGGGTTGCGAACTTACGCACCCGTAGCCTACGCTAGCGTAGGTTGAGCGGAGCTAGGCCGCGGGTGCGGCAGTGGAGGTGGATGTGGACGCCCACGGGCCGCTGTCGGACAACGGCGTCGTACGCCTGTTGACGCACACGGGAGACCGCCTCGAGCATCCCGAATACTCACCCTTCGCCCAGGATCTCGACTTCGCCGCGCTCCGGGCCATGTGGCGTGAAATGGTCATCGTTCGGGCATTCGACACGGAGGCGACGTCGCTGCAGCGCCAGGGGGAACTCGGGCTGTGGGTGGCGGCACTCGGCCAGGAGGCCGCCCAGATCGGCTCCGGGCATGCCCTGACCGACCGGGACTGGGTCTTCCCCTCCTACCGCGAGCACGGGGTCGCCTACCTTCGAGGGGTCGACCTCGCGGACATCCTCAGGACTTTCAGGGGCCTTGAGCACTCGAGCTGGGTCCCGAACGAGCACAACTTCCACCTGTACACGCTCGTCATCGGCGCGCACACCCTGCACGCGACCGGGTACGCCATGGCCATGGACTGGGACGGGCTCGTCGGCTCGGGGCGGCCCGATCACGACGCCGCCGTCATCTGCTACTTCGGGGACGGGGCCACATCCGAGGGCGACACGAACGAGGCGCTCGTCTTCGCGGCCGTCAACAACGCCCCCATCGTGTTCTTCTGCCAGAACAATCAGTACGCGATCTCCGAGCCGACGACCCGTCAGTCCAAGGTCGCCCTGGCCCAAAGGGCATCGGGGGTGGGGATCCCCGGGGTCAGGGTCGACGGGAACGACGTCCTCGCGTCGTACGCGGTCACCAGGCAGGCCCTCGAGCGCGCGCGATCTGGGGGAGGCCCCACGTTCATCGAGGCCCTGACCTATCGGATGGCGGCGCACACGACCTCGGACGACCCGACCAGGTATCGCACCAGGGACGAGGAGGACTACTGGAGGGAACGCGATCCGATCGCGAGGCTGACGGCTTACCTTGAACGCGCCGGGGAACTGCCTCAAGCCTTCCAGGAGGAGGTCCGCGCGGAGGGCAAGGAACTCGCCACCAGGGCCCGAATACGCCTCAAGGAATCCGTAAGGGCCCCCGCCCGCGACATGTTCGATCACGTCTACGCGGAGCCCCACGCGACGGTGGACTCCGAACGGGCCTGGTACGAGCGGTATGAGGAGTCCTTCGTCGATGCGGAGGGATCCCACCGATGACGACCCTGACGATGGCGGCCGCGATCAACGCGGGCCTCAGGAAGGCGATGGAGCGGGACCCCAAGGTGGTGCTCATGGGAGAGGACATCGGGGTGCTTGGGGGGGTCTTCCGGGTCACCGATGGGCTGCACAAGGATTTCGGAGGGGATCGGGTCCGGGACACCCCGCTGGCCGAGTCGGGGATCGTCGGAACGGCGATCGGCATGGCGATGCGGGGCTATCGACCCGTCTGCGAGATCCAGTTCGACGGTTTCATCTTCCCGGCCTTCAGCCAGATCACCACTCAACTGGCCAAGATGCACTATCGGGCCCAAGGGAACATCACCCTCCCGGTGACGATCAGGGTGCCGTTCGCCGGGAACATCGGGGCCATCGAGCACCACTCCGAGAGTCCCGAAGGCTACTTCACCCACACCCCGGGCCTCCGGGTGGCAGCGCCCGCAACCCCGGAGGACGGGTTCACGATGATCCAGCAGGCGATCGCCTGCCCCGACCCCGTCATCTTCTTCGAGCCGAAGGCCCGCTACTGGGACAAGGCCGACGTCGACCTCGATGCCCCGTTCGACGAGGCGAAGGCGACGACCGGCATGAGCCGCGCCCGTATCGTGCGGCAGGGCGACGACGCGACCATCGTCGCCTACGGGCCGACGGTCAGGCTCGCTCTTCAAGTTGCCCAGGTTTCCGAGGAGGAGGGGTCGAGCGTCGAGGTCATCGACCTTCGGTCGCTCAGCCCCCTCGACCACCAGACGGTCGTCCGATCAGTGAAGAAGACGGGACGGTGCGTCATCGTCCACGAAGCCCCTTCGGCCTTCGGGGTGGGCGCAGAAATCGCCGCCCGGGTGACCGAGGAGGCCTTTTTCCATCTTGAGGCGCCCGTCCTCAGGGTGGGAGGGTTCTTCATGCCCTACCCTGGATCGAAGTTCGAGCACGACTACCTTCCCAGCGTCGATCGGCTCCTCGATGCCGTCGACCGGGTCCTAGCCCACTAGGAGAGTGCGATGCCCATCTTCGAGACGTTCAACCTCCCGGATGCGGGGGAGGGCCTAACCGAGGCCGACGTCGTGACCTGGCTCGTCCGGATCGGCGACACCGTCGAGGTCAATCAGCCGTTGGTCGAGATCGAGACGGCGAAGTCCCTCGTCGAGATCCCTTGTCCGGTCGACGGGCTCGTCACCGAGTTGCTCGTGCACGAGGGGGACACGGTGAACGTCGGCTCCGCCATCGTCGTCTTCGATATCGACCCCAACGGACCGGTGCCGGAGCCCATCGTCGCGATGCCGGAATCTGCACCGCCGGAGCCGGAACCGTCCTTTTCGATGCCGAGACTCGACGAGCCGGAGCCGACCGTCGACGAGCCTGTCTCCGACGGGGCGAGCGGAAGCGTGCTCGTCGGGTACGGGGTGAGCGCGACCGAGGCCGTCAGGCGACCCCGTCGCGTCGAGGTCTTCTCCTCTTTCGGAGAGGAGTCGGATGCGGAGATTAGCCATCCCGTCTTCGCCAAGCCCCCCGTCCGTCGGCTGGCCAGGGAACTTGGGATTGACCTCTCGACCGTGAGCCCGTCGGGACCCGGGGGGATCGTCACCAGGGAGGATGTCATCCAGCACGCGAAGGAGACGGAGCCCAGGACCCTGGCCACCTACGCGGGCGACGATATGCCCTGGCTGGAGTCGGGGGTCGTCAGCGCGGATGGACGCCTCACGAGGGTTCCGGTCAAGTCGGTCCGGAAGCGCACCGCAGAGGCGATGGTGCGCTCGGCCTTCACCGCACCCCATGTGACCGTCTTCCACACCCTCGACGTCTCGGCGACGATGGACCTGGTCGCGAGGCTCAAGCAGGACAGGGAGTTCGCCGACGTCAAGGTCACCCCGCTTCTGATCGTCGCCAAGGCCCTCCTCTTCGCCGTCCGACGGCACCCCGAGATCAACGCCACGTGGGACGACGAGCGGCAGGAGATCGTCTACAAGCACTACGTCAACCTCGGGATCGCGGCGACGACCCCGCGGGGACTCATCGTCCCGAACATCAAGGACGCCCACCGGTACGACCTCCACACCCTGGCCCAGGAGGTCATGCAGCTGACGACCGATGCCCGGAACGGGACGACCCCGCCGAGCGCCACCCAGGACGGGACCATCACCATCACCAACGTCGGGGTCTTCGGTATCGACACGGGAACCCCGATCCTCAATCCCGGCGAGGCGGCGATCCTGGCCTTTGGGGCCATCCGTCAGCAACCGTGGGTGCACGAGGGTGTGGTTGCCGTTAGGTGGGTGACCCAGTTGGCGTTGTCCTTCGACCACCGGCTCGTCGACGGCGAACTCGGATCTCGGGTCCTCGCCGATGTTGCGGCCGTGTTGGGGGATCCCAGCAAGGCCCTCGTCTGGGGCTAACCTGCCGGTGGTGAGGTGGGTACGCGAGTCGGTTCGGCTTCGCCAGCATCCGCCTGCGCCAGCCGTTCGGCATCGGCGGCCGCAGCCTTCTCGTCCAGGAGGTTCTCCAGCCCGGACTTCTCGCTGAGACGAAGCGAGGGCAGGAAGAACGAGATGACGAAGGAGACGACGATGATGGCCGCGGCGATGAGCATGACCCCGTTGATCGCATCGGAGAAACCGATGCGGAAGGGGGCGGCGATCTCGGGGTGCAGGTCCTGGAGGAACGACGTGTCGTCGAGGGAGACTCCCGCGGCCTCCGCCTGGGCGAGGTCCCCCGTGGCGAGGGCCTGGAGCACGACGCCATTCTTCCCGCTCGAGACGACCGCCGGGTCGGAAGCCGCCGACTGGAAGGCCGGGGTCTCGGAGGCCCGAAGGAAGGCGCCCTTGATCCGGTCCGCAACCGTTCCAAAGAGGATGGACAGGAAGACGGCGGCCCCGAGTGAACCCCCGATCTGCCGGGAGAACATCACGGAGGCCGTCCCGGCCCCGTTGTCCTTCGCGGGGAGGGCGTTCTGCACGGCGAGCAACAGGGGCTGCATGATGCAGCCGAGGCCTGAACCGAAGACGATCCCATACACCGCTATGTCCGAGAACGGCGAGTCGTAGCTGAGGAGCGACAGTAGGAGGGTTCCGACGATGAGGAGGAAAGCCCCGACGACGGGAAGCCACTTGTATCGAAGAGTGATGTGGATGATCCTCGTCGCGACAACCGAAGCCAGCAGGATGCCGACGGTGAAGGGGATCATGGCGAGCCCCGCCCGAGTGGGTGACATGCCCCGGGAGATCTGGAGGTAGAGCGGAAGGCCGGCCAGCCCGCCGAACATGGCGAATCCCATGATGAAGTTCACGATGTTGGCAATCGCGACCGTCCGAACCCGGAACATCCTCAGGGGAAGCAGAGCGTCGTCCCCTTCCGAGCGTTCGATGGCCACGAAGGCCACCCATCCGACCAGGGAGATCGCGAAGAGCATGAGAGAACTGGATGACCTCCAGCCCCAGTCGTTTCCCCGCTCGAGGACGACGAGCAGAGGAACGATCGCCACGACCAGCGCCGAAACGCCGGACCAGTCGATCCTGCCGGTCGCATGCCCGAAGTGGGGCACGTGAAGGACCCGGACGATGAGGACCAGCGCCGCGGCTCCCAGGGGAACGTTGAGGAGGAAGATCCAACGCCAGCCAGCGATTCCGAGGATCTGGTCCGCGCCGGCGAAGAAGCCTCCGAGGACGGGGCCAAGGACGGAGGAGACCCCCCAGACGGCGAAGAACGCGGCCTGGTAACGTGTCCGCTCGCGGGGAGCGAGGATGTCTCCGAGGATCATGATGGCGAGAGCCATGAGGCCACCGGCTCCGGCACCCTGGATGGCGCGATAGGCCGCCAACTCGTACATCGACTCGGCGAACGAACAGAGGGTCGAGCCCAGGACGAAGAGCCCCAGCGCCGTCACGTAGAAGGGCTTCCGCCCGAAGATGTCCGAGAGCTTGCCGTAGAGCGGGGTGGCCAGCGTGGCCGCCACCATGTAGGCAGTCGTCACCCAGGCCTGAACGGTGAGGCCGTTGAGGTCGTCCCCGATGGTCCGGATCGCGGTGGCGACGACCATCTGGTCGAGGGAGGCCAAGAACATCCCGACGAGCAGGGCGAGGACGATGAGGTTGACCTGTCGCCTGGTCGGGGGCACGAAGGAGTGAGTCATGTCTTCCTTGGAGGGGTCAGAGAACGCCGTCATCGGCGGCACAGAGGCGCCTCAGTCTACTGCCCCGAAGGGACGGTCATCGATCACACGGGTCCGTCGAGGAGGGGAAAGGTAAACGCTTGTCCACGAGTTTTGTCCACATGGCTGTTGAGAATCGGAGCCGCAACGGGAACATCGGTGGACAACGCTGTGAAGAAGAGGTGGATGAAAAATGATCCCCGGAACCGCTTGCGTCGCGCATGGCCGACGGACTAGACATAGGGGCATCGGGATCGAGGTTCATTGCGGTGAAGCCGGGCAACCGGCGGAGCGGATGATCGAGATCCTGGGCCATCTGGACAACGGCGGTCCACGTCGAGGTCGAGCCCTTCGGGGCAGCACCGAGAACTGTGGGTGACGGCACAGGGGCTGACGGGCCCGGATGGTAGGTCGAGAGGTCGTGCCGCGAGGCACGGCGCCGCATCGTCAATAGCGGTATTCGGTCCTGTCGGGCAACCGACGGGTTTCGAGGACTCGAGACCATGGCAGGGCCCCTCGGACGCTTACTCCGAGGGGCCTTCGCCTTTTCTGGCGGGGATTGCCGATTCGGGAGTACGTATGACCCGATCTGATACGGAGGAGAGAGGGCTATGAGAATGATCAAAGGGATGGCACTCGCGGTATTTGCCGCCGTGACGTTGACGGCGTGTAGTTCGGGAGAGTCCGACAACCGGACGGATGTGGCCTTGGATGTAGCGGATCTCTGGAGGGAGATAGCGCTCTACTACGTCGACAACTCCACTGATCCCGTCGTTACCTATTCCGGCGGCAAGTACTACGTCGATGGTCTGGCTATCGAGGCAAGAGCCAAGAACCCGGATCTGGAATTTGAGGGCAATGGTCCAGATGATTGGTGTGTGACGATCCTCTACAACGGTGGGGCGGCTGCGGTTTCGGATGGCTCCAACTGGGAGTTGCAGGACAAGGCAGGCTGCTAGATCGCCGGAGCTTAGGAAAGGCGATGGCCCCTCGGACGCTTACTCCGAGGGGCCTGGTCGTCGCCGGGGTGTAACCCGAGGACGACTCCACGTTAGGAGCGGCGTCGGGCAATCTGGCGCAGCGACACGCGATCGTGGCACGATGGGCGAAAGGGAAGGCGGAATCATGACCAGGTTGGCACGACGTGCCACGGCCGGATTCGTCTGCTTCGCCGCATTGTCGGGGTGCTCGGGTCCGGTCCCGGTCCACGACACACCGGGGTGGGGAGACCTCATCGCCAGCGTGCAGAGCGAACTCGCGGCCATCGAGCCCGATCCCATCGAACCGACGATTCCGCCCGATCCGGTCGATCCACATGAGGGTCTCACTCGGTTCAGCCCCAACGCGATCGCGATCGACTTCGCCGACCTCGCCGTCGGGCAGTGCTTCCTCTATCCCTATGACGAGAACGAGGAATTCACCGGGATTGCTCAGGTGGTTCCCTGCGAGGAACCTCACTATGGCGAGGTCTACGTCACGGGCGAGTTCACGCGGATCGACTACCCCGACGACCTTGTCGACGTTATTGCAGCTTCGTGCGAAGAGGGATTCGAACCCTACGTCGGGATCGACTACTGGTCTTCGGTCTTGTATTACCACTTTGAGTACCCAACCGAATCCGGTTGGGATGATGGCTACAAGGGCTGGAGATGCTACGCCGTAGAAGCCGACTATGAGAACGTCGGCTCCGTTCAAGGGTCCCGGAGATAGGGCATCGGAGGCGATGTCCCGGTAGCATTCCAGGCATGACAAGGAGGCCAAGGTGACCTATCCACCACCTCAAGACCCTCGGGAGAACCCCGTGCCTCCCCAGCAATCGCCGACGCGTCCGATCTTCGCGCCGGTGAACCCGGATCAGGCCATACCGCCCGAGCCTGCCCCGGCTCCGAGTCCGGCCCCGATGCCGACGCCTGCGCCCACCCCTGCTCCGGCTCCGAGCCCAGTCCCGATGCCGGTGACTCCGCCCGAGCCCGCCCCGGTCCCCACCCCGCTTCCGATGCCGACGCCTGCGCCCGAGCCTGCCCCGCTTCCGATGCCGACGCCTGCGCCCGAGCCTGCCCCGCTTCCGATGCCGACGCCTGCGCCAGAGCCCGCTCCGGCCCCGGCTCGGAGCCCAGTCCCGATGCCGATGCCGACGCCTGCGCCCGAGCCTGCCCCGGTGCCGATGCCGACGCCTCCGCCCGAGCCCGCTCCGGCCCCGGCTCGGAGCCCAGTCCCGATGCCGATGCCGACGGCTCCGCCCGAACCCGGCCCGCTTCCGACCGGTCTCGGGTCACCATCCGCTCCACCCTCGGGGCGATCCGGGCTGCCTCCCTCGTCGTTGCCCGAACCCAACATCGGGCCTCAGGCGCCGTTGCGGGACGACGACTCCGGAGGATCTAGCCGACGGATCGGGCGGGGCATTGCTATCGCCTTCATCTTCCTTGCACTCGCGGTGGGGGGAGCGGCGGCTGTGTTCCTATTCATTCTCGGGGGCGAGGCCTCGTCCGCCCGGGCCGATGTTGCCGCCATTGCGGAGGAGGTCGAAGCCCAGTATGCGGCGGGAGACGATCCTTTCGTGATCTACGATTCCGGGGCCTACTCCATCGGCGTCACGATTCTGGGGGCGACCGTCGAGGATCCCACAATCGATTTCTACCCGGGCGCCGACGACTATTGCATCGTCCTGACGACCTCAGGCGGGTCAGAGTATTCATACTCCGCCGCCGAGGGTGCACAGGACGGATCGTGCGCGCCAGCCGGGGCGGCCCCCTTCGATCCGGAGGACGTCGGGGCCCTGGACACCAGCCTGACATCCTCCGAGTACTGGTTCGGCCTCTCGATCGGCGATTGCCTGCTCGACGACACGTCGATCATCAGTACGACCGGTGAGCCCAGTCCCTTGATGGCTCCCACCGTTGTTGCCTGTTCAGAGTCCCACGCGGGAGAGGTGTACGCGATCGCAGGCATCGAGGGGGAGGAGACGCCCGACGATGCGGCGTTCCGGCTTCACACGCACGAACTCTGCGAGGGGGCGGCCTTCACGTCCTATGTCGGGATCCCCTACCTCGACTCCGACCTGTACTACTCCGTGCTGTATCCGACGGGGGAGACCTTTGAAGTCGGGGCGGACGAGATGGTCTGCATCCTGACCACGGGAGGGAGTACGACGGGATCCCTCAGGGATTCGGCCGTTGCGGAGGAATGACCAGAGCGGGTGACGGGAATCGAACCCGCGCCATCAGCTTGGGAAGCTGAAGTTCTACCATTGAACTACACCCGCACGTAGGCTCCTTGACGGAACCTTTGCGCCTGACAAGCATAGTAGAACCGACGGAAGAGGTGGTGATGGCGATCCTAGGTCGAGGTCGACGAGCCCCCCACGGCCGGTATCTCCAACCCCTCCTCACCCCTTACGACGTCTTGGACAGGTCCTTCGCCCTCCGGAGGATCGGGACGGGCTATGACCCCGATGAGGTCGACGACTTCCTCGACTCGGTGGCGGCCGCGATGGCCGGCCTCGCCCCCAGAGTGACGGCCTTCGACATCCGTCAGCACGAGTTCCAGTTGACGAAGAAGGTCAACAGTTTCGATTGCGGCGAGGTCGACGATTTCCTCGAACTGATCGCCAAGACCCTAGAAGTCCTGGACCAGGGACTCGTCCAGCACCCGGAGATCGACATGCCTCCCCCGTCCTGGGTGGAGTGAAAGCGCCCCTCCGGGGCTGCTGGGTCAGGCCCCTAGCGCAGGACCAAGGAGAACTCCGCGGAGACGGCCTTGCCCGGGTCGATGGTCAGGACCCCGGTACCCGGTACGCCGAGGGCGTGGAGGGTGAAGGCGTCGTTGGCGTTGGTGACCGGTTCGACCGCGAAGAAGGTTTCTCCGACGGGAAGGTAAACCACGAGGTGGGAGAGGAGGTCGTCGGCCTCCAAGTCGAGGGCCGCTGCTCCGGGGTATTCGATGGTCGCGGCGATGGGTGAGGATCGCGCGGTCTGGCAGGTATCGACGAAATCTGTGCCGAGGGGACGCAGGGCGCGGAAATCCTCGACAGAGGGGACGGGACCAGCGGGGCCGCCCGCCATGCCGTTGTCGAGGAGGTAGGCACGCTCGCAGTTCACCTGCAGAAGCGCCTCCTCGCCGACGGGGGTGCCGTCTTCGGAGGCGAGACGACGAACGAAGTACGGGTGGTGGCCGAACCCCGCGGGGAAGGGTTCCTCGTCGACGTTCTCGATCTCGATCGCCCAGGTGAAACGCGGGCCGTCCAGGACGAATTCCGTCCGGGCGACGAAGCCCCAGGGGAAGTTGACCCCGTGGTAGGCCCGGGAATCGAAACGGAGGGTCGCGTGGTCGGTTCCCTTCTCGACGACAGCCCAGGGAAACTCGACGGCCGTCCCATGCATGGCGAAGTCCTCCGTTCCCCACCGACGGAGCCGGTAGGCCATGCCCTCCCAGAGCAGGGTCCCGCGGCGGATGCGGTTGGACCAGGGGATCAGGGGGAACGACGCGGTATCCCAGCGCTCGCCGAGGCGGTCCGCAGGGGTGGGGCGAAGGATGTCCACCCAGGCGTCGCCGACCCGGGCTTGGCCGAAGGCGACGCAGCCGCCATTGTCGGGGAGAAGGCCGACCCTCCAGTGGCCGTTCACGATGGTGAGGGGTTCGATCATGAGCCCATTGTGCCGTGCCGGGGCGCGGTTGATGCATCCTCGATAGGCTCGTCTCATGCCTGATCCGGTGGGACTTGTGATCTTCGATTGCGACGGTGTCCTCGTCGACTCCGAACCCCTCGCGGTGCGGATCTGCTCCGAACTCCTTGCGAGCCTCGGCCACGACGTGTCCGAGGAGGAGGTCACGGAGCGATACGTCGGCTGCGCGGCGAGCTTCATGGTCGCGGACATGCGAACCCGGGGGATGCTTCCCGAGGGGTTCGACTGGGACGCGACGTTCGATCCGCATTTTCGCGAGGCGGTGCTGCGAGACCTCAGGCCGGTCCCCGGGATTGAGGAAGCACTCGACCGCATCGAGGTGCCGACGTGCGTCGCGTCGGGGGGCAGCCACGACAAGATGCGGATGACGCTCGGGGCAACGGGATTGTACGAAAGGTTCGCCGGGTGTCTCTTCTCCCAGCAGGACGTCACGCGGGGCAAGCCCGCCCCCGACCTCTTCCTCCACGCCGCCGCGGCGATGGGGGTGGAACCTGAGCGCTGCATCGTCGTCGAGGACGCCCGACATGGGATCGAGGCGGCACGCACGGCAGGTATGCGGTCGTTGGGCTATGTCGGCGGGCTCGCGAAGCGCGAGTGGCTCGAGGGCCCCGGCACGACGATCTTTTCCGACATGGCCGAGCTACCCGGCCTCATCGATCAGGGCACGAACTCGAGGTAGCGACGCACCGAGGGCAGGAGGGGCAGGGTTGCGAGGGACAGGCCAACCGCCCCGTAGATGGCCTGGAGGAAGGTCTTGTCGGTCAGGTAAACCAGTTCCAGCGAGATCCAGACTACCTGCCCCACCCCGATGGCAAGGGTCGCAGCCCAGGACCAGTGATGCCGGGTCGCTCGTTCAAAACCCGTGGCCCAGGGCCATACCCACTGTCGAAGCATCCCGATCCCGGTGACAATGGAACCCAGGCCGAAGCCCACACCAAGGACGATTGCGGGGAGGGTCCAGGAGTCGATGAGAGGAACGTCTTCGAGCCACTCGGACGGAAAGGCCATGGCCGGAATGAGCATCGCCACACCGCCTGCGGCCGCGCTGACCCCAAGGAACATCAGAAGAGAAACCGTCGCGGTAACGGCTCGAGGCCGCGGTGGGGCGGGAGTCGTAGCGCGTGTGACCACTTCGGGATCCCTTCGACAATCAGGCCTTCTCACCCTATCGAGAGGCAACGGGAATTCAAGGAAGCTATGTATAGTCCTCGGGTGAACTCCTAGCGCTGACCCTTGCCGACGCTTGTCGTCGCGCCCCGGCGCGCTCAAACTTCTCTCACCACAACACGCCAACTTTGGAGTTCACATGTCTCAACAACCCGAACGGCCCGAGCCGTTCTCCGTCTACACCACCCCAGATTTCTGGAACGACCCTCACATCTCCGAGCAAATGCTCAAGAATCACCTCGACTCGACCACCTACTTCTCGTCCCGTCCTCACGACTTCATCGACCGTTCGGTCGAGTGGATCGCCGACCGGTTCGCGATCGGGAAGGGCGCTCGGGTCCTCGACCTCGGATGCGGGCCCGGGCTCTACGCCTCGCGCCTCGCGAGGCTCGGGGCCAAGGTGATGGGTGTCGATGTCTCCCTAAGGTCGCTTCAGTACGCGCGCGACGAAGCACGTCGCGAAGGTCTTGACATTGACTACGTAGAGGGAAGCTACCTCGACCTCGAGCTGCCCTCGGACGTCGACCTCGCCCTCCTGATCTATCGCGACTACTGCGCCCTGGGCCCTGCCCAGCGCCACTCCCTGCTCTCGAAGGTCGCGGCTTCGCTTCGTCCGGATGGGGCGATCCTCTTCGACGTGCAGGCGGCGAGCGTATTCGGCGATCGCGAGGAGTACGTCCAGGTCGAGGAGAACCTCCAGGAGGGCTTCTTCTCCCCTCACCCCTACACGGGCACTCAAGAGGTGTTCCTGTACCAGGAGGACCGTCTCGTCCTCGAGCGCTACACGATCGAAGAGGAGGACCGGACCCGGGTCTTCTTCAACTGGAACCAGTTCCTCACTCCGGGTGAGGTCGAGGCGGAGATGAACCGGGCCGGGCTTCGGCTTGAGGAGGTGCTCGGCGACGTCGCGGGAGGGGCGTACGAACCGTCGTCTGCCTGGGAGTACGCGGTCGTGGCTCGTCGGGATCCGAGGTCTTAGCGCTCGGTTCCCACCTCGGGGTAAGTGACCTCGAAGAAGGGGCGCCGAAGGCTGTAGGTCACCTGGACGTTCCAGCGTCGGATGACCCAGACGGTCGCCCCGGCGGCGACCAGGATCGAGGCGATCGCCCCAATACCGATCGACCACCGGGCCCCGTACACCTCTCCGACCCATCCGACGATGGGCGATCCGATCGGCCCCACGCCGAGGAAGATCATCATGTAGAGCGCCATGACGCGTCCCCGCATGGCCGATGGGGTGGTGGTCTGAATGGTGGCGTTCGCGGCCGTCATCATGGTCAGCGCGGTCAGGCCGACGGGTATGCAGGCGATCGCGAAGGTCGCGTAAGTGGGCATCAGGGCCAAGACGGCTTCGGCGATGCCGAAGGCGAAGGCCGCACCGAGGACGAGCCTCACCCGGGGGCGTTTTCGGCGCGCTCCGATCAAGGCCCCCGCGAGCGACCCGATAGCAACGATCGAACCCAGGAGCCCGTACTCTCCCGGACCCATTCCGAATTCCGTTCTGGCCATGAGGGCGCTCGTCAGCTGGAAGTTCAGGCCGAACATGGAGACGACCCCGGCCACCACGAAGATGAGGATGATGTCCCCCCGCCCCCGGACGTACCGAAATCCTTCCCGGATCTGGCCGGCCCGACGCGCCACCTGGGCCTTGGGGATGAACTCGCCCCCCCTCATGAACGCGAGCGCGGCAATCGTTGCTACGAAGGTGACGCCGTTGAGGAGAAAGACCCAGCCCGTTCCGACCGCGGCGATCAAGAGGCCCGCGGCACCGGGGCCGATGAGGCGGGCCGCGTTGAAGGACGAGGAGTTGAGCCCGACGGCGTTGGGGAGATAGGAGGCGGGCACCAGGTCGGAGACGAAGGTCTGGCGGACCGGCCCGTCGATGGCTGAGACGCACCCGAGCAGGAAGGCGAACACATATACGTGCCAGAGCTGGGCCTGGCCGAATAACACGAGGCCACCGAGCCCGAACGCGAGCACAGCCAATCCGGCCTGGGTGCCTGTGAGCAGCTTCCGGTGGTCGATACGGTCGGCTAGGACACCCGCCCAGGGGGACAGGAAGAGAAAGGGCGCGAACTGAAGGCCCGTGACCACCCCGACGGCCACCCCGGAATCCTCGGACAGAACCGTGAGAACGAGCCAGTCCTGGGCGATGCGCTGCATCCAGGTGCCGACGTTCGAGATCAAGGCCCCGGCGAACCACAGCCGGTAGTTGAAGAAGCGAAGGGACGCGAAGGTGGCGTTCACGGAAGCGCCGGAGGACGGGTCGGTGGAGTGAATCCGGGCATATGACCAAGGTACAGAACGGCGAAGCGGCGCCCGGGTTTCCCCGGGCGCCGCCTCCTTGCCGAGAGGTCACACGAGTGCCGGCTCGTACTCCTCCTCGGGTACCTCGAGGGCTGGTGAGGGCGCCTCGAAGGGCAGGGTGGGCAGCCACTGGAGCCACGAGGGCAGGTACCAGTTGGCGCTCCCAAGCCAGGCCATGAACGACGGCACTAGCAGGATCCGGATGATCGTCGCGTCGATGAGGACAGCCGCCGCGAGCCCGAAGCCCCACTGGGACAGCTCCGGAACGCTCGCGGCGGCGAATCCCGAGAACACCGCGACCATGATCGCCGCGGCACCCGTGATGAGCGATCCGGTCCGACCGAGGCCGTGGATGATCGCCGTCGTATTGTCCTCCCCGGCGTCGTGCCTTTCCTTGATCCGGCTCAAGAGGAACACGTGGTAGTCCATGGACAGCCCGAAGAGAAGCGCGAAGATCATCAGGGGCATATACGGAGAGATTCCGTCGACCTCGGGGAATCCCAGAAGCGTCGATCCCCACCCGTACTGGTACGCCGCCACGAGTGCGCCGAATGCCGCGGCCGTTCCCAGCAAGTTGAGGGCGATCGCCTTGAGGGGGATGACGATGGACCGGAACATGAGGAGAAGCATGAGGAAGCTCGCCCCCAAGACGACCGCTACGACCGCCCACGCACGGGACGTGTAGAGATCGATCAGGTCCATCGTCGCCGCCTGCTCCCCGGTGACATACGCGACCGCATCGGTGCCGGAAAGCGCACCCGGCACGAGATCAGTGCGCAAGCGATCGATCGCCTCTTCAGCCCGCCGGTCGCCAGCGCTGTAGAAGTCGTGCGTGTCAATGAACGCCACATCCCCCCGATAGTCGACAGAGGTTTCCGCGAAGGCGGGATCGGCCTCGATGGCCAGGGCCAACGCGTCGATCTCGGTCCGAGCGTCTAGGGCGCCGTCGATCGCGATCACCGTGGAGGATTGGCCCCAGCCGAACTCGTCGACCAAGATCTCATTGGCCTGACGGGTGACGAAGTCTTCGGGATACGACTCGGGACCGGGGTTCGCGAGACGAATCGACGCAAGGGGTGCGGCAAGGATGGCGAGGATGGCGAGGCCGACACCCGCCGAGATCGCCGGCTTCGAGACCACGACGCGGGCGATCCTCTGCCATCCGAGGGGCTCCTTCCCGGGATGAGTCGTCGGAACGCGGCCCTTGTTCACCCGGTGCCCGAGCAGGCGGAGGACCGCAGGCAGGAGCGTCAACGCCGCCGACACGGAGGCGATGGCGACGAACATCGCTCCGAGGGCCACGCCCATCGTCATGTTCGACGGGATGAGCAGGAGCCCCCCGAGGGAAATGACGACGGTCGCGCCCGAGAGCAGAACCGCCCGGTTGGCCGTCGCGCCCGCGATGGTCACCGCGTCCATGACGGAATGGCCTTTGGCGAGTTCCTCGCGGAATCGCTGGACGGAGACGAGCGAGTAGTCGATTCCGAGAGCAAGGCCGAACATTGACGCCATCGTCAGCACGCCGTCCGACAGTTCATATACCCGCCCGATGACGGATGCGGTCGCCAACGCGATAACGATCGAAACGATCGCGACACCAAGAGGGATCCCCGCGGCCACCAGCGCCCCGAACACGACGACAAGGATGACGAGCGCCGCGATGACGCCTGCCGATTCTCCCCGGGCCAGTTGCTCATTGGCAAGGTCGTTGAACGCCAGGAAGGAGGACTCCTCCCCGGAAACCAGGATGGTCATCCCGTCGGCCTCGATCTCGCCAATGGCGTCGACGGCGTTCCGGACTACGGACGTATCGGCGACGGTTTCGATCGGGACGAGAACCGAGTGGCCCGAATCCGAGACGGCGAAGGGATCACCAAGGCCTGGGACGGTGAAGCCCCTGATGCCGTCGATGCCCTCGAGCGCATCGACGACCCGATTGATCGTGCCGGTGAACTCGGGGTCTCCGAAGCGGACGGTCTCGGACGTGATGATGACGGTCTCCTGGAAGAGTTCGGAGCCGTCGGCCGCTGGTCGATATGCCTCGTCGAGGTCGGTCCCGGCATCGGATTCCGTGATGACGAGATTCTGTACTTCCATGGTGACGTGTTGGTCGACCGAACCGGCGAAGTACAACGCGACGATGAGGACCGCAGCCCACACGCCGATCGTGACCCGCGGCCGGCGCGCGGATGCTCGGGCGATGCGCCCGGTGATTCCAACTTTCATGGTGATCTCTCCTGTTTTCGGCAAGGCTTCACCACGGCTCGACGCCGGCACGGCGATGGTGGTGTGACCGCGGACCTTCCGCGGGTTTCCGGGGCTATCCCCGAAGTCGATGGGGTCTGGTGTTCACATGGAGATGACGACCTTGCCGCGGACCTTGCGGGCTTCCAGATACCTGAAGGCGTCGGCTGCATCCGCGAGGGGGAAGATTCTGTCGATGGCGGGTCTGACCGTCCCGTTGGCGAAGAAGGGCGCGAGGGTGTCCAGTCCCTTGGGGTCGGTGGGGTCGCTGACCGTCCGAAGGCGTTGCCGGACGAAGGGAGAGACCAGGAGGGAGCGAATCAGGAGGCCGACGGGACCGACGAATTTCCCTCCGTCCCCGCCGACGAGGGCGAGCGTCCCCCGAGGGGTGAGTGCCCGTCTGAAGGTCTTGAGGGGGTATGCCCCGCCGGCGTGGACGATGAGGTCGTACAGTTCAGGACCGTCGGCGAAGCCCTCGGCGTCGTAGTCGATGATTCGATCGGCGCCGAGGGAGAGGACGAAGTCGCCCTTCGCGCCCGAGCACACCCCGGTCACGTGAGCGCCGTGGGCTTTGGCGATCTGCACGGCGAAACTGCCCACGCCGCCGGAGGCCCCGGTGACTAGGACGCGGCCACCGGATTCGACCCTGCCGACGCAGACGACAGCCTCAAGGGCGGTCAATGCGGCGAGGGGGGTCGCGGCGGCCTCGATGGGATCGAGCGTGTCGGGGCGGTAGGTGAGCCGGGAGGCCTTGACGGCCGCGAAATCGGCGAGGCACTTTCCGCCGGACTCTCCATAGACGGCGTCCCCGACGGCGAAGCCGGTGACCCTGGAGCCGACGGCTTCGACTACCCCGGCGACGTCCATGCCGGGGATGCGCGTGCCTCTTGGACGCCGGAGACCGAAGAAGAGCCGGATGAGCGCCGGATCGGCCCTGAGGAGCCTGAGGTCTGCGGAGTTCAGGGACGTTGCTTGGACCTTGACGAGGACCTCCTTGGGACCCGGGACGGGCACGGGCACCTCCCGGAGCTCCAAGGTGTCAGGCGAGCCGTATCGTGTGTAGACCCAAGCCTTCATCGCGAGGCCTTTTCGGACACGGGGTGGGATTGGCGGATTCCGATGGTGAGGAGGTATCCGATGGTCCACATCTCACCGACCGACGCCGGGAAGACGAGGATGGACTCGATGGCTCCGGGTGCGTCGGGGGCGAGATAGGCGACAAAGGCACTTGCCATGTAGCCGAAACCGCCGGCGACGAGGAACCAGCCGAGCGGTCGGGGCATGAAGCCCGATCGGATTGCAAGCACGCCCATGGGGATGAGCCAGAGCCCGAAGAACAGGGCGCCGACGCCCCACGCGTGACCCTCGAGTTCGACGAGGAGCAGGGCGGTCGACGCCTGATCGCCCGCGGGCGCGGTCGAGGCGTCAAGGGCGGTATCGAGCGCCGCGGCGGAGAACACCGAGCCAACCAGGATGGCGATGGCGTTGACGAAACCGAACGCCGTGAGGGAGACCGCGACGAAGGCATCGACCCCGCGATAGAGGCGGTAGAACCACAAGGCGGCGAGCGCTTGGGTCACGACGACGCCGAACATCATGGCGATACCGAAGCGGGCGAGCGTCTCGTTGTCCACGAGGTTCGTCGCCGTCGCTGCCGCGTCCCCGTCGACGAGCAGACGGCCGCGGACGAGTAGGAATCCGAGCATGCCGGTGACGGCAAGTCCGAGGTACCAGAGCCCGGTCGTGCGGGCCGTCTTCTTCAGGGAATCCATGCGTTTTCTCCTATGGTGCTAGTGGTGTCTGTGCAATTTGGGTGAGCAAATCACTGGTCTTGGGCTGACACGGCCCAGGATCTGGCGGATTGGCGGAGGGAACGGCGGCTAGGAGTCGACCTCCGGGAACTGGAACACGTCGTCGAGAGAGACCCCGAAGATCCGTGCGATCTGGAAGGCCATCTCGAGGGAAGGCGAGTACCGCCCCTGCTCGATGGCGATGATGGTTTGACGGGTCACGCCGATCTGCTCCGCGAGATCCGCCTGGGTCATCTCCCCGTGGGCGAACCGCAACTGGCGGATCGAGTTCGTGACGCGCGTCGGCTTGCCCATGGCCTAGAAACCCCTCCGGTAGGCCAGGATCCTGATGATCCCGCCATAGAAACCCCCGAGGGCGCCGGCGAGCAGAAGCGCGCTGGCGATCCAGAACTGGTGGGCCCCGCACATCGCGAGGACGATGGCCGCTGTTGCTCCGATCGAAGTGAAGTGCTGCGCGCGAGCCTCCCCGTACCTCTCGATCTCCTTGTCGCGCACGTCGCTCCGATCGTCCTCGATGTCTTCCTTGCCTTCTCCGGTGATCTCTGCCCGGATGGCCATGCCGATGGTGATGACGATGACCCCGGCGATGATGCCGAGGATCGTCGCTCCGATCGTCCAGAGGAGGGGGACGACCCACGAGACCTCTTCGATCGGCATGGAGGCAGCGCGGGAAAGAACCACAGAGAAGTAGACGGTCATCGCGGTCGGGATCACGACGAGCATGGCCCACACGGAGCGTTCTTCGACGGTCATGTTGATCTCCCTAGATCTCGGGGTACTCGCCGCGGTAGGCGGCGGCCTTGGCGAAGGTGCTCAGGACGGCCGCAAGAAGGAAGCCGACGAAGAGGCTGTTGGAGACCCAGAAGTGGTCGACCTCGAGGATCGAGAGCACGAGGGCGGCGATGGCTCCCATCGTGACGAACGCCGAGCCGACGTATTGGCCGATCAGCTCGATCTCCTTGTCCCGTTCGTCGCGAACCTTCGTCTCCTTGGGCGAGGCCAGGCGCACGGCCAGCGCGACTCCGAACCCGACGACCATCCCGGTGCCGAAGACCCAAAGCAGAGGGGCAACGTAGGAAACCTCGCTTGCCGGGGTGCCGATTATGCGGGGGATGAGGATCGCGAGGTAGGTGATCAGCCCAATGACGGAGACGACGGCGAAGATCCAGTTGTAGACCTCGTCCCTTGACATCGCCTCCCATTCCTCGCAGTCCTGGGAGTTCTTCTTGCCGGCGGACGCCCCTTTGCTCATGGCTACAGCCCCTTCCGGTAGGAGACGATCTTGACGGCAACGCCGACGACGGCGGTGAGCGCGTAGGCGGCGTAGAGCGTGTTGGCGATCCAGAACGTGTCGGCGTCGGCCATGGCGAGGACGAGGGGTCCCGCGGCCGCAATGGAGAACACGTAGAAACTGATGGCATCGCCTCGGCGGGTGACGTCCCTATCGCGCTGGTCTTTCTTTCCGACCTCGGCCGGATTGGAGAGTCCGGCTACGATGCCGCCGAGGATGTTGAGCGCGATTCCCAGTCCGATCGCCCACAGCAGGGCGGGCAAATACCCGATCTCGGCCGCAGGCGTGTCCTGGGCCTGCGCAACGAGCCACCCGAAATAGGCCACGGGCACCACGAGCGAGGCCACGCCGTAGGCCCAGAGGTTCTTTTCTTCAAACGTCATCGCAGCTCCAATGTCAAGAATCGTTGACATCACCCAATGTAAAGAACATCAGACATCATGTCAAGTGGTCTATACACGACGGGGCGGAGGATTGCCGCGACGCGGGGTAACAGATAGGGTGCGCGGGCCTAGAGGCGCAGGGCGCGTTTACGCGCCTCGTCGACTTCCGAGAAGAAACCGGCCAGCGCCTCGCCGAGGGGCGCAGGCTTGATCATGTGGCCGTGGCCCCGAAGCAGTCTGGCGCTCGCCTTGGGTAGGGCTTCGGCGAGCGCACCGACGGTTGTCTTCAGCCAAGGGGCGCTCCTGGTGCCCGCCATGACAAGGGTCGGAGTCTTGATCCTCGCCCACCGGGCCTTTGGGAGGGGCTTGCCCTCGAAGTAGTCGGCGAACAGGTCCACCTCCCGAGAGAGAACACCGGCCGCCGCGACGGACTGTGGCCACGTCTTGGAGCGGCGCATGGAGGTCAGGAGGAGTCGCGGGGTCAGCAGGTGATCCGACAGGAAGTGCGTCAGGGCGTCCTCGAGACGCCCCTCGGCGAGGAGCTCGTCGAGGCGAACCCGGAACTCCTTCGAGATCGGAGGGCGGCTGTCGTCGACGAGGAAGGGCGTGTCGAAGAGGGCGAGGGACCGCACCTTGAGATCCAAACGAACAGCCTCCAGGGCCAGGGCCGCCCCCGTCGACATGCCAAACAGGTGGACGGGCCCATCGGCAAGCCTGGCGATGATCATGAGATCCTCGATCTCGCGGGTCATGTCGCATGGCTCGGTGCTCCCGCTCTCCCCCCGACCCCGACGGTCATAGGCGTAGACCGTGAAGCCTCGTCTCGCAATCTCGGACGCGAGGGGCCGCATGATGCCGAAGTGACGGCTGTAGACAAGCCCATCGACGAGGAGGACGGGGGGGCCCTGTCCCGATCGGTCGTACCCGATCGGGGTCCCGTCCTTGGACCTGATCGAACTCGAGATCGCGGCGGGCTCGGTGGCGTCGTTTCCTGGCATGAGGGCGGTCCCTTCCATGGGTAGGTTATCGTGGTCGCGATTCGACGAGCGCGGCATAGGGCCCGCGTCGGGGATATGGCAGACTGAGGGCCCAGCCCTATCGCAAGGAGCCCCGATGTCGACGACTCGGTCGAAGTCCCGCCTGCTTGGTCTCGCCTTCATCTCTGCCCTGGCCATCGGCCTCGTCGGCTGCTCCGACGCCGCCTCGCCGTCGGCCGACCCGGGCGGGTCGCCCGTCGACAACGACGCCGCGATCGCGGATGTCGCTTGGGGCGAGGACGCTTTCGGGCTCCCCGTCCTCACTTTCGATTCCCCCTTCGTGGTGAGCGAACCGGCCGCCCGCCTTATCGCGGACGGGGACGGAGCCGCGCTTGAGCAGGGCCAGGTCCTGGCGCTTGACTATGTCGCCTTCAGAGGCTCCGATGGATCGGAGGAGTACTCGACGTATGACAATGAGACCCCGGAATCGGTCGTGCTCGATGAGGCCTCCCTGGAACCCGTCTTGTGGCAGGTTCTCCAGGGCAGCCACGTTGGGGCCCAGATCATCTTCGCGACGTTCGACTATTCCACCGAGCCCGTGGATGGGGTCTATTCCACCATCCTCTTGGCCCTGACGGTGCATAGCGCGGTGCCCGTCCTCGACCGTGCGACGGGCGAGGCCGTCGCCCCCGTTTCCGGTCTTCCGACGGTGACGCTCGCCGAGAACGGCACCCCCAGCGTCGACTTCACCGGCATCGAGATGCCGACGGGGCTCGTGGTGCAGCGCCTGATCACCGGCGATGGGCCGGCAGTCGTCGAGGGGCAGTCGCTCACGGTCCACTATTCCGGATGGCTGTGGGATGGCGCGCTCTTCGATTCGTCGTGGCAGGCCGGCTATCCCGCCACCTTCGCACTCGCGCAGGACAGCCTCATCGACGGCTGGGTTCAGGGGTTGGCGGGCCAGCCCGTCGGCAGCCAGGTGCTGTTGGTGATCCCGCCGGAACTCGCGTATGGGGACGCTGGCCAGGGCTCCATTCCCGGTGGCGCGACGTTGGTTTTCGTCGTCGACATCCTCGCCGCCGTCTAGTCTTCGAGTCAGTACCCCGCGGGTGAGTCCTTGCGGAGGTATTCGCGCGCCGAGGGCGTCAGTGGGAGCAACGTCAGGGCGAGCCCGACGGGTCCGAAGACGGCCTGGAGCGAGGACGGGTCCGGAAGATATGCAAGTTCGAGGCCGATCCACACGACCTGGCCGACGCCGATGACGATGGTGGCGAACCAGGACCAGTGGTGGCGCGCCACGTGCCCGAGACGACATCGGACTCGGGTCGCGGTACCGAAGTGGGGGCCGACGGTGTCATGACGGGGATCCCTTTCGTATGCGACGAAGCATGATGATGGGTTTCCTACTCGACAGCCTTGGACTCGATCGTACGGATAAGCCGCTTGAGGCGCGCGCGACCCCCGGCCGACTGCTCGGCGAGCCGGGCTTGGAGCGCCTTGAGGAACCTCGGAGCGTTGGCGGTTGTGACAGCAGGGAGGGCGTGCTCAGCCCGGAGGGGCACGTACTTGGCCCCGCACGTCTGGAGGTGGTCGAGCACGAAGTCGATGGCGGCCTCATCACCCATCGCGGCGTTCGCGATCGCACCGATCCCCCGGTCGGCGGTGATGACGGAGCCGTGGGCGACGGCGTCCATGAGGACGCGAAGGTGGGGGGCGACGGCCTGGGGTGAGGCCTTCGATGCCTCATGGAGGGCGGTGGTGGCGCCCCAGATGAGGCGGTTGTTCCTTCCAGACAGGAGGGCGGCGAACTCGGCAGCATAGGGCGCGATCAACGACGGATCGCGCGTACCAAGCTCGTAGAGCACTTTGATGGCATCGGCGGAAACAGGGGCGGGGCCGGACGCGAGGGCGTCGACCAATTCCTGGACTCCTTCCTCGTCGCGGGAGGCGGCGAGCGCTTCGGCGAGTTCGACGTTGGGGACCTCGTCGCGTCGACCGAGGGCTGAAGCCAGACGGTCGAGGGCGCTCATGGCTCCAGATTAGTCAGGATGCATGTTCCCGCCGGCTGGCTACGGGGGGTGCAGATCTCTTCGAAGGCAGGGGCAAAGCGTTCTTCAAGCAGAAGGGCCTGCGCGTAGTCAGACGTCCGCGAAGCTTCTGGTGGCAAGGAACTCTCGCGCATCGGACTCGGTCGTGCCGACGCAAGACAAGATGACCTGCTCGAAGGCCAGGGAAAGATCACGGAAATGGATTGCCTCAGGGCTCGTCCCCACGGCTCCGGCGGGAGAGTTCATCGCCGCCAGCGCATACTTGCGCCAGGCGTCCGCGACGGAGGCGCCGAGGGCGAGTTCGTCGGAGCTCATCAGTCGAAGCCAAGACAGGGGCAGGGTGATGTGCTCATTCCTGACGTTTCGGCCGTCGCCCGTCACCGTCCACCACCAGAACGCCATGCGACTCAACATGGCCGCGAGCGCCGGGTCCGCGAGTTCGGGAGGGTTCGGCCGAACTCCGAACCGGGCGCTCGCCGACGGCTCCCCACCGGAGTGGATGCGTGGCTCCCTGAGGGAAATGGAGAAGCGGTCGTAGGCGGACAATCCGACGCTGAAGTAATCGTCTTCGCCGCGGTGATCCCCGTGGGAGAGCTCCACCTCCATGCGACTTCGGGTGTTGAGTTCGTGCGCGATGACCGCGTCGACCAGGCGGCGCTCGACTGCGCTTCCGATACGTGGCACGAAGGCATGCTTCCGGAGGATCAGCATTCCGTGCAGGGTGGTGCGCGGTGGGTCGGTGAGGGCCACGCTTCTCCGTTCAGGCTTCCATCGCATCATCGGTGTCGTGGTGATCTCTCCCGTGCCGGACGTGAGGACGCGAACAACGGAGTGGCTGATTCCGTCGGGGTTTCCGAGCAGCGACTGAAGGGCGCCGTTGTAGTTGAGGAACTCAGTGGTCTTGAAGCGATCGAGCAGGCGATCGCGGATCTCTGCCGCGTCTCCCGAAGGCGAGGTCAAGATGGAGGCGGATGCCACCATCGTCCCGGCGCCCCCATCGGCGACCGCGCCTGCAAGGATCCGGAGGTAGAGTGCGGACACCTCTTCGTTCTTCTGGTTCCATTCGGCGTCGCCGAGCCCGCCGCGCTGATCGAATGGCGGCGCACCGACCACGAGGTCGAATCGGTCCTCCACTGACGCGAACCATCTATGGGCGTCGGTGGCGACCGCCGACTCCCGAACCTCGTGGAGGATCTCCGGAGCCGACCTCGACGTGAAGCGTTCGAGCGCCTGCGCGACAATCACACAGGCGATGTCCAGGAGGGCGGGGTCCGCATCGATCAGCCTGAGTCCCGAGAGGATGCTTTCGATCGGATACCGCTTCTCCGCGAGCAGTTTGGGAAGGAGGCTCGCGACCAGGGCCCCCGTTCCCGCGCACGGATCGACGATCCTCGGGGGACCGTCGAACTCGACCTCCATCAACCAGTCCGTCATCATCTCGATGACGTCGGGAGGAATGAAGGGGAACTGCGACCGGGACGTTCCATTGGAGGCGATGCGTGGATCCAGGAGCTGAGGTACGAGGGTGGCGGCGAACTCCGGGCCCCAGGTGGCCCAGACGGCAGTGAACCAAGACTCGATGTTGGCCTCCTGCAGCACGCGAGCATAAGCCGCCGGAAGGTCGAGGACCGAGCAGGCCTCGCTGAGCCGGGCGTCTACGGAGTCGGCCCACTCGTTGGTCAGGAGCGCCCGGGTCACGAGCAGGCGGAGGGCGGATTCGGGCGCGGCCTTCGATCCGGTTTCCGGTGTGTCGCCTGGGGTAGCCGGCAAGGCGCCTGCCGAGCGAAGGATACTGCCCAGAAGTGTCGCATGGGTGCCGAGAACGCCAGACGACACGGATCGTCTTTCGGAAGATGGGTCCTCACTCCCGAGGCCCGTAGCCACAATCTCCACCATCTTCCGCCTCTCTCCGTCGAGAAGTCGAGAAACCTGCATCAGCACACGACACGTCCATTATGACGCTAATCGCATTGGAAGTCAGAGGTGGATGTCTATTCACTCTTGCCGGTCAAGAGATGAGGAGTCGCTCGACCGCGACGTATGCATTCGTCGATCGGGCGTTCCGCGACGGGCTGGTGTCCGCAACGGGAATGGCGATTACCGCCGTTCTGCCGCCGGTGTCCCGCTTCTCTCCGACCGGCGACCGTGCGGCGAAAAAGCAGGCTATGCTCGCCAAGTTGGCCGACTACTTCGACCGGTTCTTCGGGTTGGGATAGTCCCGCTTGTAGCGCTCTGCCTTGTAGGCGTCGACGGCCTTCTTGCTCGATCGCAGAATCCCATCGGAGTCGATGTAGCTCTCAAGGCGACCGCGTGCGGCAGCCTGCTTAAGGGCGGCTAGGGACAACTCGGAACTGGCGAGAGTCGAGAGGGGGAGGAGTTTGATCGGTCCGGCGATATCGGGCAGCAGCTGGTGAGTCGATCGGATGACGGCGCGGGCGATGAGTTCGGCGAGGCGACCGTCGTCACCCTTGTCGGAGCGATCGAGCGCGGCGAGGTATCGTTCTCGCTCGCTCTTGAAGATGATCGCGGGCGGCCAACCGAGGCGTACGAGGATCAGGTTGAGGAGAAGGCGGCCGGTGCGGCCGTTTCCGTCGAGGAACGGATGGATGAACTCGAACCTCCGATGGATCCGGGCGAGTTCGAGCGGGATGTCCGCCGATGCGACCATGCGTTCAAGAATCCGCTCTCCGAAGGACCCCACCTCCTTGACCCATAGGTCAACCTCGCTGGGAACCAGGGGAAAGCTGGGCGGGACCATACCGCCGCCGAAGGCGTGGATGTCGTGAAGCCGGAAACTGCCGGGTCCTTCCCCGGGCAGCGCGTCCTCGTGGGGGTAGATGGCCCAGACGTCGGCCATGGCGCGTCCGTGGGTCTCACGGACCTCGGTGATGGTGAGGAGTTCGTGCTCCTGTGGATCACGGCGAGTGCGGGCGTTCTCATAGACCCATGCCGCAGCCTTGCTGTACCCGAGGACCTCGAGGTACTCCTTGTGCTGCTTGGCTCCGACGGTGCGTCCCGTGTCAAGTAATGCGGCAACTTCCTTGAGAACGAGGGTGTTCCCTTCGATGGCGGTGGAGTGGTGAACCTCGCGATGCCACAGACCTTTCCAGACGTCCCTGGCTTCTTCCGGAAGGGGTAAGCCGCCGCAACGAGCAATGTCGTTCAACGCAGACACAAAACGCTCGAAGTAGATTCGCCGCTTGGGCCGTCCCCGTGCCCCCATCTTTCCCTCCCATCGAAAGTGTCATCGGATGTCCTCACTTAAAGATACACAACAACCGATCGAAAGTGTCATCGTTCTGCGCAACAAACTCAACGAAACACTTTTGACTGTGCTTGACGCGATGCCTTGTCATTGGCGCGGGAATCTAGAAGTCAAACGAAAGGGCGACTAGCTGACGATTATCGCTACCCCATGACGACGTCGAGGATGGCGCCGTCGGTCAGGGCTTCGACCGGGACGAGGGCCCCGCGGCGATCATCCCCGCTGAGGTCCACTGCCTTGCCGTCGATCGTCACCGACTTCACGCCCGTCGACACCTTGCCGGGGTTGGCAACCTTGATCGTCAGCTTCTTCCCCCGGAACGTCCGGGTGACCTCGAAGCCGTCCCAGGAGCCCGGCAGGCAGGGGTCGATGCGGAGCCCATCGAGTTCGGGCCGGATCCCCAGGATGTGCTGGGTCACGCCGATGTAGGACCAGGAGGCCGTGCCGGTCAGCCACGGGTTGCGGGCCTGGCCGAAGCGCGGGGACTCCGGCCCGTGGGTGAACTGGCAGTAGACGTAGGGCTCGACCTGGTGGATCTCGGCCTGATCGTTGTAGCGGGCGGGGAGGTAGCTCCGGTAGTACTCGTAGGCGCGGTCACCGCGACCCAAGACGCCCTCGGCGACGACGGTCCAGGACATGGCGTGGCAGAAGATCCCGCCGTTCTCCTTGTGGCCGACGGGGAACACCAGGAGGCTGAGGCCGACGCCCGGGACCTCCTTGGTGTGGGCGGGGGCGCACAGGGCCGCTCCGTGCTCGCTGAAGAGGCGCTCATATACGGAGTCCATCGCCCGGATCGCGTGGTCCTCCGGGACAGTCCTGGAGATCGCTGACCACACGTTGGGCTCGAGGTAGATCTTCCCCTCGTCGAGCGCGTCGGACCCGAGCTTGGCCCCCGTCGCGGAGATCCCGCGGATGTACCAGTCGCCGTCCCAGGCGTCCTCCAACACGGGCCCGAGCCGCTCGAGGGCCGTGCGGGCCCACTCGGCATCCTTGTCGCGCCCGATCTGCTCGGCGAGTTCGGCCACCACGCGAAGCCCGTTCGCCAGGAGGAAGGTGGAGAACATCGACTCGCCCGTCGTCCCGAACTGGAGGCAGTCGTTCCAGTCGGCCTGCAGCCCCTGGACGAGCCCGTTCGCGCCGAGGTGCTTGAGGCTGAACCGACACGCCTGGGTCAGGTGCTCGAACACCGTCGCCTCGCCGTGGTCGGCGTAGGGGAGGACCTCGTCGAGGTAGGAGACGTCGCCGGTCTCGTAGACGAAGTTCGCCACCGTGATGGGGAGCCACAGGGGGTCGTCCGATCGGTACTTCTCGAGCAGCGGCGTCGCCTCGTGGCCCGGGTTGTGGGTGAGCGGCTTGACGAGCGGCATGGCGCCGCCCTCCTCCGTCTGGCCCGTGAGGATCATGGAGAGGCGCTCGCGGACGGGCTCCTGGATGGCGTGGGTGACGGCGAGCATGTCCTGGACGGTGTCCCGGTAGCCGAGCCCGTCGCGGTCGCCCGCCTCGATGAGGCTGACCCCGCGGGACCAGTTGAAGGTCATGTGGGTCTGATAGGCGTGCCAGACGTTGATCATCGAGTTGAGTTCGGGATCGGGAGTCGACACCTGGAAGGGGGCCAGGGTGTCGTGCCACTCGGCCCGGATCTTGGCCAGCTCGGCGTCGACCCGTTCCAGAGTCCCGAACTTCTTCATGATCTCGCGGCCCGGCCGGAGGTCGGCCTCGCCGTCGTTCCAGACCTTGTCGGGCGACCCCATGCCGAGCATGAAGATGAGGTGCTTGGTCTCGCCGGGGGCGAGCTCAATTTTGGCGTGGAGGGAGGCGCACGAGTTGTCGCCGACGGTCTGGGTGCCGGAGCACTCACCCCGCTCGACAGCCAGCGGCCGGGACTGGGTGCGGTATGGCCCGAGGAAGGCGTCGCGATCGGTGTCGAACGAGGCGACGTCCGCGCCGACGAGGCCGAACCAGTTCTCCCTGAACGCCGTACGGGTGGAGTTCCGCCGGTGGATGACCCCGTCCTTGTAGTGGGCCAGGACCACATACTGCGAGTACTGGAGGTTCTCGAGGTCCTGCTTGTAGTTCCACTCGTTCGCGAGCTCGGCGTAACTGAAGGCGCTGATGGTCCGGGGCTCATCCGTGGTATTCGTGACCTTGATCGACCAGTACTCGAAGGCCTGGCCGTCGGGGACGAGGTAGGTGGTCTCGGTCCGGATGCCCCGGTACTCAGACTCGAAGATGGAGTACCCCAGCCCGTGCCGGACGGTTGCCTTGTACTCGTCCAGGGGCTTGCCGACGGGTTGCCAGGAGGCGCTCCAGAAGTCGCCGTCGGCGTCGTCCCGAAGGTAGATGTAGCGGCCGGGCTGATCTTCGGGGATGCCGTTGAAGCGGAAGCGGAGGATGCGGCCGAGGCCGCCGGACTTGTAGAACGAGTACCCGCCGGCGTTCTGGGTGATGATGCCGCCGTAGAGGCGCGATCCAAGGTAGTTCGACCACGATCGGGGGGTGTCTGGTCGCGTGATGACGTACTCGCGGTTGTCGTCGTCAAAGTGGCCGTATTTCATGCCGAAAGCCTACCGGCCGCTACGAGTCGAGAGTCCACTCCCCGGTGGTGCTCCAAGTGAAGTACTCGAAGGTTCCGCTTGCTGGGGTGTACACCACGACCCCGGCGGCTTCGCCCTCCTCGCTGATCCCCAGCGCCCAGAACTCGGTGGAGGCGTCCCAGCCGGTGCTGATGGTTCCGATCAGCGTAGCCCCCGTCAGGCCGCTGCCCCTGAGCAGGACGACATCCCCGGTCGGGCCGATAGCCATGAGGTCGGAGACGCGGTTCGGGCCCCAGGATCCGGTCCCGAAGACCTCGTACCCGATGTATCCGCGGGCGACCACGCGGTAGAACTGGAGTTCCGAGGGGTCGGTGGTCGACCATGGGAACACGACGACATCGCCGTCCGCCTCGACGGCCACGAGATCGGGCCATCCGTCGAAGTTGACATCACCCGCCCCGGTGACGCTCGAGTAGCCAGCCCAGTTGGTGAACTCGTCGTCCGGGTTCTGGATCTCGATCGGATCGCCGAACTCCGTCCCTTCGGACAGGTGAAGCCAGAGGCGACCGCTGGAGTCAACCGTGATGACATCGGCCAGGCCGTTCCCGTCGACGTCGCCGACGATCGTGGTCGAGACGGCAGTGGGGGCGTTCAGGGTCAAGCCGGTCGGCCACAGGGTCGCCTTCGCGTAGGGGAGCCCGCTGTAGGCCCAGTACTCGGACCGGGGATTGAGGGCCACGAGCGACGAGCCAGGTTCGGAAGCCCAATCTACGGAGCCAAATGCCAGTGGCCGAGTCGGCTGGGGATCGGCCCAGGTCAGGAACGCCCCGGTCGGGCCGGTGGCACCGCCCATGACGGTGCGGGTCTCCCCCGTCGTGAAACTCCAGGCTAGGAGGTCCCGAATGCCGTCTCCGGTGAGATCGGCTATTCCGACGAGGTGCCGGAAGTCGCTCCAGTCGCCCGAGAGGGCTCCTCCGAGGGTGAATCCACCGGTGCCATTGCCGTGCGCGACCCGGAGGCTTCCGCCAGCGAGGATCGCGACGAGGTCGGGGTTTCCGTCACCGGTGACGTCCCCCGGTGCGGTCACCGTGGCCACGACGCCCCACCCGCTCGAGACGGCGACCGGGGCCGCCACTCCGCCCGAGCCATCGCCGGCTCGGATCTGAAGGTTTCCGGTGGTCATGTCCACGGTAACGAGGTCCCGATGTCCGTCTCCCGTCACGTCACCTGGGAGGAGGACCACGGTTGATCCCGGATCCCCGGAAAGCGGCACCGTCGAGATCTGTTGGGCATGAGTCCCGGAGGGGAGGCGGTATAGGCGTCCCGTCGTCGTCTCCTGGGCGATGACGTCCGTACCGGCCCCGTCATCGAGCGCGGGTCCTTCGGTCAGGGCGTCGAAGGAGAGGTCGAGTTCAGGCAGGTGCGTGGCATCCTCGACGGCCCAGATGGTTCCCGGGGTATATACCGAGACGACACCATCCTCAAGCCGGGCGACGTCGCCCAGGCCGTCTCCCGTGGCGTCGACATTCAACTCAAGAGAGGGAAGGTTCTGCCTGGCTGCAACCGCTGTGCGGAGATACGGGATCTTCGTATAGAGGTACTGTCCCGGACACGAAGTAGAGGCCTCAGGGATGTTCCGGTGGGTCGTCAGGGCTGGGAGATATCCGCTGACGTAGCTGTATACATTGCCGCTGACCGACACCCCGTGGAGCGTGAGTTTCCAGGCAATGAGATCAGCGAGGGCGTTCACCGCGATAACGGGTGGTTGGACGAGGTCATAGTTGCCCATGAGGGATACGCCGGTGGCGACGCCATTGTATGAGTGCGAATGCACGCCCCAGATGGTGTTCTCGATGCCTCCCGCGCGTCCCTCCCATATCCGGCCGTACTTGTCGACGAGGAAGTTGTAGCCGATGTCGAACCATCCCCGGGCGTCCATGTGGTAGTTCTGGATTCCTCTGAGGATCGCCGGAACGTCGGCGGTGGAGTAACTGTTGGTCCCTGCGGTGTGGTGAACGACGGCGCCCTGGACGGTACCGATGTCAAACTCCCCGCTTGGGTCACGAGGCGACCATTCGTCCCGTAGGTGGATGACCGGCTGGGGATTGTCCACCGGAGTGACCGCCGAGACAACGGACGCCGCGTCATAGGCAGTGCTCGGCGATGTTGCAGCACCGGGTGTCGTCTCGGAGGCGGGGACCAATTCGGAGGAGAAGACCCTGACCGTCAGCGCGGGCGGGACATCCGTGTCGGACGAGGCGCGGAACTGCACGGCGGTGGAGTTCACGGCGATGTAGGGTTCCGTGCCCAGGACCTCAAGATCACCCTCCCCCGGTTCGCCGCCGTCCCGGTCTACGCGCTCCCAGGGCTGCCATTGCCCATCGGTCATGCAGCGGGCATCGATGGCGATCGACCCCGACCCTTCCCAGGTCACCCCGATGACATAGGGGATCGACGGGTCAAGATCCAGGGGATCCGTAAGGGCTACCAGGGGATAGTCCAGGGTGGCGGGATCCGCCAACTCGATTTCGGATGAGAGGGGATCAAGCGCCCCGGCTTCTCGAAGACCCGCATTCGAGACTTCTTGGAGTGGAACGGCAACTTCGACGTTGTCCGGCACCCCCGGGGGCACTTCCGAGGGGTTCTCATTCTCATGCTGAGCCGAGACGAAGGCGAATGTGCCCCAGGCGCAGGCGAGGACGGTCAGCACAGAGGCGGCTACGACTGCTCGACGACGGTGCATACCTTCAATGATGCCTTACGTTTTTAGTCCCAGACGAAGGGGGAGGTGCAGTGTGGCGAACTCCGCACGGTGGTCGAGTCAGCCCTCGATCAGTTCGGCGGCCATTTCGTGAGCCCGCGCAACGGCGGCCTTCACCCCGGCGCTGACGACATCCTGCAGTCCAGCATGACTCATCGCCTCGAGTGCGGCGTTCGTGGTACCACCGGGAGAGGACACCCTCCTACGAAGGCTCTGTGGGGTGTCGCCGCTCTCGACCAGCAGGCGGGCCGCCCCCACGAAGGTTTGGGCGGCCAACTGGGTGGCGAGGATGCGGTCGAGGCCTTGGGCGACGCCCGCCTCCGTCAGGTCCTCGACCATGGCATAGAAGTATGCCGGGCCTGAGCCGGAAACCGCTGTCACCGCGTCCAGGGCGTCTTCGGGAACCCTGATGACCAGACCCGTCGCCCTCAGCAGTGTCTGGACGGTGCCGAAGTCTTCTTCCCTCGCGTACTTCCCGCCGGCGATGGCGGTCGCACCCTGGGCGACGATCGCCGGGGTGTTGGGCATGGCCCGGATGACGGGGGTTCCCGACGGCAGGTGTGCCTCATAGAACGAGGTGGGCAGGGCCGCGGCCACGGTCAGGACCAGAGCGGCGGGGTCGAGGGCCTTCGCAAGGTCCTTGAGAATGCCTCCGACGTCCTGAGGCTTGACGGCGATGACGACGACTTCGGCCCCCTTCACCACCTTGGCGATCTTGGCGTCGACCTCGATGCCGTGCATGCTCTTCAGAGTTGCCGCCCGATCCGGGTCCTTCTCGACGAGGGCGATGCTTGAGTCCGGCCATCCCGTGGCTCGAAGGGCGCTGATGATGGTCCCGCCTATGACGCCGCCGCCGATGATCGCGACTCGGGGGAAGGGGGACTTCGGGGTCTCTTCGGTCATGGAGCCAGGCTAGCGTGTGCTGGGGGTGTCGGGAATTCGAGCGCCTTCGACTAGTCGGTGCGCCGACGAAGCGTCGCCACACCAAGAATCAGCGCTCCGACGATGAACGCCAGGAGGATGACAACCTGGCTCCAGATTTCCGAGGCGCTTTGGTTCTCCGTGAGGTAATGGATGGCATCGATTGCGTAGGAAAGGGGTAGGGCATCGGAGATCCACTCGAGCACCTGCGGCATCTGATCCCGCTCGATGGCGATTCCGGAGAGGAGGAGTTGGGGCACGATGACGGCCGGGAACATCTGAAGTGCCTGGAACTCCGTGCGGGCGAGCGAGGACGCCGCGAGGCCGAGCGCGGTGCCGAGGATCGCGTCGAGCACGATGATGAGCAAAAGTGCCCACACCGGGCCGGCGAAGTTGAGGCCGAGGACCCAGATCGAGTACACGACCACGAGCGTGCCCTGAAGGACGGCCACCAGCCCGAACGCGCAGGCGTAGCCGAACACCACGTCGGCCCTGCCGATCGGGGATGCCATGAGCCGCTCCATCGTCCCGCCCTGGCGCTCCCGGAGGGTGGTGACGGAGGTGATGAGGAACATGATGAAGAGTGGGAAGAGCCCCATGATGCCCGGCCCGACGGAGTTGAAGGGGGCCTCGTGTCCCGGCATGACGGGGACGTCCAGGAACATCGCCCACAGGAGGGTCAGCAGGATGAGCGGGACGAAGGTGATGAGGGCGATCGTCCTTCTGTCGCGCCGGAGCTGGGTAAGGACGCGGAGGGCGGTCGCGCCTGTCAGTTGGATGCTCATGCCGCCGCCTCCCTTGCGTCGGCCGCATCGGCAAGGGCGAGGAAGGCGTCGTCGGCGTCCTTCGCCTTGGTTTGCTTGAGGAGTTCGGAAAGCGTGCCGTCGAAGAGGATCCCTCCGCCCCGCATGATGAGGAGCCGGTCGCATCGGGTGGCCTCGTCCATGACGTGGCTCGAGACCATTAGGGTCGCCCCTTCCTTAGCGAGGCGCCGGAACATCGCCCAGAGGTTGCGTCGGAGGATCGGGTCGAGCCCGACGGTCGGCTCATCGAGGATGAGGACCTCGGGCTTTCCGACGAGGGCGACGGCGAGGGAGACCCGGGTGAGCTGGCCCCCGGAGAGGGTGGTGACCGGTCGGTCGGCGCAGTCCGCCAGCCCGACGGTGTCGAGCACCCGTTGAGGATCGGTCTTGGGAGCGTTGACAAGCGAAGCGAAGTACCGGAGGTTCTCACGGGCGCTCAGGTCCATGTATACGCTGGGTGCCTGCGTGACGTACCCGACCCGGTGCCGAAGCGGGGCGGTTCCTCCGGGGAGTCCGAGCACGGTGATGTCTCCGCCAGCGATGATCTGGGATCCGACGATGGAGCGCATGAGCGTGCTCTTGCCACTCCCGGAAGGGCCGAGGAGGCCGACGAGGGCGCCCCGGGGGACCTCAAGGGACAGGTCGGGGATGACGAGGTTCTTGCCCCGAATGACGCGGAGGCCAGCGACGGAGATCGCGGGCCCGTCGAATTTCTCCATGTGTGGAATAATCCCCTTTCCTTGGGCCGGTGTCAAGCCGACGTACCTGTGATGTGCTGCTGGACGATGGGCCCGAAGCGACTCGCGACCTCCTCGACCGAGGCGCTGGCCAGCGGCTCGATCTGGAAGATGTACCTGGTTGCGATGAGCCCGAAGACCTGGCTCGCCACGGCCGTCGCCCTGCCCTCCACGTCGGTCGAAGACACCCCCCTGGAAAGGGGAAGGATCAGGCGATCGAACAGGATGGACCGGGCGACCTCCCCAATATCAGGAGACGCCACGGCACTGGTCAGCAGAGTGCGGAGGCGAGGACCATGGTCGGGGGAGTCCCAGAGTCTGACGATCATCGTGACGAGCCGATGGCCAAGATCGGTGCGGGGGCCTTCCAGGATGAGGGCGATCCGTTCGCTGACTCCTTCGAAGGGGCCCATGGCCTCGACGAAGAGGGAGGGCTTGGAGGGGAAATAGTGGCGCGGCAGCGAGGGGTCGACGCCCGCCTCGTGAGCGATCGCACGTATGGAGGTGCGATCGTATCCGGATTCGGTGAAGAGGGTGAGAGCTGCTCGGAGGATGTCCGCGCGCGTGTCCGCCCCGCCGCCGCGCGGTCCCCGTGCGCGCGGCGCCATCTCTATACCCCGTACTCGAGGAAGAGGAGGTCGATGACGGAGGGATCGGCGGTCATGATGAAGACTGCAGTGGTGTTTCGCCAAACGATGGCGGCAATCTCCTCGGTGACCTCGACGGGATCGACGCCCTCGCCTCCTTCGGAGACCGTCGTGATCATGGCGATCGTCTTGAAACTCTCTCCGACCTGGGTGTCTCCAGCGATGATGGGCAGACGCTCGACAAGCCAGGTGGGACTCGCCGAAGGAGAGGGCTCCGGCGTCGGTTGAGGCTGGGCCGCCTGGGCCTCGGTCTCTGCCCGGTTCCACAATTCCTCGAAAGCCGCGATCGCGTCTTCCTCGTGATAGTGCTGATAGGCCGCGACCGTCACCATGGATCCTGAGCCGTCTTCGTAGGTGAGGGTCCACCCTTCGGCGAATCGTTCGGGCCACTCGGCGTGTGCGGACGACGGCATCTCTTCAAGCGTCGTCAGGCCGTACGTCATGGTCGAGAGGGGAAGCCCGGCGACGAAATCGGTGGGCTCCGTCGGGACGAAGACCTCGAAGGTCGGGGTCGGAAGCGGGATGACGACCACCTTCGGGGCCAGCATGACGGGGTCGGGCCGGAAGAACAGGTAGTAGACAAGGGAGCCGAGAAGGGCCGTCGCGAGGATACCCAGTCCGATGAGCACTCCCGGAAGACGGAAGAAAGGCCGACTCTCGTCGCCGTCGGTCTCCTCGTCGTCGGGTGGAGGGCTGGAGGAGGGCGGAGTGAACAAGCCCGGCGAGACCGGGGAGGGGCCGCCAGCGGCGGGTACTCCCGGGCGAGGGGTCGCCGCCGGTGGGTTCGATGAGGGGAGGACCCTGGTGGCCCCGGTCGAGACACGGTTGGGTGGGCCTGCCGGGCCCGGGGTGGGGGATGGAGTGGCCGGGGTGCGCGGGGTGACGGGCTGGGGGGACGTCGGGGGAAGGTCCGGGCCTTGGGGTGGAGTCGTCACGGGGTACAACTTTAGTCCGTGTTTGGAGTTCCTGCGTGGCGAGGACCGCTGGACGCCGATGCCGTTGTCGGCTCCTGGCGTTACCGTGCTTCCATGGCGACCGCAACCCGCACCCTCAAACTCGCGTATCACTGCATCGAGTGCGGGTGGGCCGCCGCCAAGTGGGTCGGACGGTGCGGCGAGTGTCAGGCATGGGGATCGGTCGTTGAGGCGGGCACAAAGCGGGGGGGACCGGCGACGGTGGCCACCACGATCAGGGAAGCCGCGATCCCGATCTCGAATGTGGGTATGGAGGCCACCGGCCGATGGGTGACCGGAGTCGACGAATGCGACAGGGTCCTCGGCGGAGGGCTGGTGGCCGGGGCGGTCGTGCTTCTTGCCGGTGAACCCGGGGTCGGGAAGTCGACCCTGCTCCTCGACATCGCCGCGCGATCGGCCCGATCCGGAAGGACGGTCCTCTACGTCACCGGGGAGGAATCGGCGGGCCAGGTTCGGCTCCGGGCCGAGCGAATCGGAGCGATAGAGGACTCGCTCCTCGTCGCGGCCGAAACGGACCTCGGCACGATCCTCGCCCACGTGGACGCGGCCTCCCCGGGTCTCCTTTTGATCGACTCGATCCAGGCGATCGCCTCCGCCGAGATCGACGGCACTCCCGGGGGCGTGAGCCAGGTTCGCGAGGTGGCGTCAGCCCTCACCCAGGTGGCCAAACTGCGGGCCCTCCCGACGATCCTGGTGGGGCATGTGACCAAGGACGGGGCGGTCGCCGGGCCCCGACTGGTCGAACACCTCGTGGATGTCGTCTGCCAATTCGACGGGGACCCACACTCCTCATTGAGGCTCCTTCGGGCCGTCAAGAACCGCTTCGGCTCCGTCGACGAGGTCGGATGCTTCACGTTGACGGATTCCGGGATCGTCGAGGTCCCCGACCCGTCGGGGCTCTTCCTCTCCCGTGGGGGGTCGCGGGTTGTGGGGTCCTGCCCCACCATCACCGTCGTCGGGAAGCGTCCCCTTCCCGTCGAGATCCAGGCTCTGGTCGCGCCATCGGCCCTCGCCAATCCCAGGCGTGCCACCTCGGGGATCGACTCGAGCAGGGTGGCGATGGTCCTGGCCGTGCTTCATCGCAGGGCCGGGGTGTCGGTTGCCGCCGAAGACGTATATGTCTCCACCATCGGCGGAGCCAGGGTAGTCGAGCCCGCTGCGGACCTCGCCCTTGCCCTAGCCCTTGCGAGCGCCCGGGAGGATCGTCCCCATCGCGAGGGGGTCGTGGCGATGGGCGAGGTTGCCCTCTCGGGTGCCATCCGACCGGTGGCCGGACTGGCTCAGCGGGTGGCGGAGGCCGCACGGCTGGGATTCACGGACGCCATCGTGTCGGAGGGCCTCCTCGAGGACAAGCCGACCATTCGATGTCACGAGGTGTCGACGCTCGCGGAGGCGATAGCGGTGGCGTTTCCCCGTGCTCAACGCCCGGGCGGCGACTAGTCGCTCAGCGAGAAGACGGCGTCTCCGCTCTTGGCGCCCTGGAGCGTGAGGAGGGCGTGGTAGGTGCCCGGGGCGGGGATCGGCAACCCCGCCGAGCATGACTCATCAGACCTGATCCGCGGCCACTTGGCCGTAAGCGTCACCATCTCGTTCGGGGAGAGGAGGACAGAGGGATCGTCGAAGAGGCTCTCGGCGCAGTCGAGGTTGGACCAGATCCGATCGGAGCCGGAGGTGATGAGAAGCTCCGTTCCTGCGGTGTCGGGATCGAGGACGCAGTCGGCGAGGCCCGTGTGGGTCACCGTGACGTCGAAGGAAGGAAGGCTGGGATCGGAGAAATACCGGGAGGTCGGGGCGAGGCCGATGAGGAGATCGGCCACCCCGCACGGGGATTCTCCAGCAAGGATTTCGCTTGGGCTGGGCGAGACTGAGGGGGAGACGCTCGGGCCCGGGGCGGGCTCGTCTCCTCCCCCGTCGAAGGCCGACTTGACGAGGTAGTAGAGGACGACGATGGCGAGAATCCCGAAGGCGAGGGTGATGATCCGCCGCCGCCAGTAGACCTCTGGCGGCAGGTCGCCTATGGGGTGACGAATCGCTTCCATGCAGCCTCCTCGCCGATTCTCCCTCACCGTACCCGCGCGGAAGGCCAGCACAATGGAGGCATGCCGCCTGCCTCCGAGGTCCCCAACCGCGACACCGACACCGTCCGTCGCGTCGTCCGATGGTTCGAGGGAAACGGCCGCACCCTCCCCTGGCGCGAGGCTGCCGATCACGCCTGGGGGGTACTCGTTTCGGAGGTCATGCTCCAGCAGACCCCGGTCGCCCGGGTGCTGCCCCTGTGGCGGGAGTGGATGGCGAGGTGGCCGTCTCCGGAAGCCCTTGCCGGGGCCTCACCGGCGGAGGCGGTACGGGCCTGGGGTCGCCTCGGATATCCCCGCCGTGCCCTGAGGCTCCGCGAGTGTGCGGCCGCGATCGTCCGCGACCACCAAGGCCAGGTCCCCTGCGAGGAGTCAGTGTTGCGTGCGTTGCCCGGTCTCGGGGACTACACGGCGGCGGCGGTGGTGTCGTTCGCCTTCGGCACCCGGACGGCCGTCCTCGACACGAATGTCAGACGCGTCATCGCCCGAGTGTGGGGTGGCGAGGCCCTCCCTCCGGGGCACACCACGAGGGCAGAGCGCGTGCGGGCTCTCGCCCTCGTGCCGGATGATCCGAAGGAGTCCGTCCGTTGGAACATCGGAGCCATGGAGCTTGGGGCCCTCGTCTGCCTGTCGCGAAACCCCCGCTGCGACGAGTGCCCGATCCAGGACAGGTGCGCATGGCTCGACGCCGGGCGGCCCGGCCTCGGGGTGAGGACGACGCCGAGGCAGCCCTGGCACGGGAGCGACCGGCAGGTGCGGGGACGGATCTTGGCTCTACTGCGGGAGGCCTCGGCTCCCATCAATCTGACCGAGCACGCCTCACTCGAGAACGTCGATCCGGGGCAACTCGACCGCTGCTTGGAATCGCTCGTCGCCGACGGCCTCGCGAGGCTCGTCTCGGCCGAGCAAGGGACCTTCGGACTCTGATGAAAGGATGGGCCCATGTCGACATCCGCCCGGCGCCTTCTTCCTCCCTTTCTCCTGATCGCGGCGATAGTCGTGTGGTGGTTCTGGTTGGCCGACTCGTCGGGCGAAATCTCCGAAAGCCCGAACGCCAGCCCGACCGAAGGGGTCGCCGGTGAGGAATGGTTCGTCGAGCACGTCATCGATGGCGACACCGTCGTCGCCTCCCACGGCGGGGTCGAGGAGACCGTCCGGTTCATCGGCATCGACACCCCCGAAAGGGACGAATGCGGGTACGGGGAGGCGCGGGAGGAACTTGCGCGGATGGTCGACGGCCGGACCGTGACGCTCGTGCCCGGAGCGGAGACGGACCGCGACGACTATGGACGGCTGCTCCGCTACGTCGAGGTCGACGGGGTCGACGTCGGACTCAGGCTCATCGAGAACGGGTACGCCGCCGAGGTGTTCGATTACCGCACGGGCCAGCCCCACGACCGGGAGGACGAGTACATCGCCGCAGATTCCGCCTCCCCCGATCTGTGCCCGGGCTGGGGCTAGAGCTCGAGCAGCATCCTGGTGTTGCCGAGGGTGTTCGGTTTGACGCTTGCGAGGTCGAGGAACTCGGCCACGCCGTCATCGTGGCTCAGGAGCATCTCCTTGAAGACGTCCGGGTCGACGACGTCCCCCTCGATTGGATTGAACCCGTGTCGGCCGAAGAAACCGACTTCGAACGTCAGGCAGAAGAGCCGCTCAAGCCGGAGCTCCCGGGCCCGTTCGACAAGGGACTCGAGCATGGCATGGCCGATCCCGGTGTGGAGCCACTCGGGCAGCACCGCGAGAGTGCGGATCTCCCCGAGGTCCTTCCACATGACGTGAAGCGCCCCGCAGCCGACGATCGTGCCGTCGATCGCCTCCGCCACGACGAAGTCGTGGACGGCCTCGTAGTAGGCGACGAGGTCGTGGGCGAGGAGGATGCGTCGGCTCGCGTAGGACTCGACGATGGAGCGGATGGCGAGGACGTCCGCGGGAAGGGCCGAACGGACGCTGACGTCGGTAACGGTCATGTCGGCTCTAGGCCTTTTCTGTGCCGTGGACCGCATACGGCTCTATGGCGGCAATCTCGTCGGCCGTCAACGGCTCGAAGTCGAGCGAGGCGACCGAATCCCGGAGTTGCCCCACGGACGACGCCCCGACCACGGCCGAGGTCACCCGTTCGTCGCGCAGGACCCACTGGAGGGCGAGTTGCGCCAGGCTTTGGCCGCGCCCCTTCGCGATCTCGTTGAGGGCCTTGGCCCGCTCGAGGTAGGTGGGGCTGATCTGGCTTTCCTTGAGGAACTCGCTGTGGGTGATGCGCGAGCCCTCGGGGATGCCCTTCAGGTACCGGTTGGTCAGGAGCCCCTGGGCGAGGGGGGAGAAGACGATGGAGCCAAGGCCGGATTCGCCGATGACGTCGAGGAGGCCCTGCTCGGGGGTCCGGTCGAACATCGAGTAGCGCGGCTGGTGGATGAGGAGTGGGGTGCCGAGGGCCTTCATGATGCGGACGGCCTCGCGTGTGGCGTCGGGGCCGTAGTTCGAGATACCTGCATAGAGGGCCTTGCCCGAGCGGACGGCCTGGTCGAGGGCCGACATGCTTTCCTCGAGGGGGGTCTCCGGGTCGGGTCGGTGGTGGTAGAAGATGTCGACGTAGTCCATCCCCAAACGCTCAAGCGACCGGTCGAGGGAAGCCAGGAGGTACTTGCGAGACCCGAAGTCACCGTAGGGGCCGGGCCACATGCCGTAGCCAGCCTTGGTCGAGACGATGATCTCGTCGCGGTAGGGCTTGAGGTACTTTCTCAGGATGCGGCCGAAATAGGATTCGGCGGCGCCGGGGGGCGGGCCGTAGTTGTTCGCGAGGTCGTAGTGGGTGATCCCCAGGTCGAAGGCCTCGAGGATGATATCCCGCATGCGTTCCATGGGGGTGGAACACCCGAAGTTCTGCCACAGCCCGAGTGAGATGGCGGGGAGCTTGAGGCCGGAGCGCCCGCAACGCCGGTAGATGTCCTTGGAGTAACGGTCGGGGTTGGCGACGTGGGGGGTGTGGCTCATACGGGAAGCCTACCTAGGCATCGTCGGGTGGTCAGCCCTCCGGCTCGGTCAGCACTCCAATGAGAGTGTCGCAACTGGCAACGGCAGGGCTTTTCACCGAGTGAGAGTCACTTGTCGGAACCTGCCAGGACACGTAGTCCCCCTGGATGTCGATGCTGGTACAAGACGAGTCGCCGACGGGCAGCGTGGCCGAGGCGCCGGAGGTGCGATTGATGATCACGTGCGGGGATAAGTCCAGGGGGCTTCCACCGAGCAGGATCCATTGGGGCGTCAGAGCCGACCCCACGAGCGATCCGCCTTGACCGTACGCATCGAGGTACTCGATGCTCGGCGTGTCGCCTGGGGTCAGGATGGCGAAAGGACGCGAGTTGTTGCCGTCGTCGAGGGTTTCGTCCCGAGACGCGCCAAGAATGTCGTCCCCGCACCGGATCGAGAGCAGAATGCTGAGTTCGTCGTACCACGGGTCAAGCGAGAGGTCGCTCCCCTCAATTGCGGTGAGTTCGTAGGGGTCGGTCGCGTCGAGTTGCCACGACACAAGGCTCGGCGCCTCCCCCTCGGGGTCGATGATTCGCTCGACCGCCCAAAGAACGGGTCGGTCGAGCGTGGACGCGCACTCGTCCTTCCCATACCAGACCCACTCGCGGTCGTCATCGATGACGATCTTTGCTCGACCGTCACCCGTGGCCGCCACCATCACATTGGGCGGGTCGTCCGCCTCGAAGTTGGACTGGATCCCAAAGAAGACGTCCCCAACCAGGACGTTATCCAGCGTCCAGGGTTCTACCTTCATTCCCGCGAGGTCTCCCTCGGTGAGGGTGGCCGCCCCATCGGTCACCTGCTTGGAATCGCGGTCCCAGAAGTGGATCGCGGTGCCGCCTTCCCCGATATGCGCGATCCATGCCACGGTGCTTTCGCTAATCTCTCCGCTCGTCGGCCATTCGCCTGCGAATCGCTCGTCGCTGAGTTCGACGATCGTGTCACAAGTTCCGTCGCGGTACACCAGCGCGAGCCCGGCTGGCGGTACGCCTGTTTCAGTACCAGCGCCAGGTTCGATGAACACCACGAGCGCAGAACCATCGTCACCCATCGCCAAGGTCCACGCGACCTCGAAGGGAGCTTCGGGATTGGTGATTTCAGTGATCAGGCCGTCGGCCGTCGAGGAGGGAAGGGGGCTGGGGTCGGGGGCCGAGGAGCAGGCCGTCGCGGCCAGGGCGACGGTGAGGACACCGACGAGCAGGGGCGCGCGCATGAACCCACCTTAGTCGTGGGTGTCGCTAAGCGTTCGGCGCTGTCCGACCCTACTTTTTGGCGGGGGCCTTCTCCCCCTTGGGATCCTCCTCGGACGGCGAGATCACGACGTCGTCCTTGGTGATGCCCTCGAACGTGAAGCTCCCCACCTCGCCGGAGCCGATGGCGTCGACCCGGACGATCTGGCCGGCGACCACCTCGCCGTTCAGGATCTTCTCGCTCAGGGCGTCCTCGATGTCCCGCTGGATGGCACGCCGGAGAGGCCGCGCCCCTAGCACCGGGTCGTAGCCCTTCTCGGCGAGGAGTTGCTTGGCGGCGTCGGTGAGCTCGATCCCCATGTCCTTGTCGCGCATCCTCTGGTCGAGTTGCCCGATCATGAGGTCGACGATCTGGATGATCTCCTCGTGCGTCAGCTGCGGGAAGACGACGACGTTGTCCACACGGTTGAGGAACTCGGGCTTGAAGTGGTCCTTGAGTTTGGAGTTGACGAGTTTGGCCATCTCCTCGTACGTGTAGCCCGTCTCGTGGGCGACGCTGAAGCCCGTCGCCTGACGCTTGGAGATGAGGTCCGCACCCAGGTTCGTCGTCATGATGATGACGGTGTTCTTGAAGTTGATCTCACGCCCCTGGGCGTCGGTCAGCTTCCCCTCCTCCAGGATCTGCAGGAGGGTGTTGAAGATGTCGGCGTGGGCCTTCTCCACCTCGTCGAACAGGACGACGGAGAACGGCTTGCGGCGCACCTTTTCCGTGAGCTGACCGCCCTCCTCGAAGCCGACGTACCCGGGGGGCGCACCAAACAGGCGGGCGACGGTGTGCTTCTCCGAGTACTCGGACATGTCGAGCGAGATAAGCGCATCTTCGTCGCCGAAGAGGAATTCGGCGAGGGCCTTGGCGAGTTCGGTCTTCCCAACTCCCGTGGGGCCGGCGAAGATGAACGAGCCTCCGGGGCGTTTGGGGTCCTTCAGGCCCGCGCGCTGGCGGCGGATGGCCTGGGAGAGGATCTTGATGGCCGCGTCCTGGCCGATGACCCGCTTGTGGAGTTCCGCCTCCATGCGGAGGAGCCGGGCGGATTCGTCGCCGGACACTCGCGCGACCGGAACGCCGGTGGACATGGACAGCACCTCGGCGATCAGGTCGTCGTCGACGACGGCGGCCACGTCGAGGTCGCCCGACTTCCAGGCCTTTTCCTTGGTGGAGCGCTCCTCGGTCAGGCGGCGCTCGACATCACGGAGGCCGGCGGCCTTCTCGAAATCCTGCTCGTCGATGGCCGACTCTTTATCCCTGCGGACGTTTGCGATCTTGTCGTCGAGGTCGCGCAACTCGGGCGGGGAGGTCATGCGCCGGATCCTGAGGCGGGCGCCGGCCTCGTCGATAAGGTCGATCGCCTTGTCGGGCAGGAAGCGGTCGGAGATGTACCGGTCGGCCATCTGGGCAGCGGCGACGATGGCATCGTCCGTGATGGTCACCCGGTGGAAGGCCTCGTAGCGGTCGCGAAGGCCCTTGAGGATGTCGATGGTGTGGGAGAGTTCCGGCTCTGGAACCTGGATCGGTTGGAACCGCCGCTCGAGCGCGGGGTCCTTCTCCACGTGCTTGCGGTACTCGTCCAGGGTGGTCGCGCCGATGGTCTGGAGCTCCCCGCGCGCGAGCAACGGCTTGAGGATAGACGCCGCGTCAATGGCGCCCTCGGCGGCCCCGGCGCCGACGAGCGTGTGGATCTCGTCGATGAACAGGACGATGTCACCCCGGGTGCGGATCTCCTTGAGGACCTTCTTCAAGCGCTCCTCGAAGTCACCGCGGTAGCGGGAGCCGGCGACGAGCGACCCGAGGTCGAGGGTGTAGATGTGCTTGTCCCGAAGGGTTTCCGGGACGTCGCCCCGGACGATGGCCTGGGCAAGGCCCTCGACGATCGCGGTCTTCCCCACCCCGGGTTCGCCGATGAGGACGGGGTTGTTCTTGGTCCGTCGGGACAGGACCTGCATGACCCGCTCCATGAGCATCTCGCGCCCGATGACGGGGTCGAGCTTGCCCTCCCGTGCGGCCTGACTCAAGTTGCGGCCGAACTGGTCGAGGACCGTGGAGCCGGCGGGGGTGCCCTCGGAGGGGCCTGCCCCCGTGGCGACGGGTTCCTTGCCTTCATAGCCCGACAGCAGTTGGATCACCTGCTGACGGACGCCCCCGAGGTCGGCCCCCAGTTTCCCGAGAACCTGGGCGGCGACGCCCTCGCCCTCCCGGATCAGCCCTAGGAGGATGTGCTCGGTACCGATGTAGTTGTGGCCGAGTTGGAGCGCCTCACGGAGAGAGAATTCGAGGACCTTCTTGGCCCGAGGGGTGAAGGGGATGTGCCCTGACGGGGCATGGGATCCCTCGCCGATGATCTCCTGGACTTGTTCGCGCACGCCGTTGAGGGAGATGTCCATGGCCTCAAGGGCCTTGGCGGCGACGCCTTCGCCCTCGCGGACCAGGCCGAGGAGAAGGTGTTCCGTCCCGATGTAGTTGTGGTTGAGCATGCGCGCCTCTTCCTGCGCGAGCACAATCACTCGTCGAGCCCGGTCGGTGAACCGCTCGAACATCGTTCCTCCTCAGACGCCCGTTGTGGGCCCTATGTCAAGGTTAACGGGGGAGGGATGCTCTCCATGCCCGTGTTCGCCACAGGCGTGATGTGATGTTTCAGGCTTCGACGAGGATGGTCACGGGGCCGTCGCCCACCAACTCGACGTCCATGTGGGCACCGAAGACACCCGCCCCGACCGTGATGCCCCTCGCCCGGAGCGCGTCGACGACCGCGTCGACGAGGGGTTCGGCGACCTCACGCGGGGCGGCGCCGTTCCATGACGGCCGTCGGCCCTTCTTGACGTCGGCATAGAGAGTGAACTGGCTGACGACGATCACCGGCGCCCCGACATCGGAAACCGACTGCTCGTCGTCGAGGATGCGGAGTTCCGCGATCTTCCGGGCGACGGTCTCCACCTGGGCTGGGCCGTCGCCGTGGGTCGCCCCGACGAGCGCGACGATTCCCTGGCGATCGAACGACGCCGCCACCGTCCCGTCCACCGTCACCGAGGCACGAGATGCCCGCTGGAGGACGGCCCGCACGCTACCAGCCGCCCCGAGAGGACCGGGGCGGTCGACGAGTCGAGCGAAGGGCCGCACGTACATCCGTGAGATACACCCCAGCGACGACGACGGCCGCAAGGCCGAGGATGCTGAGGACCCCCGAGGGGTTGTGTCCGATCGGAGGGGGAAGGGTGAGGAAACCCACCGCAGCCGCCGACCCCGTCATAGCCGTCCAGAAGGCCTTGTTGCGTTTGCCCGCCGCGTAGTACTGCTCGTTGGTGTACTTCAGCGAGTCGACAAGGGCGTAGACCTCGACGATGAAGGCCGCGATCCCGAGTATCAGAAGCAGGCCATCCTGGGCGAACCCGAACATTGCGCTTGTTTCCTTCCCACTGTGGGCTTCTGTCCCTCACCGTACAACGGCATGACGGGTCCCATTCGTTCCCCGCGCCTCAACCGACCCCGTCCCGGTGTCCCTTGAGCAGCCCGCGCGCCGTCGGACCGGGCGGCGGCGGCCTGTCGCGGGACACCCCGGCGGGATTGACGATCGGGCTTTGCGAGGCGGCGATGGCCTCCCCGTCCGATCCGATCACCACTAGGGGGGCCAGGGGGTCGGTGCCCCTCTTGAGGAGCGCGAGGGCGATGGGGCCGTCTTCGTGGTGGAGCGCGGCCGAGGTGACGCGCCCGATGATCGCGGCATCGAGCCCCGCCGCATCCGCCCCGGGAGCCCCGTCCGCCACGACCACCGAGGCCGGGAGGGCGAGGGGCACCTGGCCGGATCCATCGAGGTGGAGGAAGGCCAGCCGACGTGGGGGTCGACCGACGTTGTGGACTTTCGCGACCGTCTCCTGCCCGCGGAAGCAGCCCTTGTGGAGGTGAACGGCCGTCCGGAGCCAGTCCAGTTCGTGGGGCAGGGCGACCGCATCGACCTCGGTCAGGGCCCTGGGCCGCCAGGCCGCCACCCTGCTGGCCTCGGTCGCCCAGGTGCCGACGGGACGGAGGCCATCCCCCATCAGGGAGGCGACAGTGGGGTCGAATTCGTCGTGGGGGATGAGAGTCAGGCGCCGACGCCATCCCTCGCCGGGATGGTCCGTTCCAGGCTGGAGGTAGGAGGTGCCGCCGGGGGTGACCCCGGGCCAGGGATCGACCCAGGTCAGTCGGCCGTCCACGAGAGAGTCCGAGGCCACGGAGTCCCCCAGGATCGCCCACGCGGCTGTCACGTCCTCGACCTCAACCCTGAGCATGAATCTCATGCCCTCGAGGTGGGTGACGAGGCCATCGGGGGTCTCGGTGATGAGCCAGGTCGTCTCGCCATCATCCACGACCGCCGCCACATGCTCAATGCGGCCTTTGGGGCCGAGGACCATGGCCTCCGCTCCCTCGCCGGGGCGGAGACCGGCCACATCCTGGGACAAGAGAGAGTGAAGCCAGGACAGGCGATCCGGCCCGGATACCGTCACCACCCCCAGGTGGGAGAGATCGAAGAATGCTTCACCCTCGGCCAGGGCCCGGGACTCGTGAAAAGTCTCGCCATAGTGCCAGGCCACGCCGTCATCGGGACCCGTGGCCGGGACGGCGCCGGGAAGGGAGATCACGACCGCGGACCCTTGAGCAAGCGCCAGGCCATCACGGCACACAGGCAGAAGACGGCGAGCCCCGCCCCGACGCCCAGGGCGACGAAGGCGATTTCGAGGCCGCTCATAAGGCCATCCTAACCAGGGCCTATCCGACGCCTATGCGGCCGCCGACGTAGATGAAGGATCCGGCGAGGGTGACTGAGGCGATCCCGGACGAAATTGCCGCGAGCGTGCTCGTGTTGAGGGTGTCCCGTCTGGCCAACTCATGGATGCAGACGAAGGCACAGGCGCACAACAGCCCCACGAGGGCCCCCCCGTACCATTCGATCGACTCGAAGACCGTTCCGCTGGCACCCCCGATACCGGTTCCGAAGGCGATGGCCAGGAGGGTATTGATCCACATTATTGACGTGAGGGTCGAGGCGATCGCGGCCACGAAGAGGGCCGCGGCGCCGGCGACAACCAGATCCTCCGACCCCGGGGTCCGGGCGGCGGCGATCCAGGCGGCCCCGGCAGCCGCGACCGCCGCACCGGAGACCGTCGAGGCCACGGCCGTGACGACTTGGCCCGGCGGACTCGGAAAGATGATCTCAAGGACGAGCGCCAGGACGGCCACAGCCGCGAGCGCCACCACCATGTGGCGGAGGAAGGGCTCATCTTCGCCGAGGAGGACGCCGACGGAAGCGAGGGCTCCTCCGACGAGGACGATGGAACTGCCGATGAGCCAATTCGGGGTCCAGGTCAGGGCGGGCCAGCCGATCGCGAGGAAGAAGGTGGCCGCGAGAACAGCCACTGCCAGCCAGCGAAAGCCGAAGTATCCCGAGGCCGCGAGAGTCACGGCCGTCACTGCGGCGGCCGTTGCGCGGGTCGAGGGGTTCATGGCGCACAGTGTGCCATGGGTTGGGCCGGTATGGTTGAAGAACCGGAGGTTGCCATGGCAGACCTGCTCGTTCTGACGGCGTCCGTACAGGGCGCCTCGGATGTGCTACCCGGTCTTGCCCTGCTCAATCATCACGCCCGGTGCCTGCCCCCCGAGCCCACCGCCCTCCTGGACGCGCTCGAGGCGGACGTCGTCTTCATCGACGCCCGGACCAACCTCGTCTCGGCCCGGACCACATCGAAACTCGTGCGAGCGACGGGGATCTCCGTGCCCTTGATCCTCATCGTCAACGAGGGGGGAATGGCGGTCGTCAACGTCGACTGGGGCGCCGACGATGTCGTCATTTCCTCAGCTTCACCCGCTGAGATCGAGGCCAGGATCCGACTGGCCATCGGGAGGGTCGACGCTGACGACCCGCTCGACAAGGCCTCCGAGTTTGTCTCGGGAGACCTCACCGTCGATGTCGGGGGATACACCGCCCGGCTCAGGGGCGAGCCCTTGGACCTGACCTACAAGGAGTTCGAACTCCTCAAGCATCTGATGCAACACCCCGGGCGGGTGTTCACCCGCGATCAACTCCTCCAGGACGTGTGGGGATACGACTACTACGGCGGGACCAGGACGGTCGATGTCCACGTTCGACGGTTGCGGGCGAAGCTCGGGGCCGAGTACGAGCAACTCATCGGGACGGTGCGCAACGTCGGGTACCGTTTCGACCCCGTTTCTCCGGTTCCCCAAGCGGGGGCATCGCCGAGGGAGGGCGCGGAGGATCGATCCTCCCGGTAGGTTGATTCCGGAAAGGAGGATGGGTGCATGGTGGGGAAGCGTAGGCGCCGGTTGTTCGGACGGATTCTGCCGTCAACCGAACTCGTTCTCACCAGGCTCATCCGGGGGGAGCGAGTCGGCGGGATCCTCATGCTCTTCGCCACCGCACTCGCCCTCGCCTGGGCCAATAGCCCCCTCGCCTCGTCATATCGCACCCTTCGGGAGACCGTTCCGATCGACGGAAGCCTCGCCCTGCCCGGCGGTCGGGCGATCCACCTGGACCTGACGCTGGCTCAGTGGGCCGCAGATGGGCTTCTGGTGATCTTCTTCCTCGTCGTCGGCCTGGAACTCAAACGCGAAATCATGTTCGGTGAACTGAGGAAGCCCACGACCGCCGTCGTGCCCATCGTGGCCGCGATCGGGGGCGTCGTCGTCCCCGCGGCTATCTACCTCGGGGTGAACGCCGTGGGGAGCGGGGGTTCGACCCAGGGTTGGGCGATCCCCACGGCAACGGACATCGCCTTCGCGCTCGCCATCCTCTCGGTCTTCGGCCGCCGGTTGCCCGGATCCCTTCGAGCGTTCCTCCTGACCCTCGCCGTGGTCGATGACCTCGTGGCGATTCTCATCATCGCGATCTTCTACTCCGAGAGCATCGACGGTGTTTGGCTCGTCCCGGCGGGTGTGGCCCTGTGGGCCATCGCCCGGTGCACGAGTCGACCAAAGGCATCGATGGCTTTGGCGATCCCCCTGGGGCTCATCGTGTGGCTGTGTGTCCATGAATCCGGGATCCACGCGACCATCGCGGGGGTGGCCATCGGTGTCGTGGTCCGGGCGCACAAGAGGCCGGGAGAGCGCGTGAGTCCGGTCGAGCGATGGGAGAACCGCTGGGGCCCGGTTTCGGCTCTGGTCGCGGTTCCGGTCTTCGCCTTCTTCGCTGCGGGGGTCGCCCTCAACGGGTCCGCCCTCGCATCGGCCGTCGAGGCCCCCACCTCGCGGGGAATCGCCCTTGGGCTGGTGATCGGGAAGCCTCTGGGGATCGTCTTGGCGACCTTCCTCGTAGCCGGTCTGACACGGGCCTCCCTGCCTCGGGGGGTCTCGTGGTGGGATGTCGTCGGGGTTGCCACGGTCGCCGGCATCGGGTTCACCGTCTCGCTCCTCATCAGCGAACTGGCGTTCGGGACCGGCACCGTCGAAACCGATCAGGCCAAGGCCGCCGTCCTCACGGCATCGGCTATCGCCGCGATCGCGGGGGCGGCCATCCTCGCCTGGCGGGATCGCCGCCATGGAGAGATCGGATCCCGGAGGGGCTCCCCGGCACCTGTCGAAGCCTCACACGGTTGAGGAAGGGCAGAGCTCGGTCAACGGGCATCGATCGCAGGCGGGTTTCCTGGATGCGCAGCAGCGTCGGCCGTGGAAGATCAGCCGATGCGAGAACGATGTCCAGTCGCGCTGGTCGATGAGGGCGGTGAGGTCCCGTTCGACCACGTTCGGGTCGTCCTCGTCGGTGAGGCCCAGCCGCCTGGCCAGACGCCCGACGTGCGTATCGACGGGAAGCCCAGGAACTCCGAAGGCGTTTCCCAGGACCACATTGGCGGTCTTTCGTCCCACCCCTCGCAGGGTGATGAGGTCCTCAAGGGTTTCAGGGACCCTCCCCCCAAATTTCCCGACGAGGTCTCGGGAAAGGCCCTGGATCGACTCCGCCTTGGCGTGGAAGAACCCCGTCGGTCTGATGAGTTCTTCGATCCGCTCTTTCGGCGCCTGAGCGAGAGCCTCGGCGTCCGGACATTCGGAGAACAGGGCCGGTGTCACCTGGTTGACGCGCTCGTCCGTGCACTGAGCTGAAAGAACGGTTGCGACCAGTAACTCGAAGGGATCGTTGTAGTCGAGTTCGCAGCGAGCGTCGGGGTATTCCTTGCCGAGCAGACGGTGGATGCGCCCGGCCCTCTCGACGAGGTCCCTCAAGGGTTCGGTCGGCGGAGGTTCCGCTGGGGAGACTCGGCCGGTGGTCACCCTCCCAAGACTAGACGACCGCTCAAGGGGAGTCTTCGAATGCCGATACACACGAGTGACAGGGCGTGACATTCGGACACGCGCGAGGTGAGGTGGGATGTCCACGGTTCAGGCGACGACTCAGATCGCCGATCTTCGTCACCGTCGCAGGGAACTTCGACGGGAGATCGCCCGTATCCGTTGGTGGCGTCGGCTGGTCAAGGCCCGTCGGGAACTGACGGTGGCGCGTCTCGCCGACGCGACCACGGGGGACACCGATCTCGACACGGCATGGGAGGCCTTGGCCGCCGACGCTCCCACCGCGAACGAGATTTCCGCCGTCATTTGGGCCGATGAGACCCCCCCGACCGCCTATCGACTTGAGGCGCTCGATGCAATTGACAGCCGCCTGGACTCGTATGAACGCCGACTTTCTGCCAACCTTGAGTCAGTGATGGCTCTCATGGTCGACGCCATGGGCGCCGCACACTAGGGAGGCTTGAGGTGGCACACGATCCCACACAGGAGGAGGCCGCACTTCGCTCCTCGCTGCTCCTGGCGGACATGGATGCGGAGACGGCGCATTCGCTCATCTCGGTGATGACTCGTTGTGAGTACGAACGGGGCGAGGTCATGTTCTTCGAAGGCGCGCAGGGGGAGGCGCTCTACATCATCGTCAGGGGTAAGGTGAAGATTGCTCGGACGGCCCGCGATGGCCGGGAGAACCTGCTCTCGCTCCTCGGAGTCGGCGATCTCGTCGGTGAACTCAGCGTCTTCGATCCCGGCCCACGGGTCTCGCGGGCGCACGTTCCGGAGGACACCGTCGTGTATGAGCTCACCAAGGAGAAGCTCGACGCGTGGCTCGACGAACACATGGAGGCTTCCCGCTACCTCTTGAAGGCATTGGCGAAGCGGATCCGACGGACCAGCATGACCATGGCCGATCTGGTCTTCACCGATGTCCCCGGGCGGGTGGCGAAGGCGATCATCGACCTCGGACATCGCTTCGGGGTCGCGGACCGGGGTCACACCATCGTGAGGCATGGCCTCACCCAGGAAGAGCTTGCGCAATTGGTGGGGGCCTCGCGGGAGACCGTCAATAAGGCGCTCGCCGATTTCGCGGGCCGGGGATGGATCGACGTGCACATGGGATCGGTTGTGGTGTATGAACCCGATCGACTCAGGGCCAGGGCCCGCTAGCGCAGCCGAGCCTCGATTTCGATCTCGACGGGGGAACCGAGAGGAAGCGCCGTCACACCGATCGCCGAACGGACGTGCCGACCAGGCTCGCCGAACACCTCGACCATGAGGTCGCTGGCCCCGTTGACCACGGATGGCTGGGCGGTGAAGCCAGGGGCCGAGGCGACGTATCCGACGACCCTCACCACGCGAAGGATCCGGTCGAGACCCCCACAGGAACCGGCCATCGCCGCAAGGCCGTTGAGGGCGGCGATGCGCGCACACTCCCGAGCGAGGTCGGGGGAAACCAGGCCGTCATCATCGCCGACCGAGCCGGTCGCGGCCAGCCGCCCTTCGACGAGGGGAAGCTGGCCGGATGTCCATACGCACGCACCGTCGACAAGGGCGGGGACGTAGTTGCCCACCGGCTGGGCAACCACGGGCAAGGACAGGCCCAGGGCCTCGATCCGCTCCTCCGGCGTCATATGTCGTCCTTTTGGCGCTTGAAAAAGGCGACCAACCCGCCGGTCGGTCCCGTAGCAACCTGGACCAGTTCCCACCCCTCCGCTCCCCACTGATCGAGTATGGCTTTGGTGGCGTGTTCGATGAGGGGGACGGTCGCGTATTCCCATGTGGCCATGACCTGAGACTACCCCCGGTCCGGCAACCGTCACGGTTCGTCGTTCGTTACTCTCAAGACGTAAGGTGGACCCATGCCGCGCAGGATTTCCTCCCCCACCCGCCGGGTGTCGATACTCGATTTCAGCACGGCCGTCATCGGATTCGTCGCGATGTCCATTCTCGCCGGGGTCTTGGCCGCGGCCCTCGTCCTCCCCGGCATCGCCGTCGCGGGCCTCGCCGCCAAGAGCACCATCGAGGTGTTCGACAGTCTTCCGGCCGAGTTGGAGTTCCAGGGTCTCCCGCAGGCATCGAACATCTACTTCAACGATGGCGAAACCCTGATCGCGACCTTCTTCGACCAGAACCGGATCGTCGTCCCCCTCGAGGAAATCTCACCTTGGATTCAGAAGGCCGTCGTTGCGGTCGAGGACAAGCGGTTCTGGACGCACAATGGCGTGGATGGAGAGGGACTCATTCGCGCCATTGTCCACAATGCCTCCACGGGTGAGACCCAGGGCGCCTCGACACTGACTCAGCAACTCGTGAAGAACATACTCGTGAACGCTGCCCGCGACGCCGGAGACGATGAGGCCGTTGCGGCGGCCACAGAGGTTTCGGCGGCTCGAAAACTCGGAGAGGCGAGACGGGCCCTTGCCCTCGAGGCGAAGTACAACGAGGAGCTCGGAACGGAGTGCACGGCCGATCCGCACGTCGACTGCGGCAAGGAGCAGGTCCTCGAGCAGTACCTAAACATCGCCCAGTTCGGTCGCTCGGTCTACGGCGTCGAGGCGGCCTCCATGCTGTACTTCGGAAAGTCAGCCGCGGAACTCAATGCCATCGAGGCCGCGACCATGGCCGGAATCACCCAGAATCCCTACAAGTGGGATCCGCTCCGCTTCCCCGACAACGCAACCGAGCGTCGCAACGTCGTCCTCTCCGTCATGCGGGAACAGGACATCATCACGGAAACCGAGTACCAGGAGTACATTGCGACCCCCATCGAGGAAACCCTGGATGTCCATGAGCCGAAGTTCAGTTGCGTGGCCTCAGTTGATGCCCCGTTCTTCTGTGACTATGTCACTAAAGTGATCACGAACGACCCGTTCTTCGAGGGCAAGGGGAAGGAATACCTGTACTACGGGGCGGACATTGTCACCACCCTCGATCTGACCATGCAGAGGATCGCGAACGAGGAATTGCGGAAGGCAATTCCTCCGACGGATCCGACCGGCATCGCGAACGCCCTCGTCGCCCTCGAGCCGTCCACGGGCCACATCCTGGCGATGGCTCAGAATCGGGACTTCAATCCAACCCCGGAGAATACGGGGCAGACGGCCATCAACTACGCGGTGGACAACGCCTACGGGGGTTCGAGGGGGTTCTCCCCCGGATCCACTTTCAAGGTGATCCTTCTGGCCGAATGGCTGGAGGAGGGACATTCCTTCGAGCAGGCCGTGAGCGGGGAAATTCGCGAATGGCCCTCCGACTCGTGGAAAGCCTCCTGTATCGGACCGGCCCCCTTCGCCGGCCAGGCCTCGTGGAAACCCACCAACGTCAACGACACCGGGTCCAAACAGCAGACAGCCTTGAGCGCCACCGCATGGTCGATCAATACCTCCTACATCGCGATGACGAACCAACTGGACCTGTGCGGCGTGAGGGACATGGCGGAAAGGCTTGGATTCCAAAGGGCCGACGGCAAGGACTTCGAGGTGGTTCCGTCCGCCACCCTTGGGACGCAGAACGCATCCCCCTTGACCATGGCCGTCGTCGGCGCGACCATCGCGAACGACGGGATCAGGTGTGAACCCCGGTCGATCAAGTCGATCACCACCCTCGACGGGGTCGAGATCGCGGTCCCGCCGGACTCGTGCGAGAGGGTCATCGAGTCGAAGATCGCCAAGGGTGTCCAGTACGGCATGACCCAGGTGATCACCGCGGGATCCGGGACGGCGGCCAAGTTGTCCGGGGGTCGGCAAGCCGCCGGAAAAACAGGCACGGCCCAGAACAACACCCACCTGTGGTTCCTGGGCTTCACACCTCAGCTCGCCACGGTCGTGTGGACGGGTCACCCGGACCATGACGTCCCCATTCAGTACATCAGGATCAATGGCGTGTACTACACATACGGATACGGGGGAAGCGTCTCCGGACCGGTGTGGAAGAAATTCATGGATCGGGCGCTCGCAGGGAAACCGAATATCGCGATGCCCTATGGACCACCGGCGGGGCTCGGCTGGCTCCCGCTCGAGGTGCCGGACATCATCGGGAAGACAGAAGAGGAAGCCCGCAATCTGATCAACGACGCCGGGTTCATGTGGCTGGTTTCCCCGGTCGTGGTTTTCGACGAGAGCGTCCCGAACAACACCGTGATCGAGCAGTCTGTTTTGCCCGGGGAGTCACTGGCCCCGGGGGCGACCATCGTCTACAAGAGGACGATGAGCACCCTTCCCGACTGGTGGTTCACCTGGCCAGCCACTTGGGATCCATGTGTCGCGCCCAAGTCGTGGTGGGGGTCCAGTTGGCCTCCCTCCGATTGGGGTCCGGCCGACGGTTGGGATAGCAGCGGGTGCGTGGCCCCGGAGCCGACGCCGACGCCGACTCCGTCCCCCTCCTAGCGAGGGTCCGGTCGTGTGGTGGTTCGTGCTCGCCGGACTGGTGGCTGTGGCCTGCGGGTGTTGGGCCTGGATTGAGGCGCGGTTGTTCGTGGTCCGGCGCCGTCAGGTGCCGGTCCTGCCCCCCGGCTCCGACGCCATCCGCGTTCTGCACCTGACCGACCTTCACCTCGTCCCTCGGCAGAGGCGGAAGATCCGATGGGTCCGGGGTCTTGCGCGCCATCATCCCGACCTCGTCGTCGTCACCGGGGACAACCTCGGCGGCGTTCAAGCCGTACCGGCCCTGCTCAGCGCCCTTTCGCTCCTTCTGAAACTGCCCGGAGCATTCGTCAACGGCTCGAACGACTACTTCGGACCAAGCCGTCAGAGTCCCTTCGTGTATTTCAGAGGACCGACGTCCGCCCATCCCCGCTCGAAGGCCTTGCCCACCGGAGTGATGGTTCAGGCCTTCGAGGATTCAGGATGGCTGAACCTCAACAATCGCCGAGGGGTGATGGAAGCGAGGGGGCAGGTCCTGTCATTCATCGGGGTGGACGATCCCCATATCGGCCGCGACAGTATGCCCCATGCGGGAGGAGAGAGGGGGATCGCTCACATTGGTGTTGCCCATGCTCCCTACGTTAGGGTCTTGGCGGCCTTCTGCGACGACGGGGTTGACCTGGCCTTGGCCGGTCACACCCATGGCGGTCAAGTGCGGATCCCCGGGGTTGGGGCTCTCGTCACCAACTGCGACCTCGATCGACGGAGGGCGCGAGGGCTGAGCGGATGGCCCGGACCTCGTCCGGACGCCGCCGGTGGAGGGAAGTCCCTCTGGCTTCATGTGTCCGCGGGTGCGGGTACCTCTCCCTTCGCGCCGATACGATTCGCGTGTCGGCCGGAGGCGACCATCCTGGAGTTGGTGCCCCGTAGGGAGGGGTGATGGGGTCATATCAGCAAGGCGCCCTGGTGTCCTTGAGGCGGGTCCAGCCCGCTGGTCTTGTCCTGCTCGCCGGAGTGAGTCTCCTTGCGGTGGTCAACGTGGCGCAATTCTCGACGGTCGAGGGACGGGGAAGTGTCTTCTTCTCGGCCGTCCATCATCGCGAGAACGCCGACATCCTTGCAGAGATGCGGGACGAGGACGCGAGTTCGTCGTCGAGGTACGCACTTTTTCTGGCCCTTGAGGACGTCGCTCCCGGCTCCGTGATTCTCATCGCCGAGGACGACTCGGGAGGCGAGGAGTGGTTTGCGGGTCGACTGTATGCCTTTGGGGGCGTTCAGGACGTCGAGCGCGTCGAGGGAAACGCCCTTGACCTGTTGGGAGGCGTAGACCCCACGCCATTCATCGTCGCGGATGGCCCTGGGGGACCTCGGGGGGAACCTTGGGCGATTGCCATGGAAAGCGGTGACGTTGTCACGGATCCGTCGGGGAGCTTTTCTGGCGAGGCCTCTGCGCACCCGGACTCGATCGAGGTCAGGACGTTCCTCGCCGTTCGATGGCCTGCGGATACCGAGGAGGGGTACCGAAGGCTGTTGATCGATGTCGGACTCCTCTCTGAGGAGGGGGTATGACGGGATTGATCGTCGAGCTGGCCGCAATCGCCTCGATGCTCGTCGGGGGGGCGTGCCTGATGGCCAGCCTTGGCATGAAGGGGTGGGGTCTCGCACTGTGGGGGTTCGCCGTCGGAGTTTTCCTCACCATCGCGGTGGGATTCGTCCAAGTTGCCACCCCCCTTCCGGGGTCCCCCCTTTTAACGATGGCTGTTGTCGGGGGAGGACCCTTGGCCTGGTGGGGCTGGAAGAGGCGCTCGAGCCCCGTCTTCTCCATTCCCATCGTCGGATCGGCCGTCGTGACGGTTCTTGCCACGGTGATCGTGACCGTCAACCGGGGGCTCAATACCTACACCTACCATTCCGACAGCCTGGAGTACCTAGGCCTTGGTGCTTTGCTCGCCGACGACCACTACACCGAGGCCGTCACCGGCTCGGAGTTGGACAAAAGACTGGTGGGAGTCTCGCTTCTTCATGCGCCCGCCAGGCTGGCTGGAGAATACTACCTCGCCGGAGTCACCCCCCTCATCGCGACAGCGGTCTTGGGGATCGTCGCTTGGATCGTGTCGACACGGGCGATACCGGTCATGGGCAGAGGGGGAGCCGCAGCCGTCGCCTCCCTCGGGGTTCTGGCACTGGCGTCGATGAACCGTTTCGTCTTTCACGCCGTGTATCTCAACGGCCACCTCCTCACCGCCCTTGGTGTGTTGGCGCTTGCCGGGGCCTGCTGGATGATGATGACGGGCTCCACGGCCCTAGGAAGAGCTCCGGGGGTCGTGGCGGGACTCGCGGCCGTCGCTCTCGTCCTCACGAGACCGGAGGGCCCGTTCCTCGCCCTGGCGGCGATCGTCCCCGTTGTGGCCTCCGGCAAGGGCCCTGGTCGGGCGGCGGCGCTCCTCGTGGGGACGCTTGGAGCGGGCATGGCGGCGTGGTACGGCTTCGCGGCGACCGCCAAAGCCCTGAGGGGTCTCCCTCAGGGCTTCTCCCCAATGATGGCCCTCGCAGGCCTGCTCCTCGGGGTAGCAGCCTTTGCGGTCAGCCACGAGTGGGGGAGAATCCTCACCTCCAGACTGGTCATCGTGTACGAGGTCGGCCTCCTCGTCGTCCTCGCTGCTTTCATCCTTCGCGACTCCGCCATCTTCACCGATAGCGTCAGGGCCATATACGCGAACGACTTCGGCCCGTATTCCTGGTGGGGTTCGGCGGTCGGGGTTCTGGCGTTCCTGGTTGTCCTCTCCGTCGTGTCTGGACAAGGTCGGGGTCTCGCTGCTTTCAGACTGCCAGTGACGACCTTCATTCCCCTCGGGCTGATCCTCGCCTATGCCCGGGGGACGGCCTTCCGGCCATTCGACGCCGATTCCTTCAATCGCATGCTGATCGAGATCGTTCCGCTTGCGGTTGCCTATGTGCTCATGACGGCGATGGGTTCAAGAACGAGGTCGAGCGTCCGAGCCGAAGTCGGATAGGCGAGGTTCGCGTCCGAGCCTTCGTTCGGCTATCCTGGGCTGGCTCCGCGACAAGCGGATGGCTTCTCGGGGTGTGGCGCAGCTTGGTAGCGCGCTTCGTTCGGGACGAAGAGGCCGCAGGTTCAAATCCTGTCACCCCGACTGAGCGAGCGTGAGAAGAGAGCTCGCTCTCTTCTCACGCGAGCGAGGGAGGGGTTGGAGGCGCGGAGCGCCGGAACACCCCGACGACCAACGTACGGTGGCCGGTTGCGAGCGAGGGAGGGGTTGGAGGCGCGGAGCGCCGGAACACCCCGACGACCAACGTACGGTGGTCGGTTGCGAGCGAGGGAGGGGTTGGAGGCGCGGAGCGCCGGAATACCCCGACGACCAACGTACGGTGGTCGGTTGCGAGCGAGGGAGGGGTCGAAGCCGCCAACGGATCAGGTTGAGAGGTGGATTCCTCGCTGTGGTGCAAGCAGGCGGGCGATGTCGACCGCGTTGAGGGCGGCGCCCTTTCGCAGATTGTCGCTCGACACGAACAGGGCGAGGCCCTTCCCGTCCGGCACGCCTTCGTCGGCCCGTATACGTCCCACCAGTACCTCGTCCCCACCCGCGACCTTGAGCGGGGTCGGGACCTCCTCGACAATGACCCCGGGGGCGCTCGCCAGAATCGCGTAGGCCCGGGCAGGGTCGATGGGGCGGGCGAACTCCGCGTTAATCGAGAGGGAGTGCCCAGTGTAGACGGGTACCCTCACGCAGGTTCCGCTCACGAGCAGATCCGGAATATCGAGGATCTTGCGGGACTCGAATCGGAGCTTCTGCTCCTCTGAGGTCTCGTTGAGCCCGTCCTCGACGAGGCTTCCGGCGAGAGCGATGACGTTGAAGGCGATTGGCTCGGTATAGACCACAGGATCGGGGTAGACGACGGAGCGCCCATCGTGGGTGAGGGCGGGCGCATCCGCCCCGACGGCGGCCACCTGCTGGTCGAGTTCGTCGACCCCCTTGAGTCCGCTACCGGACACCGCTTGGTAGGTCGAGATGACCAAGCGTCGGAGCCCGGCCTCGTCGTGCAGCACCTTCATGACCGGCATGGCCGCCATGGTGGTGCAGTTCGGGTTGGCGACGATGCCCTTGGGAAGGCTGTCGAGGGCCTCGGGATTCACCTCGGACACAACGAGGGGTACCTCGGGGTCCATCCGCCATGCGGACGAGTTGTCGATGACGTATGCGCCGGCCTCCGCGAATCGGGGGGCCTGCTCGCGAGAGGTTCCGGCCCCGGCCGAGAACAGGGCGAGGTCGATGCCCTTCAGGTCCGCGACGGCGACGTCCTCGACCGTCACCTCTCCGTCTCCCCACGGCAGGCTCGAACCGGCGGAACGGGAGGAGGCCAAGAACCTGACCTCCGTGTCCGCGAAACCCCGCTCCCACAGGAGACGGCGCATGGCGGTGCCGACCTGACCGGTCGCGCCCACAACGGCGATGACGCTCATCGGCCGGTCCCCCCGTACACGACGGCCTCGTTCTGGTCCGCATCCAGATCGAAGGCGGTGTGAACGGCCCGGACGGCAGCGTTGAGCTGATCGGCGCGGGTGATGACCGAGATCCGGATGTCCGAGGTCGAGATCATCTCGATGTTGATCCCGGCGTCCCGTAGGGCACCGAAGAGCTTGGCGGATACCCCCGAGTGGGTCCGCATTCCCGCACCGATGAGAGAGAGCTTGCCGATGGTGTCGTCGTACCTCACCTCTTCGTATCCGATCTCAGACCGCTTGGCCTCGATTGCGGCCTGAGCCTTTGCCCCGTCGTTCGCCGGCAGGGTGAAGGAGATATCGGTTACCCCGGTGTCATGGGCAGACACGTTCTGGACGATCATATCGATGCTGATCTCGGCCGCGGCCACGGTTTCGAATAACCGGGCGGCCGTTCCCGGGACGTCGGGCAGCCCGACGACGGTGATCTTGGCCTGGGAGTGGTCGTGTGCCACTCCAGCGATGATGGGTTCTTCCATGGCTTCTCCCTGGTCAGATTCTCCCACGATCCACGTTCCGTCCTTGTCGGAGAACGATGAGCGGACGTGGATGGGGACGTTGTTGCGGCGGGCGTATTCGACGCAACGGGGCACGAGGACTTTGGCGCCCGATGCCGCCAGTTCAAGCATCTCCTCGTAGAAGACGTGATCGAGTTTGCGAGCTCGGGGCACGACGCGCGGATCGGCGGAGAACACCCCATCGACATCGGTATAGATCTCGCAGACGTCCGCATGGAGAGCGGCCGCGAGCGCCACCGCCGTGGTGTCCGTGCCGCCTCGGCCGAGGGTCGTGATGTCCTTGCTCTCATGGGATAGTCCCTGGAAGCCGGCCACGATGACGATCTCTCCGTCGGCGAGGGCCTTCTCGATGCGCCCGGGGGTGACATCGATGATGCGGGCCTTCCCGTGATGTGCGGTCGTGACGACCCCGGCCGCCGGGCCGGTGAGACCACGGGCGTCCGCGCCCTGGGCCCGGATGGCGATGGTTAGAAGGGCCATGGAGATCCGTTCCCCGGCTGTCAGGAGGATGTCCATCTCGCGTTCGGAGGGGTTCTCGCAGACGGCGTGCGCCAAGTCGATGAGGTCGTCTGTGGTATCCCCCATGGCCGATACCGCGACGACGACGTCGTTGCCGGCGTTTCGGGTCGCGACGATCCGTGCGGCGACGCGCTTGAGCGCCTCGGCATCGGAGACCGAGGAACCGCCATATTTCTGCACGATCAGGCTCATGGACTCTCCCAGAAGGGCAAATACTCGGGGCGTAGCCTGGCCATTCTATTAGGAACTTCGGGGCGCCTCGCTCACGTCACCACCCGGCGTCCCTCGAAGGCTCGCCCGAGGGTGACCTCGTCCGCGTACTCCAGGTCGCCGCCGACCGGAAGGCCCGAAGCGAGGCGGGTGACCCTCAACCCGAGGGGGGCGAGAATCCGTGCGAGGTAGGTTGCCGTCGCCTCACCCTCGATGTTCGGATCGGTCGCGAGGATGACCTCTCTGACGGCTTCGTTTCCGAGGCGGGCGATCAGGTCCTTGATGCGGAGGTCATCGGGGCCGATGCCTGCCATGGGATCGATGGCGCCTCCGAGGACGTGATATCGGCCTCGGAACTCCCTCGTCCTTTCAATCGCGACCACGTCCTTCGCCTCCTCGACGACGCAGAGCACCTCGTCCGATCGCCGAGGATCGAGGCACACCCGGCAGCGTTCGCCCTCTGCGACGTTGCCGCAAACCTCACAGAACCGCACCTTCTCCTTGACCGTCTGAATTGTCTCCACCAGGCGACGGACATCCGAAGGATCGGTGGAGAGAAGGTGGAAAGCGATCCTTTGGGCGCTCTTGGGGCCGATGCCGGGGAGGTGTCCGAGTTCGTCGATGAGATCCTGAACGGCGCCGTCGTACATGGCATCCAGCCTAGGTCGGACGGGCGGCGAACCCGCCCAGGCGCACCCTAGTCTTCGACGACGGTCCCGCCGAGCATGCGAGCGACGACCTCGGGACCGCTGAGGTCGGCGTCGGGGGCAGCGGCGTCATCCGGCTCCGTCACGTCGTCAGCGGCTTTCAGGTCCTCGCCAATGGAGGGCGGCGTGCTTTCGACTGACTCCGGCGGGGAGTCAGGGGTTTCGGGTGTGCCCTCGACGGGCACCTGCCCGTGAATGCCGACCACGCTCACGGCAAGGCCCAGGGTCTCCCTGATGGCGAGGCCGACGTTCTCAGCGTGGTTTCCGGTCATGAACCGATCCGCCAGCTGGGGGCTGGTGAAGGACAGTCGCACTTCCCCCGCCTCTACATTCGCCACCTGAGCGCTCTGGCTAACCAGCACCCAGGTTACCCGGCGACGTTCGAGCGTTCCGAGCACCTCGGGCCATCGTCGGCGAATGAGTTCGGCGTCCGCAGCCCCTCCCACCATCGTCCCTTCCGACGGGGATTCCGTCGATTCCGGGCCTTGTGGCTCGGGATTAGGTGGGCCGGGGGAGGGCTCCGACGGTGGCTGGGCTGGGGGGTTTGAGGGGGGTGGGGCCTTCTGAGCGGGTGGGGGCGGGGCAACCTCCATAGGGCGAGCGGCGGCTGCCGCGACCGGTTCCCCCGCGGCCTTGCCTCCGCCGGCTTGAGCTACGAGCCGGGCGGCCAGGAGTTCGAGATGAAGTCGGGGCGATGTTGCCCCCACCATGGCGGTCAGCGCTTCGTTGACCGTATCGGCGGCTCGGGAGGCACCCTCCAGACCGAGGCGGCGCGCCTGGGTGCGCATCCGTTCGAGTTGGTCCTCCGGCAGCCGGCCGAGGGCTTTGGCTCCTTCGATCCCGGCGGCGGCCAGCAAGAGGATATCCCGGAGCCGTTCCAGCAGATCCTCGACGAACCGCCTCGGCTCATGGCCCGTCTGGATGATCCGCTCGATGACGGCGAAAAGCGATGCGCCATCGGTCGCAGCCAGGGAGTCGACGGCGTCGTCGAGGAGCGCCCCGTCCGTGAAACCCAGAAGTGACACGGCGCGGTCGTAGGTGACCCCGTCGGGGCCGGAGCCCGCCATTAGTTGGTCGAGCACGGACAGGGAGTCTCGGACGGATCCGCCCCCGGCCCGGACAACGAGGGGAAGCACCCCGGACGCGACCGTCACGCCCTCGGCCGTGCAGAGTGTCGCAAGGTAGTCGGTCAGGATTCCGGGGGGGACGAGTCGGAAGGGGTAGTGGTGGGTTCGCGATCGGATGGTGGAGATGACCTTTTCGGGCTCGGTCGTCGCGAAGATGAAGCGCACGTGCGGGGGCGGTTCTTCGACAAGCTTGAGCAGGGCGTTGAACCCCTGGGGGGTGACCATATGAGCCTCGTCCAAGATGAAGACCTTGTACCGGTCCCGTGCGGGGGCAAAAGCGGCCCGCTCTCGGAGATCCCGGGCATCGTCGACCCCATTGTGGGAGGCGGCGTCGATCTCGACCACATCGATGGAGCCGGAACCGCCCCGGCTGAGTTCGACGCAGGAGGGGCACGTGCCGCAGGGGGTGTCGGTCGGGGCCGCTTCGCAATTCAGGCATCGGGCGAGGATTCGAGCGGAGGTGGTCTTCCCGCATCCCCGAGGGCCGCTGAAAAGGTACGCATGGGCCACCCGGTCGGAACGGAGGGCCTGCATCAGGGGTTCCGTGACGTGCTCCTGGCCGACCACCTCGGAGAAGACGTCGGGACGGTAGCGGCGGTACAGGGCGGTTGTCACAGACACGACTCTAGCGGTGACCCCGGATACCCGCATCGAGCCCCTGGTGGCAACGTGTGCATGCATCTCAGGGAAGCGCTTGCGTTGGGGCCGTCTGCGATGTATCGTTCTACGGCGTAGACTACAACTACACTGTAGAGGAGCGGGTGAGATGCTCGAGATCATCGATCTCAAGAAGTCGTACGGGGAGAAGCCTGTTCTTCGGGGGGTGAACCTGAAGGTCGAGCCAGGGGAGATCCTGGGGCTGATCGGCTCGAATGGTGCCGGGAAGACGACCATCATCTCCATCGCGGCTGGCTTGCGGACCTGCGACTCGGGTCAGGTGCACATCGGGTCGGGCCGTGAGTCCGAATGGGATGTCGTCTCGGAGCCCCGTCGAGCGGCCGGGCTGATCGGGCTCGCCCCACAGGATCTCGGCGTCTATCCCATGCTTACGGCCGAACAGAACCTGATGGTCTTCGGAGAGCTCGCCGGACTCGGAGCCCGGGCCGCGCGGGCTCGCGCCCACGAGGTGGCGGAGGGCCTCGGCCTCGCTGGCGAACTCGCCCAGACCGCCTCCACGCTTTCGGGGGGGCAGGCCCGTCGGCTCCATACGGGAATGGCCTTGATGCACCGGCCATCCGTCCTGTTCCTCGATGAACCCACTGTTGGGGCCGATGTCGCAGCCAGGCGAGCGATCCTCGGGGTGGTCCGAAGCCTGGCGGAGGCCGGCGCCGCCATCGTCTACACCACCCATTACCTGACCGAGGTCGTCGACCTCGGGGCCCACGTGGCGATTCTCGAGGGGGGACGCATCGTCCTCCGAGACAGCGTTCAAGCCCTGCTCTCGAGCCACGCTCGGCCGACGGTCGCGGTGGTGACGGATGGAGCCCCGGCGGATCTTCCGGGCTGGGTGGTCGTACCGGATGGGCCGGGCGGGGTCCAGGACCGGTGGAGTCCGAGCGAGGGCTTGCTCGACCTGCACACCCCGACGGAACTGGTGGCCGGGGCACTCGCCCGCCTACCGCGGGGGACTCGCCTCGTCGGCATCGAGATATCTCCCCCGACCCTGGAATCGGCCTTCCTCGATGTCACGGGTCGGGCAATCGCGTTCGACGACAACGCACGAGAGGATGCCCCAGATGCCATTTTCGCGTAAGCGGGCCATCGCCAGGACCAGCATCCGCATCCTGGCGAACGACCCCGCCCCCACCATCGTCATGATCGCCATGCCCCTCATCCTTGCGGCCTTCCTCAAGCCCGCCATGGCGGCCCAACTCCAGGCCCAGGGATTCTCCGGGGCCAACGGAGCCGAGCAGGTGATCCCGGGTCTTGCGGTCATGTTCGCCTTCCTGTCCACCCAGGTCGTGAGCATGTTGTTCTACCGGGAGCACTATTGGGGGACGTGGGAGAGGCTTCGGGCGACGGGAGCCAGCGCGTCGGATGTGATGATCGGGAAGGCCGTCCCGCTCTTTTTCGTCATGATGGTCCAGCTCGTCGTCGTCTTCGGTGCGGGAGGGGCGTTCTTCGGCTATCGGATCAACGGTTCATTCCTCGCCCTCGGGGCGCTGGTTGCCGGACTGGTGGCGGCGGTCATCGGCTACGCCGTCATGGTCGTCGCGATCTTCAAGACCCTCGACCAGGCGATGGTCATCGGCAATCTGGGCGGCATGCTCATGGCGGGACTCGGAGGGGCCCTTGCTCCGGCGGCCTCGATGCCGGGGTGGGCTCAGGCCGCCGCCCATCTCTCCCCGGCCTACTGGGGCCTTGAGGGCATCCGGGATGTAACGTTGGGGCACGCGGGGCTCGTTGATGTCGCCGGAGCCCTGGTCGCCCTGACGGTGTTCACCGTGTGTTGCGGCCTGATCGCGGCCATCCGGTTCAGACCGACGGAGGCTAAGATCGGTACGACCTGACATGACCGAGACGACAGAGGGCAGTCCCGCGGGCGAGAGGCCGACGCGCCCGACGCTCAGTCGCGAGTACATCGTTTCCATCGCGCTCTCCATCATCGATCGTGACGGCCTTGACAGGTTTTCCATGCGGAGGCTGGGCGCGGAGATCGGCGTCGACCCGATGGCGGTTTATCACTACTTCCCGAGCAAGGCCGACCTGTTCGACGGGCTCGTGGAGGCCGTCTGGATGGAAACGGAGATCCCGCAGGGCTCGTCGGGCCGTCCGTGGCTGGAGGACTTGGTCGGGTATCTCACCGCGATCCGGGCCGCCCTGCGGCGGCATCCGGCCGCGCTGCCGGCCGTCGCCACCAGGCCGATCAAGACCCAGCCCTTCCTTGATCTCGTCGAAGTCGTGGCCACCCGGCTGGTCCGCGCGGGGGCGACGCCTGCGGATGCGCTCGATGCGATCAACGTCCTCGTCTACTTCGTCAGCGGACACGCTCTCGCAGAGGTCGGGGAGCCCGTCGGTGGTCCGGATTCGCCGGAGATCAACCCCGAGGGTCTCGACATGAGTGCGATCCCGACCCTCGTCGAGGCCATCGGATCCGGGTACGAGTTCGACGCCGATCGGCAGTTCGATCTGGGGCTCCGGAGTCTGCTGAAGGGGCTCGGGGAAAGGCTCGGGCTTTCGGATCCGGCCGACCGAGAGGCGTCCGACGGCTAGCGAAACGAAGCGGGGACCCCCCACGCACCCGCCAGAGCCCGCGTACCCTTGCTGCATTCCTGCCCTGGGGGGGTTTCGCGAGATGACGCCACGTGGGGGGTCTCCCTCAGTGTAGCCCCGGCCGGTTTAACGAAGAAGGGAGTCACTCGGGTACCATCGTGTGGCCTGGAGGATTCGCCTAGTGGCCTATGGCGCACGCTTGGAAAGCGTGTTGGGTGCAAGCCCTCGGGGGTTCGAATCCCCCATCCTCCGCTCATCGGAACCTCGGTTAGGCTTATGGGGTGACGGACAAACAGCGCCCCTCGACCACCACCCTCAGAACCAGGCGCGAGTTGTTGCGGAGGCGTCGACGCGAGCGCCAGTTCCTGGTCTACGGCACGCTGGTCTGCGCCATGGGCGCCGCCGCGTTCTCGGCGTACAACATCTACACGGGCAAGGTGGAGGGCCCCTTCGCTCGGCCCTACATCACGAACGCGGGCGGATTCTCAAGCGAGATCACCCTGCCGTGCCCCCCGTCGGACTCCTACCCCCTTCCCGAGAGCGAGGTCCTGGTCCGGGTGCGGAACAGCACCGACAAGCAGGGTCTGGCCTCGACGGCCTTGACGGACTTGGTCGGTCGGGGATTCCAGAGCGGCGGAGCGAACAACTTCGAGGAGTTCGTATTCGACGGGACGGCCCGCATCGTCTTCGGGGTCAACGGGGTTCAGGAGGGATACACCGTCGCCCGCCATTTCGAGGATCCGGTGCTGGTGCTGGATTCCCGCAACGGGGCAGGAGTGGATGTGATCCTCGGGACGCAGTATGACCGCCTGGTTCCGCTCTACAGCACCGACCTCGATCCGACCCTCATTCTCACGGCACCGGCAGAGTGCCTTCCCGCGAGCCTCATCAGCCCCATCCTTGCGCCGTCGCGGTATCCCGTCCCTTCCGCGGCTCCGACCGTCGAGGTGACTGTTAGCCCCGCCATTGTCGATGAGCCCGGGGGCGACTAGGGGCACCATGACCGAGGACAACCCATACGCGCCGCCACCCTATCCGCCCCCGACGGGTCGGGCCTTCGCTTCCCCGGGTTTCGAGGAGGAGCCCCCGACCGAAAGCCCGGCGTTTTCCGCGGGAGATCCCTTCGCTCCGTCGGCCATCGGCGCACCCACCGAGTTGTTTGGGGCCCCCACCGCATCGATCGGACGGATGGTGGCACCGATGAACCGATCGGCGAAGCGAGCTTTGTGGCTGGCTGTCATGACCCCGGTGTTGACGCCGATCGTTGGGATCGCAGCCATCGCCGTCGGCCGACGCGCTCGTGACGAGATCGCCCGGGACGGAGGGAGGGGCACGGGTTTGGCAGGAACGGCTGTCTGGATGGGGGGCGTCCTGTCGATCTTGTGGGTGTTGGGGGTTGCCTTCCTCGTGGCGATGAAGGCCGGATCGATCGCGGCGTAGGGGATCGCAAGCGCGCGGATCGACCTCCCGAGGCAAAGCGGAGCCGATGGCGGTAGCGGTGGGATTTGAACCCACGGTGGAGTTGCCCCCACACACGCTTTCGAGGCGTGCTCCTTAGGCCGCTCGGACACGCTACCGCGGTCGAGGATACAGCCCAGGGGGGGCGGCCAACAAATGGGCCGTGATCCGCCTAGCCTCGCCGGGCCTCGAAGAACTCGGTCAGGAGGGCGGCGCACTCGGCCTCCCGGACGCCGGAGACGACCTCGACCTTCGCCCCGATCCGACCGTCCCGCACGAGGTCCCATCGAGAGCCGGTGGCACCGGCCTTCTCGTCCCACGCCCCGATCACGAGGCGGGGGATTCGGGCCTGCAGGAGCGCTCCCGCGCACATGGCACACGGTTCGAGGGTGACGACGAGGGTATGGCCGTCGAGGCGCCAGCTATGCGCCGAGGCCGCAGCCCCCCGAAGGGCGAGGATCTCCGCATGGGCGGTCGGGTCATGCTCGGCCTCGCGCCTGTTGTGGCCCCGGCCGACGATCCGGCCTTCCGGGTCGAGTACGACCGCCCCGACGGGAACGTCGCCATCGACGAGAGACAGGCGAGCCTCGGCAAGGGCCTCGCCCATCGGGGCAGCGAAACTGATTCCGGGCACACAGCAACGGTACAGCGAGGGAGGGCCGGAGACCGAAGATCGGTTCTTGCCCCCCATATCTAGTGGTCAGTTTGCGACACGCCACTAGATGTTGCGTTTGTCGGACCCACGCTGTATCGTCGGAAATCACGAGTTAGGCAAGGGTAACCTAAATCACTGACCGGCAAGGGGAATGACGTGACGATCACGGAACCGATCACGGACGAGAGCTCCGAATCGACTGAGGGCATGGCGGATCCGGGGCCCATGGACCGCCGAGGTCCGACCGGTATTCATGTCACCAAGCGAGACGGCTCGCGGGAGCCCTACAACGCCGACCGGATCAATCGGGCGATCGAACGCGCTGCCGATGGCTTGGTCGACAAGATCTCGAAGGTCACCCAGGTCGCATCCGAACTCGCCATCACCCTGTTCGACGGGATCACGACGGAACAACTCGACGAGGCCGCAATCGCCGTGGCCATCCAGAACGTCAAGGAGGACCCCGACTTCGACATCATCGCCGCCCGTCTCCTGCGGAAGGTCATCGCGAAGCGGGTCTTGGGCGATTTCGAGTCGGATCTCGAACTCTCGCTGCTTCACCAGGCCCGATTCCCCGGATACATCCGCGATGCGGTCGAGGAGGGTTTGCTCGACCCTCGGGTTATCAGCCTCTTCGACCTCGACGCCCTGGCCGCGGCCATAGACCACACGCGTGACGACCTGCTCAAGTACATCGGCACCGTGACCATGAAGAACCGCTACATGATCACGGGGCGCGACGGCCGACCTCTCGAGGTGCCGCAGTATTTCTGGATGCGGGTGTCCATGGGTCTCTCCCTCAACGAAGCTGACCCGACCGGGGCTGCCATCCGCTTCTATGACAAGATCTCCGCCCTCGACTACCTGCCCGCCGGCTCGACTCTCGTCAATGCCGGAACCTCCTACCCCCAGCTCTCCAATTGCTTCGTCATGCAGATGGAAGACGAGATCGAGCACATCGCCAAGTCGGTCCGGGATGTCATGTGGTTGACCAAGGGGACGGGTGGGATCGGCCTGTCCGTCACCAAGCTTCGGGCAGAGGGGTCGCCGATCCGATCGAACAACACCGCATCGACCGGGCCGATCCCGTTCATGCACACGATCGATTCGACTCTCAGGGCCGTTTCCCGGGGCGGCAAGAAGTTCGGCGCCCTCTGCTTCTACATGGAGAATTGGCATCTGGACTTCGACCAGTTCCTCGACCTGCGCCAGAATTCAGGGGACCCCTATCGCCGGACCCGCACGGCGAACACCGCAGTATGGATCTCGGACGAGTTCATGAAGCGGGTCCGCGACGATGAGGACTGGTACCTCTTCGATCCGGCCGAGACCCCCGACCTCGTCGAATTGACCGGGTCGGCCTTCAGCGCCCGCTATTCCGAGTACGTGGAGATGGCGGAGGCGGGTCGGATGAGGGAGTTCAAGAAGACCAGGGCCCGTGAGCAGTACAGGTCCATCCTCATCACGCTTCAGACCACCTCGCATCCATGGCTGACGTGGAAGGACACGATCAACAACCGGGCCCTCAACACGAACACCGGGACGATCCACCTGTCGAACCTTTGCACGGAGATCTGCCTTCCGCAGGACCGCGACAACATCGCCGTCTGCAATCTTGCTTCGGTCAACCTGTCGACCCATCTCATCGACGGCGTGATCGATTGGGAGCGCATGAAGGAGTCGGTGCGGCTCGCGGTGCGGCAACTCGACAACCTCGTGGACATCACTCTTTCTTCTGTGGTCGAATCCGAGCACGCCAACTCCGAGAACCGCGCGATCGGCCTGGGGGTCATGGGATTCACGGACATCGCCGAGAGACTCGGGCTTGCGTACGAGTCCGACGAAGCCTACGAGCTCATCGATGAGATCATCGAATTCGTCTCTTACCACGCGATCGACGCATCGGCCGACCTTGCACGAGAGCGTGGTTCCTACCGGAACTACGACGGTTCGGGATGGTCGAAGGGACTCGTGCCGTTCGACACGATCGCGTTGGCCGAGGAGGACCGCGGCCTCCCCATCGCCGTCGATCGGACCATGCGTCAGGACTGGGACACGCTTCGAGAGAAGGTTCGGGGCGGCATCCGGAACGCGACGCTCATGGCCGTTGCCCCAACCGCATCCATCGGTCTCGTGGCCGGGACGACCCCGGGTTTCGATCCTCAGTTCTCGCAGATATTCTCTCGGGCGACATCCTCGGGCAAGTTCCTCGAGGTGAACAGAAACCTCGTGAGGGACCTCCAGGAGATCGGCGTATGGGAGCGGGTGCGCGATCGTCTCCTCGAAGTCCAGGGTGACCTCAGTCAAATCGACGAGGTACCCCAACACCTGAAGGACGTCTACAAGACCTCCTTTCAACTCTCGCCGTATGCCTTCCTCGAGGTCGCCGCCCGTGCCCAGAAGTGGATCGACCAGGCGATCAGCCGGAACATCTACCTGGAGTCGCGCGATGTCGACGACATGATGGATCTGTACAGCTCGGCATGGGAACGCGGCGTCAAGACGACGTACTACCTTCACGTCAAGCCCCGGCACACAGCCGAGCAGTCGACGGTCCGGGTGAACAAGACCGAGCGCATCAATGCGACGGGCACGGCAAGCGCCGCAACCCCCAACACGGCACGACCGACTTCACAGGGTCCCGCTCGTCGAGGGTTCGGCGGGCTCCAGCCTCACGTCGACGTCATCGATGGCGAGGAGTGCCCGGTGGATCCGATGGAGCGCCTCCAGTGCGAGTCGTGTCAGTAGCCCTTCAAGAGAATTGGGAGAGATGGTCATGGGAATCCTCGGTACCGGCATTCAGGACGGGCTTCTGCTCAAGCCCATCACGTATCCGTGGGCGATGGACCTGTACAACCAGGCCGTCGCCAACACGTGGTTCCCCAACGAGATCCAACTCGGCGAGGACCTCGCAGACTTCAAGAAGATGACGGACGACGAAAAACACGCCGTCACGTTCCTCATGTCGTACTTCAATCCGAACGAGCTCCTCGTGAACAAGGCGCTCGCGTTCGGGGTCTATCCCTACATCAACGCCCCGGAGTGCCACCTGTACCTCGCGAAGCAGATGTGGGAGGAGGCCAACCATTGCATGTCCTTCGAGTATGTACTGGAGACGTTTCCCATCGATCGCGAGGCGGCGTACGACTCCCACATCGATGTGCCGTCGATGGCACGGAAGGAGGAGTTCCAGGTTCGGTTCATCCGCCGGATGACGGAGGAGACCCTGGACATCACGACGACCGAGGGCAAGAAGGACTTCATCCGCAACCTCATCGCCTACAACATCATCCTCGAGGGCATCTGGTTCTACTCGGGATTCATGGTGGCCCTGAGCTTTCGCCAGCGGAACCTGTTGCGCAACTTCGGATCGCTGATGGACTGGGTCATCCGCGACGAATCGCTCCACCTCCAGTTCGGGATCAACCTCATCCTGACCGTCCTGGACGAGAACCCAGATCTTCAGGACCCGGCGTTCGCGGACGAGATCCGGGGCATGATCCTCGGCGCGGTGGAGATGGAGGAGCAGTACAACCGCGACATGCTCCCTAAGGGGATCTTGGGCCTCAACTCCGACTACGTGAACCAATACGTCAAGTACCTCGCCGACCGGCGGTTGGAGGAACTCGGCTTCGAGGCGTACTACAACGTCTCGAATCCAGCGAAGTGGATGGCTACGGCAAACGACACCCTGCAACTCGTGAATTTCTTCGAGGCGACCAACACTTCTTACGAGGTCAACGCCCAGGCGACCAGGAGTTAGGTCAGGACGGGCTCGCCTTCACCGTCTCCGGTGTCGCCGCCATCGCCATCACCATCACCGTCGCCGTCGCCGTCGCCATCGCCATCACCGTCGCCATCGTCCCCTCCTTCATCATCCTCATCGACCGCGTCCTCGGGCTTGATGGCTGTCGGCACCTCGACCGCGATCGGCCAAGAGACGATGTTCCAGTACACGAGGTCGGTGGTCGCATCCTCGTCAAGCGTCGGTTCCACCTCGGGGTCTTCGGGATCACCGGTGAACGAGACCGGGAGCGAAAGCGACCGCTCGGTCCCAGGGGGAAGCGACGGCGTGACACACGCCGCGATCATCAGGTCGTCGGTCAGATCGCACTTCCACTCGTCGATCCGGAACCACTTCTTCCCATCCGGGTCGGGCACGAAGGTCAACCCATCCGGAACGACGAAGACCAGGGTGATGGGGGTCGATCCCCGGTCGTCGATGTTGGAGACCAGGACTTCAAGGGTTGGCTCGGCGAGCGTGAGGAAGAAGTTGCCTCCGTTGCCGATGGTGATGGTGATGGAGCCGTCAGAGATGACGATGACCGGTCCCGGGTCCGGGTCGGGGTCTGGGTCGACGATGGGATCGGGGTCCGGATCCGGGTCGGGGTCGGGGTCTGGGTCGACGATGGGATCGGGGTCCGGATCCGGGTCGGGGTCTGGGTCGACGATGGGATCGGGGTCCGGCTCGGGCTCGGGATCCGCCACGGGCTTAGCCTTGGGGGCGGGTGGAGCAGGTTCCACGGGCGGCGCGACCGGGGCCGGGTCGGACGGTGTCACGACTTCGGGAACGGGGGGAAGCCCGGGACCGGGGAGTGAGGTGTCTTCGCTCATGATGAGGTCGATGACGCTGGTCGAGGAGTCGGCGGCTTCCTGGTCCTCGTGATAGGCGCTGAGGCCCCCGAAGAGACCGGCTCCGGATACGGCCAGCGCGGCGACCCCCACGGTTGCGGCTGCGGCGGTCAGGAAGGTCGCCCCCGATGTGCCGACCGCGGTGACCGTGTTGGCCATGGCGGTCGTGACCGCGGCGGTGGTTTGGGTGGTGGCGGACGTTGCCGTCGAGACACCGCTGACAGCTGCGACCGCGCCACCGATTCCTGAGGCCACGCCCGCCCCGAGCCCTCCGGTTGTCGACGCCCCGACCGCGGCCGTTCCCGTTCCCCCGGCGCCCCCGGCGCTTCCCGCGCCAACCCCGGCGCCGCCGGCGATGCTCGCCGCACCGACGCCACCAATCGGGAGCGCGGTTTCCAGGGCGCCGAGACCGATGATGCCGAGGACGATCGGGGCGATGACGGCCCGAAGCCCGCGGTTGACATCTTCGAGTTCGGCGACGAGGGCCTCGCATCGCTCGCACTGTTTGACGTGCGCCTCGACCTTCGCGTGCTCACGCTTGGTCAGGCCGCCACGGACATAGGCCGACAGGTGTTCGCTCACCGACAGGCAGGACACATCGTCGGTCGTGGCGAGGTGTTGCTGAAGATAGGCCTGACGCAAGGCCTCGCGAGCCCGGTAGGCGAGGGCGGCGACTCCATTGGGGCTCAGTCCGAGAAGGGGGGCCACCTCCGCTGGGGCCTTCTTTTCGATCTCCGTGTACCACAGGACAACCTGCCAGCGTTCCGGCAGTGACCTGAAGGCATCGGCCACGATGGAGTGTTCGAAGTCGGTGAGTGTTGGCTCGTCGGACGAGGCGGAGTACCCGATCTTGGCGTCGCAGTCGGCAACATCTTCCGGACCGATCTTCTTGGCCTTGCGGATGAGGTCGAGCCCGGTGCGCCTGACGACCGTGAAAAGGTAGGCCCGGAAAGCAAGATCCGGTCCTCCTCCTTCCTGAAGAATCTTCAGGACACGGGCGAAGGACTCGGAGACGATGTCGTCGACATCGCTGGAAGCAGCTGAGTACATGGAGGCGACCCGGCGCGCCGCGGCGGCGTGCCGCTCGAAGAGAATCCCGAAGGCGGCTGACTCCCCACCCCGGACTCCCGCGAGCAACTCAGCATCGCTGGACGCATGCGTCCAGAGGCTGACCGGCGCCTCACCCATAGTCCTCTCCGTTCGAAACGGGACCGCTCCCCTCTATCGTCCCTTTGATTTGCCCGCCTGCGCAAGGAGCTCCCGTGCGTGGTTCGTCACATCGGTTCAAGAGACGGGCCGAAATTTCCCGCTTTTCTTTTTCGTTTCGGCGTCATACGTGACGCACATCACCTTCTCATAAAGCGTGAAAGACGCTCAGCCGACGGGAACGCCTCCCCCCAGCACCTTGGTCGAGGAATGGCGGGCCGCAAGCGTTCAAAACGTCTGGCTCCGGCCGGGTGACTGGTACACGCCCGCGGTCGACGCTCTCGCGGAGGCCATCGAGGGAGGCCTCGACACGGCGCCGGCAGCCTTCCGCTTGGGAGAGGCCCGGGCGGCGGCGGGGGTCGGCATCACTGAGGCGATCGACGACCTGGCCATCGTTTTCAAGGCGGCCGGATACGAGGAATCGCCCATCCGTTCCGTCCGCTCGCTCTGCGAGGGTTGGACGGGGGGCAACCCAGCCGTCCAGGCCGGCGGTGGGATGACGGATGCGGAATCCGGGCTTGGGACCGTCGAGTATCTCGTGCAGAGGCTTGTGGAGGTGTACGGGGAAGCGAAGAAGGCAGGGGAGAGGGTCACGGAGACCCACGCTCTCGTGATCGTGGATGTCTCGGTTGTCGACTCGGACGTGTGGCAGAGGATCGCTCGCAACGCGGCTGTGGGCGCAGCACTCAAGGGCGCCTATGGCGACAGCCACCCGATGGCCCACCTCCGCGACGGGGTCTACGGGGTTCTGGTTCAGAGGGGCGAGGCCCTCGGCGCGGGCATCGCGGCCCTGAGGGAGCACATCTCCGAAAGGGCGCAGTCCATGCGCGTCGGCAATCTCACGCGCCAACCTCCGCGGGTGTGGGTCGAGGCATTGCCCGATACCCACAACTACGTGGTCGAACTCTTGAACACACTGCAGCGGTAGTCCGCCTCTCCCCAACCCAACGCTCGGAGTACCGCCGCAGTCTGTTCATGCCTCCTTCGAAGCCATGCCTCGGACGGCGTCGGCCACCCTCGCCAGTTCCTCTTCGGTGTTGTAGTAGTGCGCGGACACCCGGGTGACCTCTGTGAGGTCGCGGGCGCGGAAGGAGCGCATAGCGGTCGCCTGCGTGGTGATCGAGGTGTTGATGAAGCGTTCCCGCAGCCTGACCCTGATCTGCTCCGAGGTCAGGCCATCGACCGTGAACGTCACGATTCCTCCGAGGCGTTCTCCCCGATCGCGGATGGTCACCCCGGGTATGTCGGTGAGCATGCCGCGAAGGATGGCCCCCAGCAGGACGACGCGGGACTCGATCTCCGGAGGACCGATCTTGATGGCATAGCGGGCTGCGGCTCCGAGCCCCAGATGAAGGGCGACGGGCCGCTCGAACGGCTCGAGGCGTCGGGCGTCGCCGACGAGATCGAACCTCTCCGCCGTCCGCCAGGCCGCTCCGTGCTGGTCGGCGATGGGAGGGGACAGTCGGTCGAGAAGGGAGGAGCGGACCCAGAGGAAGGCCGCACCCCGAGGGCCTCTCAAGTACTTTCGACCGGAGGCGGCGAGGAGGTCGCAGCCGATCTCGTTGACGTCGATGTCGACCTGGCCGACGCTCTGACACGCGTCGAGGAGGAAGGGGATGCCGGCCTTCCGGGCGACGGCGCCGACCTTGGCGGCTGGATTGATGAGGCCGCTGTAGTTCGGAATGTGGGTCAAGGCGATGAGCCGGGTTCGCTCGTCGACGGCATCCGCCAGAGCCTCCACATCGACCTGGCCGCGTTCATCGTCGGGAACGTAGGTCGTCGTCACCCCGAACCGCTTCTTGAGGTAGGTGTACGCATAGACATTGGAGATGTATTCGGCCTCCGACGTCAGGACGCGATCCCCGCGCTTGAAGGGAAACGACAGAAGGGCCGTGCCGAAGGCCCGGGAGGAGGAATCGAAGAAGGCGATCTCGCTCGGGCGACCCCCGACGAGGGTTCCGAGGGCGGCACGGGACTTGGCAAGGCCTTCCTCGACGAGCGCCTGCGCCTCGTACCCCCCGAAAACCTCGTCCGCCCGGAGTTGCTGGTGGATGGTGTCCATGACGACGGCCGGAGGGAGCGATGACCCGGCGTTGTTGAGGTGGGCGACCGTCTCGCAACCACGGGTGTCCCGACGCACGGCGGCGACGTCGATGATCATGGGGCCAGTGTAAGGGGGGACGATTCGACACTGGAGTGCTACTTGACAATGCCAGGTACTAGGCATAGTCTCATCGGCATGACGTCACATGACCCGCAGATGCTCAAAGGCTTGGTCTCCTTGCTCCTCCTTGACCTCCTCGCCGAAGAATCGGATTACGGCTACTCGCTCGTGGTCCGGCTTCAAGGAAAGGGATTCACGGACCTGGCAGAAGGAACCATCTATCCTGCGCTAGCGCGTGTGGAGCAGGCGGGCTGGATCGAGGCCTATCTCGTGGCCTCGGAAAAGGGCCCCGCCCGCAAGTACTACAGGATCACCGCCTCAGGCCAGAAAGAGCGACAGCGAGCTCGTGAGGCCTGGGAGAACCTGGTCAATCTGGTTCGCGCCGCCGCCGACAAGGGCGACGGCCCAACAACAAGGAGCAAGTGACATGTTTTCATCCCCCATCGTTCCCACCGGCGGTGACTCGACGATCGCGACAGTCTCGATCGGAACGGTGCTCATCGCCGCGCTGGGCCTCTTTGCCATCGGGATCACGGTCCTAGTGGTTCGGTATCTCCGCCTCGGCATTTCCGGAGTCGGATTCGGCGACAGGAACCGCTCGTTCTTGTACCTTCTCCGCTTCAGCAACGGGCTCATGTTCCGCGGCATCGGCGACAAGGAACGGCGATCCCGAACCCTAGAGCTCCGGGCCAACCTGGCCGACGCCGCGGCCTCGGAAGGGATGGCCAAGGCCATCCAGCGATTGGGGAGCCCTCGTAGGCTGGCTGCCTCCGTCATGGAGGGCCGTATTCGGCCAACATGGGTGAACGGCATCATCGCCGGTGGCGTTGCGAGTTTCCTCGCGGTCCTCTTCCACGGAATCCTCGCCGATGCATGGGTGACCGCGGCCGAGGTGTCGGGTGCGGAGACCGTGAACGGCACCATCGGCCTTCTTCCCGGCGCCACGTTCACCTACGAGCGGGGAGGCGACTACACGCTCACATCGGTCTGGTTGCTCATCATCCCCGTCGTTGCCTTCCTTCTCTGGGCCCGGCCATGGCGTCTGGTCCTTCGCGACGAGGCTCGGGTGTCGAGCGGGGTGTAATGTCGTTCGACGATGGACAAGGTTCGCGTCCGGGTCAAACCCGGCAGCCGGAAGGGCCCGCTCGTGGAGAGCGGGCCTGACGGCGTCCTGACGGTCTATGTGACCGAACGCGCCGTGGACGGGGCGGCGAACGAAGGGGTCGTGACCGCTCTCGCCGATTTCTTGGGCGTCCCCCGAAGGGATGTCGCGATCGTTAGGGGTCACCAAGCCAGGAACAAGACGGTGATGATCACGGGACGGTAACGCTTCGTTTGAGGATCCACGAAGGGACTGGGCTGGAGGTACCTTCGTCTCGTGAACCCTCCATCCTTCCCGCGCGGCGCCAACAGGTTCAGCCTTGTTTCCCTCGTTGCTGCCCTGGCCATCGCACTGTCCTCCTGCTCCTCGGCCACCACGCCGAGCCCATCGCCCTCACCGGTCGACACGCGGCCGATCAACGTCGTCACCGTGCCCTCCGATGCCCTGGACGGGAACCTCCTCGGCGACCGCGCGGAACGCGACGTCACGGTCTACCTGCCGCCTCAATACTTCACGAGTGAGGAGTCCTTTCCCGTTGTCTATTTCCTGACGGGGCATGCGACGGGAAGGGCGATTACCGGAGTGACGGTTCCCCGCGACTTCGACCTGACCTTTGAAACGGTCGACCCGATGATCGTCGTCATCATCGACGGGAACAACCGCATGCAGGGCAGTTTCTACACCGACTCGTCCACCACCGGAGGTTGGGCGACCTTCATCGCCGACGAGGTCGTTCCCTACATCGATGGGCACTACAGGACGATCCCCGAGCGCGACTCCCGGGGGATATCCGGGCACTCCATGGGGGGCTTCGGCGCCTGGGACATCGCGATGCGCCACTCCGATGTCTTCGGCTCGGTGTACATGCTCGCCCCCGGGCTGTTCGATGAAAACGGGCTGGCGGAGTCGCAGATGTTCTATCCGGAGTCACACATTCGCGCCGTTCTCGCCTTCCTTGAGGGTTTGAACGCCGACGATCCCGACGCCGGGATCGCCTCCATGTCCGCCTTCGCCATGGCGTCCTTTGACTTCGGCTACGGGATGGCCTTCGCACCGTCCGATGAGTTTCCGTTCTTCGAGTACCCGTACACCCTTGAGGGCGAAACCCTCGTCCGGGACGACGAGGTATGGGCCCTATGGGAGTCGGGGTTCGGCAACACGGAGGCGGAGGTCGCGGAGTTCGGCGACGAGCTCGCCTCCCTCCGAGGGATCGGGATCGATTGCGGCTCGACCGATGAGTACACGTGGATCCCCCAGGGATGCGCTTTCCTAGATGAGAGGTTGACCGAGGCGGGGATCGACCACGTCTACGCAACCCACACCGGAAACCACAGCGGGCGAAACAGAGAGCGGGTCCGGGAGTACATGCTCCCGTTCTTCGCCGAGGTTTTCTTAGGGTCGACAGCCGGTTAGCGTCCGGGGCGCCAGAGCACGAGGGCCCGGCCCTCGCCCCGACCGACCCGGCGTCCCCTCTCGACGATGACGACCCGTCCGGAGGGGCCGGAGGTGAAGACCCGCGAGCCGGTATCGGCCCTAGGGCGGAGCTTGTCGAGCTCGGCCTCCAGTCGGGTCACCTGTTTCTCCAAGGTGAGGATGCGGGCGATGCCGGCAAGGTTGATGCCCTCCTCCTGGCTCAGGCGCTGGATCGTCCTAAGGGTGGCGACGTCCCGGAGGGAATAGCGCCGGCCCCCGCCCAGTCGACGCCGGGGCACAACGAGGCCGATGCGATCGTATTGCCGGAGAGTCTGGGGGTGCATACCCGAGAGTTCGGCCGCGGCCGAGACGGGAAACACCGGCTCATCGACATCGGGCTGGCTCATGGCGAGCCCTCCTCGTCCCGACGGGCATTCATTGGGAAGCCGCCTTGTAGAGGTCGGCCCGGATAGTGCTGTCGGCCGTCTCATCCGCGAGTGCGCCGAGAGCCTCCCGGGCCTTGGGGCTGAGTTTGGACGGAACACGGACCTCGACGGTCGCCAGAAGGTCGCCCGTCCCCGACTTCGCCTGGAGTCCCCTCCCCTTGACCCTGAGGGTCGTCCCGGATGAGGTGCCCGCCGGTATCTTCACCTTGACCCGGTTTCCGTCGAGGGTGGGAACCTCGACCTCGGCGCCCAGCGTGGCCTCGGCGAACGACACCGGCAACCTGACCCGAAGATTCGTGCCGTCGGCCTTGAAGACGGGATGCTCGGACACGTGGACCGTCAGGACGAGGTCTCCGGCAGGTCCCCCGTTGCGGCTGGCCTGGCCCTTGCCCCGGACGCGGATCCTCTGGCCGTCCCGCACCCCGACGGGAAGGCGGGTCGCGACATTCCGACCCCCGACGTCAAGGGTGACAGTCGCGCCCTCGGCCGCCTGCCGGAAAGAGACCTCGACCGCGGCCGCGATATCCGAGCCGGGTATCGGGCCCATGCTGTAGCCGCCGCCGAAAAGATTGCCGAGCATGTCCTCGACCCCACCCCGACCCGTCCGTCGTCCTCCCCTGAACATCCCCGCGAAGGCGTCCTCGAAGCCGGCCCCACCGGCGGAGAACCGAGCCCCGCCACCCATGGCCCTGATGGCGTCGTACTGACGGCGCTGCTCGGGATCGGATAGAACGGCATACGCCTCGCCGACCTCCTTGAAGCGGGCCTCCGCCTTGGTGTCCCCGGGCTTGGCGTCGGGATGAAGCTGCCGTGCGAGCTTCCGGTAGGCCTTCTTGATCGCGGTATCGTCGGCTTCTCGGGAAACGCCGAGCGTCGCGTAGAAGTCCTTGTTGAACCAGTCCTGGCTCGTCATGGCGCCTCCTTCCTCGACGGGGCGGTGGCTATTCGGGTTGGGCGACGACGACCCGGGCCGGACGGAGGATCCGGTCGCCGATGCGGTGCCCGGCCTGAGAGACCTCGCGGATGATCGGGTTCTCGAGGCCGGCCTCCGTGATCGAGGCGAGGGCCTCATGGACGGAGGGGTCGAAAGGCTCACCGACAATCCCGTAGGTTACGAGCCCGAGTCGCTCCAGAGAGGCCTCTAGTTTGTCGGCGATGGCCGCAAAGGGGCCCTCGAGTTCCCCGTGATTCCTTGCGGCGGCGATGTCGTCAAGGACGGGGACAAGAGCCTCGACGACCCGGGCGACGGCCAGGTCGACGACCGCGCCCTTGTCCCGTTCGACTCGCTTCCGGTAGTTGACGTACTCGGCCTGGAGACGCTGAAGGTCGGCCAAGTGCTCGGCCGCCTTCGATTCGGCCTCCGCCAGGGAGTCTCCCGCCTCGGCGGAGTCCGCGTCGAGGGTGGCCTCAAGGTTGGCCTCGTCGAAGGCACCCTCGGGCGGGGCCTCGGGCGTCTCGTTCGGCGTCGGCTCCGTCACTTCTCGTCCTCGTCGACGACCTCGGCGTCGACGACCTCCTCATCGCCTGAGGAAGCCTTCTCCTCCGGCTCGGAGGTCGACGCCTTCGCGTAGAGCGCCTCCCCGATCTTCTGCGCCTTCTTCATCAACTCGTCGTGCTTGGCCTTGACCTCCGAAAGGTCGTTTCCTTCCAAGGCCGTCCGGACGGCAGCCACCGCCTCTTTGACCTCGTCGGAAACCTCCGCCGGAATCTTGTCCGCATCTTCCTCGAGGACCTTCTCGGTTTGATAGGCGAACGCTTCGGCATGGTTTCTGGTGTCGGCCTCGTCGCGGCGTTGCTTGTCTTCCTCGGCGTGCTCCTCGGCGTCCTTGACCATCCGCTCGATGTCCTCCTTGGACAAAGCCGAGCCGCCGGTCACGGTGATGGACTGCTCCTTCCCCGTACCGCGGTCCTTCGCCCCGACGTGGACGATTCCGTTCGCGTCGATGTCAAAGGTCACCTCGATCTGGGGCACGCCCCGCGGGGCTGGGGCGATCCCGCCGAGTTCGAAGGTGCCGAGCAGCTTGTTGTCTCGGGCGAACTGCCGCTCCCCCTGGTACACCTGGACGAGCACGCTCGGTTGATTGTCCTCGGCCGTCGAGAACACCTCCGACGACTTCGTCGGGATCGCGGTGTTCCTTTCAATCAGGGTCGTCATGACGCCGCCCTTAGTCTCGATTCCGAGGCTCAGGGGCGTGACGTCGATGAGGAGGACGTCCTTGCGTTCCCCCTTGATGACTCCGGCCTGAAGCGAAGCGCCGACGGCGACGACCTCATCGGGGTTGACGCCCTTGTTTGGCTCCTTGCCCCCCGTGAGCTCCTGGACGAGGGCCGTGACCGCCGGCATCCGGGTCGAGCCGCCGACCAAGACGATGTGGTCGATCTCGGACAACTTGATCCCGGCGTCCTTGATCACCTGGTGGAACGGCGCCTTGCACTGCTCCAGGAGGTCGGCCGTCATCTTTTCGAACTGGGCGCGGGTGAGTTTGGTGTCGAGGTGAACGGGGCCGTTCTCCCCGATGCTCAGGTACTGCAGCGAGATCGTGGTGGAGGTGGCCTGGCTGAGTTCCTTCTTGGCCTGCTCGGATGCCTCGCGCAGACGCTGGACGGCAGACTTGTCCTTGGCCAGGTCGATGCCCTCCTTGTTCTTGACCTCCTTGATGAGGTGGTCGACGATCCGCTGATCCCAGTCGTCGCCTCCAAGGTGGTTGACGCCGTTCGTCGCCTTGACCTGGATGGTGGAGAAGTCGTCTTCATCCTTGGCGACCTCGAGAAGGGAGACGTCGAAGGTGCCGCCTCCGAGGTCGAAGACGAGGATGAGCTCGTCCTGCTTGCCCCGGTCGAGACCATAGGCGAGGGCGGCTGCCGTCGGCTCGTTGATGATGCGAAGGACGTTCAGTCCGGCGATCTCACCGGCGTCCTTCGTGGCCTGCCGCTGGGCGTCATCGAAGTAGGCGGGGACGGTGATGACCGCGTCCGTTACCTTCTCCCCCAGGTATTCCTCGGCGTCGCGCTTGAGCTTGCCGAGGATACGAGCCGAGATCTCCTGGGCCGTGTACTTCTTGTCGTCGATCTTGACCGTCCAGTCCGTCCCCATATGCCGCTTGACCGAGGAGACGGTCCGGTCGATATTGGTGACGGCCTGGCGCTTGGCGATCTCGCCGACGAGCACCTCGCCGGTCTTGGAGAAGGCGACGACGGAGGGCGTCGTGCGGAATCCTTCGGAGTTGGCGATGACGGTGGGTTCGCCCCCCTCGAGCACCGCTACGCACGAGTTCGTGGTTCCGAGGTCGATGCCGACTGCACGGGACATGGGTCATTCCTCCTTGCCGCGCGGTGGATGGCCGCGCCTACGGCCCCAAAAGTTGAGCCACTAAGACTCAAGTATGGTCAAGAAGGGCGGATTGTCAAGCGAGGGGGTCGTGCCACGTCGGTCAGGGCGATTCGGGGGGCTTCACCACGACGAAGGAATCGACCAACGTGAGGAAATCGGGAAGCCAACTGTCGAAATCCTTGAGGGAAACGACGTAGATGAATCCGATGGTCGTCTCGTGCCTGAAGGCGACGACGCTTGCGGTGAAGGGCAGATCGTATGCCGTCATCGTGTAGTCGATGCGCCAGGCGTCGTAGCCGTTCGCCATGACGAGCTCTTCGCTCAGGATCGACGTGTAGTCATCGCTCTCGATACTGGCGGCGTTGGATCGCGCGAAGGCCTCGGCCTGAATCTCCATGAAGCCGGGAACCTCGGTGCCATCACTCGTGGCGATGACGATGAGATTCGTTTCGCCCGTCATGGGGGAGCCATCGAGGATCCAGGAGCCGGCGACTTCCATGTCGACGTCTTCGAGCTCGACCGCGCCGAGGAGCATCAGCTCGTACGACGGGGTCCAGACGTCTGTCCACTCGGGGTCGTAGGCGTATTCGAAGGCGCCGGAGCGGGAGATATAAACCTCCCAGCCCTCGGGTGCGGCGACGGCCGGCGCCGTCCTGGTCGCATCGGGGGTTACTGGTGGCGTGTGACTCGGGGAGGCGGGGGGGGCCGGCGTGGACTCGCCGCCCGCGTTCAGGATAATGGCCGTGAATCCCGCGATCGTCACAAGGGCAGCTGCCACGATCCCGATGATGGCGAGGCCAGACAGGCGTCGACGGGGAGCATCGGCGCCGTCGCCCTTCGTCGCCGCCCGGATCTGACCTGTCCAGGATGTGCCGTCCCAGTACCGAAGGCGTTCGGCATTCTCAGGGTCGGCGTACCACCCTGCCATCGGAGTCTCAGCCATGGGGCCCCCTTCCTCCGCCCATGATAGGGGTCAAGCCGGATGAACGTAGGACCATCCTCATGTCTTGAGGCCGCGGGTATAGGCGGCATACGCCAGGCTCATCCCCGCACGGAGGTCGGTTGCCGGCTTCCAACCCAGGGCGATGGCCCTGGTCGAGTCGAGGAGCCTCCGTTCGACCCCGACGGGCCGACTCCTGTCGAAGATGAGGTCGACCTTGGCGTCAACGGTCTCCCGGGCCGTTTCGTAGACCTCCCGAACGGTCACGTCACTCCCATATCCGACGTTGAGGAGCGCCGGCCATGCCCCCAGGTTTCCGATGTGCGACACCATGAAGCCCGCGACATCTCCAACGTAGGTCACCTCACGGCGGGCCGTTCCATCACCCCAAACCTGGACCTCCCCGGAGCCCGAGGTCGCCGCTTCATGCGTTTTCCGAAGGGCCGATGCGACGAGGTGAGAACGTTCCGGGGAGTAGTCCTCGCCTGGTCCGTACATGTTGGCTGGCACCATGGCGCGATAGCGAACCCCGAATTCCTGGGAAACGTAGGCACAGAATCGAGCTCCGGCGATCTTGGCGAGGGCATAGGACTCGAGTGGTCCCTCAAGGGGACCGGTGAGGAGGGCATCCTCAGTGATCGGTTGGGGAGCCTCGGCGGGATAGATGGCGGCGCTGCTGACGTAGAGGAACTCGGGGACCTCGGAGTCGAGGGCGGCGTTGAGGATGCTCGTATCGATCAGAAGGTTGTCCATGAGGTATCCCCCGGGATGGGCGATACGGTCGGAGATCCCGCCGACACGTGCGGCAACGTGGACGACGGCGTCGGGCCGAATGTCCCGCATGAAGGAAGCCACTCGAGGGCGATCACGAAGATCGAGGTCGGCCAGGTCGACGCCGATCAGCTCCTCGCTCGGACGCAAGCGCCCCCACGTCTCGGCGACGCTCGACCCGAGCATTCCCGCCGATCCGGTGAGGAGGACACGCACCTAGAGCCCGCCCTCCACGACGTCGACGTAGTGTTCACCCTCCGTCTTGAGGGCGGCGATGTCGGCATCCACCATGATCTCCGCAAGCCTCGGGGTCAGCACCTTCGGTTCCCAACCCAGGAGCCGTTTGGCTTTGGAGTAATCGCCGATGAGGGCATCGACCTCAGATGGCCGGAGGTACCTGTCGTCGAACCTGACGTGCTTCTCCCAGTCGAGCCCCACCCTGTCGAAGGCGAAGCCGATGAAGTCCCTGACGGTGTGGTCCGTGCCCGTCGCCAGGACGAAGTCCTGGGGCTCCTTGTGCTGCAGCATCCGCCACATGCCCTCGACGTATTCGGGTGCATATCCCCAGTCACGGATCGCATCCAGGTTCCCCAGGTAGAGCGAGTCCTGCACCCCCGCGGCAATCCGGGCGACGGCGCGGGTGATCTTCCGCGTGACGAAAGTCGGGCCGCGTCTGGGGGACTCGTGGTTGAAGAGGATGCCGTTCACGGCGAACATCCCATAGGCCTCGCGATAGTTCCGGGTGGCCCAGTAGGAGTAGACCTTCGCGACCCCGTACGGAGAGCGGGGATGGAAGGGAGTGTCCTCGTCCTGTGGGGGAGGAGTCGCCCCGAACATCTCTGAACTCGAGGCCTGGTAGAACCTGCAGTCGAGTTCGGTGGATCGAATTGCCTCCAGAAGTCGCGTGGTCCCGAGACCGGTGACGTCCCCGGTGTACTCGGGCTGATCGAAACTGACCCGAACGTGGGACTGCGCCGCCAGGTTGTAGACCTCGTGGGGGTTGATCTCACGGAGAAGGTTGACCAAGCGGGAACCTTCTCCAAGATCGGCATAGTGAAGGAAGAGGCGTTTGTCGGGGGTGTGGGGGGGCTGGTAGATGTGATCGATCCGAAGAGTGTTGAAGGTCGAGGCGCGCCGGATGAAGCCGTGGACCTCATAGCCCTTGGACAGCAGGAGTTCGGCCAGGTAACTGCCATCTTGACCGGTGATCCCGGTGATGAGGGCACGGGGGGTGTCGCTGGTCATGTCGCCTCCGGGTTACTCGACGGACGGCCGTAGCGAACCGTACTCGGATACTCTATCGGCCCGGATCGCCTTGATCCCCAGTGGCTAACTCTCGGCCGGGGGGTGGTGGACGACGATCGAATCAGCGAGGACCTGCATCCCCTCGGCAAACTCCGTGAAATCCTCATCCGATGTGCCCAGGATGAAAACGAGAGTGACTCCGGCCTTGAGGACGATCACGCTCTCGGGGTATTCGATGCCGTCATAGGTGGCGATGTAGTCCAGACGCCAACCGTCATAGCCATGGGTACTCGTGAATTCCTCGTCGATCAGGTACTCGATGTCGTCGACATCCGAGCTGGCGAAACCCTTCGCCTGATATCGGAGGAGCCCCGGCTCCTGCCCCGTCGCCAGGGATAGGATCTGAACGCCCGTGCCTCCGGTCCATTCCGAGCCGGACAGGAGCCAGGCTCCCGAGTACTCGGACTTCGTGATTCCGCCGTCCGAGTAGTATGCGTGGATGCTGTCCTGGTCTCCCGGTCCGAGGAGATCCTCCCAGTTCGGGTCGACCGCATACGACATGACCCCCGTCTCGGAGGTGTAGAGGATCCACCCTTCGGGTACGACTACTTCGCTCGGATCGGTCGTGGGGCTAGGGGTCGGATTGTCGGCCGCATGGGTCGGGGTCGGCGTGGAGTCGGGTTCTGTGTCATTCGAGGTCAGGGCGATGATGCCCCCGACGGATGCGATGACCAACAACCCGAGTCCAACCCAAAGCCCCGGCCGTGACCCACGCGATCGTGGAGAGTCATCGAAGCGGATCGATTCATCTGAGGGCCGGATCCTGGTGGTCCAGGTCTTCCCGTCCCAGAAGCGATGCTGGCTGGTATCGGCCGGATCCGCATACCATCCGGGGGCTGGATTCGCGGGCATGGTATCCCCTTTCTTGCGCCTATCCTAGGGCAAGGCGTCCGTGGCTCATCTGGACGATCCGGGAACAGATCATTCCTGCCTCATCATGATCGTGGGTCACGACGATCGCCGTGCTCCCCGTGGAGACCAGAATGTCGCGGAGTTCGATGGCCAGACGATCCCGAAGGTCCCGGTCGAGGGAGCTCAGGGGTTCGTCGAGGAGCATGAGCCTGGGGCGAGGGGCGAGGGAGCGGGCGAGGGCGACTCTCTGGCGCTCACCCCCGGATAGTTCGTCGATCCGACGCGGACCGTATCCCTCAAGTCCGACGAGGGCAAGGGCATCCCCCACCCTCTCCTCCCGATCACCGCGATCGAGGCCCTGCATCTCCAGCCCGAACGCTATGTTCCCGGCGACCGTGCGATGAGGAAAGAGCTGCCCGTCCTGGAAGACCAGGCCGAAGCCCCTTTCGTGAACCGGAGTCTGGGTGACATCCTCCCCGTCCCACAGCACCGAGCCGGAGGCCAGGGGGACGATGCCGACGATGGCGGCGAGGAGGGAGGACTTTCCGGATCCCGATGGCCCCAGGAGGCCGAGGATCTCGCCCTTGTCGACAGCAAGGTCAACCCCATCGACGGCGACGATGGGGGGCGTTCCCGGGTATCGCACGGAAAGGTCGCGAACCTCGAGTCCCGTCACCATGAGACCGCCTCCTTTCCATGCCAGCGCTCCGCCACCATCATGACGGCTGAAGTCAGGAAGGCGAGGAGCACACACGCCGCGAAAGCCGTGCCGACGCTCTCGATTCCCGGTCGGGACAGAAGACGGTAGATAGCCGTCGGAAGTGTGGGGTGATCCGGACGGGTGGCGAAACTCGTGGCGCCGAACTCGCCGAGGGAAACGGCGAAGGCCAACCCGAGGGCAACACCCGTCGGACGACGAAGGATGGGCCAATCGACGAGCCACCACACCCGTCTCGGGTTGGCCCCCAGGGTGGCGGCCGCGGACCTGAGTTCGGGGGAGATGCTCCGAAGCGTGGGGACAAGGCTCCGGACAACCAGGGGTAGGGCGACGACGGCTTGGGCGGCCGGGACCAAGATCCTCGGGTCGCCGAAGTCGAAGCCGCCGGGGAGGGGCCGGTAGAGGGTCAGCAGTATTCCCAGCCCGACGATCACGGCGGAGACCCCCAATGGAAGCATGGCGACCGCGTCGAGCCACCGGGCGCGACGGGAGCGGGAAATCGCGGCCGCAAGGATCAGGCCGAAAAGGAACGCGACAGAGGTAGCGATGGCGGCCGCCTCGAGGGAGTTGACAGCCGCCCTCCACACCGGTACCGGCAAGTTGCTTCGTTCGGGGATTGTCAGGAGGGAGGCGTAGTTGGCGAACCCCCACCCCGAGCGGGTGTGGAGGGATCGCTCGACGAGACCGACCAGGGGAAGGCCGACGAGGAGGGCAGACGGGGCGAGGGCCAGGGTGACAAGCCTAAGGTCCGCGCGAGTCGCAGAACGAGTCCCGTCCATGCGGGTCCGCTTGAGGGCGCGTTCTCGACGGGATTGGGCCCAACCGGCGATTGCGAGGGTGAGGGCGACGACGACGACCTGAAGAAGGGCAAGGGTGGCGGCGGTATTGAGATCGAGGAACTGCTTGACCTCGAGCCAAATCTCGGTTTCGAGGGTGTTGGTGCGGGTCCCCCCCAAGATCAGGACGATGCCGAATGAGGTCGAACAGAAGAGGAAGACGATCGCGGCGGCAGCGGCGATGCCCGGTCCGAGGGCGGGAAGGGTGATTCGACGAAAGGCGGTCCATCGGGAGGCTCCCAGAGTTCGGGCCGCGATGGCCGTGCCGGGATCGAGGGAGGCCCAGGTTCCCCCGACGATCCTGACGACGACGGACACGTTGAAGAAGACCAGCGCCGCGACGATGGGGACGATTCCTTGATCGAGCCCCAGGAATCCCAGGAGCCCCGAGGGTCGGAGCAGGGCCCCGAAAGCCACGGCGACCACGACCGTCGGAAGGACGAAGGGCACGGTCACGAGGGCCCGGGCATAGGCTTGGCCCCGCCACCTGACCCGGTAGAGGGCCCAGGCCGCGCCAAGGCCAAGGACGAGCGACCCGACCGTGCCCGCTAGTGCCAGGGTGATCGTCGTCCCGAACGCCGCCCACGTGCGCTCCGAGGCCAGCGCATCGCCGCTTCCCTCGGAGAGTCCTCGCCAGAGCAGTGTTCCCACGGGCCACAGGAAGAACAACCCGAGGAAGGTGAGCGGAAGCGCGATCGCCCCGGCACGCGCAGCCCGAAGGCGTCGCGATCGCAGCACCGGCGGCGTCACGGGGTCACCCGAGGACGATTTCCGTCCATTGGCGGAGAAGGTCGTCGCGGTCACGGGCGATGGTCGCGGGGTCGAGGGTCCACGGCCGATCGGAGAGGGGAGCGTAGCGAGCCCAGGCTTCCGGAACCTCGACCCGGGAGGAGACGGGGTAGACGTACATCGAGTCGGGAAGGGCGGCCTGGAAGCCGTCCGACAGCATCCAGTCGATGACCTTGCCGGCAGCCTCCGGGTTGGCGCCGTCTTCAAGCACCCCGGCGTACTCCACCTGGCGGAAGCAGGTGTCGAGGAGGGCGCCCGTCGGGGCGACGCCGTCCTCTCCCACCTCGAAAGGAGGGGAAGAGGCATAGCTCAAGACCAGGGGGTAGGAGCCCCCGGAGGACGGGCCGGAGAAGTCGGTGTAGTAGGCATCCGACCACGAAGCGACCACGCGGACATCGTTGGCGCGAAGGCCAGCCCAGTAGTCGCCCCACCCCTCGCCGAAAGCGGCGACCGTCGCCAGGAGGAAAGACAGTCCCGTCGCCGAAGTAGCCGGGTTCGTCACGCTCAAGAGGCCTCGATATGTCGGGGAGGCGAGATCGCTGAGGGTGACCGGCTCTGGGATACCACGTTCGTCGAACCAGTGATGGTCGACGTTGATGCAGACATCCGAATAGTCGACGGCCGTCAAGCCGTCGCTTCCGGAAATGGCGTACTCTGCGGCGTCATCGGCTGCTGGCTGGTCGGAGGAGTAGTCCGTGAAAAGGCCGGCCTCGACCGCCTGGGCCGCGGAGGCCAGGTCGATCCCATAAACGACATCCCCGAGGGGATGGTCTTGAGTCAGGATGAGCTCGTTGACGAGCGAACTCGACTCCCCGGCCACGACGAATTCGATCGTCAGGCCCGTATCACGTTCGAACGAGGTCACGAGATCGTCCGGAATGGCGAAGCTTCCGTGGGTCACGACCGTGACGGTCGTGGGATCGGGATCAGCGGCACACCCCGTGAGGGCTAGGGCGGAAAGAAGGAAACCCGCGATCGCGGGCCAGGTCTTGCGGTGCATGGCAACCTCCAATTCAGGAGGGGTGAGACTCGACTCCCTACGCCGGTGTTACCCGGATCAGGTTCGAGGGTCTGCGGTGGTCCGCACTCTCAGCGTTCCGGGTTTCCCCGGGAGACGCTCCCCTGTCGTTGTGACGCGAGTCTACCACCGTGCCGCTGGAGGAAGCCTACTCGCGACGACTGGTCAGGCTCCCTAGTCCTCCTGCGTCGAGTGCCGCACCACATACATCGGCCGCTGCATACTGCGAAAGTGCTGGCGGCCAAGGTACTCGCCGATGATTCCAATCGTGACCATCTGGGCTCCGGCGAAGATCGAGATTGCCGCGATAGTGGTCGTAAACCCCGGGATGGTTGTTGCACCCGTGAAGTGTTGGATCAAGACAATCGTAAGCAGCACGAGTCCAAAGAAACCAGAGACGAACCCGAGCCAGGTCGCAAGCTTGAGGGGAACGATCCCGTAGCCCGTGACCATGTTCATGGTGTGGCGCACCAAAGACCGGAAGGTGTATCCCGAGCGGCCAACGGAACGCCAATCCATGGAAACGGTTACAGTATCCACTCGAGTCGTGACCCAGGAGAGCAGCACATCGAGGTTGACAAGAGGATCAGTGACAGTTGCGAAGCCCTCGCGCAACTCGGTGCGGAAAGCCCGGAACGCACCGACAGATTTGGCGTTCGGCACACCAGCAAGCGCGAGTGAGGCCTTGACGAATTGTGATGCCGTCGAACGGAAGGGGCCGTGCTCCTCGGTTTCCGGCAGAGCGTAGATGAGGTCCGCGGCGCTCTCACGCATCCGTTCGATCAAGCGGTGGATCTCCTCCGGCGGATGCTGAAGATCATCGTCCATCGTGACAACGGTGTCGAAGCGTGCTGCTCGAATTCCTGCCACGAGCGCGTTGTGTTGCCCGAAGTCTCGGATGAGTTCGAGGACTCGTATCTTCGGATGAGTCTTCGCGAGCCCACAGGCGAGGCTCGCAGTGCCATCCGGACTGCCGTCGATGACGAAGAGCACCTCGTAGTCGCGCAGGATCTTCGATGTGAGTAGCGAGGACAAACTCGATTCGAGGCGCTCCGCAAGTTCCGTGAGGGTTGCCTCGGATCGAAAGCAGGGAACAACGACTGACAGTCTCACAGGGGATCGCTTTCGACGGAGGGTTGATGCTCTTCAAATTGCGTCGTGCGCCTTGTACGAAAGGAGAACCACCGGTGTCCGGCAAAGGATCCGATGCCGACTGCCGCGACCGCGATGACCTGGGCGATGAAGGGCTGCCAGCCAAGTATCTCGACGAGTAGCGGGGTGATCACCAGCCCGGCGACCAGCCCGGAGAGCCAGACCGAGAGGAAACGAATGAACTCCGGAAGGAGTCGCCCTTGAGACTCGAAGACCACCGAGCGGTAGACCGGAAAGGCGGAGATGATCAGGATCGCATGGGCGGCGAGGATCGCATGGATGTAGTACCAGCCAAGCCAGATGCCGATGGCGACGACGCCGAGGTAGAAGAGGGCCGTTGTCCCGGCCACGACGAAGTAGCGGAAGCCTTGGATACGGGAGATTCGCGCTATCCGGGTAGTGACTATGGGTGGCATGAGCCTGAGTTCCCTCTGGGTTTGGGGCCGGGCCGACAATCCAATCCTAGGCGTTGCTTCGGCACGAGGGGCCGCCTTCCGGAGCGAGGGTGCTCGAAGTCCGTATGCGACAATCATGGGCATGACGATGGAGCGAATCGTGTTCAGCAAGCCGTACCGCTCCCGTAACGAACTCGCGAACATCGAAGCCGTCTTGGATTCGGGCCACGTGCACGGAGACGGCCCATTCGCCGTATCCGCCAACCGGAGGCTCCAGGCCATTTCCGGAGCCGCGCGCTCGTTCCTGACTTCCTCCTGTACCCACGCTCTTGAAATGGCGAGCCTGCTTCTCGATCTTGGGCCCGGCCACGAGGTCATCCTGCCGAGTTTCACTTTTCCCTCCGCCGCGCTGGCGGTCGCACGATGCGGCGCTACCCCGGTCTTCGTCGATATCAGACTTTCCTCGGGAAACGTCGACCCAAGCGCGATCGAAGCGGCGATCACGCCGCACACCCGGGCGATCTCGATCATGCACTACGGTGGAGTCGGTGTCGACCTCGATGCGATTGAGGCGATCTCGGCCAAGCACGGCCTTCCCATTATCGAGGACAATGCGCACGGGCTCGGCGGCAGGTGGCGTGGCCGACGGCTTGGCACCGCTGGCGCTCTTGGAGCCCAGAGTTTTCACGACACCAAGAACGTGCACTCGGGTGAAGGGGGCGCGTTGCTGGTCAACGACGTCAACCTCATGGAGCGCGCAGAAGTCATTCGAGATGGGGGTACCAATCGTTCTCGCTTCCTGCGCGGTCACGTCGACAAGTACACCTGGATCGACATCGGATCAAGATACCTGATGGGCGAGCTCAATGCTGCCGTGCTCGACTCACAGTTGGCCGAATTCGAATCGATTCAGTCAATGCGTCAGGCGATCTGGGACACGTATTCCTCGTCGCTTGCCGATTGGGCCAAGAACGTCGGGGTGGAACTCATGTCGCCGCCAGCGCATGCGGAGCACCCGGCGCACTTGTTCTATGTGCTGATGCCGAGCCACGATGAGCAGCTCGGACTGCTCGCTCATTTACGCGCCCTTGGCATTACCGGTAGTTTCCACTATGTTCCGCTCGACTCGAGCCCTGCGGGCCTGCGCTACGGGCGCACGCCGCAAGAGTGCAGAGTGAGCGAAGATTTCTCCCGTCGTTTGGTGAGGCTACCGCTCTGGGCGGGCATGCCCGACGACTTCGTGTCGCGTGTCGTCGAGGGGGTCGGCACTTATCAGTGCGCGGAGCGGATTCTGGCGTGAGTTGGGACAGCCTCAGCAAGAGTGAGGTCTCTCTTGAGCCGAGCGGTAGCGAAACCGCTCGCTTCGGACACACGGTTGAGCGCCTTACCGTCGGATTCGAGTGGCAACGCGAATACACGCGAGTCCAGTTGGGTCGGCGTCTTCGCGAGTTGCTCGCCTCGTCGGTGGCGCGCACGATCATTCTTCGCTACCCCACGGCGGCTGTTTTCGTGCCGGGGGAATTGGGAGAGCACGGCCGCACGCTCTATCCCGCAGGCTCGCTGCTGTACTGGGAGCGCTTGGAGCCGTTCCCGTCGGATCCCGGCGAGCTAACCGAGCTCCGCTCCCCCGCCATCCCCGAGACCGTGATGTCGCAGTTCAGGGCCGTGATTGCCGACTCGTTCGGGGGCTACATCAACCACTATTCCGCGAACCCACTGATTGGTGAGGATGTGATCCCCGACGGATACCTCGAATGGGCGGAGTCGACGATCCTCGATCAGCACAATCGGGTTGTCTTCATCTCCGTTGACGGGAGGGTTGCTGGTGTGGCAGTGATCGAATGCCTGGAAGGCTCGTTGTGCTGGGAGGTTCAACTCGCGGGCATGAGTTCCGGCGCTCAGGGCAAGGGCTACTACACCCAGCTGGTCACTGGTGTGCTCGCGACGGCGCGGAAAGTCGGGGTCCCGCGAGTGGTCATCTCCACCCAGGCCCACAACGTGCGCGTACAGCGGGCCTGGGCTCGCCTTGGCTTCGTGCCCTTCGCCTCGATCGATACCGTGCACCTCGTGCGCGTCGCAGAGGAATCGTAGATTCACCCGAGCCCCGGACTCGACCGCGAGGCACTGCTGCATGCCGAGCACGAGTCGCTCCGTGACCAGGAGTCCGTGTCAGTGCCGACCCTCCACGTCTCGCTCCTGCATCAGCCAGGAGACAATCCTGAAATCGAACTCGCTGTCGACATCGATCGAGCGTTCCGAAGGCATCTCGAAGAGGATGGTCGAGGGATAGAACACGACCGGCTCGCGCACGAGGGAGTCGCGTCGCCAGATGTAGATCGAGCCGTTCATGTCGAAAGCCCGCGGGGCGTCCTGGCGGCACAGCACGTCTCTCGGCGGCTTCTTCGAGACGGCGACGGTTCCATCTGGTTGCAGTTCTACGAGGTTGAAGTACGGGTTGCGCCGTGCTTCGGATCCCGTGATCAGGGATTCCGCATCGGAAGCCTCGAACATCACCACGGCTGCGCGGATATCGTCGACGAGTCGAAGGGGGCTCGTGGCATCGAGGTCGACACAGACATCGAATCGTGCTCCGATCCGGCGTTCCGTTTCAAGCACTGAATGCGCGATCGCCGGTACCTTGCCCGCCGTGTCCGTCGCGAGTTCCGGCGGCCGCACGACCACACCCGTGGCGCCGAATTCAGGGGCAAGTCGCAGGATCTCCTCCGAATCGCTGGAGACGACGACTTCGTCGAAAAGCCCGCTGGCGACCGCCTGCCGCACCGAATGCCCAAACATCGGGATACCGGCAAGGGTGCGGAGATTCTTGCCCGGAACGCCTTTCGACCCCGCGCGAACGTTGACCGAGCAGATCCTCACGAGCCGCTCCGCTTCACAACCGCAACCGCCCGATCGAGGTCTTCGGGACGGCCGATGTCGATCCAGTCCTCATGGATCTGAAACGCCCCGACGGTGTGTCCCGCCTCCATGAGTTGCATGAGCAGGGTCGGCATGTCGCAATACTCATCACGCACCAGGTAGCTGAGGGCTTCGGGCTCGAGCACGACGATCCCAGCGCTGACTAGTTCGCGGTGCTGTGGCTTCTCGGCCAGCGATTCGACGGACTCGCCTGAGAGTCGAACGACTCCGAATGGGATCTCGAAGGTGTACTCGCGCACGCCGACGGTGCCGCCGTTGGCCACCCGGCGATGGAACGCGAGCATGCTGCGCAGGTCGAGATCCGTCAACAGGTCGGCGTTCATGACGACGAAGGGCTCCGTCATGCGTCCGTCGAGTTGAGCGAGCGCCCCCGCCGTCCCGAGCGGTGAAGTCTCGTGGAGATAGTCGATCTCAAGCCCGAGCGTGGAGCCGTCTCCAAGGTGCTCCTCGATCATCTCTCCGAGATAGTTCACCGAGACATGGATCCGCCGGAACCCCTGAGCCCGAAGCCGGCGCAGGATCACCTCGATCATGGGGATGCCGTTGATCGGCACCATGGGCTTGGGGATGTCCTTGGTGAGCGGATACAAGCGACTACCGCGACCTCCCGCCATGAGCACCACCGGAGTGCTGAGTTCGACGGCAAGGCGCTCGTCGGGGCCGATAAGGTCGATCAGCGTGCCCGAATCGTCGACGACGGGGATGTAGCGCACTCCGTGGAGGGTCTTGAGCCGCTCGACTTCGTCTTGATCGGCGGTGGGCTGGACCGTCACCGGGTGGTCGTTGAGGACCTCGGTCACAGCATCGTCGAGCCCGACACCGCGAAGGAGTCCACGACGGACGTCTCCGTCGCTCAGCACACCGACGAGCCGACCCTCCTCCACGATGAGTCCGAACTGCTTCCCGCCTGCGTCGATGTGCATGAGCGCCTCGCGGATGGTGGCGTCCGGTCGGATGACAAGGGAGGCGGACTCCATCAGCCTCTCGCCTTCGTCGACAGTGGACGAGCCGGGACTCCAACCGCCGTGGTGCCGTCGGGGATGTCGTAGATCACGACCGCCCCTGCGCCGATCACACAGGAAGACCCGATAGACACCCCCTGGATGACGCGTGATCCCAGACCGATGTGAGTGGATTCGCCGATGGACACATCGCCGGCGAGCACCGCCCCGGAGGCGATGTGACTACAAGCTCCCACCACGGAATCATGCTCCACGATGGCCCCGGTGTTGATGATGACGTCCTCCCCGATGCGAGCGGCAACTCCAACGATGCTGCCAGCGAGGATCTGGGCGCCGGAGCCCAGTTCGGCCGAGTCGTCCACGATGGAGTGAGGATGGACGACGGTGTGGAACCTCAGCCCCGCCGCCGCCGCCACTGCGTGCACTGCGGCACGGCGTTCCACGCTTCCCGCAGAGCCGACACCGTTGACGATTTCCGCCCCGTCATCGAGTTCCGAGAGCGCAGTGTCGTCGCCGAGCCACGGCACGTCGCCGAGACGACTGCCCTCGGGAGACGGGGCGAAGAAGCCGATGACCGGCACGTCGAGAGCGCGGAGGGTCTCCAGGAGCACACGTGCGTGACCTCCCGACCCGAGGATGACCACCGACTTGGCATCAGTCGACATAGTCACCCGCTTCGTAATCACCTGAAGCAGCCGTGCCGACCAGGTCCCAGAAATCGAACGCACTGCGCCCGAGCGCGGGGCGCCGACAGACCAAATCGTCTTCGGTGATGGTCGTGCCCGCTGCCATTGATCGCGCGGCGATGAGGCTGCGTCGGACGACCTCGCGGTTGCCCATTTCGACACTCTGGCACTCCTTGATCGGGCTGCCGAGGACGGTCTCGACGGTTCGGAGCGTCGAGACGAAATCGGTGAGCCCGGCCGGATCGAGTGAGGCTGCGTGGTCAGGCCCCTCAAGCGAGGTGTCGAGGGTGAAGTGCTTCTCGATCACGGTGGCGCCGAGCGCCACAGCAACCGTCGAGGCGAGCGAGCCCAGCGAGTGGTCCGAGTAGCCGATTCGGGTCTTGTACGTCTCCGCGATCGTCGTCATGGCGCGGAGGTTGAGGTGCTGGGGGGCAGCCGGATACTCGGTCGTGCAGTGCAGGATCGTCACATCCGATTCGAAAGCCCGAGCCTCGTTGCGCGACGCCCAGGCGGATTCCAGCGCCTCCGGGGTCATCGGCACCCCGCGTTGGAGCGCACCGTCCGCAATGGCATACCCGGCCGCAATGAACCTCAGGGCTCGGCCGATCTCCTTGAGGTCGGCCATGCCGGTCGAGAGGATCACGGGGAGGCCGCTCTCGCCAGCAGCGACAAGGAGAGGGGCGAAGGTCAGGTCGCCCGACGCGATCTTCACCATTGGGATGCGGAGCTCTTCGATCAGGAAGCGCAGTTCGTCGACGTCGAAACCCGTGGAGAGGAATGTTATCCCGCGTTCCTGGCATCGATGCTGAACGCGGCCGAACTCGTCGTGACTGAGTTCGAGTCCTTTGAGCATCTGGAGCTGAGTCCGACTGTCCTCGCCCGGGTTGCGCTGATAGTCGGCGAGGGCGGCGTCCTCACCAGCGAGGCGGTCCGCGGAAAAAGTCTGGAATTTGATCGCGTCGGCACCAGCGGCCACGGCCACGTCGACCATCTCCAAGGCGCGCTCCACCGAACCGTTGTGGTTGACACCCGCCTCGGCGATCACATACAGCCCACGTGTCATCATCGTCCTCCAAACTACAGGTCGTAGAAAAACTTGCGAGGAGGCCGACTCAGTCCAGCAGTCAGCAGCACATCTCGCGCACGCTCGGCAAAGCCCGGGACGCCGAACAGCTCAACCGCCGAGGTGCTCGGCCCGCACGAACACGCCTCGCGCAGTGCCGTGGCGATTGCGTCCCGGCGAACCTCGGGGACTCGCACGCTCCCCGCGAGCGGCCTGCCCTTCTGTCGGTCACCGACGAGAACGGAGGGCGTGCCCAGCACTGGAGCCTCGAGCACGACGCTCGACGAGTTGCCCGCGACGACCGAGGCGTGGGACATCGCACTGAGGTAGCCGAGTTGACCGAATGACTCGATGTGGTCGACGCGATGCTGGTTCTCGCGCACCCAGGCGGCGATCCGATCACGGATGGCGGTGCTGCCGATATCGGAGTTCGAACCGGTCACGATGATTCCGAGTTCATCGACGGCGAGCAGCCCGGCGAGCAGTTCCTCAAGGATCTCGGCGGGTGGAAGAACGTCCATCGCCGCTGGATGGAAGGTTACGAGAGCGGTCGGTCGGTCGAGCCTCACGCCGAATCTCTCCATCACCTCCGAATCGGACAGCAATTGGAGATCTGCGAGGGCATCGACGATCGGTGCGCCCAGGAAGTGCACTCGATCCGGGTGCTCTCCGAGTTGAATCACTCGACGGCGATGATCGGCGGTGGAGGTGAAATGGAGGAACGCCATCTTGGTGATCGCGTGGCGGAGGGCGTCATCCATGGCGCCCTCCGTGATCTCACCACCGTGGATGTGCGCGATAGGTACTCCCGCGATTGTCGCGGCGGTCGCTATGGCGAACGACTCCAACCGGTCGCCGAGGACCACGAGGATGTCGGGCGCGAGCCTATCAAGGGTCTCCGCATAGCGCGGGATGGCCGCACCGACATCGCGCGCGGCACCCATGGGAGTGTCGTCTCCACTCCAGATCGGGACGGTCGCGGCGAATGGAAGCCCGTCCTCAGCGATCTCCCCCGATGTCATGCCGTGGGCGGCGGACAGGTGCGAGCCGGAGACGATGAGCGCAAGTTCCGCGTCGGCCGAAGCGTCGATCGCAAGTGCGAGGCGGCGGAGCAGTCCGTAGTCGGCTCGTGTACCGGTGAAAACGGCGATCGTGCGAATCATACGGCCGCCAGCGCAGCTGAACTCGGGACGCAGATGACGCTCGCGTGGAGGGCTGTCGCGACGGGCAGGGGTCCGGTCGGGGCCTCCCGGTAGGGGGCCTGCGCGTTGAGCAGGTTCCACAGAGGCCGACATCGCAAGCCATCATCGTTCACCGCCTGAAGGATCTCATCCCGCTCCCTGAGTCCTCCATCGATCCGGATCGCGCACAGCCAGTAGTTACTGGATGTTCCAGGCGGCTCGGCGAGGAACTCCACGCCATCAAGCCCAGAGAAGGCAGCCGCGTAGCGCTCCGCGACGAGCCGCTTGTCCTTCAGGAACTCGCCGAGTCGTTCAACCTGCGCGACGCCGAGAGCCGCATTCAGGTTCGGAAGGCGGTAGTTGAATCCGACCTCATCGTGCTCGAACTCCCAAGCGTGTGGAAGCTTTGCGGTCGTCGTGAGGTGCTTGGCACGACGTCCGAACTCCGCGTCCTCGGTGAGAATCATCCCCCCGCCGCCGGTGGTCACGATCTTGTTGCCATTGAAACTCAGTATCCCCAACCGGCTGATGGTTCCGGTGTGGCGATCGCCGACGAAACTGCCGAGCGATTCTGCGGCATCCTCGACCACGGGGATCTCGTATTCGTCCGCGATGGCGACGAGTTCGGCTATCCGCATCGGATGGCCGAGGGTGTGCATCGGCACGATGGCCGCGATTCGCCGTCCGGTCACGGGGTTGACGACCGAGTCATCCTTCCGCTGCGTACCCGCCAACAGGTCGGCAACCGCCGTGGGGGACATGCCGAGAGATTCGGGCTCGCTGTCAACGAACACCGGATGCGCGCCCACGTGGGCGACGGCGTTGACGGTGGCGATGAATGACAAGGCAGGCACCACGACCTCGTCACCGGGCCGTACTCCCGCGAGCGAGAGCGCGATCTGCAGCGCGACCGTGCCGTTCGAGACCGCGACGGCACGCGCAGCCCCGGTGAAGGCAGCGATCTCCTGCTCGAAGCGATCGACGAAGGCCCCAACGCTCGACACGAACGTTGACTCCAGGCACTCGTCGACGTATTGCCGTTCGAGTGCTCCGATATCGGGCGCGTGCAAGGGGACGTTCGGCGCGTCGCCGACGACCGAGCGTATGGCGGTGATGACAGCGCGCGGATCGACGGGCATGGTCAAACCGTGTACGCGTCGGTGCGGTAGCGCGCGAGGTTCGTCGGCTGTGTAAACCATTCTGCTGTCTCGGCGAGACCGCGAGCGAAGCCGTCAAGCCCCGAGTATTCCGGCTCCCAGCCGAAGAGACGCTTCGCCTTCGAATTGTCGGACAGGAGCCTCTCTACCTCCGAGTCCTTCGGACGGAGCCGTTCCGATTCCGAGACCGCCTCGGCGTCGACGCCCATGACCTCGGCGATGATGCGGAAAGTCTCGGCGATCGACACCTCGAAGCCGACACCGAGATTGACGACCTCGCCGAGCCCGGCATCGGAGGCCAGAGCCGCAGTGAATCCAGAGACGGTATCGGGAACGAACGTGAAGTCGCGCGTCGGAGACAGGGCACCGAGCGACACCTTGCTCTTCCCGGCCGCGAGTTGGCTGATGATCGTCGGAATGACGGCGCGTGCCGACTGGCGGGGGCCGAAGGTGTTGAACGGACGGAGGATCAAGGCAGGAAGCCCGAATGATGTGAAGAAGGAGTTGACCATCTGGTCGGCCCCGATCTTCGAAGCGGAGTACGGAGACTGTCCCTGCAGCGGATGATCCTCGCCCATCGGGACGCTGCGGGCGGTCCCGTAGACCTCACTTGTCGAGGTGTGGATGAACCGCCCGATCTCCGCCGTACGCGCGGCATTCAGCAGATTCACCGTGCCCTGGATGTTGGTCTGCACATAGAGGTCGGGGGCGACATAGGAGTACGGGATGGCGATCAGGGCCGCGAGGTGAAGCACCGCCTCACGCGCGCGCATGGCGGTATGCATGAGCGCGGGATCCCTGATGTCACCAGGAAGAAACTCGATCTCGGACGTGATCTCGTCGGGAGCCGAGTCGAGCCAACCACGGGAATCGAAGGAGTTGTAGAGCACGATCGCACGCACGTCGTGGCCGTCCCGGACCAGGCGCTCCGCCAGGTGCGATCCGATGAATCCGTCCGCGCCTGTGAGGAGAACCTTCATGCATCGAGATTACCGCAGCGAGTGCTCGGCAAATGCTCGGCGAGAGGTGGCCGGTGATCGGGCTTTGCCCGTCGACTCGGGCGCCACCGCTCCGGGGCCTTGCCTGACGGCGCTAGGCTGAGCCGGTGAAGCGCCCTCATCCGTCAACGGTGGCGCTAGCCCTCCTCACCGTAGCGTGCTGGGGGGTTATTCTGCTCGCTCCCGATGCGCTCTTCTGGGACGACTGGGTCACCGAAGGCGGCGATATTGAGAGCCTCTATAACGACCTCGGTATACCGTGGATTGGCCATGTCGCCGCTGCGATCTCGGTGGTTGGACCGGTCGCGTTCAAGATCATCGGTGTCATCTGCGCTGTCGTCGTGGCCCTTGCCGCGCGTGGAATCGCTGCCCGCGGACTGGGGCTGAGTCCGACCCAGACCTGGTTCGCGGCCGCCCTAGTGGTCCTCCTGCCGTTCAACATCGCGCGGGTCTCTGTCGCGGTCCTGAGTACCTACTCGATCAGTCTTGCGGTGTTTTTTCTCGCCTGGTGGCTTCTGGTCAAGGCCGGCCCGCGTCGCCACGCCCGGGCGGCTGTCGCCTCAGCGTTGTTTTTCGCATCGTTCACGACGGCTTCGCTTCTAGCCTTCATCGCCATACCCGTTGCCCACCTCGCGCTGCTTGAAATCGACCGCTCTCGCGTGCTTGGGAAGCAACTGCTCGGGTTCGTGGGGCGATCTTGGTATCTGCTCGCGACGCCTGTGTTGTTCTGGTCTGTCCGTACCGCGTTCTTCCATCCACGTGGCGTGTACGCCAACTACAACAACTTCGTCGAGTGGACGTGGCCCCTCTCCCAAGCGAATGTCGGTGCGTTTCTCATGGTGTCCGCTGGCGCCGGAGGCATAGTTCTGCTCGGTGTGCGGGCAATCATGCACCAACATCAGCGCGTCGTCGACCTCACCACGGCCATGATCGCGGGAGTCGGCACCATCGCTCTTGCTCCCGTCGTCTGGTTTTTACGCGGGGCGACATCCGCAGACGCGATCATCGTCATCGCGATTGTGGCGGCCGCCGGGATCGTGATCGTCGTCACGGCCCTCGCGGCTACACGGAGTCCCCGACTTCCGCAAAGGATCGGGCAGTCGGCGTTCCTGGCCTCAGCGGGGCTCGTGGCGTTTGCGATCGGGGCCCTCCCGTACTTACTCGTCGGAAAAATCCCGGAGTTCGTTGATTGGGAGACGCGCCATCAACTGTTGCTTCCTGTCGGGACCGCCCTCCTCGCGGTGGCCGCAGTTGTGGCGGCTGGCGGACCCAGCGCGTTTCGCGTCGTTGCCATCCGGGTAGCGAGCGCCGTCACCGTCGGCGTTTCTGCGGCGGCCGTCGTCGTTGCCGGCCTGATGTTCGTGGCCGACTGGCACAAGCAAGTTCAGATCATCGATGCACTTCGCCAGATGGACGATGTGCGCGCGGCGTCGACCGTCATCGTGGCCGACGACGTCGACTACCTGAACTTCGACAGCCGACAGTATCGGTTCTACGAACCGATCGGGTGGCTGCATGCGGCATACGGCGACCGAACACGATTCGCAATAGTAGACGCCGACATTGAAGCCTTTGTTTCTGGCACGTTTGACTCACTCATCATCGAAGGCGTGCGTTATGGCTTCCCCGATTGGGATTCCGACGGCGGCCAAATCGGCGTGCGGATTGAGTTGGATCCGCAGGCGTCGTGGTGGGACCTGCTAGTTGGGAACCCCGTCATTCGCGTCACCTCGATGACCGCAACCTTGGATACGTCTCGGGAACACCCCCAGTAGGTTGGCTGCGTGGCGATCCGGCCTTGGCTCCCGCGGGTCGGAGGCTCGACACCCTTCGCGGGTTGAGTCCCTGGGCGGTGGGCAGAGGGTCACCAGGATTCCCTGCCCCACGATCCGGGGCTTGGGGCTCGGGGCTACGGGGTCCCGGCTGGGGGTCCCTTGGGGTCAGAGGATTCCTCTGGGCGACCCATTTCCAGAAGGGCGACTCTCTCGGCAAGGATGCGGGTCTTCTCCTCAAGCGAAGTCAGCTCTGACGCATGCTGGAGGTTGATCAGGAAGAGTATCGCGATGGAGGTGAAGAACAGAAGATTGAGAGGGACCTCGATCCCGAGGAAGGAGGACACCCGGACGACGGCACCGGGAAAGACCCCGGCAAGAAGGGCGAGCAGGGCGGCGACCATCCACCAGATGGCGTGACGCTCCCGGAGTCGTCGACGCCGGAGTAGGTGGATGACGACGAAAAGGACCAGCACCGCCATAGCGATGGCGAAGATGTAGCTTCCTCGACTCATCGCTGTGCCGATACCCGGTAGAGCGACGAAGGTTGGGCGAGCGCGATAGTCAGGGCGATCGCCGCTCGGCCAAGGTAGATGGCTGCCTTGAAGGGCCGATGCGACGAGACCCCAGAGGCGCGCACCCGCATGGCGACGGGAACCTGTCGGACTCTCAGACCCGCGCGGGAGGCAATGACGAGGGATTCGATGGTGTCCCCGAGGTACTCAGCGGGATAGTGCTTGGCGAAAAGGGCTACGGCTCGTGGCCCCGAAGCCCTGAAACCCGAAGTCGTATCGGTCAATTTGGTGTGGGAGGTGCGGCTGAGCACGAGGGCGAGGATCCTCATGGCCCAGCGACGCGGCCCTCGGAGTTTGTAGTCGCCGGTCCCGGCGAATCTCGCCCCAAGGACGAGATCGGTGTCACCGAGTTCCCTGAGCATCGAGGGGATGTTGGCCGGATCGTGCTGACCATCCGCGTCGACCTGGACGACGACGGGGAATCCCTTCCGGAGTGCGTAGTCGAACCCCACTCGCATCGCCCCGCCGACGCCAAGGTTGAAGGGCAACCGGGCCACGAGGGCTCCGGCCCGCGCGGCGACCCCTGCGGTGTCGTCGGTCGATCCGTCATCAACGACGAGTATCGTCGACCCGGGCACCGTGGTCCGGATCTCGCGAACGACGGCCCCCACGGTCGGTTCTTCGTTGAACGCGGGAACGACGACGAGGGTCTGCTTAGCCGTGAAAGGCATGACGCGATCCTACCAATACGCCCCAAGAGAGTTGACGGTCTTGGACCGGCTCGTCCCGAGTCCGGGGCCGAGGCCGATCGAGGAGGTTATGTGTCCGAATCGTCGGGGGTGGTGGCGGTCGAGGTGACCATGTGGAGGATCGTCTGGGCGATACTCTCGACTGAATAGTGCTGAGCCGTCCAGTCGGAGGTCACGCGACGATCCTTGTCGTCGACCGGATACCGAAGAGCGCGATCAAGGGCCTTCGCGACGGCGTCGACGTCGTAGGGCACGGCCTCACCAATGGCATGATCATTCCTTGCCGCATCGATGAAGCCTCTCGTGGGCCCCACCCCAGAAAAGACGACCGGGCACCCGACCGCAAGTGAAGGGAAGGCTTTGGTTGTAAAGGCGTAGTCGTACCCCTGGCCCGGCTTCAGGCTAGCTAGGGAAGCCGTCGCTCCGGCGAGGAGCGGGGCGAGTTCGGACCCGACGACGGCGTCTTTGAACTCGACGGTCGTCAATCCGAAAGACTCGACTCTGGCCATGAGGGCTCCGCGTTCGGATCCGTTTCCCACGAAGATGAGCCGCGCATCTGGATGGTCCTTCGATATCGAGGCGAATGCATCGATGAAGATGCCGGCACCGTGCCATTCGGAGTGCGTTCCCGCGTAGATGAGGTAGGGGCGGTCCTTCTGGACTCGTCGTGGAGTGAAGTGGAAGGTCGTGGTATCGACGCCCCACCCCGTGACGATGGTGGGCGACTGCACTCCCAGTTCTCGCATGCGATCCGCGACCCCGTCGGATGTTGCGAATGCGATCCGGGATCCCCGAAGGGCGAACCGTTCCACGGAGCGAAGTAACCCGATGACGATCCGAGAACCCGTGGCCATCTGGGCGGCGTCGGACCAGATGTCCGCCGCTCGGTAGAAGTAGGGACGGCGAAGGAACCAGGTGATGACCCGAACGACGGCACCGGTTGTCGGAGGAGGCTCGACGAAGTACACATCCGCTCGGCGCCGGGCAAGCATCCGGAGGGCGAGAGGAAGATCGAAGCTGAGGTACTGCAGGTACCCGCGCACGTAGCCTTGACGGTCGCGCAACACCCGGGCCCTCTTGATGGTGACTCCAGGGAGATCGATGTCCGCGGTCCCCGCAGGAAGGCGGGCCGTCAGAACCGTCACACGATGCCCCGCTCGTTGGAACGAAAGAGCAATCGACGTCAGGATCGGGGTGGCTGCCGAGGCCTCGGGAGCGAAGATACGGCTGACAATGACGATGTGCATCTGGGTCCGGACTCTATGCGGAAGGCCTCATCGGTGTCGAAGGAACGGGGCCACGTTTCGCGCTACGTTATCATGCGTCAGGAGGGCCAAGATGGGCGGGAGATCGCGAAGCGGACCTCTCCATGTACCTCCGGCGGTTGGCGCCCTACGATCAAAGGAGACGACGGTGGCCGAAGCCCGTGGCACCGAGGCCCTCGTTGCCCTTGAGGATGCGGCTCCTGAGGCGCTCCAGGCCCAGATCCTCCGGGAGCCCCGGCCGATCTGGCCATACATGCGCATTCCGCTCGCCTCGGCTGTCTGGAAGAACGAGTTCTCCCACTACCGGGCGGGCCCCAAGCTCCGTCGGCAGCAGGTTGTCGCCTTCCTTCGAGACGCCCTGCGACACGGCGGGAGCAGGTTGTCGGCGATGCCGCCGTCAAGGTACCTCTTCTATACGAGCGGCATCACCGTGCAACGAACGGAGCGGGGACAGAAGAACTGGCTGGTAGATGACTATGCGCTGTCGATCGGGGACCGGGCCGTGGTTCTCCAGAAGGCCCCGTTTCGCTTCAGCTCCAGAACGGAATTTCCCCAGACCTTCAGGTTCGACCGTGCGCTCGCGAAGGCTGAGGTCAACGCCCGCCTGAGGCCTCTTCGCGGTGGAGAGGCATCCTTGGTCAGGGACGTCGTGAGGGCGATCCTCGACGAGTTCACGTTTCCGATCGACCAGGAGCAGGCGGGGAGAATCGAGCACCTCACCCTTTTCCAACTTGCCCGGGCCAAGGGGATCGAGTCGAGTTTCGCGCGGGTCCTCGACAGGGTCCGCCCGGAGATCGTCTTCGTTGACGGGGCCGCGTACGGGAACATGGCTGGCCAGATAGCGATGATGAAGGATCGCGGAATTCGGGTCGTTGAGCCGCAGCACGGTTGGATCGGTCTGGCGCACCCCGCCTACAACTTCGGCCGGGCAATGAAGGACCCCGTCCTCCAGCGTACCTTCCCCGATGCGCTCCTGACCTTCGGTGACTTCTGGTCGTCCCAGATCAGGTTTCCCGCCGAGGTCGTCTCGGTGGGCAAACCCCACATCGAGGAGATGACCGCCGGGGCTCCGTCCTTGGGGGAACGGTCGAAGGAGATCTTGGTGGTGTCCAGCGTTACCGATCCAGATGAGATGACGGACTTCACCCTTGCCCTGCGTCAGGCCCTGCCCGATTCGTGGCGTGTGGCTTTCCGGCCTCACCCCTCCGAACGGGCCGACGTCGGGGAGCGGTACTCGCGCCTCATGGGCGCCTCAGGCGTCTTCCTTGACCATCGTTCCGACGTCTTTGAGTCCTTGCGAGAGGTGAGGGCGGTCGTGGGGGTGCAGAGCACCGTGCTCTTCGAGGCGCTCGCCTTCGGCTGCAGGACTTTCGTGAAGGAGAGCGCCTTCTCGGAGGTTGTGGGACACCCGGCATTTGGAGAGCCAGTGTCGGGGCCGGAATCCATCAGACTGCTGGTCGAGATTTTGGAGGATGAGAAGGCATCGGAGTTGCCCTCAGGTGAGGTTGCCGAGATCTGGAAGCCCGGCGCCGTTGAGACCTTCGTGGGTCTACTCGACTCCTGGCGAGGTTCGAAGTAGCGGCGGTCCAGATACCGCGCGTCGGGCTGGGCCCAACGGATTCCTCAGGGGCGGGCCCGGTTTCGGGAGGTGACATTGGTCATCCATAGTCCGATATCGAGTGAGGTAGTGTCGGACCGTGGCCACCAGGATCTCCGACACCGCCGACGTTTCGGGTAACGCCTCTGTCGGCGAGGGGACATCCATCTGGCACCTCGCGCAGGTTCGAGAGGGCGCGGTGATCGGGGAGAACTGCATCATCGGGCGGGGAGCCTACGTCGGGACCGGTGTCTCGATCGGTGATGGATGCAAGATCCAGAACTACGCCCTGGTATACGAGCCTGCGGTACTGGAGCCCGGGGTGTTCATCGGACCCGCTGTCGTCTTGACCAACGATGAGTTTCCGCGTGCCATCAACCCGGACGGGACGCCGAAGTCCGCATCGGACTGGCATGCCGTTGGTGTGACGGTGCGGGAGGGGGCCTCAATCGGGGCGCGCTCGGTGTGCGTCGCTCCCGTGACGATCGGTCGATGGGCATTGGTTGCCGCTGGGTCGGTTGTGACACGCGACGTCCCCGATTTTGCCCTCGTCCTCGGTGTTCCCGCCCGCAGGGTCGGCTGGGTGGGCAAGGCCGGGATGCCCCTCGTCGATGAGGGCGCAGGCGTCTGGCGCTGTCCGCGAACGGATCAGACCTATCGCGAGGTCGATGGTGGCCTCGAACCGATTGGCGAGTAGGCCACCAAGCCGATAAGGAGACACAACAGTCATGGCTGAAACCACTATCCCCGCAGCGAAGCCTGCCATCGGTGACGATGAGCGCGCGGCCGTTGATCGGGTGTTGCGATCGGGCTTCATCATCCAGGGCCCAGAGGTTGCAGCGTTCGAGAGGGAGTTTGCCGATGAACTCGTCGGCGGACGCGAATGCGTCGCGGTTTCGAGCGGCACCGCAGGCCTTCACCTGGGGCTGCTCGCGGCGGGCATCGGGCCAGGGGATGAGGTGATCGTCCCCTCCTTCACCTTTGCGGCAACGGCGAACTCGGTGGCCCTCACGGGGGCGACGCCCGTCTTCGTCGACATCGAGGGCGATTCCTTCTGCATGGACCCTGACGCTGCCAAGGCCGCGATCACCTCGCGAACGGCAGGGGTCATGCCCGTCCACCTCTATGGGCACCCGGCGGACATGGATCGTTTCGGGGCCCTAGTCTCGGAGACCGGGATCCAGGTCTTCGAGGATGCCGCCCAAGCTCATGGAGCCGCGTGGGACGGTGCCCCGGTCGGCTCCTTCGGGGCTTTCGCGATGTTCAGTCTCTACCCGACGAAGAACATGACCTCGGTTGAGGGCGGCATGGTGAGTTGCGCCGTCCCGGAGACGGCTCGCATGATTCGCCTGCTTCGCAACCAGGGCATGGAGAAGAAGTACGAGAACGAGGTCGTCGGCTTCAACGTCAGGATGACCGACATCAACGCCGCCATTGGGCGGGTTCAACTCGGGAAGCTTCCGGCGTGGACCGAACGGAGGCGTGCCATCGCGGCGGAGTTCGAGGCGAGGCTCGAGGGTGTTGTGGTTCCCCCAGCCCATCCCAAGGCCACCCACGTCTATCACCAGTACACGATCCGTGTGGCAGACGATCGTGATGGATTCGCTAAGGCGCTGCTCGACGAGTACGGGATCGGCACGGGCGTCTACTACCCCATTCCTTGCCACGAGTTGCCGTCATTCCGAGTCGGCATGGATCTTCCGGTGACGCGAAAGGCCACGCAGGAGGCGTTGTCCCTTCCCGTGTATCCGAGCCTCACGAACGCCGATATCGACCGCATCGTCGACGGCGTCAACGCGGTCGCGAAGGCGGGTGCGTGATGGCAAATCTCCGGGCAGGCCTTGTCGGTATCGGGAGCATGGGGCGGCACCACGCCAGGGTCCTGAGATCCCTCGACGGCGTCGACCTTGTAGGGGTCGTTGATCCCGAAGGGGACAAACACCATGCGGCCGGGGACGCAAAGGTCCTCAAGGAGGTTGCGGACCTCATTGGCCTCGGGGTCGACTACGTCACGGTCGCCGTTCCCACAGCCTTCCACGAGGGGGTGGCACTTGCCCTCGCCGAGGCAGGAGTCCACGCGCTCGTTGAGAAGCCCCTCGCTTTCGACGTGGAGTCATCCGAGCGGATCGCCGACGCCTTCGAGTCTGCGGGACTTGTCGGAGGGGTCGGACACATCGAGCGATACAACCCTGCGGTCCAGAGCCTTCGGGCACGGCTCGAGAACGGCGATTTGGGCGACGTCTACCAGATCGTCACCCGTCGACAGGGGCCGTTCCCCAATCGGATCGCCGACGTGGGTGTCGTCAAGGACCTCGCCACCCACGACATCGATCTCGCCTCGTGGGTGACGAAGTCGACCTACGTGTCCGTTGCCGCTCAGACGGCGCACCGCAGCGGTCGCGAACACGAGGACCTCATCGCCATCACCGGACGATTCGCCAGCGGTGCGATCGCCAACCACCTGGTCAACTGGTTGTCCCCCATGAAAGAGCGCGTCACCGTCGTGACGGGAGAGCGCGGGGCTTTTGTCGCCGATACCCTAGCCGCGGACCTGACCTTCTTCGCCAATGGCACGGTCGCGACCACATGGGATGCCATCGCGGGCTTCCGGGGGGTCAGCGAGGGCGACATGATTCGCTTTGCTATCCCCAAAGTGGAGCCTCTCCTGGCCGAACACCTGGCTTTCAGGGATGCTGTCCGGGGTGAGGAGAGCACGATCGTGACCATGCGACAGGGGTTGGAGACCGTGAGGGTGGCCGTGGCTGCACTCGAGTCCGCCCGTACCGGCACCACGATTCGCCTCTGAATCGACCCACTACACCTGCCTTGGAACAGCGAGGGACTCCACCATGAAGATCGCAGTAGTCGCACTGGGCAAGATCGGTTTGCCCCTTGCGGTCCAATTCGCTTCCCGAGGCCATGAGGTTATCGGGGTCGATGTCAACGAGCGCGTCGTCGCCGATGTCAACGCCGCTCGCGAACCATTCCCAGGAGAAGCCCATCTCCAAGAGAAGCTCTCTGAGTTCGTTCCCTCCGGGAACCTCCGCGCGACGACCGACTATTCCGACGCCGTTCCCCGCGCCGATGCCGTGGTCGTGGTCGTCCCCCTCTTCGTGGACGATGACGCGAAGCCCGAATTCGGATGGATGGAGAGCGCGACTCGATCTCTCGCCACGCACCTGACGCCCGGGACACTCGTGTCCTACGAGACCACCCTTCCCGTCGGCACCACCCGGAATCGCTGGAAGCCCCTGATCGAGGAGGTCTCGGGCCTCAAGGAGGGGACCGACTTCCACCTTGTCTTCTCGCCGGAGCGCGTGCTCACGGGCCGCGTCTTCCGGGACCTCCGTGCGTATCCGAAACTTGTGGGAGGCCTTTCCGACGACGGCGCCGCGGCGGCGATCGACTTCTACAACGCAGTCCTCGAGTTCGACGATCGCCCAGACCTTGATCGCCAGAACGGGGTGTGGGACTTGGGGTCGGCCGAGGCTGCCGAGCTTGCCAAGCTCGCTGAGACAACCTTCCGAGACGTCAACATCGGGCTCGCGAACCAGTACGCGCGCTTCGCGGACCGGCACGGGATCGATGTCCATGCCGTCATCGACGCGTGCAACTCGCAGCCGTACAGCCATATCCACCGTCCCGGAATCGCGGTCGGTGGCCACTGTATCCCCGTGTACCCGCGCCTGTACCTGTGGAACGACCCTGACGCCACCATCGTGCGCGCGGCGCGTGAGGCGAATGCCTCGATGCCGGAGTACGCAATCGCGTTGCTCGAAGTAGCTCATGGAGCCCTCAAGGGCGCCCGGGTCGTCGTCCTCGGTGCCTCCTATCGCGGCGGGGTCAAGGAGACGGCGTTCTCCGGAGTCTTCGCCACCGTAGAGGCTCTACGCGCGCGCGGGGCGATGGTTTTCGTCCACGACCCGATGTTCACCGATGCAGAACTCGACGCGTTAGGATTCGCGCCGTATCACCTGGGAGAGCCAGCCGCCGCAGCTATCATCCAGGCCGACCACGACGAGTACCGTGGCCTCCGCCCAGCCGACATCCCGGGCGTCACGACGCTGGTTGACGGACGCCGCATCACGTCCGCCGAGGACTGGGTAGGCGTGACCTACCGGGTCATCGGCGAAGGCTCTTTCGGGGGCGTCCACTAGACTTTCGCCCTGACCCACTTCCTGAAAGGCTCCAACAGTGAAGGCAGATCTCGACCAGAATCGGGACCTGCTTTCCGTTGCCCCCACCGGGGTAGTGGTTTCACCGTGACATTCGAGGAAGAGCTGGTGGCGGGCGAAGCCGATCCGTCCCAAGCCGAATCGCCGCACACAGCCAGTCGACAACTGCTGGGTAGAGGATCCATTTACACCCTGGCGACGGCGGCCCCCGCACTGTCCGGAACCCTCATCCTGCCCGTCACCACGCGAATGCTCTCGCAAGAGGCATTCGGGCTGGTATCGGTGTGCCTGGTACTGATTCAGTTCGGCGTCATCCTGGCGGCGACGGGCTTGACGATTTCGATCACGAGGCATGCCCTGCTTGAACGATCAGCGCTGGAGGGTGCGCGCGGCTTGGTCTTCGCGTCCATGGGTACGGCCGGTCTCGTCACTCTCGTAGCCTTGGCAACCGGTTTCTGGTGGAGCGAGCTCGCTCTCGGTCAACCGTGGAGTTCTGTGCCCATGGTTGCGCTACTCGCGGCCGGGGGGGGTGCCGTCGTTGCCTGCGTCCAGGCGTATCTCAGGGCTGTGGACCGTGCGTGGACGTACGTTCTTCTCGCAAGTGGGGGAACACTCATCGGTCCGGCTTTGGGAATCTTGGCGATCCTGGCCTTTGGGCCGTCCGCTCTCGGATATGTTTCGGGTTTGGCATTGGCCTATTGTGGGGCGGCTGTCACGGGACTGACGATAGTGACGAGGTCGGGCGCTCGACGCGTGACGGCCCGAGAATTCCGATCAGCGCTGCGCGTCGGGATCCCCACCATTCCGCATCAACTGGCGCTCTCCTTGGCAATCGGTTCGATGATTCTGATCACTTCCCACCGACTCGGCCTGGAGAGCAGCGCTCGACTGCAGGTCGCGCTCTTCGTCGGCATGATTCCGACGGTCGTGACGTCATCACTCAACAACGCTTGGGTCCCGTTGATCATGCGGGCCGCCCCCAGGGCGCGCCTGACTACGTTGGCCGCGACTTCACGAGAAGTCGGCTGGATCGCTGCGGCTGGATCCGTCGGAGTAGCCCTGTTGTCCCCATGGATCCTCGCAGTCGTGGCGCCCTCGTCCTATGGCGTCAGCGAGCTGGTCCCTGTGGTGGGTCTCGCGTCAGTGGTGGCTATTCTGTCGGTTCTGTACCTATCCAATTCGCATCTCATCTTTATCGCGGGGAAAACCAGCGGCCTCGCCCTCATTTCACCGTTGAGTGTCGCCTGCGGGATGGGGGTTGCGATCGTCCTTGTCGATCGGTGGGGATTGCTGGGGGCATCGGCAGGATTCGTGGTCACCTATGCCGTTCTGGCCACTCTGACGGGATTCTGGTGTCTGCGCGTGTCGGATCAGCGTTGGATCCCCTGGCCGCTGTGGGGGCCTTTCGTGTTCGCAGTCGCGGGCGGGCTCTTGGGTGCGCTCCTTCCCGATGTCGGGTTCGGCTTGGTCGTTCGGATCGGTATGGCCTTGGGGGCGGCTGCGATCGGTGTTGCCCGATTCCTCCGAATACTTCGAGCCCGATGACCAACGGAGGATCAGTTAGTCGAGGCCCCAAGCGATCCACGTGATTAGCTCCGTGAGGCGCATCGCTTAAAACCTAGCCGGACGTCGCTCACCGGGTTATCGGCGAGGGAGGGAAGGCTTCTTCGCCGGAGATCCGACGGCTGTTTCTTCCACCACTGCATCGAGGGGTTTCCATGCGATCTCCCGGACAACAAGGATGAGGGTTCCGGCGAAGGCGAGCGAACCTAGAAGCCACACGGCATTGGGGGTGATTGGACTGTCCCACCACCACTCGCGGCCGCTATCGAGGTTGAGCCCGGCCTCATCGATGCCCGTCACGTATCGACGGATGTTCGTCTGAAGGGAGACGAAGTTGCTGACGGCAAGGGCGAACGCGATGAGCACAACCTGGCCGCGGCTGAAGCGGATGCGTTTCCCTGGTGGGTCGAAGAGGAGGAGGCCTCCGAAGAGCACGATCAACGGGAGGATGTATCGGGGCTGGACGTTCGCTCCAATGGGGTCGCCTCCCTTGGTCAGGACATAGACCGGGATGGCGACGAGTAGGAAGAATACGCCTCCAATGGCGATGAGCTTCCGGCGATTGATGCTGGCAAGCCCGACGAATCCGGCCCCGAGGAACGCCGCGGCTCCGGTCCAGAGGACGATGTCCGGAAGGCTGGTGTCCAGCCATCCGAGGGGCCACCCACCGAAGGCACCTGCCCATAGGAAAGGAATGTTCAGAAGATTGTAGGCTAACAGCCCGAAGGTCCCGAGATCCGGGTGTTCATCCAAGACCGTCGGGCCTGCGCCGCCCAAGCCTTGGACCCCGGACCCGATCATCCGAGAGGTGAGGACGAAAGCGAGGGGGATGACCACGGCCGTCACAGGGAGGATGGCCGCAAGGTAGTAGGACTTCTCGCGTCTGAACGTCAGGAAGAGGACGATGCCGATGGCTATGATCACGTACACGCCCGAGTCTCCACGGGAGCCTGAAGCCATGAAGACGGACAACAGGAATAGGGCGCCGAGGGCGATTCGGCGTCTCCCTTCGGTTTCGAAGTAACCCAGAAGGGCGATCCATGCCATGCCCACCCCGATGATCGCCCATCCGCTGGGGTTGGTTGATGCGATGAGGAAGAGCCCCAGGGGAACGGTCGTGAGGAGCCACGCCCAGACAAGCATGGGCCTCCTCCCGAGGGGGAGCAGCCAATAGAGAAGGGATGCGAGGGCGACGAAGAGCGCGGAATTGAACAGGCGCATGATCATGACGGAACGCTCGATATCCGGGCCCGCCATGGTGCCCATCGTCTCGTAGAACAAGGGTGGATAGGTTCCTTGGAAGTTGCCTCGTTTGCTGAGAGTGTCGGCCTTGGCCCCCGTCTCCAGGAATGGGATCTGGCAACTCGCGCTTGCCTCGTCGTGAAAGGCGTAACACGATGACCGGAGGAGACTCTCCGGCACGATCCTCGTCTTCGAATCCTCACCAGGTTGGCAATACGTTGGATCCCCATTCGCACACCACGTGCTGACCAAATGGAAATCATCGTCCGGGGAGGCCCCTACTGGCGAAGCCATCGCCCAAGCGGCAAGCGACAAGAACGCAAGGACTGGTACGAGGTGAATCGATCGGAATCGACGAATGAACCGCCATCTCTCTCTCATGGAATCCCACGCTAGCGCAACCGGTGTGTTCGCCCCCCACCCGGGACAAGGAAACACCGAAGGCTACCTGCCATTCCGCCTGCGCCACAGCGTCAAGAGCACCGCTCCTTGAGCAAGCCCGGAGAGCACCTCCGTGATACCGAGCCCCCATGCCGCACCCACCGCACCCCATAGGGCACCACCCGCAAGGAGGCCAGCGACACCTGTGGCGGAAGCGGCGATCACGCAGTACATGAACGCCTTGCGCGCTCCGATCGTGATCAAGCCGATACGACCGAACGCCGTACCCAGGGTGATACCCAGAATTGCCATACCGAACCCGAATGCGGTCGCCCTGTCGATCGCGACATCCGACTTGAACAGCGTACGCGTGAGCCATGGGCCGATCGTCCCGAAGGCGGTGAGCCCTACGAAGCCCAAGCCGACGTGTAGAAGGATGACGATACGCATACGACGGGCGATCGCCGCCTCGCGGGCCTCAACCACCCAGCCCTGAAGCGCGTTTCCGAGCGCGGACACCGAATATTGGCCGATGCGGTAGGCCTTGTCTCCCGAGACGTACCGGGCAGCCTGGGCCACGGGGGTGACGGAGGTGACGATGGCCACGGCCAAAGCGTTGTAGAGACCAGCTGCGGTTTCTGCGATCACCCCGGGCGGGTGCCGTCTCAGCACCCCTACTACCTCAGCCTTTACAACGTGCTTGAGTTCGGAACCCACGATCTGGATATAGACCACGGCAGGCCCGACAATCATCGCCACGGCAAGGAGCGCCGGGTACCAGATCGCCCCACCGCCGGCGATGAGGATCCCGGTGGCTGCCAGGGTTGCGGCCATGCGGGGGAGCACTTCGGTCCACAGAATCGGCAGCGCCCTGCCCACGCCGATCCAGAACCACGTTGGAGCAAGCGCGGCAATGCTCATGGCGGCAGCCATGGCTGCCGCTTCCCCACGGTTTGCCGCTGGGGCCAGGATCGTGGAGACGACCACGCCGAGGGAGCTGGCGACGGCCCAGACCGGCAGGCGGACATGCAGACTCGTGGCAAGCAGGCGACGACGCTCCTGGGCGGAGGCGATAGCGACGATCGGTGGGGCGAGGGTCGGATAGCCCAGCCCCGCAAGCAGGGCCACGAATCCGCCTACTGATTGACCGAGAGCGATCGCAACCCACACGTCCGCACCCGCCAGGCGTGCCAGTACAGGGAGGAAGATGAACGGGGCAATGAGCGATAGGAATGGGACCCCGGCGAATGCCAGGATGCGTCGGGTCAGGGCGGCTTTCCCCACTGTGTCAACTGTTGATGGATCCACGAAGGGAACAGTCACGCCTTGGATCGCCTCGATTCGCGTTCGAGTCCGGAACGGCGCCGGATGGTCTGCCAGCCCCGCTGGAAGACCTCTCCGATGCCCCGTGAGCGCAGGTGGGTCCAGACCTTGCCGATGTCCCGGAGGATTCCGTACCTGAGGCGTGGGATGGCCCGAGGGTGTAGCCGTCGCGTGCCCCGGGCTCGATCGAGCGCATGGAAAGGGTCGCGGGCGTACTCGAGTAGCGGCTCGAGTGTCCGGCCCCAGGAAAGCCCCTCACGGACGCGGGCGATGTTTCGACGGGCATGCTTGCTGAAATTGTCGTCGAAAAGCACCTTCTCGAGCGCATCGGCGAGAGCTTCCGGGTCCTGTTCGGGGACGGCCACGCCGAGACCCTCCCGCTCGACTAATTCAGCCAAGGCATCTCCCCGCGTCAGTACCATGGGCAGGCCCGCCCAAAGATAGTCGAGTATCCGGGTCCGGAAGGAGAAGGTCGTCTCGATGTGCTCGTAGTGGGTGCTCACACCGACATCGGCCTCGAGAAGGTAGTTCTGCCGGTCGTCGAAGTCCACCCAGGCGTCGTTGAAGATGACATTCGTGCCTTCTACTCCGAGCCTCTTGGCGAGTTCGCGTGATTCGGACACGATCGCCATCTCGGGAATACCAGGATTCGGGTGCTTGGTGCCCATGAAGAAGAGCCTCACCTTGGGACGACGCGTCGCCAGTATCGCCACGGCGGTGATGAGCGTCTTGGGGTCGAACCAGTTGTACAGCCCCCCGCTCCACAAGATGATCTTGTCGTCCTTGTTGATGTGCTTTCGCACGCCTCGCAAGACGTCGTGAGTGTGGCGGGGAGGTTCCTCGTCGAGGCCGAAGGGGACGACGGTGATGAGCCGGGTGAGTAGGGGGTCATCGCTGTAGGTGGAGACATTGACGCGGCCGAGGGCGGCCAACTGTCCAAGATAGAGGTGCCGCTGCCGCTCGGAGGCGCAGAGGAAGAAATCGCATCCGGCGAGTTGCTCGTTGACGGATGCCGTTCCGTAGCGCACTTCCGCATCCCAAGCCCGTTGGGACGACTTGCGGGACTGCTCCAGTCGTTCCAGGTACATCGGGGCGTAGACATCGGCGACAACGAACTTGGACGACCTCCGCAGGGAACGGAAGAATTCGAGCGCGTGCCCCTGGAAGACGATGATGTCGGCCCATCGTTCGAACCGGCGGAACAGCCTGTCGTCTCCAGGTCGGACGACGTGAGTCTCAAAAGGGGCGTCGACGGATTCGGCACGGGTCAGAGACACCAGCCGAACCTCGTGCTCCCGGGACAGCGCCATCGCCATCTTCCATGCGCGGATGGCAGGCCCCGCCATCTTCGCGCCCACGGGGTCACCCGTCACCACGACGATGCGGCGGCGATGCGCTGGCTCGGTCACTTGGCCTCCATGGTCGTCGAACGAATACAGACTCTCACACAGGGCGAGGCTCCCGACCCCTTAGTGCTAGGCCGACTGCAGGAGGTCGCGGATCGTGTCGAGCCTCCTCTGACTGGATAGCCGCGCGTACGACCCGTGGAAGCACTGCTTGGCGATGGGGCCGATCCGCCCCAGGCGGGTTTTCGGGTACGCGGCGCGGATCTCCTCGAAGGCGAGCTTCCTTCGCGCGAGCGCCAGGAGGGGGTCCGGCACTGCGAGGCGCTCAAGTCCGAGAACGAGGTCCCTCGATCGCTCTTCCAGGCGCGAGTATCGGTCCCCTCGCGGCTCAAGCATGCGGCCGATCCGGGAGGTCACGCCTGGGTCCGCGACGCCGATCTGGTTGGCGGCGTGAAGACGATAGTTCACGAGGGTCTCGTTGACGAGGGCCACGTCACCGATCGCCGACGCGAGGATGGCGAGCCACTCGTCGTGCACCCAGGATGTGGGGAAGGGCGTCGCCAGGGTGTAGAGGTCGCGGGAGAAAGCGGCGACGGCACCCGTGACCACGTTGCGGCGGATGAGAAGTTCAAAGGCCCGGCCGGAACGGAGTTCATGCCTCTCGCGACGCCCAAGTCGGAGGCTGCCGTGGAGGGATCCGGAAAGGCGGGCTCCGGCGTCGTCGATGAGGGCTGCGTCGGAGAAGACCAGATGGGGGGTTGACGCATCAACGAAGTACTCGCCAAGAACGCGAAGCTTGTGGGGTTCCCAGGTGTCGTCCTGGTCGCTGAGCGCAACGATCTCGCCCCGGCACTGGCCGATCGCCCGATCGAAGTTCTGGGTGACGCCGCCCACTCGTGTGGTATGGATCAGGCGGATTTCTGTCGGGCCCGAGTAGTGCTCGGTGACGTCCTCGATGACGGCGAGCGTCCCGTCGGTCGAGCCGTCGTCGGAGATTACGACTTCGAGTGCGGGGGCGTCCTGATTCAGGATGGACCGGAGCTGGTCGCCGAGAAAGGCCTCGCCGTTGTAGGTGCACAGGGCGACCGAAACCCTCTTCCCGCCGGAATCACTCACGGGGGCAGTGTATCGGGGCGCCCTATACGTCCGTCCGGTGGAAGTTCACGTGGCTCCGGGACGCCGTCGGGCCGCGCTGTCCGCTGTATCTCGACCCGTACTTGCCCCAGCCGTAGGGGTGCTCGGCCGGGGATGAGAGCCGGAAGAAGCACATCTGCCCGATCTTCATGCCCGGCCAGAGGTTGATGGGCAGGGTGGCGACGTTGCTGAGCTCGAGTGTGACCGTACCCTCGAACCCGGGATCGATGAAACCCGCCGTTGAGTGGGTGAGGAGGCCCAGGCGGCCGAGGCTCGACTTGCCCTCGAGTCGGGCGGCGATGTCGTCGGGGAGGAGGATCGACTCGTAGGAGGAGCCGAGGACGAATTCCCCGGGGTGGAGGATGAGGGGTTCCCCCTTCTCAACTTCGACCAGCCGGGTCAGTTCGTCCTGCTCGATGGCCGGATCGATGGCCGCGTACTTGTGGTTGTCGAATACGCGGAAGAAGCGGTCCAGCCGGACGTCAATGGACGAGGGCTGCATCATCTCGGGGTCGTAGGGAGTGATGACGATACGCCTAGAGTCGATCTCGGTTCGGATGTCCCGGTCGGAAAGAAGCATGAGGCTACGCTACCCGGACACCGGTCCTCACGACGCACCTTCCTATGGATTGGCGGAGGCTGTGATTCGCTGATCCCCTCAGGGCCGGAACTCGATCGTCTTGAGGGTCTCCTCGAACGAGGAAAGGACGGTTTCGTCGAGGGAGCCGGGGAACTCCAGGAAGGCCACGATCTTGTAGTTGTCATGAATCAGGAGGTATCCGATCCGATCGACGATTCGGCCCTCGAAGAAGGTTTCGCCTGTGGCTTCATAATCCGCCAGGAGACGAATCCATGCGGCATCCTCCGCCCCAGGCGCCGTCCATGGTTCGATCGCCTCGACGGTGTACCTCACCCCGCCCGAATCGGTGGTCGTCTCTCCGACGGCGCCGAACTGCCCCATGAGCTGCTCAACCGCGGTCAGTTCGGGATAGCCGTTCAGGGAGACCTGTATCGATGCGGACTGGATTTCCATGGGATTGTCGTTCTCGGTTTCCCCGATCTGCCACAGGCCGAGGAAGTCGAATTTGATCGTGGGATTGAGGGCATCGGCGTCCCACATCTCGCCGATGAAGATCCAGGATTCGGGGATGACGATGGACGCCCCGCCTTCGGAGGAGTAGGTCCTGCCATCGTCGTGGGGCAAGTACCATTCGTGGTCGATTTCTGTGTCGATCGAGTCGAGGGGATTGAAGATGAGGGTGTTCACGCTCGCGAGCAGAGCATCTTTCACCAGGTCGTGGTCTTCTCGGCTCTCGAGGATGAACTCGGCGTATGAATCCTCTCCCATGACGAAAACGAGCACCACCTGCCAATCCCGGCTGCCCTCCGTGCCGCGAAGAGTCGTATACAGGATCTCGTCACCCGCATCGGAGGTCGACTCGCCCGAAACCGACGATTCGAGGTCGTCGAAGCGTCCCGCCCAGTAGGAAGAACTATCCTCAAGGAGGAAGTCCCCCGATGCCGGCATCGCCGTCAATACGGGGTGGCCGGAGATGGTGACGAAATCGCCGGCGGCGAAGAACGGGAGCCCATCCACGCTGATGAAGCCTTCAATGCCGCTCTCGGTACCGCTGTCTTCGAGATACGCCGTGCGGTATTCGTCGGTGTAGTCGACCCACCCCTCGGGAAGGGTCATGGTGAAAGTACCGTCGGAGCAGGTGAACTCGTCTCCAGATTGGAAGCCCTCCTCGGCGGGCTCCCTCGTCAGGAGGAAGACGACGAGCAGGGTGGCCACCCCGACGAGGCCGATAGCGCCGACGATGATGCGCGCCCGTCTTCTCTTGCGGACGAACAAAGGCGAACCTGTAGGTGGAGGGGCGTCGTCGGACGCCGGAGGCGTGGCCATGAGCCCACGCTATCAGCGCACCCGTACTCCGGGGCTAGGCTAAACTCCCGTCTATTCACTCTCCTGGAAGGCGCGATCATGCAGTTCGGACACTTTGACGATGACGCCCGCGAGTACGTCATCACGACCCCCAAGACCCCGTACCCCTGGATCAACTACCTGGGCTCCGAGGAGTTCTTCTCGCTGATCTCCAACACGGCTGGCGGGTACAGCTTCTTCCGTGATGCCAAACTGCGCCGCCTCACCCGGTATCGCTACAACAACATCCCCACGGACTCCGGTGGCCGCTACTTCACCATCAATGAGGCTGGTGACGTGTGGTCGCCGGGATTCTTCCCCTACAAGGTCGAACTCGACTCGTACGAGTGCAGACACGGCCTCGGGTACACCCGCATCACGGGCTCCCGCAACGGGCTCGAGGCCTCGGCGCTGTTCTTCGTGCCGCCCGGGGTAAACGCGGAGATCCAGAAGGTGACGATCACCAACACCTCCAAGGCCGCCAAGTCCTTCGCCCTCTTCTCGTTCGTCGAGTTCTGCCTGTGGAATGCCGAGGACGACCAGACGAACTACCAGCGGAACCTGAGTATCGGCGAGGTCGAGGTCGAGGATGGCGTCATCTACCACAAGACCGAGTACCGCGAGCGGCGCGACCACTACGCCGTCTACGGCGTGAATGCGCGTGTAGCCGGTTTCGACACGGACCGCGACACTTACCTCGGGTTCCAGAACGGCTGGGGCGAGGCGGCCGTGCCGCGCGCGGGCAAGAGTGGGAACTCGATCGCGTCCGGCTGGTATCCCATCGGCTCACACTCGCTCGACGTCACTCTTGAGCCCGGTGCCAGCACGTCCTTCACCTTCGTCCTCGGCTACCTCGAGAACCCCAAGGACGACAAGTGGGCCGCCCCCGGTGTCATCAAGAAGGACGGGGCGAAAGCGCTCCTCAAGCGCTTCTCGACGGAGGAGGCGACCGACGCCGCCTTCGCGGAACTCCAGGCGTACTGGGACAAGCTCCTCGGCTCGTACACGGTTTCCTCGCCGGATGAGAAACTCAACCGGATGGTCAACATCTGGAACCAGTACCAGTGCATGGTGACCTACAACATGTCGCGCTCCGCGTCGTACTTCGAGACGGGCATCGGCCGGGGCATGGGCTTCCGCGACTCCAACCAGGACCTCCTGGGCTTCGTCCACCTCGTGCCCGAGCGGGCACGCGAGCGCATCGTCGACATCGCCTCGACCCAGTTCGAGGACGGGAGCGCCTACCACCAGTACCAGCCGCTCACCAAGCGCGGGAACAACGCCGTCGGCTCGGGCTTCAACGACGACCCGCTCTGGCTCATCTCCGGTGTCGCGGCCTACATCAAGGAGTCGGGCGACTTCTCGATCCTCGACGAGATGGTGCCGTTCGACAACGACGAGTCCAACAAGGCGACCCTCATGGAGCACCTCAAGCGCTCCTTCGACCATGTGGTCAACAACAAGGGTCCCCACGGGCTGCCGCTCATCGGCCGCGCCGACTGGAACGACTGCCTCAACCTCAACTGCTTCTCCGACACCCCGGGCGAGTCCTTCCAGATCACCGAGAACAAGGCGGGCGGGACGGCCGAATCCATCTTCATCGCCGGCATGTTCGTCGGCATCGGTCCGGACTACATCGCGCTCGCGAGGCGCCGGGGCGACGAGGCGGAGGCCAAGCGCGCCGAGGCCGAGGTCGCGGAGATGCGGGAGACCGTGCTCCGGGACGGCTGGGACGGCGAGTGGTTCCTCCGGGCGTACGACTTCTTCGGCGAGAAGATCGGATCGAAGGACAACGACGAGGGCAAGATCTGGATCGAGCCCCAGGGGTACTGCGTCATGGCCGGCATCGGGGTCGAGGACGGGAAGGCCGTCCAGGCCCTCGACGCGACGCGCGAGCGGATGAACACCCCGCACGGCATCGTGCTCCTCAACCCCGCTTACACTCGGTATCACCTGGAGATGGGTGAGGTCACGTCCTATCCGCCGGGCTATAAGGAGAACGCGGGCATCTTCTGTCACAACAACCCGTGGATCATCATCGCCGAGACCGTGGTCGGCCGGGGCGAGCGCGCCTTCGAGTACTACAAGCAGATCGCCCCCGCGTACCGCGAGGAGATCTCCGAGGTTCACCGGCTTGAGCCGTACGTCTACGCCCAGATGATCGCGGGCAAGGACGCGGTCCGGCACGGCGAGGCGAAGAACTCGTGGCTGACGGGGACGGCATCCTGGAACTTTGTCGCGGTGTCCCAGTTCCTGCTGGGTATTCGACCCGACTGGGACGGCCTTGTCGTGGACCCGTGTCTCGGGCCCGACCTCCCGGAGTTCACCGTGACCCGCAAGGCCCGCGGCGCGACCTACGTCATCTCGGTCAAGAACTCCGGCGGCAAGGGCGCGAAGCTCACGGTCGACGGGGTCGCCATCGAGGGCTCAACCGTGCCGTACGCTCCGGCCGGAGCGACCGTGCGGGTGACCGCGACCGTCTGAACTCGAAAGCCCCGTCGAAGAGGGCTGGCTCACTCCTGTGAGAAAGTCGTACGCCATCCCTCTTCGACGGGGCTTATCCAGTTGAATCCTGACTCGCGAGGTACCCGGAGGGCTCGCGGGGCCTTACAGCCTACTTTCGGACCGCTGGGGTCTTGGCCGAAGTGGCGCGGGCTTTCGTCGGGGCGGTGCTGGGCTTCTTGGTAGCGGTGTGGGGTTTCCTCGCGCGGATCGGGATGACCACCGCGAGGGCGATCAGGGCTAGCAGCGCGATCCAGGGCAGCGCCACGCCGATGACGATCAGCGCACCCGAGAGGAATCCCACGAGTGTCTCCCATCCGGAGACCAACGCGTCCCAGAACGACTCTGGTGAGTCGTCGACGATCACGACCGGCTCGGTGGTGAGCGACAGGTCGATCGTGGACATCGATACCTGGTCGTCGAGGCCGCGCTGACGCGCCTCGAGGCTTTCGAGCCGCGCCTGTCGGTAGTCCAATTCATTCTCGAGCGTGATGATGTCGGAGATATCCTTGGCCTCCAGCAGCAGGGCCTCGATGCGCGCGGTCGAGGAGCGTAGGGTCGAGATCTCGGCCTCGAGGTCTGTCACCTCGGTCGTGACGTCGTAGGAATCGGTGCTGAACCGGTCCACCGTGCCGAGTTCGCGCAGGTCGTCGACCACCGCGTCGAGGTCGCCCGAGGGGATTCGCAGCGTGAGCCAGGCCGAGCCGCCGTAGTGCTCGTCCGGCGCGGTCTCGCTGCGCGCGTCGATGCGTCCGCCCGCTCTCTGGACGATGCCCGCTGCCCGGTCGGCGGCCACGATCGGGTCCTCGACCGTCATGTACATGGAGCCCGTGATGATCACGGAGCGGTCGCCGGTCGATGACTGGGCGGCCTCGCGGGTGTCCGCATCGGCGTAGGCCGCGTCGCCTCCGAACTCCTCGGCTGGAGCGTAGGCCGCGTCGTTCTCGACCCCTGCAGCCGGAGAGTCGGCCGCGGAGCAGCCAGCCAGCACCGCGGCAACGGCGAGGAGCGAGGCGACGAGTCCGCCGCGGCGGGCGCGGCTGGGCATTGTGTGGGTGTATGTGCTCATGATGTTCATAGTGGAGTAACGCGTGGCAGACGTCTAGCGTTGGGTGCACCCACCCTACGGCTTCGGGATTCACGAGGCCCGGTCTTCTCGCGCATCCTTCCCGACCGTCCTAGCCTGGGGTCATGGAGGTGCTTCGGGATCGGGTCGACGCAGGCCAGAAACTGGCCGGGGCATTGACCCACCTGCGCGAGGAATACCCGGTCGTCCTGGGCATTCCCCGGGGCGGGGTCATCGTCGCAGCCGAGATCGCCAAAGCCATCGAAGCCCCCCTCGGCGTGCTGGGTGTCCGCAAACTCGGAGTCCCCGGACGGGAGGAGTTCGGGTTCGGGGCGATCGGCGAAGGCGGCATCCGCGTGATCGACGACGACATCCTCATCATGCTCAAGATCGACGACGAGACGGTGGCCGAGATCGAGGCCAGGGAGAGGGCTGAACTCGAGCGACGCATTTCCGCCTATCGGGAGGGTGGTCCCGGCCCGGACATCACGGGACGCACGGTCATCCTCGTTGACGACGGCCTGGCGACCGGAGGCACGATGCTCGCGGCGGTGGGGGTCGCACGCGCCATGCTCGCGACCAAGGTGGTCGTGGCGGCGGGGGTCGCCGCTCTCGATGCCGCCAAACTCCTGGCGAAGGAGGCGGACGAGGTGGTCGTGGTCATCGCCCCCTTGTGGATGCAGGCAGTCGGCCAATGGTACGAGGACTTCTCCCAGACCACAGACGACGAGGTCGTCGCGGCCCTTCGTAGGTGACCGGGCGTCCACCCCGCAGCCCCGGCCTTCACATGCGTCACAACAGCCCCTACAGTGGGGAGCACATCACGCCGATACCTGAGTCAGAAGCATCGAAGGACGGGAACGATTCATGACCGCGACGCCGAACAACCGGACGACCTTCCTGACGGTCGCCGAAGTCGCCGACCTGCTCCGGGTATCCCGCATGACCGTGTATCGGTGGGTCCACGCCGGGGACCTCCCAGCGGTACGCTTCGGGCGGTCGTTCAGGGTCCCCCAACAAGCCGTCGAGGTCTTCATGCAGAACGCCGCCCTTCACGGTGGCCTGCCGATCGAGAGCGAAGAAAGGTCCGCGGGCGCGGTAGGCTAGGGAGCCGTCCTGCGCGCCCTGCCGGGCGGGCTTGTCCAATCAGCGTCATCGAGTGAGGTTCCGTGGGTTCGATCATCAAGAAGCGTCGCAAGCGCATGTCGAAGAAAAAGCACCGCAAGTTGCTTCGGAAGACCCGCCACCAGCGCCGCAACAAGAAGTAGACGCCTTCGTCATCAGGGGGGTCGCTATCGGCGACGCCACCACAGGAGCCTGCGGAAGATGCCCCTGATGGGGGCGGTGAGCCCTCTCAGGATGATGATGACCACCCACAGCGCCCCTGCGCCGGTTGCGGCCATCAGGCCACGTCTCCCATTGCTCTTCTTCCCCCTGAAGTCCCGGATGGCCCACCCATTCCTTCGGGCGAACCTCCTGAGGCGCCGTTCGGGATTGATTGCGCACGGGAAGCCCACGGACCTGAGGATCGGGATGTCGTTGGTCGAATCCCCGTAAGCGAAGGAGTCTTCGAGGCTGAGCCCTCTCTCCGCCGCCAAGCTCCGAGCGGCCGTGGCCTTCGCCTCCCCGTGAAGCATGTCCCCAATGAGGGCGCCCGTGTAGTAGCCGCGGGAGTGCTCCGCCAGAGTCCCGAGCGCCCCCGTCGCCCCCAGGCGCCTGGCGATGATTCTTCCCACCTCGACGGGGCTGGCGGTGATGAGCCAGACCTCGTGCCCCCTGGCCAGGTGAGCGTCCAGGAGGCCTTTGGTGCCGGGGAAGATCCGGTGGGTGATGACCTCGTCGTAGACCTCTTCCCCGATCGAGGTCATCTCCGCGACGCTCCACCCCTTGATGATCGAGAGGGCCTCCGTTCGGATCTGATCGAACTGGGTGGCTTTCTCGCCGAAAAGCTGGTACTTCACCTGCTGCCAGGCGAACCTCAGGATCGCACCATTCCGGAGGTAGCCTCGGCGGTGGAGGCCCCTTGCGATGTGAAACGCGCTTCCCCCGCGGATGATGGTGTTGTCGACATCGAAGAAGGCGGCAACGCCGTTTGCCCGTCCGGGCGAGGCCGCCGCCGAATCCATTCCTCCACATTAGGACGTGTGGAGGAAGAGTCCGACACGACCGGCCAAGGGGATTGATGCGCCATTCCTGCGTCTTGGTTCTCGATCCCCAGGGATTTGGGACACTAGAGGGATGCCGATCATCCACCTGCTCCGTCACGGTCACGTCCACAACCCCCAGGGGATCCTGTATGGACGCCTTCCGGGCTTTCGGCTGTCGGAGGCGGGGGAGGAGATGGCGAGGGTGGTCGCGGGGCATCTCCGCACGAATGGACACGACATCGGGAGGTTAGTCTCCTCTCCCCTCCTCCGTGCACAGCAGACGGCCGAGGCCATCGCCGATGCCTTCGGCCTGAAGGTCGAGACGGACGAGCGCCTCATTGAATCCCAGAACTCCTTCGAGGGCGAGGACGTCCACCCATTTGCCAAATACCTCCTTCAGCCGAAGCGCCTCTGGTCCCTCAGGAACCCGTTCAAACCCTCCTGGGGGGAGCCCTACGTCGAACAACGCGACAGGGTGATGGCGGCCGTGATGGATGCCGCTCAAAAGGAACCGAACCGGGAGAGCGTTTTGGTCAGCCACCAGCTGCCCATCTGGGTCACCCGGCTTTCGGTGGAGGGGCGTCGCCTGGCACACGACCCGAGGCGCCGGAGGTGCAGCCTCGCTTCCCTGACGAGCCTGTCGATCGAGGATGGAAAGGTGGTGCGCCTGGACTACTCAGAGCCCGCGGTGCACGTCGCGGTGCCGCGGTGAAGGTCGCCTTCGTCCTCGATGACAGCCTGGATCGGCCCGACGGCGTCCAACAGTATGTGCTCACGATCGGGGGCTACCTGGCTCGGAAGGGCCATGAGGTCCACTTCCTCTGCTCCGGCACAACCCGAACGGACCTTCAGAATGTCCACTCCCTGGCGCGGAACGCCGGGGTCTCCTTCAATGGGAACACCCTCCGGATTCCCTTGCCCACGTCCCGACGCCGACTCGGGGAGTTTCTCCGTCGGGAGAGGTTCGACGTCATCCATGTCCAGACCCCCCATTCCCCCTTGTTCGCCGGAAGGGTGGTCAGGGAGGCGCGACGGCTGAACGCCACGATCGTGGGAACGTTCCTCATCATGCCGAGCGGCGCCCTCTCCAGGTTGGGGACCCGGATGCTGGGGCGGGCCCTCCGTCGCAATCTCCGGCTCTTCGATCGGTTCTGCGCGATCTCCCCCCCCGCCGTCGAGTTCGCCCGCACGGCCTTCGGCATCGAGTGCGAGATGATCCCGGCGGCCGTGGACGTCACGGGGATCGCCGCGGCCGGGGCGCTGGGGCGGAATAGGGGCGATCGGGACCGGGTCATCGTGGCGTTCCTCGGACGGATGGTCGAGCGCAAGGGGGCTCTGGAGTTGGTCGAGGCGCTTGCGCGCATGCCTTTCGGGCTTCGGCCTCGGATGGAGGTTCGACTCGCCGGTCGTGGTCCGCTCACCGATGAGGTGCGCCGCCGGATCGAGGAACACCACCTGGGTGACGTCGTCACCATGCCGGGCTTCGTCTCAGAGGAGGACAAGCCCAGGTTTCTGGCCGAGGCCGATGTGGCCGTCTTCCCTGCGACGGGAGGGGAATCCTTCGGAATCGTCCTCGCCGAGGCGATGGCTGCGGGAGCGGGTGCCGTCATCGGCGGGGACAACCCCGGCTACCGGAGCGTCCTCGGGGACGATCCGGACACACTGGTCGATCCCGGCGATGTCGAGGCGTTCGCGGGCCTCCTCACCCGACTCGTCACGACGCCCGACCTCCGAGAACGGATTCATGCAGAGCAGGGCGAACGGGTCAGACGATTCGACATCGAGGTTGTCGGGGCCGAGATCGAGGCTTTCTACCGGGGCTAGCTTCATTCGCGGCGGCGCTGTTGCTCGCCGAGCCATCTCAGGTATTCCGGGTCGTCATCCGGGGCGAGGGGTCCCCGGGGGCGAGGCTTGGACTGGCCGCGTGTTCCCCACTGGAGGTAGAGCCATACGAGGTCGGGCACGAAGGGAAAGAACAGGAGGATGAGCACCCAGAAAACCTTCTGAAGCCCGTGAGGGCTCTCCTCTCGGTGACGAACGACATCGACTATGCAGTAGGTCGTCAAGGCGACCTCGAAGAGGAACGCGACAAGGTAGCGCATGCTGGCACTGTATCCGGTCCTACACTGGCCGCGTGAGGACCCTGGGCTATTGGATCGTGCGGGCGGCCCTCTTCTTATGTGTGTTGCTGGCCCTCTGGGCGGTGGGATGGCGGAACTGGTCCGCATCGATCGGGGCTTTGTGCGTATCGTGGCTGGTTGCCTATGCGGTCTTCGGTACCCAGCACGACTTGCTTTCCCAGTGGCTGGAGCGGTACTTCGATGGGAGGGCCGACCGGAGAGGCCCGAGCGGAGAGGCCAAGGGGTAGAGGGCTTTACCCGAGGGCGATGCCCAGCGCCAGGAGCAGCCCGTAGCAGAGCCCGAGGATGCTCTCGGCCGCGAATATCGCCCCAAGGGCTCGGCCTCGAGGGTTGGCGACGACGGTGAGAGTGGCCATCAGGATCGAGGGCAAGAGCAAGAGCAACGTGAGTAGCGACCATGGCTTGGAAAAGGCGACGATCGTCGATGCCATCAGAGGGAGGGTGACGCAGGCTGCGAAGAGGTGGCGGGCAAGCCGATCACCCAGCCGGACGGCCAGGGTCCGCTTTCCGGCCAGGGAGTCGTGTTTCAGGTCGCGGATGTTGTTGACCAGCAACATCGCGACGGCGTGAAGCCCGACTCCGACCGAGGCGACGACGGCCCATGAGGTGATCTGGCCAGCCTGGGAGAGCATGGTGCCCAGGGTGGCGACCAAGCCGAAGAACACGAAGACGCTCAGCTCTCCCCAACCCGCATATCCATAAGGACGCGAGGAGCCCGTGTAGGTCCAGGCGGCGACGATGGCCGCGACCCCGATGGAGAGAAGGATCCACTCACCGGAAAGGGCGGTCAGGGCGAGGCCGAAGAGGGAACCGATGACGAAGGACATCGTGGCGGCGGCACGGACGGCGGACGGACCGGCTTTGCCCGACGCCACCAGCCGTTCGGGGCCCACCCGGTCGACATCGGTACCGCGAACCCCATCCGAGTAGTCATTGGCGTAGTTGACGGCCACCTGAAGGGAAAGGGCAACCCCGAGGGCCAGAAGGGCATACAACGGGCGGAACGACCCAAGAGCCCCCGCAGATGCCGTCCCGACCGCAACCGGGGCGATCGCCGTCGTGAGGGTCCGGGGGCGTGCCCCCGCTATCCAGTCGCCCACCGTGGCCGTCACGTCACCTCCGATCCCGAGTCAAGCGAGCCGCCGGGCCGCCTTCCGATCGATCTTCCCACTCTCCAGGAGGGGCAGGGCGCCAACAGGCCTGATTTCCCTCGGAAGGGCAAAGCGGGGAAGGGTCTTGAGCAGGTCCCCCCTGACCCGCTCGATCGTCGGGACGGCGGAGCCGACGACGAGGGCGACGACCCGCTCCCCCCATTCGGAGTCGGGGACGCCGACGACGACCGCCTGCTCGATGCCGGGAAGGGTCAGGAGGGCGGTTTCGACGGTCGTGGGATGCACCTTGAATCCGCCTGAGACGATCACATCGTCTAACCGACCGACGACGGCGAGGGATCCGCCCGCCCAGACACCGGCATCGGGGGTGCGGTACCACCGCACGTCATCACGAAGAAAGAGGCCGGGGCCGGTGCCGATGTCTGTGTCAGAATCAGCGTCGTCGGCATACCCGTCCGCGATCACCATCCCGCCGATGGTCACCCGTCCGGAGTCGTCGACCTCCACTTGGACTCCATCGAGGGGGATGCCGTCGTACACGCAGCCGCCAGCAGTCTCCGTCGCCCCATAGGTCTCGATGACCGACGGGGGCAGGGCTTCCCGGGGGAGGCCGAGGGGGGCGCCGCCCACGAGGACGGCGTTGAAGCGGTCCAAGTCCTCGCGGCATGATTCGGAAGCCAGAATCCGGTGCAGTTGGGTGGGAACGAGGGAAGTGTACAGCGGCACACCGGGATCCGTCGTGGCGGTAAGGGCAGCGACGCCGGAGGCGAAGGCGGCCGGATCGAATGGGCCGGATACAAGCCGAACAGGGGTGGTCTCCGCGAGGAAGGACCGGACGAGCACCTGAGCGCCTGCGATCCGGTTCTCAGGGAGGGCAAGCAACCAACGGCCCGGCCCAGAAAGGCGGGCATGGGTGGCTTCGGCGGAGGCCCGCAAGGACTCGGTGCCGAGGAGGACCTCACGGGGCGTCCCGGACGAGCCGGAGGTCGCGACCAGGAGGCCAGCGGCATCGCCGTGGAGGGCTTCGGCCACGGCCGACTCCGGTCCGTCGGCCAGTCTCGCATAGGTCACCCCCCTAGCCTAGGCAAGCCTAGACTTCTACCCATGGCCCCCACCCCCCGTCTTCGAGGGATACCCCTGGTAATCGGGGCCATCGTTCTCCTCAGCGCCTGCGCTCCGGAGACCCTTGGTTCTCCGGCTGTGACGGTGACGGACGTCCCCCGAGAGAGCAGGGTCGTCGTTCCCTCACCTCCCGAGGATCCGGCCCCGACGATCGTGTGGCCATTGACGGGCCTGGACGCGGAAGGAGTCTCAGCCGCCGACCTCGAGGGGGTGGCGATCGCCGTCAAGATCGACAACCATCCCCACGCCCGGCCGCCTAAGAACCTCGAAGCTGCGGATATCGTCTTCGAGGAGTACGTCGAGTTCGGAATCTCCAGACTCGTGGCGGTCTTCCATTCCGTCTATCCGGAAGAGGTCGGCCCGATTCGATCCATGCGGCCGATGGATCCGAACATCGTCGGTTCGCTCTACGCGCCGCTGGTGTTCTCCGGGGCTTCTCGGGACGTCTTGCGGGCGGTGCAGAAGACCGACCAGGTCTTGATATACGACGACAACCAAGACGATGGGTTCTTCCGGGTCAGGGTCAGGCCGGCCCCTCACAACTTGCATGGGACGATGAGTGAATTCGTCGCGCAGGCCCTTGAAGCCGACCTCCCTCCGGCCACGAGGCAGTTCGACTACGCCTACCCGGTCGAGACGGCGACTGCGGCCACAGAGGGTTCCGCCATCGACACCATCGATATCAAGTTCTCCCCGGACGCCCATCCCCACTGGGACTGGGACGAGTCGAAGCGGCTCTGGATGCGCTTCGAGAAGGACAAGCCCCACGTCTCCCTCGACGATATTCAGATTTCGGCGACGAATGTCGTCATCCTCCGGGTCAAGGTGCGATACGTCTACGGCTACCTTCCCGAGTCCCTCATGATCGTCGACGATGCCCCTGGATACGTCGCCACCGACGGCAGGATCACGGAGATCAGATGGAGCAAGTCAAGCCGGAGGGACGCCATCCACCTCACCACCCTCGACGGGGGTCCTGTATACCTCGCCCCGGGGCAGACCTGGGTCGAGTTGGTCCCCATCTCGGGGGCCAAGCACACTGCGGTGATCAAGTTCGATGACGTTGCCCAGGATTAGGAGGACCGGCCGGGTCGGGCGAGTTCACCCATCCGGCCTGAGCATGCCTACACTTGACGCCGTGAATCGGACCCAACGGCTGGGGGGCCTTGCCCTCCTGGCCGCGATCTCCGCCCTCGTGAGCGGATGCGCGCCCGAGGTTCTTTCGCCTCCAGCGGAGACCGTGTCGGCGGTACCTGCCGAGCATCGGATCGTCGTTCCCGCCCCGCCCGAGGATCCGATCCCGGAGATCGTGTGGCCGCTCACCGGTTTGGGCGCCGTGGGGGTGGACCAGGCGAATCTCGACCGGGTCGCCATCGGGGTCAAGATCGAGAACGGGTACTACGCGCGTCCGCAGACCGGCCTGGAGTACGCCGATATCGTCTTCGAGGAGTACATCAACAACAGCGCCACACGGTTCCTGGCGGTCTTCCACACCTACTACCCGGAAGAGGTCGGACCCGTCCGATCGGCGCGGAACATGGATCCCAACATCATCGGGTCGTTCGACACGGCCCTTGTCGCCTCGGGATGCAACTTCGCGGTTCAGTACGTGTTCCAGAACGTCCACCAATACCTATTCATGGAGGATGCGAAGTACAGCGGTGTCACCAAGGGATACATTTGGTACTCCGAGGGCTTCTTCCGGGTATCGCCGACGATCTCCATGCACAGCCTGAGGGTCGACCTGGGTCCGCTGGCGGAATCGGCCGTCGAGAAAGGGGCCTCCCCGGCGAGCCAGCAGTTTTACTACGCCTATCCAGCCGACACCGCAACGGCGACGATCGAGGGCACCCCGGTCGGGACGATCGACATCAGGTTCTCCGGCAACGCCCGCCCGCATTGGAACTGGGATGCCGAGAGCCGCCTGTGGAAACGATTCGAGTTCGACGATCCCCACCTGACCAAGGATGGGAATCAGATCAGCGCTGCGAATATCGTCATCCTCAAGGTCAGGGTCGCCTATACCAACGGCGTCAATCCCGAATCCTTCGTCATTCGGACCAACGATCCCGGATTCGTCGCGTCGGGAGGGAAGGTCATCCCTATTCTGTGGAGCAAGGCGGATCGTACAGACACTTTCCACCTCACGACCCTCGAAGGAGAACCGGTCCATCTCGCCCCCGGAACCACCTGGGTTGAAATGGTGCCCAGGTCGGGTTCCGGAGAATGGACATACATCAAGTTCGACGGCGTCCAACAGCAATAGGGAGGCGCGGTGTCGCCCCGCTCGATTCGTGTGTGCCTAGACTGAACGCCGTGATCCGGTCGAGACGGCTCAGAAGCCGAATCCTGGCGGCGACGGCCGTCGTCGTGGTGGGTGGATGCGCGCCCGCGGTGGTCGACGGCCCTGCGGAGACCCTGTCCGCCATTCCCATCGAGGACCGCGCCATTGTCCCCAGTCCTCCCGAGGATCCGAGGCCTGCCGTCATCTGGCCGTTGACGGGGTTGAGCGCCGAAGGCGTCCCTCAGGCCGATCTCGATCGCCCAGCGGTTCCGATCAAAATCGAGAACACGGCTCGGGGTCGACCGCAGAAGGGGATCGAGCACGCGGACATCGTATTCGACGAGATGATCAACGGCAGATGCCTCCGACTCGTCGCGGTCTTTCACTCCGACCTCCCGGAGAGTGTGGGCCCCATCCGGTCGGCCAGGACTCAGGACCCGAACATCATGGGATCGTTCAGCACCGTCTTGTTCGCATCGGGGTGCAATTACCAGGTCCAATACACCTTCAACAGGCTCAATCAGATGCTTTTCGCCGACGACTTCTCCCTTACGACCGGCTACCTCCGGGGTTCCGACGGTTTCGAGCGGGTGACGAGGGATATCGTCAACAAGGATTTCGAGTTCCGGCTGTGGGGGCACCCGGAGGTATTCGCCGACGAGGCGGCCGACGTGGGGTTTGGGCCCGCACCCCAGCAGTTCGAATATACCTACCCAGGCAGCGACGCGACGGCGGCCATCGAGGGCTCCGCGGTGGGGACGATCGACATCAGGTACTCCAGTTGCGGCCATCCCCACTGGGTGTGGGACGAGGACGGGGGGGTGTGGAACCGCTACGAGTTCGAGAATCCCCTCGTGACGATGGATGGCAACCCTGTCACGGCGACGAACGTCATCCTCCTCCGGGTCAAGGTGTCCTACACGCAGGGGTACAACCCAGAGGCCTTCGTCGTCGTGTCGAATGCCTCCGGGTTCGTCGCCACGGGCGGAAAGGTCATCCCCATCAGGTGGACCAAGTCCAGCCGGGGTGACCTCTACCACCTCACGACCCTGGACGGCGACCCGGTCTACCTCGCCCCCGGCCAAACCTGGGTCGAACTCGTCCCGTCCTCGGGGGCGGTCATCGCGACCGTCAAGTTCGACGGCGTCGTCCAGAAGTGACGGGCCGACCTCAATGTCGACTCCTGCCTAGACTGGAATCGTGAGCCGGAGGAGGTTCGGTGGCCTGGTCACGGTGATCGTGATCACCGCCCTCGTGGGCGGATGCGCGCCCGAGGTTCTCACGCAGCCAACGGTGACGTTGACCGACGTGCCCCGCGAGGCTCGGTTGGTCGCCCCGTCTCCACCTGAGGACCCGATACCCACCATTGTGTGGCCGCTCACCGGTCTGGGCGCGGAGGGTGTGGCGCCAGAACACCTTGAGCGTCCCTCGGTGGGCATCAAGATCGAGAACACGGCGTATGGCCGCCCACAGAAGGGCCTCGAATACGCCGACATCGTCTTCGAGCAATACATCAACGGGAGTTGTCTCCGGCTTATGGCGTTCTACCAGACGGAGTTCCCAGACGACGTCGGGCCGATCCGCTCGGCCCGGAACATGGATCCCAACATCATGGGGTCCTTCGACACCCTTCTCGTCGCCTCGGGAAGCAACTTCGACGTCCAGAGGGCCTTCGTCAGGATGAAGCAGTTGTTTCTGGGCAGGAACTTCACATCCACGGAGGGGTACCTCCAGGGTTCTGAGGGCTTCAGTTTCATGACCAGGGATGTCGTGGACAAGAATCAGGAGTTCCGGCTCTGGGGCCATCCCGCAACGTTCTCTGCAGAGGCCTCCGAGAAAGGGATGGGCCCGACGCCCCAGCAATTCGATTACGCCTACCCAGCCAGCGGAGCAACGGCAACCGTCGAGGGCAACGCGGTGGGAACGATCGACATCAGGTATTCCGACTGCGGTCACCCGCACTGGACCTGGAATGAGACGACGGGACGGTGGGATCGATTCGAATTCGAGGATCCCCACATGACTATGGATGGCAACCAGATCACGGCCATGAACGTCATCATCCTCAAGGTGAAGGTCGCCTATACGCAGGGGTACAACCCGGAGTCGTTCGTCGTCGTCAAGGACGCCCCGGGATACGTCGCGACGGGGGGGAAGATCATCCCCATCAGGTGGACCAAGGCGGACCAACGCGACGCCTACCACCTGAAGACGCTCGACGGCGATCCGGTGCTCCTCGCCCCCGGGAAGACGTGGATCGAACTCGCCCCGCTCTCAGGGGCCCAAAGCAACGCGGTCATCAAGTTCGACAGCGAGGTGCAGTAGCGCGCCCCGCTAGTAGAGGTACGGGAATCGTGTCCAGTCGGGAGGGCGTTTCTGGAGGAAGGCATCCCGCCCCTCCATGGCCTCGTCCGTCATGTACGCGAGGCGCGTCGCCTCGCCGGCGAATACCTGCTGCCCAGCCAAGCCGTCGTCGACGAGGTTGAAGGCGAACTTGAGCATACGGATCGACTGGGGTGACTGGGCCGCGATCCGTGCGGCGTAGTCGAGCCCGAGGGACTCGAGGTTGGCATGGTCGGTGACCTCGTTGACCGCCCCCCAGGCGAGGGCCTCGGCGGCGGAGTACTCCCGGCCGAGGAAGAAGATCCCCCTCGCGCGTTTGTCTCCAACCTGACGGGCGAGCAGTCCGCTCCCGTAGCCGGCATCGAACGATCCGACCGCGGCGTCGGTCTGCTTGAACCGGGCGTGCTCGCGACTGGCGATGGACAGGTCAGCGACGACGTTCAGGCTGTGTCCACCCCCCGCCGCCCATCCGCTGACGGCCGCGATGGTGACCTTGGGGGAGGTCCGCATCAGCCGCTGCACCTCGAGGATGTGGAGGCGTCCCCCCTGAGCGGGGCCTCCCCCCTCGTAGAGGTACCCATCGGAGCCCCGTACACCCTGATCGCCGCCCGAGCAGAAGGCCCAGCCCCCGTCTTTCGGAGAGGGCCCGTTTCCCGTGATGATGACGGCGGCCACGTCCGGGGTCTGACGGGCGTGGTCCAGGGCTCGATAGAGCTCATCCACGGTCTGGGGGCGGAAGGCGTTCCTGACCTCGGGTCGGTTGAAGGCGATGCGGACGGCCGGAAGATCGCGCTCCCCATCGGGCGACGCGCGGTCGACCCAGCGGTGGTAGGTGACGTCCCCGGCGGGGAATCCCTCGATGCTCCGCCACCGCGAGGGATCGAAGATCTCCGAGACTTGAGGGGGAAGGTCGCTCACGTGTCCGAGCCTAGCCGTCGATCGCCGTCCGGCGTAGGCTTCCAGCGTCAGAGGGGAAGGAGTCCGCCGTGGCCAAGATACTGTCCAACGCGGTGACCTGGATCATCGTCCTGCTGCTCGCGATCATCGCCCTGCTCCTCGGGGTGCTCCTCGAATGGTGGGGAGGGGGGACGGCCTCGCCCGGCCCCACACCCGCGCCCAGCACCTCGTCGAGCCCGACTGTAGCGCCGACGGTGACTCCAGCGTTTGTTGCGCGTCCCGTGACCGTCGGCCCGTACGTTCCGCCCGCTGAGGTACTGACGGAGGCCGTCCTTGCGTCAGCGGGCAGCGGATGGGTCGTCGCGATCGACGACACCACACAGATCAATACGGCCGTCGACCCGCACACCGTGACCCCGGATCAGAGACTCCTATACCTCATCTCGCCGACGGGTATCCGCTACGAACTCGCCAACCTTGACGGCATCGGCCTGACGGAGCCCAACCTCGTGGCGTGGGACGACACGCGGGACCTCCTTCTCCTCGTCGAGGACCGCCACGAGCTTCAGGTCTTCGACATGGCGACCGGGACGGTCGATTCGTCGTGGACGCCCTGCGCGGGCGAGGGCGGAGTCCTGTACGGCGAGGCGCGCGGGGGGAACTGGCTGGTCCGGGGCAACTGCGAGGGAGACGGGTTCGACGGCCTGTACACCGACGCGGGGATCCTCGTGCCGAGCGGTATCGTCGGCGCCGGCCCCTTCCTGACGGTCAAAGATGTGGGCGACGTCCAGGTGCAATATGAGTCCGAGGGGCTCATCGACGACAAGTTCATCGCCTTCTATCCCAATGGGGGTTCGGCCCCCCTCCCCTGGAGCAGCGCAGGTGACTGCTATCCCTTGGGCAAAGGGCGTGGGGACACGCTCGCCATGAACTGCTATTCCGACGCCGGGCGCCTGAGTGTCTGGGAACTTCCCGTCGACGGCATGCCTCCCATAGAGGTGGTGACGAGCGGTCAGCTCGAGGACTTTGCGGCGAGCCATGGGGGCTTCGGCCCGAACGATTACTGGGTTTCGGGGTACTGCTCGGACAGCGCGCTCCGGATCGTCCAGTTCTCCCTGGGGGACGAGAATCGGTTGGGTGTCTTGTACGGGGGAAGCGTGGAGGGAGTCGGTGCGGACGTGTCCTACCCGTTCCGCAGGTGCCACACAGTGTCAGGCACCTCGGCTCTCATGAGCGGCGGCGGCGGATTGTGGTGGGCGGACATCGACAACGGCGGCACCGTCGTCATGATTCCCCCCATGGGTTCAGGATCGGCCATCCAGACGGTCGGCACGGACGGATACCTGATCGACGCCAACGGATACACCGCGCTGAGGTTGCCGTAGACCCAACCGAATCGGTTCCCGGCGTCGTTGAGGCTTCCGAAAGGAGGAGCCATGGCGACATGGGAACCAATGCTGGAGAGGCTGGTCAGGGAACGCCACCGCGCGCTCATCGCTTATGCCTATCTGCTCACTCGTGATGTGGGCGACGCCGAGGATCTGGTCCAGGACTCCCTGGTCGCGTCCTTTTCCGGCCGCGCCCGGTTCGAGTCGATCGGGCACGCGGAGGCCTATGTCAGGCGCGCGATCGCGTCACGATTCGTCGACAGCCGACGCAAGCGCGAACGGGACAAGGCGCGGGTCGACCGTGTGGAGATCCGCGGGTTCGAGCCCGGGCACGAGGTCGAGGCGGTGGGTCGGGTCGATGTGGCTTCGGCCCTGGCCGAATTGCCCCCGCGGGTGAGGGCGTGCGTGGCCTTGCGTTTCCTCGCAGATCAATCGACGGCGGAAACGGCCGACGCCCTGAAGCTGTCGACGGGGGCGGTCAAACGATATGTGTCCGATGGCATTCGGGCGCTCAACACGATGCTGGGAACGGTCGTGACGGACGAGGAGCGGGCGCCGGTGCGTCCGACGGGAGGTGTGCGATGACGAAGGAACTGAGCGATGTCCTCGGGGCTGCCGAGGCGGCAACGGAGCGGGGCCTTCCCGCTTTCGACCATGTGGTCATGGCCAAGGGTGTGACCCGGAGGGCTAAGAGGCGCCGGGGGATGCGTCAAGCGGGAACGGGGCTGCTCGCAGCGACGTCGATCGGTGCTCTCGGGCTCGTCGGCTTCCTGGCGTACGACCACTTCCAGGATGTGACGCCTGTGGTGACTCCGAGCGTGACGGATGCGCCGAACCCAAGCCCGACGGGTAACGTCGACTGGCCCGAGGTCGCGGACCGGGAGGTGACGACGGGAGTCGGACTTCCCGACGCCGTCGCCCTGACCGGCGAGGCGTACGCGACGGCCGACACCGGATGGGTCCTGGCGATCTTCGACTCCACCAAGCGGAGCAATGTCAGCGATCCCGTGGAGGGCGAGCGGGTCCTGTACCTGGTCTCGCCTGCGGGTGAACGATTCGAGGTCGCCAACCTCACCCGGTACGGAGCGCCCTATCTTGCGGCGTGGGACACCGAGCGGCAGGTGGCGCTCATCGTCGAGGGACGTTACGTCGCTCTGACCTTGGACCTCGCGTCCGGTGAGGTCACGCACGAGTGGCAGTTCTGCGGCGAGGGCGGCTATATGAAGGCGGAAGACCGTCCTGGGGAGGAATGGCTGCTCCGGGGCTTCTGCTCGGGTGAGCCACTCGACGGGATCTACACCGATGACTTCACCTTCGTGACGGATGACGGAATCGTCACGGGCGGGGAGGGCATCACCGTCATGGATGTGGGCGATGTCCAGGTGCGCTACGAGTTCGAGATGACTCCCGCCCAGTCCTTCCGGGCCTACCACCCGGACGGGACGGAGGTCGCGATGCAGCCGGTGGGAGAGTACATCGCCTGCTACCCGATGGGGCCGTCGCTTTCCGGAGGCCTGGCGGTTCAATGCTGGGCCGAGGGTGACAGCGTCACCTACTGGAACCTCGACCTCGACGGGGGACCGGCGACACCGATCACGACCTCCGCGACGATCGGGGCGATCGAGGCGGCGAGCGGCGGGTCGCTTCCGGCCGAGGGTGCCGTGGTGACGGGGTATTGCCTCGCCGGTGATCAGGAGGCCCTCATCACCTCGCATCCTGCGGTGGTGGTGCTGGACGAAGGCTCGCCGGTCGTCGTGACGAACGGGGAGTACCGGGCAACCTGGTGCTTCGGCGGTGTCGGCGGCACGGTCCTCGTGACCGGGGTCGGGCCGCTGTGGACTTGGGATGCTGCATCCGGGATCACGGTGACCCTCCTGCCCGTTCCCGAGCCTGGGGATGACGGGGTCTGGGTCGGTGCGGCCGAGGGGGGCGCCATCATCCACCCCTAGCGGCATGGGCGAAGGGGAGCGGTGGGCTTCGGTCCGCCGCTCCCTTTCGCGTGCATAAGGCAATAGCCTCAAGCCATGGAGTTCCGCCCATTCAGGGTCCCGCTCGTCATACCTTTCCGGGGGTTGACCGAGCGGAGCGGCGTCCTGGTCAGGGGACGGAGGCCGGACGGGTCGGAGGCCTGGGGGGAGTATTCACCCTTCCCGGACTACGACGCCCGGCGAGCCTCCCTCTGGTGGAACGCAGCGATGGAGGCGGCAAGGGGGGAATGGCCGGAACCTGTCAGGGATGCCGTAGCCGTCAACTCGATCGTCCCCGATGTCGAACCCGGGCAGGTTGCCGGGTATGCGACGGCCGGAGGGTGCATCGTCGCCAAGGTCAAGGTCGCGGGCAGAGGCTCGACGCTTGACCGAGACTGCCGACGGGTTGAAGCGGCGGCCGAGGCGGTTGCGGCTTCTGGAAGCCCGGAGGCGAAGGTGCGGATCGATGCCAACGGGGCGTGGGGGGTGGACGAGGCGGTCTCAGCCATCGACGCCCTTAATCGCGCGGCTGTCGCGGGAGGCGTCGGCGAGCTCGAGTACGTCGAGCAGCCGTGCGCGGCCATCGAGGACCTGGTTGCCGTGCGACGAAAGGTCGGGGTTCCCATCGCCGCCGACGAATCCGTCCGACTGCCGGAGGATCCGCTTGCCGTGGCCAGGTCTGATGCGGCAGACATCCTCGTCCTCAAGGTCGCTCCCCTCGGAGGGGTGCGAGCTTGCCTGAGGATCGCGGAGGAGGCTGGGCTTCCCGTCGTCGTCTCCAGCGCGATGGAAACCTCGGTCGGACTGGCCGCCGGGCTGGCACTGGCCCTGGCGCTTCCCCAACTGGAATATGCATCGGGCCTCGGCACGGCCTCCCTTCTCGTGCGCGACACCGTTACCCGGCCCCTTCGCCCACGAGACGGGGTCCTCTGCTCGACGCCTCCGGAGGTGATCGCATGAATCCCAGCCCGAACGGCACGTTCGCCAGGGCCCTCGTCGCCCACCTGGCTGCCAACGGTGTGACCCGATTCGTCCTCTGTCCAGGCTCACGCTCGGGGCCCCTCGCCTACGCCCTGGCGGACGCCGCGCAGGCGGAGCCCCCGATCAACGCCCCCGACATCCACCTTCACGTCCGCATCGACGAACGATCCGCCGGTTTCCTCGCCCTGGGATTGGCGATGGCGACCGGCGAACCCGTCGCGATCGTGACGACCTCCGGAACCGCCGTCGGCAACCTCCTTCCGGCTGTCATGGAGGCCCATCACGGCGGACACCGGCTCATCCTCCTCACCGCGGATCGCCCCTTCGACGCCAGGGGAACCGGACCCAACCAGACGACCGACCAGAGGCGCCTCTTCGGGTCCTTCGTCCAGTTCTCCCGCGACGTGTTGCCCCCCACCCGGGGAAGAGCCCTTGCAGCAGAGGCGGAGGCGATCGTCGCCGAGGCCCTCGCCCATGCGGCCGGGGCCGTCCCCGCCTCCAATCCGGCCTCAGACACCGTGGGCCCCGTGCACCTTAACCTGCAATTCCGGCCGCCTTTGGGCCACGACCATGGGCCGTGGCCTACGGCCCAGGAGGCCGCCTTCACGATTCCCGAGGAGGCGCCGGTGCCGCCTCTGCCCTCCATCGAGAAGGCGATTGTTGTGGCCGGACACGGGGCCGGGCCGGCCGCCACTGCCATCGCCTCGTCGCGCGGGTGGCCCCTCTTCGCCGAACCGACCTCCGACTCCAGGAGGGGTCCATGTTGCATCACGGGATACGCCGAGGTGCTCCAGGGAGACCGGGCGCGCGCCCTTCTTGACGAGGTGGGATTCGTCCTCGTCATCGGGCGACCCACCCTGTCGAGAGAGGTTGCCCGACTCATCCTTGAGGCGCCCAGGCTCTGGGTCGCCCGGCACGGCGCGCGATGGCAGGAGGCACCCGCGGATGCCGAGGTCGTCTGCGGTGAGATTCCGTTCGAATGGGTGAGGGGGACCCCGGTGGAGCCCGAGGCGGATTCCTGGCTCGGGAGGTGGCTCGAACTCAGCCGCGAGCCCATCGTCGAGGACTGGGGGCCGAGGGCGGTTGCCCAGGAGGTGGTGGCTTCCGCCCATTCCCAAACCCTTCTCGTCGTCGGCTCGAGCGGACCGATCCGAGCCGTCGACGTCGTCCTCCCCCCGCTTCGAATGTCGGAACGTCCGAGGATCCTCGCCAACAGGGGACTGTCCGGCATCGACGGCACGGTTTCGACGGCTGTTGGGGTGGCGCTTGCGGGGGTCGGACCGGTGACAGCCCTCATCGGGGACCTGACCTTCCTGCACGACGTCGGGGGACTCCTGATAGGTCCGCACGAGAGACGGCCCAACATCCGCATCGTCGTCGTCAACGACGGCGGCGGGACGATTTTCGCCGGTCTCGAGCACGGAGTGGCCCCCGCCGATGTGCTCGAGCGGATGTTCACCGCCCCCCATGGGGTGGGGCTGTCCGCCCTCTGCAAGGCGTATGGAGCGAGCCATGCTGCCGTCAGGAGCCGGGAGGACCTGGCGTCGGCGTTGTCATCGCCTCCGCAGGGGATCGAGGTCATCGAGGCCGACCTATTGCCCGATTGCCCAGACTCCGATTCCGCAGAGGCGTTCGAGCCCTCGCAAGATGGCACGATTGAGACATGACGAAACTCGAAGGCGAAGGATCAGCCGAGATCGGTAACGAACAGGACCCCGAGAAGCGTCCCCAGTGGCTGCGGGGGGCGATCGTCGGCGCAGGGGTGATCGGGCTCACGGTCGTCGCCGCGTCGACGATATGGCCGGGTGGCGGGCCCGAGGCGTCCCCAGATCCGAGCGCCAGTCCCGAAGGGCCGAGGGACCTGCCCTGGGGGGAACCTATCCCCTGGGACGAGGTCGGACCGGGATGGACCCTGCTCGCCTACGACGCGGCCATGGAGGAGACCGAGTGGGGGGAGGACTGGAACCTCGCCGGTGACGAACTCTGGCTCGCGGCCCCGGATGGCAGCCTGTACTTCGGGGCGGACGTCTCGGGGCTGGGGGCGACGTTTATCGAGGCGTGGATCGGTACCGAGGTGTGGCTCTATCAGGCGACCGCCTATGAAGGGGAGTGGAGCACCGGGACCCTCTGGACCGTCGATCTCAAAGATGGAACGGCCGCGATCGTCGGCGAGGATAGCCTGCCCCGCGGATCGCGCCAGCCGACAGCGGTGGAGGGCGTCTACCTCACCGAGGGCGGATGCTGCGGGTGTTCGGAGACCACCGTCCACTATGCCGATGGAACGACGCGGCTTCTCGGCGATGGCTGCGGGCAATCCAGCCTCTCTCCCGACGGCCTGACCCTGGCCTATGCGACGGAGTCCGAGGTCGGCGGAACGTACCGTACGACCTTCATGGTGACCGACCTGGACGGGAACTCGACACCCGTGGCGGAGTCACCCCTCACCGACACGTACCACGAACTCATGTGGCTGGATCAGGGGACCCTTCTGGTCTATGGGGGCAACGTCGACAACTGGGAGTTGACGACCCTCGATGTCGCGTCGGGGGCGAGCACCCCCTGGCCGGGAGCCCAGCCGGAGAGCTTCTACCTGCAGTTCTGGGGTGATTACCCGGGCTCCTGGCTCGTGTGGAATGACTACAGCGCGGGGATGGCGACCCGGATCACGGATCGGGCCGGTACACCCATGATCGACCTGGACTGCTCCTACCCGTCCTGTTGGCCTACGATCACCGGAAGCCTCGTCGTTTGGGAGGAGTCCGACATCGAGTACGCCGAGGGGGTCCGGGTGGGTGACGACTTCCAGCGGCTCACCCTCATCAATCCCGCGACGGGTCAGCGTACGCCCTTCATCGAGTTCACCCGGGTGGACGGCCACATCACGACGATTCTCCCCCACCCACCCGTCTACGGTTAGCCTGAGAGCCGGCTAGGCATCCAGGGAGGACACGTGGCGCAGATCCGGAGTTCCGGCTGGTGGATGGGATTGACCGCAATCCTCGCCGCGATCTTTCTCGGCGGGGTGACGATCCTCACGTTCTGGGGTTGGCCCGAGGTTGCCCCGAACCCGGAACCAACGGTCATCTTCGTGACGGCCTCCCCGCCGTCGACCGCAATCGACCATCCGGCGCCCCTTGAAGCCGAGCCCCTAACGCCGGGCGTTCTCGACGCGGTCGATACCGGGTGGATCCTCGTGGAGTACGACTCGAGCGCCGGGCGGTACGGACCCCCTCTCGTCACCGTCACCCCCGCCCCCTCGGCGCCGGGCGTCGTGCCTTCTTCCACCCAAACCCCCGGGACCGGGCCATGGGAGTGGGAAATCCCAGGACCCCGGTATCTCTATGTGATCGATCCGAGCGGCGCCGCCTACGAGGCCGGGGACCTCGGGAATACCAGGACCATCCGGCTTGCCCTCTGGCTGCCCGATCTCAGGACCGTGATCGTTGAGGAGACGGTCGCCGGTGGGACTGCCCTCCGATCCTTCGACCTCATCACCGGAGCCCTCTCCGACCGGTTTCCGAGTCCGAAAGGGTCCGGAGTCTGGGTGGACCCCGAGCTTCGGATCGCCAACGACGATCAGGGGATGCTGGTGGTGCACGGGGGCGCGACCAGCAGGAGCATCGAACTCGTCGGATTCGACGGCGACCTCATCGCGACACCGGTCGAGTCGGTCACCCTGGGGGGATTCCTGGAGTCGACCGACGGCACCATCCTGGTCACCGTCGAGGGGAACCCGGGATCCGGGCAACAGATCGTCAGCTATTCCGCGCCGGGGACATCCATCTTCCCCGTGTCCACGCCCTCCCCCGAGCCGTCTCCCTCACCGTCGGAGTCGCCCGACTCGAGCGGATACGAGCGATTCAGCCACGGGATGCCGGCGGGTGAGGAGGATTGTGCGCCGGTCTCCTGGCCCGAGGGTCGCCAGCTCCTCGTCGCCTGCCTTCACGAAGACGGAAGCACGGTCCTGTACACCCTCGCCCTCCTGACGAGCACTTTCGTTGACGTCACGACCTTGCCACCGGGGGAAGCCTTCCTCCTGTTCAACGGCGGGGGTGACCGAGTCGCCCGGGGATCCATCGTTGTCAGCGCCCTGGGTGAGACAGCGTGGTCCATGCCCCCGGGGGAGCCCGTGCCGGAGGGTTTGGCGTGGGCCGGGGAATACCTCATCTCCTGGGGTGACGCTGATTCTCCCCCCAGGCCCGGATTCGGATACCCCTCGGTCGTCGCCCGCCACTCGACGCGGGGGGAACTGTCCTACGTCCTGGTGAAAAACAAAGGGGCGGCGGGATTCGATCGGATCGTTGTCGCTCCTCAGGATTGATCCGGTCCCAACGCCGAACGCAGGGGTTCGAGCTTGGCCTCGCTCTCGGCCCATTCATCGTCCGGATCGGAGGCGGCGACGATCCCACAGCCAGCGAAGAGCCTCAGACTCCTCGGGTCGGCTGTGTCGATCTCGGCGGTCCTGAGGGCGATGCACCACTCTCCGTCGCCTTCGGCGTCGATCCAGCCGACCGGCCCGGCGTAGCGTCCCCGATCCAGCCCCTCGAGCCTCGCGATGAGGGCGGCGGCCGTATCCGTCGGTGTCCCGCAGACGGCCGCGGAGGGGTGGAGGGCGGCAACGAGGTCGAGGCTCGTGGTGTTGTCGGCCAGGACCCCCGTGACGTCGGTGACGAGGTGCATGACGTTGGGAAGATGCATGACGGACGGGGCCTCCGGCACGTTGATCGAACTGCAGTGTTCATTCAAGACGCGGGTGACGGAGTCGACGGCGTACTCGTGCTCCTCTCGGTCCTTCGATGAGCGGGCAAGTGAGGCGGCATGGGCGAGGTCGGCCGTCTCGTCCCCCGTCGGCCGGATGGTTCCGGCGAGGACCCGTGACGTGACGAGCCCCCGATCGACTCGGGCAAGTAACTCGGGGGTCGCCCCGACCATCCCGTCGATGTGGAAGGTCCAGCATGTGGGGTATTCCCTCGCGAGAGAGGCCAGGAGGGTTCTCACGTCCACAGGGGCGGCCGCCACCGCGGTGATGGCCCTGGCGAGGACGACCTTGTCTACCTCCCCCGCCTCGATACGGCCGACGGCCTTGAGAACAGCGACCCGCCAGGCCTCGGGATCTCCGGGAGAGAACTCGACCGGACCGATGGGGAGACAGGGGGAGGTGTCCCCCAGGAGGTCCTTGAGGCTGGGGGTCGAGATCGTGGCCGCGGTCGAGACGATTGTCAGCCAGGCTCGCCCTTCCCTCCTTCCGAGGATGTACTGCGGCACGACGATCGCCCCAGCGGTCGCGGAGTCGGCCGAGAAGGAGAAGGAGCCGAAGGCCACCAGGCCGCTCCCTCTTGTCCCGACGCCATCGCGGACGATGGCCCGGGAGCACATTGCCTTCCACCATCGCTGCGCATCGACGATGCGCGACGTCCCCGAGACATCCAGCCGCGCAGCCTCCCCCCAGGCGACCATTCCGTCCCCGCGTCGGACCCAAGAAATACCCGGAACCGGGAGGGCTTGGATGAGGTCGCCGGGATCGGAGATCTCGACCGATCGCACCACGATGGGTTCGAGGTGCGGCTCGGCTTGAATGCTCATGCGTCCACCCTAGATCGTCCGATGGCGGGAGCGGTGCGGGACCAAAGGATTGTTCCCATCGCCCGACGGAGACGTAGTCTGAGCGGGTGAGGACCGAGGCAGACGTGCTGGTCGTGGGGGCAGGCCCCGGGGGAAGTGCGGCAGCCCACTACCTCGCCAAGGAGGGCTTCGATGTCGTCGTCCTGGAGAAGGCACAATTCCCCAGGGACAAGGTTTGCGGGGACGGCCTGACCCCTCGCGCCGTCAGGGAACTGGACCTGATGGGCGTTCCGACCCCACCCGAAGACGGGTGGCTTGCGAACAAGGGAATCAGGATCGTGGGGGGCGGGCACCGGATCGAATTCCCATGGCCGGAAACGACGACTTTTCCCTCGTACGGACTCACCTTCCCGCGGACTCGGCTGGACGAGACGCTCGCCCGGCACGCGTCCAAGACGGGTGCCCAACTCTGCGAGGGGGTAACCGTCACGGGGACCGTCAGGGACGAACGATCGGGCAGGGTCGTGGGCGTCACCGTCCGCAACACCGAAGACGGTCGCTCCGGTCCGGAGCGGGTCCTTCGGGCCCCGCTCGTGGTCGCCGCCGACGGCGTCAGCTCCCGCCTGGCCCTCGGCGTCGGCCGGGAGCGCAAGAAGGGACGGCCCATGGGCGTCGCGGTCCGGACCTACTATCCGACGCCTAGACGCGACGATTGGATGGAGGGGCATCTCCAGATATGGTCGGGGGAGCCCGGACGATCCAAGCTCCTTCCCGGGTATGGGTGGATCTTTCCGCTGTCGGACGGCACCGTGAACGTCGGGCTCGGAACACTCAGCGGCAAGGGGCGGCCCCCCAGGATAGAGCCTCGGACCCTTCTTCGCGGATGGGTGGAGAGTTCCACGGGGGATTGGGGCCTCGAGCCGGGGTCCGAGATGGGCACGGTCACCGGGGCGGCCATCCCCATGGCCTTCAACCGGCAGCCCTTCTATCGGGACGGGCTTGCGCTCGTCGGAGACAGCGGGGGCATGGTCAACCCGTTCAACGGGGAGGGCATCGCCTACGCTATGCAGGCCGCCCGGCGCCTGGCCGAGGCGGTCGTCGAGGCGGACGGCGCCCGGGATGATCGCCGGCGGGACAGGGCGCTGGCGGGATATGCCCGCGCATTGAAGGACGATCTCGGCGGTTACTACACGCTAGGCAGGGTCTTCGCCCGGATCATCGACCACCCCAGCATCATGAAGGCGTGCACCAGATACGGGCTTCCCCGTCCAACCCTGATGCGGTTTACCCATAAACTGCTGTCAGACGTTTGGGAGCCGCGTGGTGGCGACTGGGCGGACCGAACGATCGCGACCCTGGCGCGGATGGCACCGTCGGCATGACGGCGTCCCGATGATGACTGCGATAGGAGGAACCGCGTGACTGAGCATATGAATCCCTATGTGCCCATCCTCGTCATGATCGGCGTGGCCACGGCGCTGGCCGTCGCCGGGGTTGTCGTCAGCCGTTTCATCGGTCCCCATCGGTACAACAAGGCCAAGCTGTCTCCCTACGAGAGCGGGATGGAGGCAACGCCAGGAGCCGCCGGCGGAGGCCGGGTCCCGATCAGGTACTACCTCATCGCCATGACCTTCATCGTGTTCGACATCGAGATCGTCTTCCTCTACCCATGGGCGATCGCCTATGAACGCCTCTCCCTATTCGGCCTCGTCGCGATCCTGTCCTTCCTCGCGTTGATCACCGTGCCCTTCGTGTACGAGTGGCGACGCGGGGGGTTCGATTGGTAGGGGCGCATGGGTCTTGAGGAGAGCATGCCGTCGTTCCTGACCGGAACGGTCGAGGATGTGGTCGGCTGGGCGCGGGGCGCGTCCATCTGGCCGGTCACCTTCGGCCTGGCCTGTTGCTCCATCGAGATGATGGCCACCGGAGGTCCCCGTTTCGACATCGCCCGCATCGGTTCGGAGGTCTTCCGGAGCTCCCCCCGCCAAGCGGACTTGATGATCGTCGCCGGCCGGCTGAGCCAGAAGATGGCACCCGTCCTTCGCCAGGTGTACGACCAGATGTCCGAGCCGAAGTGGGTCCTGGCGATGGGCGTGTGCGCATCGTCCGGCGGCATGTTCAACAACTACGCGATCGTCCAAGGGGTCGATCACGTCGTCCCGGTGGACATCTACCTGCCCGGATGTCCGCCTCGTCCCGAGATGCTCCTGGGCGCCCTCATGGCGATCAAGGAGCACGCGAAGAAGACCCCCCTCGGGGCTCACCGCAGGGAGATCGCCAAAGCCGTCGAGGAGGCCGCCCTTGCGGCCCTCCCCACCTCCGAGATGAAGGGGCTGCTCCGGTGAGCGCCGAGAAGGGCCTTTCGGCGCCCGACCCAGGGGCGAGGCCCCCCCTCACCTTGCTTCCCGTCCGAAAGGGCATGGGCTCGGGAACGACATCGGGATACGGGGGACTGGTGCGCCGTGCGACGATGCCCGGCCCGTCCTCCCGCCCCTACGGAGAGTGGTTCGACGGCGTCGTCGATGTGCTCGAGGAGTTGCTCGGGAAGCATGCCACGACGGCGATCGAAGCCGTCGTCGTCGACCAGGGCGAACTCACCCTCGTCATCGCCCGGGACTCCATCGTCGAGGTTTGCCGGCATCTCCGGGACGACCAGGATCTGCGGTTCGAGCTCTCCCTCGGGGTCAGCGGGGTCCACTATCCGGCCGATACAGGCAGGGAACTCCACGCCGTCTACCACCTGACGTCCATCACCCACGACCGGCGTCTCCGGCTGGAGGTGGCGGTGCCCGACGCGGATCCGCACATCCCGTCGACGACCTCGGTCTACCCGGCCAACAACTGGCACGAGCGCGAGACCTACGACTTCTTCGGGATCGTCTTCGACGACCACCCCTCTCTGGCGCGTATCGCCATGCCGGACGACTGGATCGGGCACCCCCAGAGGAAGGACTACCCGTTGGGGGGGATCCCGGTCGAGTACAAAGGGGGCACTGTCCCGCCGCCGGACGAGCGGAGGCAGTCCCGATGACGGCTCATGCGACAGGGTCCGCCCATGAGGTCCCCGAGTTCACAGCCGAGGGGGCCGACTGGAGCGACGTGGTGGAGGAGGCCGCCCGACTGGGCGCCCAGAGGATCGTCGTCAACATGGGGCCCCAACACCCCTCCACCCACGGGGTCCTCAGGGTCATGCTCGAGATCGAGGGTGAGCTCATCACCGAGGCCCGGGCCGGGGTCGGCTACCTCCACACCGGGATCGAGAAGAACATGGAGTGGAGGACCTGGTCGCAGGGGCCGACCTTCTGCACCCGGATGGACTACCTCTCCTCGATGTTCCAGGAGACCGTCTTCTGCCTCGGGGTCGAGAAACTCCTCGGGGTGACGGACGACGTCCCCGCGCGCGCGAGCGTTCTCAGGATCCTGATGATGGAACTCAACCGCATCTCCTCGCACCTCGTGTCCCTTGGCGCCGGAGGGAACGAGCTGGGGGCCACCACAATCATGACGACGGCATTCCTCGCCCGAGAGGACGCACTCCGAATCATCGAGGCCATCTCGGGCCTCAGGATGAACAACGCCTATATCCGTCCGGGGGGCGTCGCCGTCGATGCGCCGGAAGCAATCATCGACGAGATCCGGGCGTTCGACGGCAAGATGAAGGCCAAGATCGGCGAGTTGTCCGACCTCATGCTGAAGAACCCCTTCTTCCTCTCGCGTACCAAGGGCATCGCCAACCTCAACCTCTCAGGATGCATGACCCTGGGGATCACTGGACCCCTTCTCCGCTCCGCCGGTCTGCCCTACGACGTTCGCAAGGCGACGCCCTACTGTGGGTATGAGACCTACGACTTCCAGGTGCCCGTCAGCGACGACGCCGACGCCTTCTCCCGGACCGTCCTCAGGATCGAGGAGGTCTACGAGTCCCTCAAGATCATCTCCCAATGCGCTGATCGGCTCGAGGCCGAGCCGGGGCCGGTGATGATCGCCGACAAGAAGATCGCCTGGCCGGCCCAGTTGACGCTCGGGCCGGACGGGCAGGGCAACTCCCTTGAGCACATCCGAACCATCATGGGCACGTCGATGGAGGCGCTCATCCACCACTTCAAGCTGGTGACGCAGGGCTTCCGGGTGCCCGCCGGGCAGGTGTGGCAGACCGTCGAGGCCCCACGGGGCGAACTGGGCGTCCACCTCGTCTCCGACGGCGGGACGAAGCCTTATCGGGCCCACTTCCGCGACCCGTCGTTCAACAACCTGCAGGCGCTGTCGCTCCTGTGCGAGGGAGGCCAGTTGGCCGACGTCGTCGTCGCGCTCGCCTCGCTCGATCCCGTCTTGGGGGGGGTGGATCGGTGACCTATTCGGACGAGGCGAGGGCTCGCCTGGACAAAGACGCGCAGAGAATCCTGGCCCGCTATCCCATGAAGCGGTCGGCCATTCTGCCGCTTCTCCACCTCGTCCAATCGGAGGAAGGCTTCGTCTCACCGGACGGGATCGCCTTCTGTGCTGAGACGCTCGACGTCGGGACCGCCGAGGTGAGCGCGGTTGCGACCTTCTACACCCAGCTCCGGCGGAGGCCGGCAGGCGAGTATCACGTCGGCGTGTGCACCAACACCCTCTGTGCACTCATGGGGGGAGACGCCATCTGGGAGGCCTTGAGGGACCACGTCGGGGTCGATCACCACGGGACGACCCGCGATGGCAAGATCACCCTCGAGCGGCTCGAGTGCAACGCGGCCTGCGACTACGCCCCGGTGGTCATGGTCAACTGGGAGTACTTCGACAACCAGACTCCGGAGAGCGTCAAGGAACTCGTCGATGACCTGAGGGCGGGCAAGGACGTGACACCCACGAGGGGAGCCGACAAGGTCTGCACCTTCAAGGAGGTTTCCAGGATCCTCGCCGGCTTCGGTGACGGTCGCGCGAACGAAGGCCCCTCGGCGGGCCCCGCCTCATTGGCCGGGCTCGAGACCGATGGCGGCAGGAAGGGGGCGGCATCGTGACCGCCCTCACCCCTGTCCTCAGTAGTCGATGGGCTGAGCCCCGGTCGTGGACCCTCGAGACATACGAGTCCGGTGGGGGCTACGTCGCCCTCGCGAAGGCCCTGAAGTCCGCCCCCGCCGACGTGATCAGGGTCGTCAAGGATTCGGGGTTGAGGGGCCGCGGGGGGGCGGGCTTCGCCACGGCGGCGAAGTGGGGATATCTCCCTCCGGACGACGGCGGCCCCCGGTACCTCGTCGTCAACGCGGACGAATCCGAACCCGGAACCTGCAAGGACGTCCCCTTGTTGATGGCCTCTCCCCATCTCCTTCTGGAGGGGTTGGTGATCGCCGCCTACGCGACCGGGGTCCGGCAGGCCTTCATCTATCTGAGGGGTGAAGTCGTCCACGTCCACCGCAGGCTGCTTCAGGCGCTCGACGAGGCTCGCGCCAAGGGATACCTGGGGCGGAACATCTTGGGGAGCGGATTGGACCTCGAGGTGACTCTTCACGCTGGGGCGGGGGCCTATATCTGCGGGGAGGAGACGGCGCTGTTGTCGTCGCTCGAGGGCTACCGGGGCCAGCCCCGCCTCCGGCCCCCGTATCCGGCGGTCTCGGGGCTGTACTCCCGCCCGACCATCATCAACAACGTGGAGACGATCGCCTCTTTGCCGGGCATCCTGGGCAGGGGAGCGGCCTGGTTCGCTTCGATGGGGACCAGGGACGCGAAGGGGCACGCCTTCTTCTCGCTTTCAGGGCACGTCAACCGGCCCGGACAGTACGAGGCGCCCTTCGGGATCACCCTCCGGGAGTTGATCCAGGCCGCCGGGGGTATGAGGCCGGGACGGCGTCTGAAGTTCTGGACTCCCGGGGGCTCGTCGTCCGAGCTCCTCACGGTCAAGCACCTGGACGTCCCCCTCGATCACGAATCGGTCGGGGCCGTCGGATCCCAACTCGGGACACGGGGAATCCAGGTCTTCGACGACACTGCCTGCGTCGTCCGGGCCGTCGCCCGGTGGACGGACTTCTATCGGCACGAATCGTGCGGCAAATGCACGCCGTGCCGGGAGGGCACCTTCTGGCTGACCCAGGTCCTCGACCGGATCGAGAAGGGCAAGGGAACCCGGGCGGACCTCGACCGCCTGCTTGAGACCTGCACCTCGATCCGGGGTCGGAGCCTGTGCGCCCTCGGGGACGGGGCGACCATGACCATCGTGTCCTCCCTCGAGCACTTCAAGGCCGAGTACGCGGCCCACATCGACGGCCATGGATGCCCCTTCGATCCCCGCCAGACCGCTCTCTTCTCAAGCCCTGGGGCGAAGGAGGCGGACGCGTGACCGTGAAGCAGGAATGGGCCATGACCCCCCCGACCGTGACGGCGATCATCGATGGTATACGGGTGACGGTTCCCCCAGGCACCCTCATCATTCGGGCGGCGGAGTCGATCGGCATCGAGATTCCCCGATTCTGTGACCATCCGCTTCTGGAGCCCGCAGGGGCATGCCGCCAATGCCTGGTGGAGATCGCCGAGCCGGGCCCGGACGGCAAGTTGCGCCCCTATCTCAAGCCTCAGACCTCGTGCTCGATGGTTCTCACTGAGGGCATGGTCGTCCGCACCCAGGTAACGTCCAAGGTTGCCGAGCGAGCCCAGAGGGGCATCATGGAGCTCCTCCTTATCAACCACCCGCTGGATTGCCCGGTGTGCGACAAGGGGGGCGAATGCCCCCTCCAAAACCAGGCCATGACCACGGGGCAGGCCGACAGCCGATTCACGGAGGCCAAGCGGACCTTTGAGAAGCCCCTCACCCTTTCGACGGAGATCCTTCTCGATCGCGAACGGTGCATCCTTTGCCAGCGGTGCACCCGCTTCTCCGATCAGATCTCGGGCGATCCCTTCATCGAGCTTCAGGAGCGGGGGGCTCGCTCCCAGGTCGGGGCTTTCGACCCGGAGGTCCTCGACTTCGACGGATACGCGCCGACCGGGCTCGCCGCCGAGGACGAGTCCGGGCGCCCTTTCTCCTCCTACTTCTCCGGAAACACGATCCAGATCTGTCCCGTCGGGGCGCTGACCTCCGCCGGATATCGGTTCCGGGCTCGCCCCTTCGACCTGGTCGCGTCCCCCTCGATCGCGGGACACGATTCCTCCGGCAGCGCGATCGCCATCGAGCACCGGCGGGGGAAGGTTCTCCGCGTCCTGGCGGGGAACGACCCGGAGGTCAACGAGGAATGGATCACCGACAAGGATCGCTTCGCGTTTCCCTGGTCATCGCTCGACGATCGGATCACCCGACCGCTGGTCAGGGGCGAGGACGGCGAACTCAGGGAGGCCACCTGGCCTGAGGCCCTCGCCCGTGCGGCCGACGGGCTGCGTGAGGCCGTGTCGGGTGCACGATCGAAGGGTGTCGGGGTCCTTCCCGGAGGCCGGGTGACGCTCGAGGACGCCTATGCCTACCAGAAGTTCGCCAGGGTGGTCCTCGGGACTAATGACGTCGACGCGCGGAGCCGGATCGCCGGCGACGAGGAGGAGGCCTTCCTCGGTTCGCGGGTGGCGGGTTCCGGGCTGGGGGTGACGTTCGCCGACCTGGAGGCGGCCCCCGTCGTCGCGCTCATCGGATTCGAGCCGGAGGACGAGGGTGGGGTCGTCTTCCTCCGGCTCCGGAAGGCCCGAGGTCGTCAAAAGGTGTTCACGTTCGCCCCGTTCGTCTCGCGCGGGAATGCCAAGCTCGATGCCACCCTCGTCCCGACCGTTCCGGGGCTGGAGGGGGCCGCCCTGGATTCCATCCGACGGGGATCCGGGACCGTGGGCGACGTCTTCGACGGGCTCTCCCAGGAGGGCGCGGTCTTGGTCGTCGGCGAACGCCTCGCCGGGGTCCCAGGGGGCTTCACGGCCGCCGTCGCCCTCGCGGACCGGACGGGGGCGCGTCTTGCGTGGATCCCTCGACGGGCCGGGGAGAGAGGGGCCGTCGAGGCCGGAGCCCTTCCCGGGCTGCTCCCAGGCGGTTCGTCGGCCCAGTCCGCGGAGGCCCGGGAGGGTGTCGCTCGTGTGTGGGGGGTGTCCGGTCTTCCGCTTGCTCCCGGACGGGCCGCCTACGACATCCTGGGGTTGGCGAGTTCCGGAGGGCTTTCCGGTCTTGTCGTCGGCGGGTTGACCCTCTCCGATCTTCCCAAGACGTTGGCCAACGGCATCGCGAAGGCGCCGTTCCTGGTCAGCCTCGAGGTTCGGCTAAGCGACGTCACGGCCCACGCCGACGTGGTCTTCCCCGTCGCACCCTCCTCGGAGAAGGCGGGGACCTTCGTGAACTGGGAGGGTCGTCTCCGACCGTTCACGGCTGCGTTGCAGACTTCGGCGCTATCGGATCACCGGGTGCTCGACATGCTCGCCCGGGAAATGGGGGTGACCCTGGGAACCCCGACGGTCGAGGCCGTCACCGCCGAGCTTGCCCGTATCCCAATCGACGACTCCCTCCGGCCCCCACCTCCCTCCGCGTCGGGCCCGAGCGCGGCGGAAGCTGCTCGCCGGGCAAAGGCGACGACGCTCGCCACCTGGCACGCGCTCATCGATCAGGGTTCACTGCAGGACGGAGAACCGTTCCTCGCTGGCACGGCGAGGGTTCCCGTGGCCCGCATGAGCCCGGCGACCGTCGCCGCCCTCGGGATCGAGGGCAGAGTCCTGAAGGTATCCGGGCCGGGACGGGGAACCATCTCGCTTCCCCTTGCCGTCACTCCCGGTATGGTCGACGGAGTGGTGTGGCTGCCCATGAACTCGCCCGGTTCGACGGTTGCGCGCACCCTTGGGGTCGCGCACGGCGACACGGTCAGCGTCAAAGGAAGTGAGTCCTGATGGTGAACATCGTCAACGCCCTCGTCTCGCCGACACCTTCACCGTCCGTGACACCCCCGGAGGGCTTCGTCCCCTGGGAGCAGACCCTCCGGGGGGACTCCCTGCTCCTCGTCGCGATCAAGGCCGTCGCGATACTGGTCTTCCTGCTTCTCAGCGTCCTCTTCGCCGTGTGGTTCGAACGCAAGGTCATCTCGAGGATGCAGGAACGGATCGGACCGAACATCCACGGCCCCTTCGGGCTCTTCCAGTTGGTCGGAGACGCCCTCAAACTTCTTCTCAAGGAGGACGTCAGCGTCACCAAGAGGGATCGGGTCCTGTACATCGCGGCCCCCCTGATTTCGGTCATCTGCGCCTTCCTCGTCTTCTCCGTCATTCCCATAGGGCCCGCCGTCCGCATCCCCTTCACCGAGGACGTCACGCCCCTGCAATTGACCGACTTTCCCGTTGCGGCCCTCTTCATCCTGGCCTGTGCGGCCGTCGGGGTGTACGGCATCGTCCTCGGGGGGTGGGCATCGGGCTCGACCTATCCACTCGTGGGTGCCGTCCGGTCATCGGCGCAGATCATTTCGTACGAACTCGCGATGGGGCTGTCGCTCGTCACGGTGTTCATGATGTCCTCGTCGATGTACACCCAGGACATCGTCGCCGCGCAGGCCGACCTCTGGTTCGGGGTTCTCCTGCTCCCGGCCTTCCTCCTGTACATCGTCGCGATGGTCGGGGAAACCAATCGACTGCCCTTCGACCTCCCGGAGGCTGAGGGCGAGCTCGTCGCCGGATACATGACGGAGTATTCCTCGATCAAGTTCGCCTGGTACTTCCTCGCGGAGTACATCAACATGCTCAACGTCTCGGCCGTGGCGACCACCCTGTTCCTGGGGGGGTGGAGGGCCCCCTGGCCCCTGAGCGCCGTCTCGGATGGGGTCCTCAACACCGGGTACTGGCCCGTGCTGTGGTTCCTCGCGAAGGTGTGGCTCCTGATGTTCTTCTTCGTGTGGGTCCGAGGCTCCCTCATGAGGCTCCGTTACGACCAATTCATGCGCCTGGGGTGGAAGCTCCTCATCCCCATCGGCCTCGGCTGGGTCGTCCTCTGGGGCGTCGCCAGGGTGCTGTACGTCAAGGACTGGTTGCCGAGTGTCAAACAGGTGACCGTCCCCGCCGCGATTGTCTTGGGCTTGGCCACGGTCGTCGTCCTGTTCTGGCCGAGCAAGCCGGGCGAGGAGAAAACGGGTCGTGGCCGCGTGAAGGAGATCGACGCGACCGCCGGGGGATTCCCCGTTCCCCCGAAGCCCGGGGAGAAGTTGCCTCCGTCGCCGCGGTCGACCCGGACCGTTGACGCCCGTTCGCAGGCGAAGGAGAAGGGCGACCGTGACAAGGGCTGACGTTCCTTTCGTCTCGAACCTGCCCCGCAAGGGTGCGGCAGGGCGATTCTTCGCACCCGTCGCGGGTTTCGGGGTGACGATGAGGAACATCTTCCGGCGACCGAAGACGGAGCAGTACCCGAGGCAGAAACTGCCGACGGAGCCCCGATATCACGGTCGGCATCAACTGAACCGACACCCGGATGGCTTGGAGAAGTGCATCGGCTGCGAACTGTGCGCCTGGGCCTGTCCTGCGGATGCGATCTACGTCGAGGCGGACTCCAACACCCCCGAGGCGCAATACTCGCCAGGAGAGCGCTACGGAAGCGTCTATCAGATCAACTACCTCAGGTGCATCTTCTGCGGGCTGTGCATCGAGGCCTGCCCGACGCGGGCCCTGACCATGACCAACGATTACGAGCTTCAAGGGCCTACGAGGGAGGGACTGATATACGAGAAGCAAGACCTCCTCGCCCCCCTCGCACCCGGCATGCTCCTTGCCCCACACCCCATGGTGCCGGGGACGACCGACGCCGACTACTATCGCGGGGACGTCACTCAAGCGGTCAGGAAGCAGATCGACTGGGTGCGCGAGAATCGTCCCGACGACCCCAGCCTTCCGGAGGTGCATCATGGGTGAGCAGGAACTCTTCTGGGTGATGTCGCCCGTCATCGTCTTGGCGTCCTTGACCCTGCTATTCGCACGCAAGGCCGTCTATGTGTTGGCTGGCATGATCGTCGTCATGATCGGCCTCGCGGTCTTCTACGTCACGCTGGAGGCCCCCTTCCTGGGGATGATCCAGGTCATCGTCTATACGGGCGCGATCATGATGCTCATCCTGTTCGTCCTGATGCTGGTCGGGGTGGATCAGAAGGAAAGCCTTCGCGAGACGATCCGGGGCCAGCGGTGGATCGCCCTGGCCGCCGCCACCGGACTTGTCGTCCTCATCGTCACGACGGTCTACAGGATCGAACTTCCCATCAGGGACATCGGAGGCATGAACGATGGGGGCAACCCGCAGGTCATCGCCAACGCCCTCTTCGGGGAATGGGTCCTGGTCATGGAGATCCTGGGGCTGGTCCTGATCAGCGCGGCGGTGAGCGCCATCGTGCTGACGCACCTTCCGCGATCCGGGGACCGGCGTTCGCAGGCCGAGAGGGCCGAAGAACGCGTCCGGGCGCGCCTCAACCCCGTCAACAAACCCATGCCGGGCGTGTACGCCAGGCGCAACGCCCTAGACGTCCCCGCCATCGATCCGGAGGGCAAGCCGGTCCCGGCGTCGATATCTCGGGTGTTGAAGGCCCGAAAGCAGGACAAGGACGGCTCGGAATGGCGAGCCATCGGGAAGGACGAGGCAGCCGAATGATTCCTGAAGACACCGTTGTCGATCCCATGTACTTCGTGGTGCTCGCCACGATCCTGTTTTCCATCGGGGCGGTCGCCGTTCTGCTCCGCAGGAACGCCATTGTCGCCCTCCTGGGCGTCGAGTTGATGTTGAACGCCTCCAATCTTCTCTTCGTGGCCTTCGCGAGGTCTCACAGGGATGTCTCCGGGCAGGCTCTGGCCTTCTTCGTCATGGTCGTCGCCGCTGCCGAGGTCGTCGTCGGGCTGGCTCTCATCATCACCCTGTTCCGCTCGCGTCAGACCATCTCCCTTGACGAGCCCATGGACCTGAGGGGCTGAGGATGCTGTCCGTGACCTGGCTCGCCATCGCCGCCCCCCTCGGGAGCGCGGCCGTCCTCCTCCTGGGCGGAAGGCGCCTCGATCGATGGGGGCATTGGCTGGCGGTCGCGGCGTCCACCACGAGCGCCGTGGTCGGGGTCGGAGTGATGGCCGACCTGCTGTCGCGCTCGGATCGGGCCGTCCAGCAGCACCTGTTCGACTGGATCCCCGGGGGGGAACTCGAGGTGAGCGCCGGGTTGCTCGTCGACCCTCTCTCGGTGTCGTTCCTCCTGCTCGTCGGGGTCGTCGGGACGCTGATCCACGTGTACTCGGTCGCCTACATGGAGGGTGACCCGAGGCGCCGCACCTTCTTCGCCTACCTCAACCTATTCGTGGCGGCGATGCTCCTCCTCGTGCTCGCCGATTCCTACCTGCTGCTCTTCGTCGGGTGGGAGGGGGTTGGCCTGGCCTCGTACCTGCTCATCGGGTTCTGGAACCAGAATCCGCCGTTCGCTTCGGCGGCCAACAAGGCGTTCGTGGTGAACCGCATCGGAGACGTCGGGCTCGTGCTGGCCCTCGGGTTGATGTTCGCCCACCTCGGCTCGGTCGATTTCGCGGGGGTCTTCGCGTCCGCACCCACGGCGTCCGAAGGGGTCCTCACCGCCATCGGCCTGATGCTCCTGCTTGCCGCCTGCGGGAAGTCCGCCCAATTCCCGCTGCAATCCTGGCTCGGGGATGCGATGGCCGGCCCGACCCCCGTCTCGGCCCTGATCCACGCCGCGACGATGGTGACGGCGGGCGTCTACCTCATCGTCCGATCGGGCCCGGTCTACGCGGGAGCCCCGACCGCCCTCCTGCTCGTGGCAATCGTGGGGGCCATCACACTCCTGTTCGGGGCCGTCGTCGGTATGGCCAAGGACGATATCAAGAGGGTGCTCGCGGCGTCGACCATCTCCCAGATCGGGTACATGATGCTCGCCGCGGGCCTCGGGCCGGTGGGCTTCGCATTCGCGATCTTCCACCTCATCACCCACGGGTTCTTCAAGGCGGGGCTGTTCCTGGGGGCCGGTTCGGTCATGCACGGCATGGGGGACCAGGTCGACATGCGGCGATTCGGGGGCTTGGCGACCCTCATGAAGGTCACCTGGGTGACGATGGGCCTCGGGTGGCTCGCGATCCTGGGGGTACCGCCCTTCTCGGGATTCTGGTCGAAGGACAGGATCATCGAGGTGGCGTTCATCGGCGAGGGGATGAAGCCCTGGCTGCTCGGCGGCGCTGCGCTGCTTGGTGCCGGCCTGACCGCCTACTACATGTCGAGGCTCTTCTTCATGACCTTCCACGGGAAGGGGCGCTGGACCGAGGGCCAACACCCCCACGAAGCTTCCGCCCTCATGACCGTCCCCATGATTATCCTGGCCGTCGGCTCTGCGGCCCTCGGCCTCATCTTCGCGATAGGCGACTCGTTCGTCACCTGGCTCGAACCCGTGACGGGCCACGTCACCCACGAAGACCCGGTGCTGGCCGTCCCCGTCATCATGACCCTGACCTTGGTGCTGGTCGCGCTCGGCATCGGCCTGGCATACCGGCAGTACGCGCTGCTTCCCGTCCCTGAGACCGCGCCCGTGGCCTCCCTTGCCGTCCAGGCTGCCCGGAAGGACCTGTACCAGGACTCCGTCAACTCGGTCCTTCTCGAATACCCGGGGCAGACCCTCACCCGCACGCTCGTCTTCGCCGACGCCAAGGTCGTCGACGGAGCGGTCAACGCCGTTGCCGCGGGGACGGTCGGCCTCGGCGGCCTCGTCCGCCGGCTTCAGGCAGGGCGGGTTCGGTCCTACGCCGCGATGATGCTCGTCGGGGTGGTCGTCGTCTTGGGGATCGTCATACTCGCAATCAATGGGAAGGGGTGGTTCTAGTGTTCCCCTACCTCACGGCGCTCGTCGTCCTTCCCACCCTCGGGGCCATCCTCGTCAAGGCGCTCGGGGGGCGCTCCCGGGTGCGGGAGGTCGCCATCGGCGTCGCCCTGGTGGAGGCGGCCGTCGCGATCGCGATGGCGATCCAGTTCAACCCCGACCGGGCTGGGATCCCGCAGCTCAGGGAGACGCACTCCTGGATACCCCAGATCGGTGCCAGTTGGGCCCTGGGGGTCACGGGGCTCGGGCTCGTGCTGGTGCTCCTCGCCGTCGTGCTCACGCCCCTCGTCATCCTTGCGGCGTGGAAGGAGGACACGGATCCCGTCCGGGCGGGGAACTACCTCGCCCTCATCCTCTTCCTCGAGTCCTTCATGGTCGGGGTCTTCGCCGCTCAGGACCTCTTCCTCTTCTACATCCTCTTCGAGGCCATGCTCATCCCGCTGTACTTCCTCATCGGGTTGTTCGGCGGCGAGCAGCGGCGCTACGCGGCCGTGAAATTCCTCCTCTATTCGCTCGTCGGCGGGCTCGTCATGCTCGTGGCCGTGGTCGCCCTCTACGCCGCCGGCCCCGGGGGGGAGCAGGGCTTCCTCCTCGACAACCTGACCGGGCTCAGCCTCGATCAGAACGCCGAGAGGCTGATGTTCCTGGCCTTCTTCGTCGCCTTTGCGATCAAGGCGCCGATGGTGCCCCTCCACACCTGGTTGCCGACCGTGGCCCAGACCGCCCGCGTCGGCACCACGACCCTCCTGGTCTCCGTCCTCGACAAGGTGGGGACGTTCGGGATGCTGACCCTGTGCCTCCCCCTCTTCCCTCACGCGTCGGACTGGGCGGCCCCGGTCATCATCGTCCTTGCCGTCGTTTCCGTCATCTATGGGGCGCTGCTGGCGATCGGCCAGGAAGACCTGCTTCGGCTGGTCGCCTACGCCTCGATCTCGCACTTCGGATTGATGGTCCTCGGGATTTTCGTCTTCCGGCAGACGGCCGCGGAGGGGGCCGCCCTCTATATGCTCGCCCATGGCCTCTCGACCGGGGCCTTCTTCCTCGTGGTGGGCTTCCTGGCGGCGCGTCGAGGGAGCGTCAGCGTCAAGGATTTCGGCGGGCTTCAGAGGGTCACCCCCGTGCTGGCGGGCTTCTTCCTCGTCGCGGGCCTCTCGGCCCTCGCCCTGCCCGGACTGGCCCCTTTCGTGCCGGAGATCATGGTGCTCGTCGGCTCGTTCGACGGGGCCCGGGCGGCGGTCGTCGTGGCCGCCGCCGGGGCGGTCCTTGCCGCCCTCTACATCCTCCTGGCCTACCAGAAGGTTTTCACGGGGCCTCGGCCGGAGGGTGAGGCCGCGGCCATTCCGGATCTCTCCTGGCGAGAGAAGATCGCGGTCGGCCCCCTGATCGCCCTGCTGCTTGTTCTGGGATTCCTTCCCGGGCTTGCCCTTGATGTGCTTCGCGAACCCGCGGAGGCGGCCATCGCCCCTGTAGTCGAGGTGGCAAACGTGGAGGTGTCGGAATGACCTTCGAGAGTCCGATCATCGAATGGGCGCCGCTCGCGCCCGTGCTGATCGTCTTCGCGGCGGCAGTTCTGGGGATCGTCATTGAGACGGCCGACCCCAAGGTGTGGATACGACGACGCCTTCAGGTGGCCCTCGCCCTTGTGGCGACCCTGGCGGCGGCCGCGACGGCCGCCCTTCAGTGGAGCGTCCTCGATGGCGACGGCACCAGGGTCGTCGTCGACCGCATCATCTGCGACCGCCATTCGCTGATCTGGATGGTGATGATCGCCGTCTTCGCTGCCTTGGCGATCCTTCTTTTCTCATCGCGGGTCGGGGGGGACGACGCCTTCGCACCGCTCGCGGCCGCCGCTCCGGGTTCCGAGGAAGAGAGGGAGGCATCCGAAAAGGGCCTCGCCCAGACTGAAGTCTTCCCGCTCGCCCTGTTCTCGGTGGGCGGCATGATGCTTTTCACGATGGTCTCGGACACCCTCATCCTCTTCATCGTCCTCGAGCTGATCTCCCTCCCCCTGTATGTGCTCGTGGCGCTGTCGCGTCGGCGCCGGCTCCTCTCTCAGGAGGCGGCCCTCAAGTATTTCCTCATGGGGGCGTTCGCGTCGGCCGTCTACCTCTTCGGGGCGGCCCTCATATACGGCGGAGCGTTCTCGACCTCGTTCACCATCATCGATACCGCGATCGTGCAGTATCACGGTCGGGAGGCGCTCGTTCTCGTCGGCACGGTCCTCGCGCTCGTGGGTCTCCTGTTCAAGTTGGGGGCGGTGCCGTTCCACGCTTGGACCCCGGACGCCTATCAGGGGGCACCCACCCCGGTGACGGCCTTCATGGCCGCCGCGACGAAGGCCGCCGCCGTTGCGGCGCTCATCCGGTTCCTCTACCTCGCCGTGCATCGGTTCGAGTGGGAGATCGCGCCCGTCCTCTGGACCATCGCCATCGCGACGATGCTGGTCGGGACCGTGGCGGCGATTGTCCAGACCGACATCAAGCGCATGCTCGCCTATTCGTCGATCGCCCACGGGGGCTTCGTCCTCGTGGCCGTCACCTCGTTTGAACGCGAGGCCCTGTCGGCCGCAGTCTTCTACATGCTTGCGTACGGGCTCGCAACTCTCGGGGCTTTCGCGGTCGTCGGTCAGGTGCGCGAGGTGACCAAGGACGGTTCCCTCGGTGCGGAGGCGACCCGCCTGGGCCAGTGGGCCGGGCTCGGTCGCCGTTCGCCGTGGATGGCGACGGCCATGGCCGTTTTCCTGCTTTCGTTCGCGGGCATCCCGCTGACTGCGGGTTTCATCGGCAAGTACGTGGCCTTCAAGGCGGCCTTCGACTCCGGGGGCTGGCCGCTCGTCGTCGTTGCGGTCCTGGCGGCGGTTGTTGCGGTGTTCTTCTACGTGCGGGTCATCGTGCTGATGTTCTTGACACCGGTGCCGGAGGACCTCAAGGATGCGGTCGAGGTCACGGAGTCGACGGGGCCATCCCTCGTCGTCGGGATCACGGCGCTGGCCACGGTCCTCCTCGGGGTGGTCCCGTCGGTCGTGCTTGACCTTGCGTCAAACGCTGCCATCCTGGTTCCGTGAGCCTGCCCCTGAAGGATGACGCCCTGCGGGCGGTGATCGAGCCGCGGTTGGCGCTGGTCGAGGAGCGGCTCAGGGATACCGTGTCCCAGAGGGATTCGCTCGCGGACGCCACGAGCCGACACCTCGTGGACGCGGGGGGCAAGAGGCTCCGGCCGGCCCTGACCGTGTTGACGGCCCAGCTCGGGGACGGGGCTCGACCGGAGGTCATCGACGCGGCGGTCGTCGTCGAGCTCACCCACCTCGCGACCTTGTACCACGACGACGTCATGGATTCGGCTCCGACGAGGAGGGGGGCTCCCTCGGCTCATTCGGTGTGGGGGAACTCGGTGGCGATCCTGACCGGGGACCTTCTGTTCGCTCGGGCGGCGAGGGTGGTGGCCGGCCTCGGGCCGGAGGCGGTCCGGATTCAGGCGGAGACCTTCGAGAGGCTGTGCCTGGGACAGTTGCGGGAGACGGTGGGACCGCCTCATGACGCGGACTCCATCGAGCATTACCTGGGGGTTTTGGCCGACAAGACCGGCTCGCTCATCGCGACGTCTGCACGGTTCGGTGCGATGTTCGGGGGATGCGAGTCGGCTGTGGTGCGGCAGATGGCGTGCTTTGGGGAGAAGGCCGGGGTGGCGTTTCAGCTCGCCGACGATGTGATCGATCTTCGGTCGACGGGGAAGGTCACGGGCAAGACTCCGGGGACAGATCTCAGGGAGCGGGTGGCGACGATGCCGGTCCTGTTGCTTCGGCGGCGGGTGGCCGAGGGTGGGGACAAGGTCGACGCCGAGCTCCTCCGGCGCATCGACGGCGAGTTGACCGACGACGCGGCCCTGAGCGACGTGGTTGCGGCTCTTGCGGAGCACGAGGTTGCGGAGGAGACGGTCGCGTTGGCTCTGGAATGGGCCGGGCTGGCCAAGGCCGCCATCGCGGATCTACCCACCGGGAGCGTGGCCGAGGCGCTCGTGGGCTTTGCCGACCACCTCGTGGCCCGGGTGGCTTAGCACTAGGGTTCATTCGGCCTGGGGTTGCCGGTTGGGGTTGGGCCTAGACCGCTGGGCTAGTTTGGGCCGGTTCTTCTAGTTGGAGTGAGGCTGGCCGGAGCAGGGTTGCTGTCTCGGGTTCAGGCTGGAGTTGAGAGTTCGTAGCGTGTTCGTCCGCCGAGGTGGGGTGTTTGGGTGGGGTCGATGGTGGCTGGTGGGATGAAGTGGACGACGTGATCGTGTATCTCGATGTTCCAGCCGTCGCGGTGGATTCGATGGTGACATCGCGCGCACATCAGGACGGCGTTGGCTAGATCCGTGGGTCCGGCGTCTCGTTCCCACCATCGGATGTGGTGGGCTTCGCACCAGGTGGGTGGGGAGTTGCACCAGGCGCATCCGCCGTCTCGTTCGACGAGGGCCAAACGTTGAGTGGGGGTGAAGAGGCGACGTGAACGTCCCCAGTCGAGGATGTCGGATGCTTCGCCGAGGACGGCGGGGATGATTTGGGCGTCGGCTGCGGCTTGGCGGAGCGCTCCGACGCTCACCGGTTGAGGCATTCCGTCGATCTCGCCCAGACCCAATCCCGATTCCAGGTCGGCCAGGGTCATGCGCACCACGACGGTTGTTTTCACTCCGCTGGTGGCGTGGTCGCAGTCCAGGGCGTGTCGGCAGAGGTCGGTGAGGATGTCGGCCCGCATTTGCCAAGGGGATCGGGGATCGGTGTCGGGGTTGTCGCGTCTGGCGTGTATGGCTGACCGTACTCCGGCGTCGAGGACGGCTCGCACCGGGGCGGCGGCCAGGGGGGTGAGTCGGGCGGTGAGGGTGACCATGCCGTCGGTGTCGTCTTTGATGGTGAGGAGGTGGGAGTCGTGTTGGTGTTCTTCTCGTTGCCGCCAGGCGTCAGGGTCGGAGAATGCTTGGGCTTGCCACACGAGTTTCCGTACTTGATACAGGGGCAGTCCCGTGGCTTTGGTTAGGGCTTTCGTGAACAGGGCATAGGTCCGTTCGGCGTGACGGGGATCCGATCCACCGGTTGGGGATACCGGATGGGTGATATCGGGTGGCAGGTTGGGTTGGGTCGCTGCGGGGGACAGGGCGGCGATTGCGTCGGTGAACAGTGCCGCCGCGTCGATACCGATATGCCCCTCTCGCACCGCCAACGCGAGATCGGAGCGGAACCGCGTCATCGGCGATGGAGACTCGGCGAGCGAAGAATCACCGGCGGTAGAAGCGTCGCCGGTGGGTGAGCCTCCCGTGGCCGTTTCTCCGTCGGCGAGAGCCAGCGATGTTCCATTGGCGAGAGCCAACGACTCTCCATCGGCGAGGAGGTCGCCTGCGGACATGAGGCGTCGGGCTTCGGCGAGGCTGCCGCCTGTTGCTTGGGCTACGAGGTCTCTGGCGGATCGATACCCATAGTGGGAGGCGAGTCCGGTTCCAGTGCCGACTGTTTCGGATCGTCGACGGATCTCGGCGGCGACGACGGCCATCAGGACGTCCGCATCCCGTCGCACTCGGGCCACATCGCTGGACAATTGGATCAGGTCCGGTTCTGGAAGCTTCGCGACGTCGACTCCTTGCCGGGAGCACACGGCATCGGCGCCCCGGCGAAACGAGTCGGTCTGGAAACTCATACCACTCATCCCATCATGACCCTCTGACACGCATATCCGAAATATGGGCATATGTGGAGAAACATCTGAACCCGACAGCCTGGGGACATCAGTCAAGCTCCCCCCAACCCGACACCACTATGCAGGACTCAACTCGGGGCGAGAAGGCGGCGACGATGGGACGACGGCCAACGGTGGTCGCGCGAAGGGATGACGGGACAACGGAACCATGGGGCGACGGC
>JAFGBM010000009.1 GCA_016933155.1 Demequinaceae bacterium | reverse complement strand
GACACCCCCGAGTGGTCCGGATGTGACCGACACCGACGCTGTGACCCTGACAGTTGTCACTGGCCCTGGGATCACCCTGACGAAGACGACCTCCGACACTCTTGTTACCGGTGGAACCATCACTTTCACCCTTGAGGCTGAGAACACTGGGAACGTGACGTTGACCGGTGTCCAGATCAGTGAGGGTCTCGCTGGTGCCTCTGTGGTGGGCACTTGTGACCCGGTCACCCTTGCCCCTTCGGCGACGATGTCCTGCACGTTTGAATACACGGCGACTCAGGCGGATGTGGATGCCGGTTCGTTGACGAACTCGGCCTCTGTTGTCGGCACTCCGCCCACCGGCCCGGATGTGACCGATACCGATGCCGTGACTCTGACGGCTGCCACCGGTCCTGGGATTACCCTGACGAAGACCACTTCGGACACTCTTGCCGCAGGCAACGCCATCACGTACACGCTTGAGGCGGAGAACACGGGCAACGTCACGTTGACCGGCGTCCAGATCTCTGAAGGTCTCGCTGGTGCTTCGGTGGTGGGCACCTGTGGCCCGGTCACGCTCGCCCCGGCCGCGACGGTGTCGTGTGACTTCGAATATGTGGCGACCCAAGCCGACATTGACGCCGGATCCCTCACCAACAGTGCCTCTGTCGTCGGGACGCCCCCTGTCGGTCCGGATGTGATGGACACGGATGTCGTCACGCTCACCGCAACTGCGGCCCCATCCATCAGCCTGGCGAAAACCACGAGCGATGCCCTCGCGCTCGGGGCCACCATCACGTACACCCTCGAGGCGGAGAACACCGGAAACGTGACCCTCACCGGCGTCCAAATCAGTGAGGCTCTCGCAGGTGCGACGGTTGTGGGGTCGTGTAGCCCCGCCACCCTCGCCCCCTCGGCGACCACGACCTGTGTGTTCGAATACACGGCGACTCAGGCCGATGTGGATGCTGGGTCCCTCACCAACAGTGCTTCGGTCGTGGGCACACCCCCGTCGGGCCCCAACGTCACAGACACGGACGCGGTCACGCTCACGGCCACTCAGAACCCGGCGATATCGCTCAGCAAGAGTTCCGGGGATCCGCTCGTGGCGGGCGGGACGATCACCTACACCCTTGAGGCCGAGAACACCGGATACGTGACCCTCACGGGTGTCCAGATCTCCGAGGGCCTGGCCGGTGCCACGGTGGTCGGCACCTGCGACCCGGTCACCCTGATCCCGGGTGAGACGGTGAGCTGCACGGTCGAGTATGTTGCGACCCAGGCCGACATAGACGCAGGTTCGTTGACGAACTCCGCTTCCGTCATCGGCACTCCGCCGACCGGTCCCGATGTGACGGACACGGACGCGGTCACGTTGACCGTGACTGCAGCTCCAAGCATCTCGCTGACCAAGACGACCTCGGATTCGCTGGTTGCTGGTGGCACGATCACCTACACGATCGAAGCGGAGAACACCGGGAACGTGACCCTCACCGGCGTCCAGATCAGTGAAGCCCTCGCTGGCGCTTTTGTGGTCGGCACCTGCGACCCGGTCACCCTCGTTCCGGCCGAGACGACGACCTGCACGTTCGAATACACGGCAACGCAAACCGATGTCGACGCCGGGTCCCTCACCAATAGCGCTTCGGTCGTGGGCACAACCCCGTCGGGCCCCGACGTCACCGACACGGACACGGTGACCCTGACCGCCACGGTCAGCCCGAGCATCTCGCTCACCAAGACGACCTCTGACTCCCTGGCGCTGGGTGCGACCATCACCTACACGCTCGAAGCGGAGAACACCGGAAACGTGACCCTCACCGGCGTTCAAATCAGTGAGGCTCTCGCGGGCGCGACAGTGGTGGGGTCGTGTGACCCCGCCACCCTCGCCCCCTCGGCGACCACGACCTGTGTATTCGAATACGTCGTGCTCCAGTCCGATATCGACGCCGGGAGCCTCGTCAACAGCGCCTCCGTCGTCGGCACCCCACCCACCGGCCCCGACGTGACCGACACCGACGCCGTCACCCTGACCACCGGTGGTGTCGCGGACATCGAACTCACGAAGACGACCGGCGCTAGCAACGTGAACGTCGGCGACGTGGTCACCTACACCCTGACGGCCGAGAACACGGGCGGGGTCACCTTGACCGACGTCACGATGGCCGAGTCCCTCCCCGGCGCCAGCTTCGTCGGTACGTGCGATCCGGTCACGCTCGCACCGGCGGCGACCACCACGTGCACGGTCGAATACACGGCCACACAGGCCGACATCGACGCGGGAAGCATCGTCAACGCGGCATCGGTGACGGGCACTCCGCCCACGGGCCCGGACGTCACCGACACCGACACCGTCACCGTCGCGACCCTCGACGACCCCGACATCGGCGTCGTCGTCACGGTCGACCCGACCACCTACAACGCCGTCGGCGACGTCCTAACCTTCACCGTCGTCACGACCAACACGGGCAACGTCACGCTCTTCAACACGCAGCTCGCCTCGACGCTTGCGGGCGCGGACACGAGCGCGTGCGACGCCGTCAACGTCACCCTTGCTCCCGGTGAATCCGTCACATGCCTCGTCACCTACTCGATTGTCTTGGCCGACCTCAATGTGCCGGGCAAGACTCTCTCCGTGGTCGCTTCGGGCCAGTCCGTGATGTCGGTCTCCGTGGTGGCGAGCGGGGCCGTGGGCGCCGGACCTCATGGATTCCTTGCCGGCACCGGCGACGACGTGGCCGCCCAGGCCCTTGTGGCCGCCGTCCTCGTGGCCGCCGGGCTACTCCTGATCTTCTTGTCCAGGCGTCGAAGGGAAGAGCAGGCATGAAGCGCAAGGTCCTGATGGTTGCGATCCTCCCGTTCGTCTTGACCGGGTGCTTCGGCTCGGGCGGCGAGGCGACGCCGACCCCGCCGTCCAACCCTCCGTCGACCGGGCCCTCCCCGTCCCCCAACCACACGCCTCTCGACCCCGGCAACGTCTTCGTCGACGTCGACAACTCCCAGGGTGAGGGCGACTACGTGGGCGCGCTCACGGACATCGTGGCCTCCTCGTGCGAGGGCGACGGCGTGACCTGGGTCGGTTCGGGGACGTTGACCAACCCCACCGGCGCCGACGTCGACTACCGTGTCTGGGTCGCGTTCATCGACCACGAGGGGGAGACGGTCGGCCTGGTCCAGGATGACGTCACCGGTGTCACGCCGCTTGAATCCGGCGACTACTCCGCGTCCATGCCGTACACCGAAGACTCGATGCTCTCCTGCGTCCTTCGTGTCGAGAGGCGAGCCGCGGCGAACAACTAGGATTTCAGCAACGCCTAGTTCGATCGCAACCGGTCCTTGGAGGTATTTGTGAGTCGACAACGCTGGACTGCGGCCCTCCTCATCACGGTCCTGTCTATCGGGTTGGCCGAGGTCACGTGTGCCTCGGCCCCCTGGGGATTGGTCTTCCCGCCGCAGTGGATTCTGCTCGTCCCGGTATACGGAGCGCAGACGCTGTTGGTGGCCGCGATCGTGCTTCGCGTCAACCAGCGGCCAACCCTGCTGGCGCTCTGGTGCGCTGGCGTGGTCATGGGACTCTACGAGTTCTACATCACCCACGTGCTGTGGGATCAGCCATGGGATGACATCGTCAGTACCGGGCTCGTGGAGGTTCCCGAGCTCCTCGTCATCTCCATGGTCTGGCACCCATTCATGTCCGTCATCCTGCCGATCCTCCTTGCCGAACAGATCATGGTCGAGTCGCCGACTCTCGCTTCCGCCCTCCCACCCCGTGTTCGCCGGCTTGGCTCGCGGGCAGCGTGGGTCGTGCTGATCCTGTTCGCCTTCCAATCGGCCGGGCACTATTCCCAGGGCGCCCCGTGGATCGCACCGCTCGCCCTGGTCGCCTCGGTTCCCGTGGTTTGGGGGACCATCAGGCTGACGCGTCGGGTTGGGAAGTCCGCCACACTGGCGGACGTGATGCCCACACGACTGGGGATCATTGGCTTGGTTGCCTGTCTCACCGTTCTCTTCGGATTATTCATCGCCTTGGCGAATGTGGAGACCGAGGAGCGTGGGCCGATCAGCGGGGGACGACAACTCATGGCCCTCGGCTTGTATGCGCTGTTCGTCCTTCTCACCGCCCGGAACCTTCGCCACAAGAGCGATGGAAGTGTCGTGCGATTCCGATGGGTTCCGGTGAATCGGCGGGCGATCCTGACCTACCTCGGGATCGCATCGGCGGTCGCTTTCATCCCGTGGAGCTTCTTCTTCATGCCGATCGTGTTCTGGGCCGGAGGAATGCCATTCGCGCTGTGGCTCTTTGTCTTGGCCGTTCGGGGGGCCTTCGCCCGGTCGCCTCAAGAGACTACTTCCTGAGCGGCGGCTCCGGCCAGCTGTTGGTGGCACCGAAGTCGTTCGTGTCGAAGTGCTGGGCCGTGAGTGATCGCCTGACCCCATCCCGGCCCTCGATGATGAGCCGCCGAAGTGCGGGGTGGGCATCCTTGTTCGCTTCGAGCCACGCGTCTGTCCTGTCCTGGAGGTCCTTGACGCGTCCGGCGTGGAGCACGGGATAGAGGCCTTCGATGAGGTTGGTGGCCATCTCGTTCGTCTTGGTTTCATAGACGCGGCGGAGCATCCCGAAGTAGTCGTCGATGAAGGGCTCTAGCAGGGTCGTGTCGTGGACGTGGTTGAATCCGGCCGTCGTCGCGGACTGGAGGGCGTTCGGCAGGTCCGCACCCTCGGGCGCGTTGATGAGCGCGTCCCACGCCGCCCGCTTGGCCTTGGCCGTCGGAATTGCCGCCCGAGCATGGGCCGCCCTTCGCTCCCCGGACGCCGTCGCGTCCTTCTTCAGCATGGCCTTGATCTCCGTCGTTCCTGCGCGGCCGCCGGCCACCAGACCGATGAGGAGGTCCCAACCGAGGTCGGTGTCGACGGCGAGACCTTCGAGTTTGGCTGTCCCCTGGAGGAGGGCCTCGACGGCGTCGAGCTGCGCCTCGGCGTGTGCCCTCCCCGCGAACGCCCGAACGAACTGGAGTTGGTTGTCGCTGCCGGACGCCGCCTCCTTCGCCAGCGTCCAAAGGGCGTCGGCCGTTCGCTCCCACGTCACCCGCGAGGCCCTCGGTTCGACGTATAGATCGATGGCCGTGGCGAGCTGGCGGAGGAGCATCAGTGTGATGGTGGACTCGCGCTCGGCGCCGACGTTCTTGAGGACGAGGTCGACAAAGGAGCGGGCGGGCATCTCGGCGTCGCGGGTCATGTCCCATGCGGCGGCGAGGACCATCGAGCGGGGCAATGATTCCTCGATGTGGCCGACGCTTTCGATGGCGGTGGCGAGGGAGGAATGATCGAGCCGGATCTTCGCGTAGGCGAGGTCGTCGTCGTTGACGAGGAGGAGGGCGGGGCGGGGTTTGCCGACGACGTCGGGAACATCCGTGAGGGCGCCGTCGATGTCCGTCTCGACGAACCAACTCCGCTTGAGTCTGGTCTTCGCCCCGGTTCCCACGACGTCGTATCCGCCTATTCCGAGCCGGTGGGGCCTCAACGTCGGCCATTCCTTCGGTGCTTCCTGGGTGACGGCGAACCCCGTGATGACGCCGTCGTCCCTGACCTCGATATCCGGCCGAAGCGTCGTGACCCCGGCTTTCTCGAGCCACAGTCCCGACCATGCCTCCAGGTCACGGCCGGAGGTCTTCTCGAGTTCGATGAGAAGGTCTCGGAGGGTGGTGTTCCGGCGGTGGTGTTTGCGGAAGTATTCGGCCACGCCGGCGAAGAAGTCCTCCCGTCCGACCCACGCGACGAGTTGCTTGAGCACGGATGCACCCTTGGCATAGGTGATGCCGTCGAAGTTGACCTCGACGTCCTCGAGGTCGTTGATGGTCGCGACGATGGGGTGGGTGCTGGGGAGTTGGTCCTGGCGGTAGGCCCACGCTTTCTCGAGCGAGTTGAAGGTGGTCCAGGCGGCAGGCCCCTGGATGGTCTCTGCGGTGGCGAGGGTGGAGACGTACTCGGCGAAGGACTCGTTGAGCCAGAGGTCGTCCCACCACTTCATCGTGACGAGGTCGCCGAACCACATGTGGGAGAGCTCGTGGAGGACGGTGACGACGCGGCGCTCGCGACGGGCCTCGGGGACCTTGCTCCGGAAGACGTAGTCCTCGGTGAAGGTCACGCAGCCGGCGTTCTCCATCGCGCCGGCGTTGAACTCGGGCACGAAGATCTGGTCGTACTTGGGGAACGGGTACGGCATCTCGAAGAGTTCCTCGTAGAAGTCGAAGCCCTTCTGGGTGACGTCGAGGATGACGTCCGCGTCGAGGAACTCGGCGAGGGGTTTGCGGCAGTAGACGCTCGCTTCGAGGCGGCCGGCCTTGCTGAGGATGGAGCCCGGGACCTTGTGGTACGGACCGGCGACGATCGCGGTCACGTAGCACGGGAGGGTGCCGGTGGGTTCGAAGGCCCAGGTGGCGAGGCCGCGTTTGGTCTTGCCGATGGTGACGGTCTGGTCGGGAACTGGTTCGGGCTTCGGGGTGGGCGAGTTGGACAGGACGTGCCAGTGGTCGGGGGCGGTCACCGTGAACTGGAACATGGCCTTGAGGTTGGGTTGCTCGAAGACGGGGAAGACGCGCCGGGTGTCGGCGACCTCGAACTGGCTGTACAGGTAAATCTCGTCGTCCTCGGGGTCAACGAAGCGGTGGAGGCCCTCACCCGTGTTCATGTAGGCGCAATCGGCGACGACGGTGAGGACGTTGGAGCTCTTGAGGTCCGGGAGGGCGATGCGGGAGTCCTGGAAGTGCTGGGCCGGGCTGAGGGCCTCGCCGTTGAGGTCGATGGAGTGGACGGCGGGTGCGATGAGGTCGATGAAGGACGATTCGCCCGCGCGGGCGCCGAAGCGGACGACGGTCGTGGAGCGGAAGGTCGGCGGGTCGGCCATGAGTCCGGTGGTGAGGTCGAGGGTGACCTCGTAGGAGTCGACGGCGATGACGGTGGCCCGGGCCTCGGCCTCGGCGCGGGTGAGGTTCTGTCCAGGCATGGGGCTAGTCTTTCACGGTCTTCCGAGGTGGGGCGTAGCCATTCAGGCGGCGGAGACATCCACCGAATCGTCACAAGGATGTCTTTCGAAATGCATAGAAATCCACCTGTACTGGGTCTGTGGACACCGGCACCATCGTCACAAGGGGAGAATCGATCCCTAAGAAGCAGACGATGGAAAGCAGCAGCGGTGACCGTGAGGAGCAGTTGACCGACTCATTGACGAAGCGGCAAGGAAGGGCGGGCCCTGTAATTCAGATGCCCTTGAGACCGTTCGGGTCGACCTCGAAGACGATCTTCACCCCATCGTGGATGCGCTGCGCGTAGTCGGTGAGTTCGGGTTCACTCAACTGGCCCCCACGCTTTTCGAATACCGCCTTCAGTTCGGGTTTGATCTCCTCAAGCGGTCGTCTAGAACAACGGGCGTACAGCGCTTCCATGTCGTTGTTAGCATCCTGCGTGATCTGTTGTACTTGCTCGTTCACGAGTGTTCGCAAAGCGTTTTCGTCGAAATCGATCTTGATATCCATATCCATTCACTTTCCGAGACGTAGTCGCTACGCCGCACCGGACGCCTAATCCCTATCAAGAATACTCGAACATGCGTTCGAACCTCGGTAGGTTCATCGGCGTGTCCCGGTATTCGTGATTGTGACTGATCTGCCGTTCGCAGAGTCGCTGTGGTGCGTTGAGACCTTGTCGTCGTCGGCCTGGCGGGTGATCGGGAGACCCACGTAGTTGGCGGGGTACAGCCACACCGCCCACACCCCGAGGTAGCCGACGGCCAGGGTCATGGCCAACACCTGGACGCTTCTTGAAGTAGGTGATGAGGTGGTCAGTACTCATCCCCATCCTTCCTGTGTTCGAATTTGGGCGATCTGTCTCACTGGTCACCGCTTGCGCGCCTAGAAGGCTCCGAATTGATGCTTCCGCAATGAGGTGCTCGATCATCGCTCCATCGAGTGTTGTGGGAGACTTGTGGAAACAGGGGAAGCAGGCTAGCGCCGAGGAGTTCGGGGTGAAGACTACGTACAAAGAGTTGTACTTCGGACTAAGCGATTCGCGCAATGAAGCCCACGAGAACCGCGAAGAGTTCCTTCGGAGTTATGTTGACCTCGACAGCGCCGCCGAACGTGTAGTTGCGGGCAGGAAGTTTCTCGTACTTGGCCCGAAAGGTACGGGAAAATCAGCACTGGCCTGGTTCCTGCAAGAGTCCGAGCCCGCAGGAAATCACCTCGCGCTGATTAGGGACGCGTCCACACTCCCGCTCGCTGAGGTAACGCGCGTCCAAACCGGCCAAGAGGCGGGTCCCGAGCGAACGGTTGTCGCATGGAAGTTCATACTGCTCACCAACTATCTGGAGTTGCTTCTCAGGGACCAGAGCTGTTCGATCCAGCAGAACCGCGAAGTGCAGCGGGTATCGAAACTCCTTAGGGATTTCGGATTCGTCGGAGACGCTCAGGGTAGAGCGCTTCTTAAGGCTGCTAAGACTACGTTGGAGATTCCGATTCCGAAGTTGGGGCCTACTTACCGGACTGAGAGCAACCCCTCACTCAACATCTTCAACCTGATTCCCTACCTCGAGAATTGGGTTTGCGAAGCACTTTCAGGGATCCGGCACGTTCTACTTCTAGATGGTCTCGACTCCATCTTCCTAAACGACGCGAAGTACGACGAAAGCCTCTCGTCCCTAGTCCAAGCGGCATACGCGGTGAACCAGAAGTTGCTTCAGCACGAATCGACAGGAAGCGTTGTCCTGCTCATGAGGAATGACAGTTTCTCAAGAATCGCACTGTCTCTGCCCGATTCGCAGAAGATGCGAGATGACTTGTCCCTCGAACTAGATTGGCGTGTGCTGTCGGGGCGCAGTGGGACGAATGCGCCACTAATGCAGTTAGTCAACGCCAAGGCTGCACGCGAGGCAGGGGACAGCGCCGTTGATGTTCTTGGTTTCTTCCCGGACTGCATCACCGTTGGCGGGCGAAATAGCACGAAGAAGATCCCCGTCTTTCAGTACCTGCTGAACCTGACACGGCACACGCCAAGGGACCTCCTTCGCCTATTTGAGGAAATCAGGAAGGTCGACGCTAGCGGCACGTTCCCTGAGACAAACGGCGTTCTGTCACAAGACATTGTCCGAGAGGGCGTTTTGCGCTACTCAACGAAGTACTTCGTTGGCGCGATACAAAACGAGTTTGCGGGGATTTCCGGGGGGCCCGAACAGGCAAGGATCGCCTTGAATGCGTTGCAGGCGATGAACAGGATGATTTTCAACGCCGAGCAATTCGCCAAGTTCGTCTCGGAAGTGGCCGACGGCCAGCCAAGCGATCCGGAGGCTCTCTTGCGGCTACTGTTCTTCGCTGGGGCCATTGGAAACCACACGGGGACTGGAAACGATGAACGGTACTTGCACTTTTATCATCGACGTGACGACGCCGAGGTGTATTTGCGGGGGAGATTCATTTTGCACAACGCGCTCATTCATGCATGGGGACTTCGTCACGGTTCAGGCGCTCCCGACTCGACCTCAGCATCCGGCTCTCGACGAGTATCAAGTGCCGAGGGCACCCGTAACCGGTCGCGAACGCGTAGGCGTCGCCGAGCCAACCCGACCTAGATCGCCGTTGGATCCTGTAGCCACGGGCGAGTCCGGCACCAGGCGACTTTCTGAATCACGCGTTGGTCTCGCGATGGTTGCCCTCTGGCTCGCTGGTCGACTGGCGATTCCTGACCAAAGGCTGAAGACCTGATGAACGCGGAAGGGGCGCCACATGTTCGATGTCGGCTCCGTCTTCCATGAACTCACCTTGAGTTGATGTCCCACCCGCACTCAATACACGTACGGAATGATCCGGTACCGCACCTTCGCCACGTACCGGTCCCACAACTTCCCGTACTTCACCCGGCAGATCTTGTCGTCGTCGGCCTGGCGGGTGAACAGGAGGCCCACGTAGTACGCGGGGTACAGCCACACCGCCCACACCCCGAAGTAGCCGGCGGTCAGGGCCACGGCCACGGCCTGGACGATCTCCCCCAGGTAGTTGATGTGGCGGCTCGCGCCCCAGAAGCCATTCGCCAGGAGGCTGTTCTTGCCGTCGGTCAGCACCTCCGGCTTCATCCCCAGGAACGCCCGATCGGGCGCGGTCTTGAAGAGGTACTTCTGCAGGTTCGCGCCGCGGGTCAGCACCCAGCCGAGGAGGAAGATGGCGCCGAAGAGGACCGTCAGCCAGGCCCCACGACCGGGGTCGGGGCGATCCGCAACGAACCACAGCGACACCGCATAGAAGTACGGGTAGAACGCCAGGCAGCCCCACCCCAGCTTGAATCCCACCCGCTCGGCGATGAAGTCGTACGTCCACAGGTGGATCTTCTCGAACGTCAGGTAGTCCCAGACGAACCAGGTCAGCATCGCGCAGCCGAGGAGGAAGCCGGGGTTGACGTCGTCGACGTTCTCGAGGTGGAACGCCGCGAAGGAGAGCACGTTCAGCTGAAGCATGACGGCACCGATGAGGTAGAACCACATTTTCGCGTCGACAAGGCCGTCCCTGAGCTGCGACTCCTTCGCCCGGCCGAACCAAAGGTCGGCCAGGAAGGGCCGGCCGGTTGGCGGGTACTTGAGGACGACGAAGAAGGAGAACCCCAAACCGATGGCGACCGCGCCCACCAGCCCCAGCCATCGGGTCTCGTACAGCCACTCGTACGGGACGACGTCGGTGTACCCGAGCGCGAACCAGAGCAGGACGCTCGCCCACAGGACGTACTTCCCATTGATCCGGTAGGTCATCAGTGCGCCGGTCGCGTCGTTCCTGGCGTAGCCCGTCGTGCGCCTCACCGGGATGATGAGGTGGAGAAGCGTGATGACGGAGTAGGCGACGAGCGGGGTGATCAGGCCGAGCAGGATCCTCACGACAGGCCTCCGGTGTTCTTCGAGATGGTGCGGACGGCTGCCCGCCTGGTCAGGAGCCGCGTGAGCACGAACCGGCCGACCTTGTTCGTCGCCCCTGGGATGAAGATCGGGCCCCGGCCTCGACTGAGGGCGTTCAGGGTGCGTTCGGCGACGACCGGGGCCTCCAGCGCTCCGGGCGCGGGCTTGACCTTCTCGGCTTTCAGGTAGCCGGGGGTGAGGACTGCCCCCGCGCAGCAGGCCAGGACGTCGACGCCGTGGGGCTTGAGTTCCTTCCACAGGCCCTCGGCGAGGATGGCGTTGAACGACTTCGTGGCCGCGTACGTCGCGATGGTGGAACTGCCCTGCCCCCCGGCGAGGGACGACATCAGGATGACCCCTCCCCGCCCCCGCTCAATCATCGGCGCGGACAGAAGCTTCGTAAGGAGAAGCGGCGCCTCGACGTTGACGGCGACGGCCAGGGCCAAATCCTCCTCGCTCGTGTCTTCGAATAGGCCGATGGGGGAGAAGGCGGCGTCGTACACCAGGAGGCCGATCGACACGTCGAGGGCGCCGACGCGCTTCCTCACGTCGTCGATATCCGCCAGGTCCATGGCCAGGGGGACGACGTCGACGTCGTACGTCTCGCGGAGCCGGGCGGCGGTTTCCTTGAGGCGGGTTTCCTGACGGGCGACCAGGACCAGGTTCACCCCCCGTCGCGCGATCCCCTCGGCGAAGGCGGCGCCCAGTCCGACGGAGCCCCCGGCGACGAGCGCGTACGGCCCGAACTTCTCCTGGAACCGCGCGGGCTTCATGGGAAGAACCTACCAAGGGTGAGCTCGTCGGTCCGGATCCTTGTCGATGTTGGGGACGCGCGAAGCATGGGGGCATGATGGGGTCCATGCGCATCGTGTCGATCGGCGACAGCTTCACCGAAGGGGTGGGGGACAAGGGTCCGGACGGGACGCCGCTCGGGTGGGCCGACCGCGTCGCCATGGGCATCGCCGCCGCTCACCCGGATGAGGAGGTCTGGTACGCCAACCTGGCCGTCCGCGGGCGCCTGATCCTTCCCATCGCGACCGATCAACTCGACGCCGCGCTCGCGCTGACGCCCCCGCCCACGCACCTGACCTTCAACGGCGGCGGCAACGACATGCTGCGTCCCGGCTACTCCGACGACCGCATGAAGGCGCTGATCACGCGCATCCTCGACGCATGCGAGGCCGCGGGCGTGCACGTCGTCCTCCTCAGCGGTCCGGACCCCTCCGAGCGTCTTCCCGCCGGGCGGCGCATGCGGGAGTTGGGTACGCGCCTGACCGAGATGGCCGAACGCCTCGTCGACGAGCGCGCGGTCGACGGCCGACGCACCATCACCTTCGTGGACAACTTCCGCGACCCGGAGACGCGGCGGGCGCCGTACTGGTCCCCGGACCGGCTGCACCTGAACCCGCTGGGACACGAGCGCGTTGCCAGCCGTGTGCTGACCGCGCTGGGGGTGCCGACCCCCGCGCCCGTCGTGGACGCGGACGACGCCCCCCGCAGGGGGCCGATGCGCAGGGGTGTGGGCAGGGTGGTGGGCAAGGTTGCGGGCGAGGTCCGGTACTACGTCGTCTACGTGCTGCCGTGGCTCGGGCGCAGGCTGATACGCAAGTCGTCGGGAGACGGGCGCCTGCCCAAGTACCCCACCTGGGTGCGGATTCCGGCGGATGGTGGGCTGCCTCGCGCCTAGGCCTCGGACGGGTGCCGGGGTGCAGGAGGTCGGGGTGCAGGGGATCGGGGTGCAGAGGGTCGGGGTGCAGGGGGTCGGCACACGGCGGCCCCTAGGGGGACCGATGTCCCCAGGTTGCGTTCCGTTGCCTTATCTACACATATACGTCTATTAGGGATATTCATGTCAGAGGGTAGTGATGGAATAGACGGTATGAGTTTCCAGACCGACTCGTTGCACCGGGACACCGAGACCGTGTGTGCCCGGGACGGGGTGGACCTTGTCAGGCTTCCGGAGGAGGAGTTGCTCCGGTTGTCGGATGGTGTTGCCCGGGTGCGACGGGATGCGGACGTGTTGATGGCTTTGGTGGCTGCCGAGATCCACCGACGCTCCGATGCGGCGGACGTCGGGGCGGGCTTGGCGTCTCGGCGGGGATTTCGTTCAGCTCAGGAGTTGGTGGCTCAGGCGACAGGTGGCAGTGTGGCTGAGGCCAAGCGGCTCTTGGCTACCGGTGGGCTTCTCGCTGAGGCTGATGCGGTTGCTTCAAGGGACCGTGGGGGTGAAGCTGGGGTTGGGCCTGGGGGTGGGGCCGATGCCGCAGGAGAGGCGGCCGTCCCCGAGCCCACCCCCATGGGACGGTTTCGGGGGGAGTTGGCGGCTGCGGTGCGGGAGCGGCAGATCGGCGTTGATGCTGCGGCGTTGTTCACCGGGGCAATGGCGGGTTTGCCGGATGTGGAACGGACGGCTCGCCTCTTCTCGAAGGCGTTGACGAAATCACCGGGATTGTCGTTGTATCAGGTTCGGAAACTGGTGTGGCAGGCTCAGGCCTTCGCGGATCCGAAGGCGTGGGAGGAGCGGGAGGAACGTCAGCACGAGGCCCGCTGTGTCACCGTGCGAGACGACACCGATGGCATGGTGACGTTGACGGCCCGGCTCACTCCTTTGGCCGCTGCCCCCGTGAAGGCGGTGTTGGATGCGGGCGTCCGGTGGGCTTTGAAGGCCCGTCGGGAGGATCCGGATTCGGATCCTAGGACCCCGTGGCAAATGAGGGCCGACATCCTCAGCGACCTGTGCAAGCACGCCCTAGATTGCACGCACGCCACCAGTGGCGTGAAGACCACGGTCGTCGTGCGCATGAACCTAGCCGACCTTCAGTTGGGGCTCGGGGTAGGGGAGATCGACGGCATGACTCAACCGGTGAGCGCGGGGGCCCTCCGACGCGCCGCAGCGGACGCCGAAATCATCCCAGTAGTCCTCGGAGGCAAGTCCGAGATCCTCGACTGGGGACGTTCCCGACGCCTGTTCACCCAGGCCCAACGATGGGCTCTGGTGGAACGCGACGGCGGATGCGCCTGGTGCAATGCCCCACCCTCGTGGTGCGAAGCCCACCACATTCGCTGGTGGGAACGAGACACCGGACCCACCGACTTGGACAACGGTGTACTGATGTGCTCGCGATGTCACCATCGAATACACCGCGACGGCTGGGATATCGAGGTACTGGATCACGTGGTGCGCTTCATCCCACCACGCTCGATCGACCCCACCCAAACCCCCCGCATCGGCGGCCGACACCACTACAACCTCGCCGCCTGAATGTCATGCCGCGGCTCTTAGACAGCCGGGCGGTCAGGGACAGCCTGACGGCTTAGGGACAGCCGGGCGGTCAGGAACAGCCGGGCAATCAGGGACAGCCTGACGGCTTGGGGACAGTCGGGCGGTCAGGAACAGCCTGACGGCCAAGAACCAGCCCGCAGTGCAAAGTCCGTCAAGCGATCCGTATCCGCCTAGATCTCGGGCACACCCGCCATCGACTTGGCCAGGTCCTCTTCGCTCAAGGGGTCATCCTCGAGATTGCCACTGAGGAACTTCTCGTAGGCACCGAGCTCGAGAAGGCCGTGGCCGGACAGGCCGATCACGATGACCCGCTCCTCGCCCTTCTCCTTGGCCTCGAGCGCCTCGCGGCGACCCTGGGCCACGGCGTGGGCCGATTCCGGCGCCGGGACGATTCCCTGGTTGAGGGCGAACTCGACGGCGGCCTCGAAGCACTCACTCTGGTGGAGGGCGACGGCCTCCATGAGGCCCTCGTGGACCACATGGGAGACGAGCGGTGCCATGGCGTGGTACCGGAGGCCACCCGCATGGATGGGGCTGGGCACGAAGTCATGCCCCAGCGTGTACATCACCAGAAGCGGTGTCAAGCCCGCGGTGTCGCCGAAGTCGTAGCGATACTCGCCACGTGTCAGCGTGGGGCACGACGTCGGCTCGACAGCAACGAGGCGAGTCTTGGCGCCCTTGGTGAGATTCTCCCGGATGAACGGGAAGGAGAGCCCCCCGAAGTTGGATCCACCGCCGACACAACCGACCACCACATCGGGCGCCCCCTCGCCGGCCTTGGCGAGTTGGATCAGGGTCTCCTCACCGATGATCGTCTGGTGAAGCAGGACGTGGTTGAGGACGGAGCCCAGCGAGTAGTTCGCCTTGGGGTCCTGGGCGGCAACCTCCACGGCTTCGGAGATGGCGATGCCGAGCGAGCCGGGGTGGCCCTCGGGGAAGGCTCGGCCGGACTCGGTCAGGCGTGAGGGCGAACGGTGCAAAGTGGCGCCGAACACCTCGATGAGGGTGCGACGCTGCGGCTTCCCGTCATAGCTGACACCCACCTGCCACACCTCGCACTCGATGTCGAACAGCGAGCACGCATACGAGAGAGCGGTGCCCCACTGGCCAGCGCCCGTCTCCGTGGTGATCTTCTTGACCCCGTTGATGGAGTTGTAGTACGCCTGCGCGATTGCGGTGTTGAGCTTGTGGGAGCCGACGGGGGACACTCCCTCGTACTTGAAGTAGATGCGGGCGGGAGTCCCGAGCTTCTTCTCCCAGCGACGCGCACGGTAGAGGGGCGACGGTCGGTACGTGCGGTAGACCTCGAGGATCGGCTCAGGAATGGGGACGTACCGCTCCTGGGAGACCTCCTGGAGGATCAGGTCCATCGGGAACAGCGGCGCAAGGTCCTCCGGGCCGATGGGTTCCTTCGTTCCCGGGTGCAACGGCGGCGGGGGTGCCGTCGGCAGATCTGCGGCGATGTTGTACCAGTTCTTGACCTCTTCATCGGGGTTCAGGGTGAACATGACCTGTTCGTCGCTCATCGCTGCTCCTTCGCTGCGGTTGTGATCCTCGGCGGCACTGCCTTGAGCCGCCCTCGGAGCCTATCGGGCAGGTGGCGGGGCGGGCAAGGTGTGATCCATCGGGAAGTTGCGAGCGATTGGGATGAACTATCGCTTGCCTCCGCCGAGCAGCCCGCCGAGCAGGTCACCCAGACCGCCGAAGCCGCCGCCTGAACTAGAGCCGCCCCCGAGAACCCCGCCTAGGACGTCGCCGAGCCCACCGCTAGAACTGGAGCCTCCGCCGAGCACATCGCCGAGCACGTCTCCCAGTCCGCCGCCGCTTCCCCCGAGCATGCCTCCGAGGACGTCTCCGAGCACGTTGCCAGAGGTCTTCTTCTTTCCGCCGCCGATCTTGGCCGCGATGAGCGCGAGGACCAGGGGCGCGAGGAGCGGAAGGAGCTTCTTCATCTTGCTCGCTCCCGTGCCGGACGCGGCACCGAGTTTGGTGGCGACCTTGGGTGCGGATTTTCCGTAGATGTTCTTGACGATCTTCCGACCATCCTTGAGGTCAATCGCACCAAGGTCGATCTTGCCCTTGACGACGCTCGGGTCCTTGGTCTGGAGCGCCTTGAGGAGCGAGGCGGCGCCGTCGGTGTCCTTGGCATTCGCGGCGAGGCCCGACACAAGCGCGGGTAGCGCGGCCGCGACACCCTTGACCGCGACATCCGGCTTGAGTTTGAGCTTGGTTGCGACCTGGTCGATCGGAATCTTGTTGAACAACTGGTCGATGTCGGTCATGTGCCGCTCCTTCATTGGTCGATGGGATAACCCTACGTGGGCCCAACGTTTCCGTCGTCCGGGGTATTTCCCTGATCGACCACTACGTGGGTCGGTGCCACTCCAGCCACGAGGTCAGCGCGGCGGTCTTGGGCACGTAGATGCGGAGGGAGAGGACGCCCTGGATGTCCTCGAACACGGCGGTGGCGACCACCTCGAATCCGTGATCGCGGATGGCGCGCAACTGCGATCGTGTCTGCTCTCCTTCCGCACTGACCCACCCGATGATCCTGCCCCGGTGCACCACAGCGATCCAGTCATCCCAGCCCTCGCGCTGTTCGTCCGAACTGAACGTGACATCGATCGCCGAACCAATCTCGCCCCAGACGTGCGGGAGGGTGGCCGCCTTGAGCAATCGACCGGCGCAGAGTTTGAAACGGGCGGGCTTCAGCGCTGTCGTGTCCACGGCCTCCATTGGCCGGGATAGATCGAACATCCCCATAGGTCAAGCCTGACACAGGCTGTGGAGAAGCGCACGGCGAGGAGGGCACGAATTCTGGGCGCTTGTCCGGGATCGTGCGGTAGGTGGTCCCCACTTCCTGGGGCATCCACCGAGGCCTCGCCTGCCATAGGTGGCAGGCGTACCCTCAAGAGTGGGGCGTGATGCTCGTCCCGTGACACGGAAGCGGAGGGTGGATATGGACGACGACATGAAGACGGATGCCGACGACATCAGCGAAGACGTGGGTGAGGGCGATGAGGAGATAGACGAGACCCTCGCGGACGTCCTGCAGGAGGAGGACGCCGATACGGACGACAGCCTGGGCGAGAAGGTCATGCACGGCGCGAAGGTGGCGGTGGAGAAGACGGCGGAGGTGGCGAAGGAGTACGCGCCGAAGATTGCCGCAGGTGCGAAGGTGGCGGCGGAGAAGACGGCGGAGGCGGCGAAGGAGTACGCGCCCAAGGTCGCCCATGGCGCGAAGGTGGCGGCGGAGAAGACGGCGGAGGTGGCGAAGGAGTACGGGCCCAAGGTCGCCCACGGCGCGAAGGTGGCCGCGGAGAAGACGGTCGAGGTGACGAAGGAGTACGCCCCGAAGGTCGCGGCAACAGCCAAGGATGTCGCCGAGGTCAGCGTCGACGCCGCCAAGGAGATCGGTCAGCGGGCCAAGGAGACCTGGAGCGACAAGGAGGACGAGGGCAAGGGCGACCAGTAGGGGGCGCTAGCTAGGGTTTCTTAGGCCTCGGCTTCCTGGGCCCCATCATCGCCGCCCACCAGCGGACCGGTAGGAGCCGTGCGAGTTTCATCGCTATGGCCATGCGCAACGGGAAGACGATCTCCGCCCGTCCCCGGCGGAGTCCCCGGGCGATGATGCGTCCGGCCTTGTCCGCGTCGATGATGAACGGCATCGGGAACTGGTTGACTGCGGTCATTTCCGTGCGGACGAAGCCGGGCGCGACCGTCGTGACCCGCACTCCTCGGCGACGGAGCGATGCACGAAGCGACTCGAGCAACGCGATCTGAGCGGCCTTCGTCGAACCGTACGCCTCCGCCCCGGGGAAGCCCCGGTAGCCCGAGACGGACGTGACACCGACGAGGTGGCCCCGCCCGCGCTCGACCATCCCCGGGAGCACCGCCCCGAGCACGGCGTTGAGGCCGAGGAGGTTGACCTCGACGTGTCGGGCGAACTCCTTCGTGTCCCAGTTGCCGGGATCGGTCTGTCGCCAGTACCCCGCGCACCAGACGACGGTGTCGAGGCCGCCCAGTGCTTCTGAGGCGGTCTTCGCAGCTGCGACAATCGCTTTCGGGTCTGCCGCGTCTGCGGGCACGATCTCCATCGATTCGCCCGCGATCTGCTCGAGCCTGTCCCGTCGTCGGGCGGTGATCGCCACGCGAGCCCCGAGGCGGTCCAACTCCTTGGCCAATTCCGCCCCGATCCCGCTCGATGCCCCGATGACCCACACCCGCTGTCCCGGGATCCTGCGTGTCCACGACCTCATTCGGCTGCCTCCTTCGTCATCCGCACCTGGGCGACGTCCAGGTATCCGGTCATGAAACCCGACCGGCTGTAGGCGAGGTAGAACTCCCACATCCGCTTGAACTCGTCGTCGAATCCGAACTCGCGGATCCGCTCCCAGTTGGCGTCGAACGTTCGGCGCCACCGAAGAAGCGTCTCCGCGTACGACGAGCCGAAGTGATGCCTGTCGGTGATCTCCATTGAGGTCCGTCCGACGCACCTCTCGATGGCCTGCATCGACGGGATGATACCGCCGGGGAAGATGTGCTTCTGGATCCACGAGAACGACCGTCGGGTCGCAAGGTACCGGTCGTGGCTCATCAGTATCGCCTGGACTACGGCCGTGCCCCCGGGGGTGAGAAGCCGGTCGATCGCCGAGAAGTACGTCTGCCAATACTGGTCCCCGACGGCCTCGATCATCTCGATGCTGACGATGGCGTCGTATTGCCCCTCGACCTCTCGGTAATCCTGGAGACGCAGGTCGATGCGGTCGTCCACACCAGCGGCGCGGGCCCTGTCGGCGGCCAGGGCGGCCTGCTCCTTGGAAAGCGTCAGGGTCGTGACGCGGGCTCCTCGCTGGGCGGCCCGGGTCGCGAGCGTCCCCCACCCCGTGCCTATCTCGAGGAGCCGGGTGCCCTCCCCGACGCCCGCGCGGTCGAGGGCTGCGTCGACCTTCCTGAGTTGAGCCTCCTCCAAAGACTGCTCGGACCAGGGGCGGGAGTCGTCGAAGAGGGCCGACGAATAGGTGAGGCTGGGATCGAGGAAGGCTTGGAAGAGGTCGTTGCTGAGGTCGTAGTGGGCTTCGATGTTCCGTCGGGAGCCACGGAGGGTGTTCCGGTGGCGGCGTGGAACCCTTTTCTCGACGAAGGTCCGGAGCCGCTGCAGCGTCCCCGATGCCGCGGTCGCGAGGTGGGCCGCGAACGGAACGAGCGCGTCGGACAGGTCGACCCCAGGTGCCGGCCGCCAATCCCCGGCCATGTAAGCCTCGCCGAACCCGATCTTGGGTTGATGCCCGAGCCGGGCGAAGAACGCCCCCGGCCGCACGATCTCGATGGCTGGGGCCTCCCCCTCGCGACCCGTCCCGAAGACCTCCTGGCCCCATGCTCCGCCGGGCGTGAGCTCGACCCTAACGGGGATATCGCGCATGATGCGGTGGGAGATGCGATGGGCGACACGGGAGCGCAGGCAGGGGCGTGCCTCAGCGTGGTCGAGGCACGGTGGTTGGGCGATCGAACTCACCGGACGGCCTCCAGGGGATGCTGAGGGCGCGAGACGACGGGCAGGCGCCGGATCCACAGCCAGATGCCATGGACCCGGATGAAGAACGTCCCCCTTTGGGGCATGAGGGACAGCCGGGCGAAGGTTCCCGCCAAGGTTCGGGGGGTTGCCGGCCTCGGCTTCCCGGTCACGCTTGCGTCGAGGATCCTGGCCCCGTCCTGGTCGAGCCGGATGGCGATGGAAACCACCTTCGGGTCGAGCCGGACCCGCATCGTGTAGACGCCCTGGGGTTTGTTGAACGGCGAGACGTAGAAGTCCTTGTCGACCGTGACCCGGCCCTTGTCGTCGGGGTCGAGGAGGTAGGCGTGCCGGTCGCCATAGGTGTTGTGCACCTCGAACACGATGGCGCGGATAGAACCTTCGGGCGTCAGGATCCAGAACGCCGACATCGGGTTGAAGACGTAGCCGAGCACCCGGGGATGGGCGAACATGATCACGCGGTCGGTCGCCTCCATGGTCACGCCCCGGTGGCCCAAGTACCGCTCGATGTCTCCCCGGATGCCACCGCCGAGGCGGCCCCGATCCAGGTGATCCCGCTCGTCGAACCGAGAGATCCAGCGGAGGGGCCGGCGGTACCGGGGGAGATCGTCGAGGTCGACGAGCCAGTGGTAGTCGCGGTATTTGAACTTGTGCCGGAAGGGCGTGTGCCGGATGTGATGGATCTTCCCGATGACGAGGGCGGGAAGGGGCGGCAGGTCGATGGCCTGCGTCACCAAGTCACTCCGAGCCGTCGGGCCGCGTCCACCCCGGACTTGCAGCCGTCCTCGTGGAATCCCCATCCGAGGTGGGCCCCCGCGAAGGCCAGCCTCTCGCCCCCGGCCTCCCGCAGCCGGGCCGCCGCCGCGACCGCCTCGAGAGTGAAGATCGGGTGATGGTAGGTCATCTTGGCGATGACCTTCCCGGGGTCGACTCGGCCTTCGGCGTTGAGGGTGACGATGAAGTCGTCGGGGGCTTCGACGCGGTGGAGGTTGTTCATCCAGTAGCTGACGAGGACGCGTCTCTGTTCGGCGTCGCAAGCGTCCTTGCGGTAGTTCCAGGAGCCGCGGGCGGGGGCGAGGCGGGGGAGGACCGAGCCATCCGTGTGGAGCCAGGTGTGGTTCTCGGAGTACGTGACGGCGGCCAGGTCGGCCCGCTCGGACGGGGTGGCGTCCGCGAGGATCTCCAGGGCGGTATCCGCGTGAGTGGCGATGACGGCCTTGTCGAAGCGGGACGACTTCTTGTCCGCTGTGCGGACCTCGACGCCGTCGGCGCGGCGGGTGACGGCGGTGACGGGGGTGCCCGCTCGGACGTCCGAAAGGGTCGCAACGAGGCGTTCCACATACGTGCGCGAGCCGCCCACGACGGTGTACCAGGGTGGAGACCCGGCGACCCGCAGCATCCCGTGGTGGTCGAGGAACCGGAAGAGGTGGGCTGCGGGGTAGGCGCGCGTGTCCTCATCCCCGGAGGACCACACGCAGGAGACCAACGGCACGGCGAAGTGCCGGACGAAGTACTCCGAGAACCGCCCGCGCTCCAAGAACTCGCCCCAGGTGAGGTCCTCGGGGTCTCCGCTGGCGAGTAGGGCCCTCGCCCGGCGGTGGAAGCGCGGCACCTCGACGATTGTCCGGAGGAACCTGGGGTCGACGAGCCTCCGCTTCTGGGCGAAAAGGCCACGAAAACCCCGGGCCCCGACGTACTCGAGCCCGCACCCCTGGCAGACGACGCTCATGGACATCTCGGTAGGCCTGGTCTCGATATCCAACTCCCGAAACAGCCGGAGCAGGTTGGGGTAGGTCCGGGTGTTGTGGACGATGAAGCCCGAGTCGATGGGCAGGGTCTCGCCGTCGGAGGTCCGGACGTCGTGCGTATGGGCGTGGCCGCCCAGCCGCGAGTCCGCCTCGAACAGGGTCACGTCATGGGAGGTGCGCATGACGTAGGCGGTGGTGAGGCCGGAGACGCCCGATCCGATCACGGCGACGGTCGGGCGCGACCCCTCGCCCTTGGCCCTCGAGGTCTTCGCTTTCGGCATGTTCTTCTCCCCTCCGGACAGAAACAGGTCCGAGTCTTCCTTGACGCCTACAACTCTGCCAGGACATCCGGGTATTCCCTAGGGGTCTTTCAGCGTTCAGGATGGTGAGTGAAGCATCCGAGGAGAGGAGAGGCGCATGATCCTACGACGAGAGGTGACGGTTGGGACGGACCCGAAGACGGCCTTCGCCTACCTGAGCGACTTCACGACGACGACCGAATGGGACCCGGGGACGATCGAGACCACTCGGATCTCCGGCGACGGGGGAGTGGGCACCCTTTATCACAACCGGACGCAGTTCGGTGGCCGGGAGACCGAGCTCACCTACGAGGTGATCGAGCGACGCGAGTCCATGATCCGGCTCCGGGGCGAGAACAAGACCGTCGTGGCGGTCGACACCATCACCGTGGAGTCGTCGGGCAAGGGTTCACGAGTCATCTACGAGGCCGACTTCACGTTCAAAGGGATCTGGAAGCTCGTCGAGCCGTTTCTGCGGCCCGCGTTCCGGAAACTCGGGGACGAGGCGGAGACTGGGTTGCGGGAGACCCTCGGTCGCCTGGGACCTTCGAACTGAATACCCGGCAGGGTATAAGGCTAGGATGGGCGTCATGAGAATCGTTGTGGTAGGAGGAGTCGCCGCTGGGGCCTCGGTCGCCGCACGGGCGCGCAGGCTGGACGAGGACGCCGAGATCGTGGTCCTGGAGCGCGGGCATCACGTCTCGTTCGCCAACTGCGGCCTGCCCTATCACGTGGGCGAAGTCATCGCCGACCGCTCCCGGCTGGTCCTCCAGACCCCCAAGAGCCTCCGCGAGTCCCTCAACATCGACGTCAGAATCGCCCACGAGGTCACGGCGATCAACCGCAAAGCCCGCACGGTGACCGTCCGTGAGGTGGACACCGGACGTGAGTACACCGAGAAGTACGACGCCCTCGCCCTCTGCCCGGGCGCGGATCCCTTCCGGCCACCCTTGCCCGGCATCGACCACCCGGGCGTCGAGGTGCTGCGCCGCCTCGGAGACATGGACCGCATCAAGGCGCGCATCGACGAGGCCCTCGCGGCCCAGGCGAAGGGCGAGCGCGGCCCCGTCCGGGCCGTCGTCGTCGGCGCGGGATACATCGGGCTCGAGATGGCCGAGAACCTCCACCACCGCGGGGTCCGGGTGGACGTCGTCGAACTCGCCAACCAGATCCTCCCGCCCGTCGACCGAGAGATCTCCGTCCCCGTCGAGCAGCACCTCCGGAGCCGGGGCATCGCCCTCCACCTCAGCACCGCCGCCGCGGCCTTCGTCGGACGGGACGACGGCGGCGTCACCGTCGAACTCACGAGTCACGCGACGATCCCGGCCGACCTGGTGCTCCTGGCCGCCGGCGTCCGCCCCAGCACCGCCCTCGCCGTGGCCGCCAAGCTCGACCTCGGCGACCACGGGGGCATCAAGGTCGACACCCACATGAGGACCTCGGACCCACACATCTGGGCCGCGGGAGACGTCGTCGAAACCCCCCACACGGTGTTGCCTGGTTCGTATCTGGCCCCCCTTGCCGGGCCCGCCAACCGACAAGCCCGCGTCGTCGCCGAGAACATCTGCGGCCGCGACACCGAGTACGTCTCCACCCAAGGCACCTCCATCGTGAAGGTGTTCGACATGGTTGCGGGCGGCACCGGAGCCACCGAACGCGAACTCGCCGCTCAGGGTGTGCCCTACCGCGCCGTCCACGTCCACCCATCCGGGCACGCCGGCTACTATCCCGGAACGGCGATGATGCACCTCAAGGTGCTCTTCGACCCCGCCAACGGCCGACTGCTCGGCGCCCAGGCATGTGGCTTCGACGGCGTTGACAAGCGCATCGACGTCCTCGCCGTCGCCATCAGGGCCGGGCTCACGGTGTACGACCTCGAGAACCAGGAACTCGCCTACGCGCCGCCGTTCGGCTCCGCCAAGGATCCCGTGAACATGGCCGGATTCGTCGCGAGCAACGTCCTCCGCGGCGACATCCGCCTCTGGTATGCGCAGGACTTCCCGGCCGCCACCGAGGGCGCCCGCATCATCGACGTGCGCTCGCCCGACGAGTTCAATGTCTGGCACATCCCCGGCGCCGAGAATGTTCCGCTGGGCAAGCTTCGCGAGTCCCTGGAGGGCTGGGACCGGGGCATCCCCCTCCGCCTCTACTGCACCGTCGGGTTCCGGTCCTACCTCGCCTACCGGATCCTGGTCCAGCGCGGGTTCGCCGACGTGTCGACGCTTTCAGGGGGGTCGACGACGTTCCGGGCCTGGCACGAGGTTGAGGTCCCCGGGCAGGACCTCCCGGTGCCGATGGAGTCCTACGCGGAGGAGGCGAGCCTCGGGCTTGCGGTCCCGGCCACGAACACCGTCGTCGACCTCGACTGCACGGGGCTCGCGTGCCCCGGTCCGATCATGAGGCTCGCCGAGACGATGAAGGGGATGGAGCCCGGCGACGACGTGGTCGTACACGTCTCCGACGCGGGTTTCGCACTTGACGCACCGAGCTGGGCCAGCAGGAACGGCCACGCGCTGGTCGACATCGCCCCCGAGGGCTCGGGATACGTCGCGACCCTCCGCAAGGGCGGAGCCGCGATCTCTGCGACACCGGCCGGGCCCGTCAAGAACAAGACCTCGTTCGTCGTCTTTTCCGGAGACCTCGACAAGGTGATCGCCGCGTTCATCATCGCCAACGGTGCCCTGTCCATGGGCGAGGAGGTGTCGATGTTCTTCACCTTCTGGGGGCTCAACACCCTGCGCCGCGAGGACCCGCCCCCGGCGGAGAAGGCCCTCATGGAGAGGATGTTCTCCGGCATGATGCCCCGCGGCGCCCGCAAGCTGAAGCTGTCGCAGATGCACATGCTGGGGATGGGCACCAAACTGATCAAGAGGGTCATGCGGAAGCATTCCGTGGACTCGCTCCCCGACCTGATCGCTTCGGCGCAGGCTTCGGGGGCCCGGCTCATCGGCTGCACCATGACGATGGACCTCTTGGGGATCGCCGCCACGGATCTCATCGACGGGGTCGAACTGGGTGGGGTCGCGACGTTCCTCGGCGAGGCGCACGAGTCCGGCACCACCCTCTTCATCTGAGACCTCGGCCTCCCGGCGGGGGGCGCTGCACGACCTCACGGACGCGGTGATCGTGTCGGTCCCGTTCGTGGGTTACGCCTCAGGCTCCTCGAGGGTACGCACCACACGCGCCGGATTCCCCACCGCGATCGTGTTCGCTGGGACGTCCTTCGTCACGATCGAGCCCGCTCCGATGACCGCGCCCTCACCGATCGTGACCCCGGCCATGATGATGGTTCCCGCCCCGATCCACGCGTCGTCGTGGATGGTGATGGGCTTGGCCTGGGCGCGCTGGCTTGATCGAATGGGTCTCCCTCCTCGTGATCACGGGGTTCTATCACGCCTTCGAGTCCGTGATTCTGCATGCACCCCGGCAGGGACCCTGCGGGGCGCCGTTACCGGGGTCGATCGGGGTGAAATTCTCGAACGAAAGGTGAGTGACACGATAAGGGCATGATTCGTGTGCCAATCTTGCTAGTTGTCGCTGCAGCCCTAGCCGGCTGTACGTCCACGGGCGAGACCACCGCCCCGGCCCCATCTTCAAGCCCGACGGGTATCGCGCCCGGCGGTACCTTCGGCGATCTCACGTTCAGCGACGAGTTCGACGGCCCGGAGGTCGACACGACGAAGTGGTGGGTTCCGGACCGGCACGAGGACTACTACCCGGAGGCCCCCTGGCGGAGGAACTTCAAGAAGGAGAACGTCTACATCGAGGACGGGGCCCTCGTGATCCGCGTCGCGCGGGAGGAGGAAGGTTTCTCGTCCGGGACCGTCACGACCGGGGAGCCCGGGTACACGTCATTCTTCGAGCAGGCCTTCGGACGATTCGAGGCTCGGCTCAGGTTCCCGACCCAGCAGGGCCACTGGTGCGCCTTCTGGCTCTGGAACACCAACCAGGGCGGCGTCGACGGCTCAGGCCGGGACGGGACCGAGATCGACATCATCGAGAAGGCATGGCTGATCGATCAGGCCTCGCACGGTCTTCACTGGGACGGGTATGGCGAGTATCACCAGGGCACGGGCCAAACGGTCACGGGTGCCGGGCTCGACGACGGCGGCTGGCACGTCATCCGCCTCGACTGGTACCCGGACGAGTACGTCTTCTTCGTCGACGAGGTGGAGACGTGGCGGACCGATGCCGGAGGCGTTTCCCAGGAGCCGAACTACGTCATCCTCAGCGAGGAGATCGGCAACTTCGGGGTGGGGGCCGAGGAGTGGGGTGTCGGGCCCATCGAGGACGCGGCCCTGCCGGACTATTTCTATGTGGACTATGTCCGAGTCTGGGAGTACGTACCACCGGATGAGGCGGGTCAGTAGCACCGGTGCCCCGCATCGGTGGGCTGACGCTTGTACGCTTCGGCGGATACCCTGGAACCACGAGTGGGTCTAGCCGAGAGGGAGTCGCCATGGGAGCCATCGACAAGATGAAGGATGTCGCGGAGGAGGTCGCCGGTAAGACCAGGGAGATCATGGGAAAGGTCACCGGCAACGAGGTCATGGAGGCCGAGGGGGTGGCCGAGCAGATCGACGCCGAAGCCAAACTGCGGGTGGAGCGCGAGAAAGGCCTCCCCAAAGACTGACCATGGGACCCAGCGCCAACGACGAAGTCGACGACGGAGGCTCCCCCGACGGGGTCATTGGACCCAGCGTCGTCGACCGGGTAGCGCGGGCGATCGGCACCGCGCACGAGGAACTCTGGCCCATCCGCAGGTCGAACCAGCCCCGCCTCCCATCGGAGGTCATGTACGCCCACGCGGCCACCGCGGCGCTCGCCGTCGCGCGTGAGGCCGTGGAGGAAGTCGAGGTGCCCAGGGCCCCGGATGGGGCAGATGTGGAGGCCTATCGACGTGCCATTCTGGGTGCCCTCGGTGGCGTAGGCTAACCCCGTCAGCGGGCCCGGCGTCTCGTCGTATCGTGATGGGAAGCACGTCGGGCGAAGCTGCCGATTGCGTGGGGTCGGGCTCGCGTGGGCCTGCCCCGTGCCGTGTTCAGCGGTCGACAAGCGTCGACTCGAGATTCGTGCAAGACCAAGGGAGAACAGATGGGAATCATGGATATCTTCAAGCGGTCGGCGAAGGACGCCAAGGGCAAGGCCCAAGCGTCCGCCGGTGCCGCCAAGAAGTCCGCGGCGGGGGCGAAGACCTCAGCCAAGAAGTCCGTTGGCGACGCCAAGAAGTCTGCGACGACTGCCAAGGCGTCCGCAGGCAAGGCCGTCACCGCCAAGAAGACGGCGGCCAAGGGCGCGGCCAAGCAGGTCAAGGCCGACGTGAAAAAGACCGGCGCGACGGCGAAGAAGGCCGTCAAGAAGTAGTTGCTTGTCACGTGCCTGGCTCGGCTGCATCGACGGCCGAGCCAGGCTTCGTGCTTCGTGTCGATCATGCGGCGATCAGGCCCCGCCCCCAACGAAAAAGGTGCGACCTCCGTTTGACGGGCACGATACAACGACGGAGGTTTGTATGGCCGCGTGGCAACCGCTTCTGACACACGTGATGAGGGAGAGATCCCACCTGCTCGTGGCCTATGCGGGCCTCCTCACAGGGAACTCGGCCGACGCTGAGGACGTGGTTCAGGAGGCCCTCATCCGCACCTTTAGCAAGGGGAGGAGGTTCGAGAACGCCGCCGCCGCCGAGGCCTATGTCCGCCGCGCCATCCCCTCGGTCTTCATCGACCGGGCACGGGCGAAGTCATCCACGTGGCGGGCACTCACACGCTCCGTGGATCCCACCCCACACGTCGTGGACATCGACGCCCAGGTGGATGTCCGCCGCGCGCTCCTGACGCTCTCACCCCGCGAGCGCAGTTGCATCGTCCTCCGATTCTTCGACGACCTGACGGTGGCCCAGATCGCGGAACGCCTCGGCATCAGCGAGGGCGCCGTCAAGCGGTACCTGTCCGACGCATCGAAGCGTCTCTCCGCTCACCTATCCGTCGACGCCGACTGGGAGCGCGCCCCTGAGCGGTCCCTCGTCGTCACCCCCAAGCCCGGTTCTATCAAGTAAGGAGCTCTCATGAGCAACGACAACCTTCGCGACCTGCTTACCAGCGGGTACGACGATCACGCTTCGTCGCTGGGATCGGGTGAGTCCTTCGCCCGGAGATACGACAACCAGGTGACCCGCAAGGTCAAGCGCCGACGCGCCGCCCGTCAGGCATCGGTGGCGGGGACCACGGCCGCCGTCATGGGGGTCATCGCCGTCAGCGCCTACGCGGTCGTGGAGAACTCGCGCGACGCGACCCCCTTCGCAAGCCCGACCGTTTCTGTCTCTCCATCCCCATCCGTCAGCCCGTCGCCCATGGTCTCTCCCACGCCCGAGGAGCAAGTCGATGGGATCTACGTCCTCGACCCGCTTCCCACGGGCCCGGCGGGAGGCGTCATCACCGAGAACGACGTCCTCCGCCTCGTCACAAATGCAACCCCGCCCTCGACCCCCGGCGCACCCTCGGGTGTGGTGGCCTGCGGGGACCCGGTGACGGGGACCTACGTCGACCCGGTCTTCGACGAGGCGACCGCGCGGATCCTCAAGCCGGACACCGTCTATCCGACGTTCCTCGATCCCTCCTACGAGATCAAGCCGACCAGCGCGTTCCTGAACGACGTTGGGGGCTACGGCGTATGGTTCATCGGAGAGGACGGTCAGATCGATCGCAGCCTGACCGAATTGGTGGGGAAGTTCTTCGTCTCTGTCAGCTACTCGAGCACGGCGATCGAGGCCGCGTCCTACTACAACCCCGTGACCCAGGTCCAGGGCACGGGCTGGAGCATGGAATGGAACGTCGTGGACCGCCAGGGAGACATGTCCGATACCGACATGCTCAAGATGTGGTCAACCGACATCGACCTGACGTACGGGACCGTCCTTGTCCAGGACGGGGTCATCGTGGGGCACGCCCTTCTGGCGCAATCGATGAAGGACACGGACGGAACCTGGACGGGGGACCCGGCGACCCAGATCTGGGGCGTCAACGAGGTGAACTTTTCGGACGGTTCGACCCATGGGATGTATGACTTGGGCGTGGGCCCGCTCGAGCGTGTGCGGTGGTGCGGTGCTCAGCCCTCCGGGCCAGTCGACGCTTACGCGGTGATCGGGTCGCGGTCGTTCGAGCAGCAGGATCTCGACTACTCGTTCATCTGGGCGGGTCAGGTCGAGTACAACTAGCACACCGGGTCCGGCAACCCCGTCGGAGGCTAGTCCGAATCCCTGGTCCTCGTCGCCCAAACCACGGCGAGGACCAGGGCATTCGCGATCGTGCCGCGCCAGGCCCCCTCCCACCACAGCACGACCAACACCTGCGAGATCGCGACGCCGATCAGGGAGACGGGCACCCACCACTTGCGGCGAAGCAGCACCGCTATTCCGGCGGCCACGAACAGGACGAGGGCGATCAGCCAGACGACCCCTAGGGCGTCGGCCAGCGTGTCCGATATCCCGACCGTGGGCACGCCGTCGATGTCCTCGAACTCGACGAGATCCCATCTCGCCAGAGGCCCGAGGGCATGGATCACCCCGTGGACGATCAACAGGGCCGCGAGGGCGTTCCGGAACCACGTCCGCTCGATCAACGGCTCAGCGCGTTCAGCCATGATTTCCTCCTTCGCGTCCCACCCTAGGGACCACCTGTTGTCAGACGCATCGGTGATGTCCCCGATTTCCGGCGTCGCCTTCTCAGGGGCCCCGGCTAGAGTCACACCATGGCATTCGGCGGTGGTGGCGGGCGGGGGCGGATGCGCCTCGACGAGGAGGCCCAGCGCAAGGCCAACGCCGAGGCGCCGCGGATTCCGCACCTGTGGCGGCGCGTTGGCCGCATGTTCGTCCCGTATCGCAGGCGGATCGCCGTCACGGCGGTGCTCGTCGTTGTGTCCTCGGCGCTCACCGTCGCTCCGCCGCTCGTCGTCCAGCGCATCTTCGACCGGGCGCTCTTCCCGGCCGACTCATCGGGGCCCCATCTCCACCTCCTGGCCGTCCTCGTCGGGGTGATGGTCGGCCTGTATCTCTTGGCCGCGGGCCTCGGGGTCTGGCAGACCTGGCTCACCTCCAACGTCGGCAACCGCGTCTCCGGTGACCTCCGCGTCGCCCTCTTCCGCCGCCTCCAATCGATGGACCTCGCCTTCTTCACCCGAACCAAAACCGGCGTCATCCAATCCCGGCTCCAGAACGACGTCGGCGGCGTCTCCGGCGTCCTTACCTCGACTGTCACGTCGATCGTCGGCAACACCGTCACCGTCGCCGCCTCGCTCGCCGCGATGCTCGTGCTCGACCCGCGCCTGACCCTCATCGCCGTCGTCGTCATGCCCGTCCTCGTCGTCGTCCAACGCCGCGTCGGCCAGATCCGGGCCCGCATCGCCACCGCAACCCAAGAATCCCTTTCCGAGCTCACCTCGATCACCCAAGAGACCCTGTCTATCTCCGGCATCCTCCTGAGCAAGGCCTACAACCGGCAGCGCTTCGAGACCGAGCGGTACTCGAAGGAGAACGCGAACCAGATCCGCCTCCAGGTGCGTCAGGCGATGAGCGGGCAGTGGTTCTTCGCGATGGTGACTGTCATCGTCTCGAGCGTGCCCGCCGTCATCTACCTCGCGGCGGGGATCTTCATGGATCGAGGGGCGGGCGCGGGGATCACCGCCGGCACGATCGTGGCCTTCACGGCGATCCAGGGGCGGCTCCTGTTCCCCCTCATGTCCTTGATGCGGGTCGCGCTCGACATCCAGACGTCCAGGGCGCTCTTCGCGCGGATCTTCGAGTACCTGGACCTGGTCCCGGCGATCGAGGACGCGGCCGACGCCGTCGGGGTGGCCGACGCGCCCGGCCCGGTCGGGAGGGTCGAGTTCCGGGACGTGACGTTCCGGTACCCGGACGCCTCGGGGCGCTCCCGGCCGACGCTCGATCGGGTGTCGTTCGTCGCCGAACCGGGGCAGCGAGTGGCGTTCGTCGGGCCGAGCGGGGCGGGGAAGACGACGATCGTGTATCTGGCGCCCAGGCTCTACGAGGCGTCGAGCGGCGCGGTGCTCTTCAGCGGGGAGGACGTCAGGCGGCTCCGGCACGAGTCCGTCGTCGACCACATCGGGATTGTCAGCCAGGAGACCTACCTCTTCCATGCCACGATCGCCGAGAACCTCCGCTATGCCAAGCCCGATGCGACCGACGCCGGGATCGAGGCCGCGTGCCGCGCTGCGAACATCCACGACGCCATCACGAGTTTCGAGGACGGGTACGCGACCGTGGTGGGGGAGCGGGGGTACCGCCTCTCCGGCGGGGAGAAGCAGCGGATCGCGATCGCGCGGGTGCTCCTCAAGGACCCGGAGGTGCTGCTCCTCGACGAGGCGACGTCCTCCCTCGACACGATGTCGGAGAAAGTGGTTCAGGCCGCGCTCGACGAGGCTTCACGGGGGAGGACAACCATCACGGTCGCCCACCGGCTTTCGACGGTCCGGAACGCGGACGTCATCCACGTGCTCGAGGCGGGTCGCATCGTCGAATCGGGGAACCACCGGCAACTGTTAGCCGCCGGCGGGCTGTACGCGAGGCTTGCCGCCGAGCAGGCGGACGCCTAGAGCGTGGCGGCAACCACCTCGGCGAGATTGCCCGTCATCGTCGAGACGTCGTAGAGGTCGGATGTCATGAAGGCCACCTGGACGAAGTAGTCGTCGACCGTCATCCCGAGGATGCTTCCCCCGGCGACCGTGTAGGCATTGTCCCCGCCGGTGACGGAAACGTCGACCGTCGCCCCCATGATGGACTCGGCCGATTCCCGCTGAGCTGCGACGGTGGACGCGCCGGGAGACACGAGGACCTGGACAAGGGGGAAGGCTCCATCCATCGGATGCCAGTCGCAGATGGACTGGAAGTCCGTGGAGAGGTCGGTATTGAAGACCCCCTCCTGAAACGAGACACCAGTGATGGTCTCGATCTGTGTGGAATCGAGGAGGGCGCAGGGATCCGGAATGGGACCCGCCGCGGGGCCGGGGCCGTCCGGTGCGGCCCCGGATGACGAGCATCCCACGAGGACGAGGGACAGGGCGAGGGCGGCTATACCGCGCAGACGGGGGTGGGTCACGGTCGGTCTCCAATCGGGAGTGGACACTTTCACGATAGCGTCGCCCGCTCGCAAATGATCCAGCCTGGTGATGAACATCTGGTAACGACGGCAGCAGCCGCAGCATGCGACCCCGGAACCAAGACCAGCAATGGTGCCCAGGGGTGTTCAGATTTCCCGGACCACCCGACAGGGGTTGCCGACGGCGATGACGTTCGCGGGGATGTCCTTGACGACGACGGACCCCGCCCCGATCACGCTGTTCTCGCCGATCGTCACCCCCCCGACGACGATCACCCCACCCCCGAGCCAGACGTTGTTGTGGATGGTGATCGGGGCCGCGGACTCCAGTTTGTCGCGTCGCCGATCCGGGTCGATCGGGTGGTTCGGGGTGAGGAGTTGGACGTTCGGTCCCATCAACACGTCGTCCCCGATGGTGATGGGGGCGACGTCCAGGGCGATGAGGCCGAAGTTGGCGAAGGAGCCCGAACCGATGGTGATGTTGACGCCGTAGTCCACATATAGAGGCGCGCGGATGTAGGTGTCGGGGGCGATGCTCCCGAAGACCGCAGGCAGGAGGGCTTGGGCGGCGTCGGGATCCTCTCCGTAAGCCGCGTTGAATCGGGCGGCGGCGCGGGCGGCCTTCGCCAGTCCCACGTGGAGCTCCGCGTCGATGCAGAGGTAATCGTCCCCCGCGAGCATGCGTTCCTTGTTCGTGCGGGGGTCGCCCGCAAACCAGTCCTGTTTCACGCGACGAGCCTACCCCTAGGGGGTCCGCCGGGTGCTGAGTACCATGAGGAGATGGGGGTCATCGAAGATCTAGGTCGGACGATCGGAATGATCGGTCGGTCCGGGCGAGCCCTCATCGCCTTCGACGGGCCCGATGCCGCCGGAAAGACGATGCTCGCCCATCGGCTGGCCGACGTCCTCTCCCGCCCGACCCTCCGCGTGTCCATCGACGGATTCCACAACCCGAGACAGGTCCGCATCGCCCGAGGGATGGACTCGCCCCACGGTTACTACTACGACTCGTTCAACCACGCCGCACTCGAGGAGCACCTCCTCAAGCCGTTCTCCCGGGGTGATGAGGCCGTACGCACGCGGGTGTTCGACCTTCATGCCGACGCCCCCATCGAATCCGACCCCGTCCTCGTGCCCCCGCACTGCACCCTTCTCCTCGACGGTGTCTTCCTCCTGCGTCCCGAACTCCGGCACTGGTGGAACCTGTCCGTCTATCTTCACGTGCCGGAGGAGGTGACCATCGCCCGCGCGAAGGTGCGGGACGCCGGGATCTTCGGCTCGCCCGAGGCGGTCGAGGCCCGCTACGAGGCCAGGTACCTGCCCGGTCAGGCCCTCTACCGGCAGGAAGCCAAGCCCCAGCACGCCGCCCACATCGTCCTCGACAACTCGGACCACAACCACCCCGTCGTCCTCAAGTGGGACGTCGCGGTCTAGCGTCTACCAGATGCCGACGCGGCTCTCAGGGGGAAGCCACAGCGCGTCGTCCGGCCCCACTCCGAACGCCTCGTACCAGGAGTCGATGTTTCTGACGACCCCGTTGATGCGGAACTCCTCTGGTGCGTGCGGGTCGGAGTTGATCTGGGTGATGAGGGCCTCGTCCCTCCGTTTGGTCTGCTCGGAATTGGCGTAGGCCAGGAAGTACCGCTGGAGGCCGGTGAAACCGTCGAGGACGGGCGCGTCGTCAACCGATCCGCCGCAGGCGAGGGCGTACGCCTTGAGGCCGATCTCCACCCCCGAGAGGTCGCCGATGTTCTCGCCGACCGTGAGGGCTCCGTTGACCTTGTGTTCCGGCCCGAGCTGGGCAGGCGAATAGGAGTCGAACTGCTCGATGAGGGCCCGGGTCCGCTCGCCGAAGGCCGCCCGATCCTCCTCGGTCCACCATTCGGAGAGGCGTCCCTTCCCGTCGAACTTCGACCCCTGATCGTCGAACCCGTGCCCGATCTCGTGTCCGATGATGCTACCGATCGCGCCGTAGTTGGCGGCATCGTCCACGTCGGCATCGAAAAAGGGCGGTTGGAGGATCGCGGCGGGGAAGACGATCTCGTTCCCGTTGGGGTTGTAGAAGGCGTTGATGACCTGGGGGCCGATGAACCATTCCTCGCGATCGGTCGGCTTGACGAGCCGCCCCCAGTCCCAGTCCTCCTCGAAGGCCGACGAGCGTCGGATGTTCCCGACGAGGCTTGTCGGATCGATGGCAAGGGCGGAGTAGTCGCGCCACTTGCTCGGGTACCCGACCTTGGGGACGAACAGGTCGAGTTTGCCGAGGGCCTTCGCCTTGGTGGCCTCCGTCATCCAATCGAGCGACGTGATCGACTGCCGATACGCCTCGATGAGGTTGCCGACGATTTCGTCCATGTGGGCCTTGTGTCCCGGCGGAAAGTGGCGGGCGACGTATTCCCTCCCCACGAGTTCATTGAGGACGCCGTTGACGAGCCCGACCCCGCGCTTCCATCGGGCACGCTGCTCCGGCGCCCCGGACAGGACGGTGCCGTAGAAGTCGAAGTTCGCCCGGGAGATCTCGGAGGTGAGGTAGGGCGCGCGAGAGGAGACCACCCGCCAGCGGAGCCACTCCTTCCAGGTTTCCAAGGGCTGCTTCAGCCACTCTTGCCCCAGGGCCTCGAGGAAGGAGGGCTGTTGGGCGACCAGTTTGTCGCGTCCCTCTGCTGGGAGTCGAATGGCGTCGGCCCACACCCGCCAGGGGAATCCGGGGGCCGAGGCATCCAATTCGCCTAGGGTCGTCGGGTTGTACGTGAGGTCGAGCTCACGGGACTTGACGATGTCCCAGTGGTGGGTGGCGAGGGTGGTTTCGAGGGCGAGGATGCCCGCTCCGGAGAAGGTGTCCTTCCCGAGGGTGTCCTCAGCGAGGTCGGCCATCCGGTCGATGTGGGAGACGTACCGGCTGCGGATCTCGGCGTGCTGGTCCTCACGGTAGTAGGACTCGTCCGGTAATCCGATCCCGCCCTGGCCGAGGTAGAGGACCATCCGATCGGGGTCACCCGAATCCGCCCAGACGTCCCGACCGATCACCCCGGCGACTCCAAACCGTTCGAGCTCCCCCAAGACCCGGGCGAGGTCCTCGGGAGAGTCCGCGGCCTCGATGAAGTTGAGATCCGCCGCGAGGGGGGACACCCCGAGGGCGTTGCACCGGTCCTCGTCCATGAAGGACGCATATAGGTCGGCGATCTGGCTACCCGGGGAGGCGTCCTCGATGATCGACTTGACCTGTTCCTCGGCCACCTCGTGAAGCCGATGGAAGTGCCCATCGGCGGCCCGATCGTCGGGGATTCTGTGAGTCTCCAGCCAGGGGCCGTTGACGTACCGGAAGAAGTCGTCACCCGGGCGGACGGTCGGGGAGAAGAGGGAGGGATCGATGCCCGAGGGTGCGGATGCGGGAGTCATGGGTTCAGCCTAGGCGAGGGCCAGGGCGGCTTGAGCCCGGGTGGCGCAGTGGCTCGGGCCCGGGCGGGCTGGCACAATGGGCGCCATGCGCATCCACATCGCCTCGGATCACGCCGGATATGAGTTCAAGCAGATCCTTCTCGACCGGTTGCGGGATGAGGGTCACGAGGTGGTGGATCACGGGGCCCTGTCGTACGACCCCGGGGACGACTACCCCTCGTTCTGCATCTCGGCGGGGGAGGCGGTCGTGGCTGATCCGGGGTCGCTCGGGATCGTCTTGGGGGGATCCGGAAACGGCGAGCAGATCGCGGCGAACAAGGTCGTCGGGGTGCGGGCGGCCCTCGCCTGGAACGTCGAGACGGCGACATTGGCCCGCGCCCACAACGACGCCAACGTCGTCTCATTAGGGTGGCGGCAGCACGGCCTCGACGAGGCCCTGGAGATCGTCGAGGCTTTCCTCCATGAGCCCTTCGGCGGCGACGAGCGTCACCAGAGGCGCATCGACCAGATTTCGGAATACGAGGCGGGACGCTAGACCAACGTCCTGAATGTCCCGAATATCCTGCTCGATTAGACTCCTCGCGATCGACGGGGCATGATGAATCAGATGACCAAGCAACCGAAAACCCCCACCCTTCCCCGCGGATATCGCCTCATCGACCTCAGCAGAGACCGCGACATCGAGACCTTCGACATCACCGCCTGGGCCTTCGCCTTCGAAGCGCAGGAGAAATTCGCCGAGTGCTTCCTGGACATGTACCCCTGGGAGCGGGGTCGCGGAATCGAGATCGCGGATCCCTCGCGAGGCAAAGTGGGGGCGCTCGTCGCGGCTCACTCGTCCCACGCCTTGCACATGAAGGTGCCGGGGGGGACTTCGATTCCCGTTTCGGGCCTGACGTGGGTGGGGACCCATCCGGGACATCGTCGTCGCCGTCTCCTCACCACGATGGTCGCCGATCATTTCGAGCGATCCCGGGCCCGGGGCGAGGCCATAAGCATCCTGTATGCGGCCGAATCGGCGATCTATCAGCGATTCGGCTATGGCCTCGCCGCGCGCGAGAGGCGAGTAAGGATCAAGAGAAGGGTGAAGCTCCGGCCCATCCCGGGGTCCGAGGCCTTGACGGTCAGGCTCGAAAGCGCCGACATCGATCGCCACGCCCCCATCGTCGAGGCTGTTCAGGCGGCCCGACTTCGACCGGGGTCGTTGTCGGAGATTCCCGAAGGGCTGTTCCACGAGCATTTCCTCGACCTTGAGGGGGAGCGGGACGGATTCGAGCGCCTGAGGATGTTGATGATCTATGACGGGGAGACCCCCAAGGCGTATGCGCTTTTCCAGCGGAAGGACCGCAGGGAGTATGGGAATCCCAAGGGCATCGTGAAGGTGAATCTCTGGGGGTCCGTGAGCGCGGCGGCGACCCACCGCCTCTGGACCGTCTTGAGCGATCTCGACCTCATGGATGTCACGGAGGCGGGGAAGATCGCCCTCGACGATCCGCTCCTTCACATGATCATCGATGAGCGATCGCTGACCTCGACCGTGCGGGACAACCTATGGCTTCGGATCCTCGACGTCAAGGCCGCCCTCGAGGCACGCGGTTACGAGGCCGACTGTGACGTCACTATCGAGTTGACGGACGCCCGGCTTCCCGACAATGCCGGGGTCTGGCGGATCCGGGTTGATGGCGGCACGGCTGAGGTCACCCGTATCGGGGACGTGGGCGATCCGGCGGACCTGGGCTTGAGCATTCAGGAACTCGGCGCCGCCTACCTCGGAGGAAACGCGCTCGAGTCGCTTCAGAATGCCGCGCTCGTCGACGAGCGGACGCCTGGATCGCTCCATGCGCTCAGCCTGGCCATGCGATCCCCCGTCTCGCCCGTGAGCAACATCTCGTTCTAGAAGCCAATGTTGCAGACCGGGGAGATCGAGGAAGCCATGGCGCGGCCGAGGGAATGGGCCGCCCCCGGAGTGTGCTCGGTGACGAGGGTTGCGCGGGTGAGGGCCTCGATCGAGGTGTCCCCGAGGTAGGCGGCGCCGAGTTCCTGTATCCCGATCAACAGATCGGCCTTCACTCCCTCGGCCGGGGTGACCGTGGCCTCTCCCCCCGAGATCAGAACACGCCAGTTCCCGGCGTTCTCCGGAATGATCGCGTCGGTCACCTCTACGGTCACATCGCAATCGGCCTCATAGCCTCGTCCTTCGAGGGTGGACTTTACGTCGAGGATACGGAGCCAGGTGTTGTCTCGGAGGTCGGGCTTCTGTCCGCGTTCGTGGAGAAGAAGGTGGCGGAGGGGGTCGTCCAGGGCAACGAGCCAGGCGTGGGTCGAGATCATGAGGTCGAAGTCCGTCAGGACGGACCAGAGTCGACGGGTCGCCGCGGCCGAATGGGCACCCCACGCGGGTACGTTGACCACGCCCCTGGGGTCCCATTCGTTCCACTCACCCTTCCGGCGGAACAGGGCCCAAGCGACAACCCGGTCTCCGTCGAGGACGGTCGCGAAGCGCAGCGGCTCCCCACCCTCCCGGGCCGATTCGGTGTCGAGGAACAGATTGTTCAGAAGGGGATCTGGGATGACCGTTGTCGATCCCGGCCTCGTGAAGTCGGCCTGGAACGCGCGGAGGACCGGGCCGTGCCGGTCGATCGATGCGGTATCGAGGGCCACCGCGAGGTCATCGGAGCCCGGCACCTCCCTGAGGTCGGGCTTGCGGTCGATCTTCATGCGGACGTCCTGGGTCGCCAAGCCGTACCCGAACTTCTGGTAAATGGGGGGTTCCGCGGCATACAGGGTGCTCAGCGCCTCCCCGCGGGCCCGGGCCCGCGCGAAGTGGTCCGTGATCATGGCCCTGAGGAGGCCGCGACGCCGGTGGCCCTGGTGGACCCCCACCCATGTGAGTCCGGCCGTTGGGACCACGCCTCCTCCCGGGACCCGCAGTTGGAATCCGAAGGAGGAGTGGATGGCGGCAAGGGAGCCGACGGCGCCCCGGGAGGCGTCCGCTATCTCGACAGCCCTCCCTCGATCGAAGGGAAAGCACTCGGCAAGGGCGTCGGCATCGTCGGGCCGGGTTGCAAAGGCGAAGGCCCACTGGTCGACCTCGACCATCTCCTCCTTGCGCTCGCGCGGCAGGTCGATGAGCCGGTATCCGGTGGGAACGGTCATGGTTCAGATCATGGCAGGCAGGGCCTGTGTGCATCCAGGAGGAAACGGACACGATACAGCAACGATTCCCCGGGGTCGGTGACGCTGTTTGAAGGAATGCCTCTGGGTCCGCAAGGGTTAGGGTGAGGGAAGGATGACACACGACTATCAGAAAGGTGAACCATGACCGCGAAGAACGAACCGAACCTCGGCATCGGAGCTCAGGACGTCACCGCGTTGGTGGCGGGTCTCTCCAAGCTCCTCGCCGACACCTACACGCTCTACACCCAGACCCAGGGCTACCACTGGAACGTCACCGGCCCGACCTTCGGGCAGCTTCACACGATGTTCGAGACGCAGTACATCGAACTGAGGGACGCCGTCGACGAGATCGCCGAGCGCATCAGGGCGCTGGGGAAGCCCTCGCCGGGCAGCCTCGCCGAGTTCCGTGAACTGGCCTCCGTCCAGGACAAGGGCCCGGCTCAGGATGCCGCGGAGATGGTCGCGAATCTCGCGGCCGGTCACGAGGCGATCGCCCGGACGGCTCGCCCCCTCGTCAAGGTGGCGGAGGATGCGGTGGACGTCGCGACGGCCGACCTCATAACCGGGCGGATCGTGATCCACGAGAAGACCGCCTGGATGCTGCGGGCAACCGGGGCCTAACCGTCGGACGGCTTGGTGGGCGAGGCCGGTTTGGTCTCGACCGCCCAGGCTTCCGTCGGGTCGGAGAAGTGGGAGTCCCCCTGGTCGACGCATGATGCGGCGGTCTTGGCCTCGACCTCCTTGGGATGCTCTCTGACGACGGCTGGCACTCCGATGGCGGTCGCACCCTCCGGCACGTCCTTCACGACGACGGCGTTCGCGCCGATGCGGGCGTCGTTCCCGATGGTGACGGCGCCGAGGATCTTCGCCCCGGCTCCCACCACGACGCGGTCGCCGATGGTGGGGTGGCGCTTGCCTTTCGAACTCGAGGTGCCTCCCAGGGTCACCCCGTGGAAGAGGAGCACGTCGTTGCCGATCTCCGCCGTCTCCCCGATGACGACCCCCATGCCGTGGTCGATGAATACCCGTCGCCCGATCTGGGCTCCTGGGTGGATTTCGATACCGGTCGTCCGGCGTGCGTACTGGGACACGAGTCGACCGTAAAGCCACAGGCGGTGACGCCAGAGCCAATGGGCGTATCGGTGATACCAGAGGGCGTGGACGCCCTGATAGGACAGGAGGATGATGAGCCTCGATCGGGCCGCCGGGTCGCGGTGACGAGCCGTGCACAGGTCCTCGCGGATCCGCTTGAGGATGCCTATCCGCTCCGCCCCTATCCGCTCCGCCATCGTCGCTCCTTGCCGAGGTTGCGTACTGTCACCTCGAATCTATCGGGGCGCAACCCGGCCCGGTAGGTGAAACGCCCGGGCCTAGTCCATAAGGTCCTCGTACAACACCGACGATAGGTACCTCTCCCCGAACGAGGGGATGATGACGACGATCATCTTGCCCTTGTTCTCGGGGCGTCTGCCGACGGTGATGGCCGCGTGGAGGGCGGCACCGGAACTGATTCCAACCAGCAGGCCCTCCTCGCGCGCGGTCGCCCGCGCGGTTTCCACCGCAGTCTCGGAGTCGACGTCGAGGACCTCGTCGTAGATGTCTCGGTTGAGGATGTCGGGGACGAAGTTGGCCCCGATGCCCTGGATCTTGTGGGGGCCGGGGTCGCCCCCATTGAGGATGGGAGATTCCGACGGTTCGACGCCGATGACCTGGACCCCGGGCTTACGTGCCTTGAGCACCTCCCCGACTCCCGTGATCGTTCCACCCGTCCCGATTCCCGCGATGACGATGTCGACCTCGCCATCCGTGTCGTTCCAAATCTCCTCCGCCGTGGTCTTCCTGTGGATCTCGGGGTTGGCGGGGTTGGAGAACTGGCGGGCGATGATCGAGCCCGGTCGCTCGGCCGCGATCCGCTCGGCTGCGTCGACGGCCCCCTTCATACCCTCCGGTCCCGGAGTGAGGACGAGCTCGGCGCCGAAGGCCCGGAGCAGCGCGCGGCGTTCCTTGGACATCGTCTCCGGCATCGCCAGCACGACCTTGTAGCCCCTGGCGGCTCCGGCGAACGCGAGAGCGATGCCGGTGTTGCCGGACGTGCCCTCGACGATGGTGCCGCCTGGCTTGAGGGAGCCGTCGCGTTCCGCGGCATCGATGATGGCGACACCGATGCGGTCCTTGACGGAATGGGCCGGATTGTAGAACTCGAGTTTCGCGAGGATGGTCGCGTCGATCCCCTGCGAGAGACGGTTGATCCGCACGAGCGGTGTGTTGCCGATGAGCTTGGTCGCGTCATCGAAGATCTTGGCCATGGTGACCCTTCTGGTTTGAGGTGGATGGAGTTTTGGGGGCTAATGGAACGGCGGTGAGTCGCCGACGGGGCGAGCGCTGACACGGGCCTGTGGCCCTCACCTTACGGCCGTCAGCGCTCTAGAGACAGGAGCGACGACCCTCGGCGCACATGACCATACGGCGGCTTTCGGTGCGCATGAGGACGATGGCGGTCGAGGGCGTCAAGGCAGGCGAGCACACGGCACCGGTGGTGCCGGGGAGCGTGAGGTCGCCCATGTCCCGCCTCTCATTGATGAGGTAAGCCTAACCTGGTGCCGGGTGATCGACAAGCCTTCCGGATCCAGCGGGAGCTCCGCCTTTCGCGGCGGCTTCATCCACATGTGAGGAATTTACTTAGCGGCGGAGAAGCCGGAGGACTATCCTGGAGGTGTTCGGACAATGACGTCTGAGGAGGAACCATGGCGGGCACGATAACGATCGCTCGAGAAATCACCGTCGAGCCGGAGATCGTGTGGGGGGTGCTATCCGATATCGACCGTGCACCTAAGGTCCTGACGGCCGTCATCTCGATCAGGAGGCTCGACGGCCCCCCGGGATTCGAGGTGGGGACTCGCTACAGCGAGACGCGGCTTTCCCTGGGGAGCCACGTGACCCAGGAGTTCACGGTGACCGAGGTGGTTCCTGGGCATCGGGCGACGGTCGAGGCCGACATCGCCGGGGGGCACCTGAAGATCCAGTATCGGGTGCTTCCCAGTTCGCTCGGGACCAGGTTGGAGGCGAACCTCTCCCTCCTCTCGTCATCGACCGGGATCGGTCAGAAGATCGCCAGCACGGTTTCGGGCGGTCGCGCGGTCAAGATCGCGCGGGAGATGCTGGAGCAGGACCTGAAGGATATCGCCGCGGCCCTACGCAAGTAGGGCTCTGGGGTTAGGCTAGAGCAGGGGGTGATGGAGCACCGGGGAGGATCACATCTCAGGCGTGCGACGCGGGCGCTCCCCCTTCTACCCCCTCGCGCTTGCGTCGCCGGGACGGGGCGGGGCCTTCGGGCCTCGCCCCGGTTCCGTGCTCGGGGTGAACTGAGGGCCAGGATTCGAGGGCGAGGGGCCGCTGGTGTCCTACTCGCTGCCGCGCACCGAGATGGTCTGCAGGCGCCGCGCGGCAAATGCGGCGGCCAGGATCGTCGTGACGACGAGGAGGAGGAGGCCTGTACTGAGCCCGACTTGGGAGGAGACCCCCCATGTGGACGCCTGAGGCGCCGCGATTTCTTCCGCGGGAGCGAGGATCCATTGCCGGATGCTGAGGACCCTGACGCCGGGCACATATCCGCCGATTACCCCCTCCCAGAGCAGCGCGTAGATGAGTCCGGAGATGATGGCGTTGCGGGTGAGGATCGCAAGGGTGAAGAACACGGTCGTGTAGGCGACCGCGCCGAGGGCCGAGGCGACTCCGTAGGCCAGGGTGAGCTTCCAATGCCAGTCGCCCGAGACCGCACCGGCGAGAGCGATCGGCACCGCCCCCATGGCGAGGGCCGTCGTCACGGCGACGACGAGTTTGGACAGGGCGATGGTCGTTCGGCTGATGGGCTTGGCGAGAAGGTAGACGATCGAGCCGTCCTCAATCTCCGGCCCGATGGCCCCCGTGCCGATGATGAGGCAGACAAGGGGCAGGATGGTGCTCATCGCGAAGTTGTGGAGCATGTGCGCGGTGGCCCATGGGTCCGCATCCGACCCCCACCGGGTGGCGGCGGCCACGAGTAAGAGAACGCCGGGCAGCAGGCTGAGCAAGACGACGCGGCGGCGCCCCAGCAGGCTCCGCGCGGTGAGCCTCATGATGACCAGGTTCATGCCGCCTCCGTCCTCATCGCGCCACCAGGTAGGAGAACACGCTTTCCAATGACTCGTCTGCGGGGGTGACATCGAGCAGACGGATCTTGGCCTTGTGGGCGAGGCGGGGGAGGGCGTGGACGAAGGAGCCGAAGTCGCTCGCCTCGACGTCGACCCGGTCGGGGGCCAGGCTCACCGCGTTCGCCGATCCCTCCGCGATGATGGCCGCGGCCAGGGCGCGGTTGTCGGAGGAGCGGACCGTGTAGCGGTGGGGGCGTTCGGTCATGAGCCGGCGGATCTTGCGGAAGTCCCCGGACGCCGCGTGCCGACCCGCGACCATGACCTCGATGGTGTCCGCAACGACTTCGACCTCCTCCAGGATGTGGCTGGAGAACAGGATTGTCTTGCCGTCGGCGGCGAGGGAGCGAAGCAGGTCCATGAGGTGGAGGCGCTGCCGGGGGTCCATCCCGCTAAACGGCTCGTCGAGCAGGAGAACGCTCGGCTGGTGGACGAGCGAGGTCGCCATCTTGATCCGCTGCTTCATCCCCTTGGAGTAGGTGCCGATGGCCCGGCCCTGGGCCGTCGCCATGTCGACCGCCTCGATCGCGGCCGTCGCCGCCGTCTCGGGGTATTCGAGCTCGTGGAGGAGGGCGTTCGCGAGGACGAACTGCCAACCCGTCATCATGTCGTACGCGGCCTCAGTCTCGGGGACGATGCCGACGGTTCGGTAAATCTCGGGGTTGCGCCAGGTGGGGACCCCGTCGAGAAGGACGGTTCCCGCCGATGGGGCGAGGAACCCTCCCATCATCGAGATGAGGGTCGTCTTTCCAGCGCCGTTCGGGCCCAGGAGGCCGGTGATGCCGGGCCCGATCTCCATCGTCACGTCGTTGGCGGCTACGACGTTGCCGAACCATCGGGAGACATTGGTCAAGGTGATCGCGCTCATGCCCCGGCCGCTACCTTCCGGTACCGGCGCCCGAGAAGCAGTGCGCAAACCGCCAGGATCCCAAGGTAGATGGCGACGAGGATGACCCCGGCGATCATCGTGGTCGGAGGTCTCGGGTCGTTGCCCGACGTCAGGCCCATGAGGGACGCTCCGATGCCGTCGACGAGCCCGAAGGGGTTGAAGGCCACCATGTAGGAGGCGAGGTCGGTTTCACCCCTGGAGTCAAGGATTTGGCCGAAGACACCCGAGAGTCCATTGGTCAGGAGGAGGGCGGCGACGATGCCCGCCATGGCGATCCCTCGTCTTTCGGTGAAGCAGGCAATCGCGAGACCGATGGCCGAGATGAGGATGGCGAGGATGACGGCGAGGACGACGGCAAGGAGGAAGTGGACGAGTTGCTCTCCGGCCGGAAGCTCAGCCAGCAGGGCACCGATGAGGAGCAGAGTGATCGGCGCCACCAGGAAGATCGTTGTACCCGAAGTGAGGCCGAGGAAGCGGGCGGCGACGTAGTCCCGGGTGGTCATGGGGCGCGAGAGGTAGAGCGGCATGACGCCGTCGCGGAGGTCGCGGGAGAGGGCATAGGGCGCTCGGCTCGCGACGAACAGAGCAGAGACGAATTGCAGATCGATGAGGTACTGGTTGTACTGCGTCGGGAGTTCGTCCTGTTGGCCCACGATGAGGATGATGAGCATGACGAAGGCCGGGAACATCATGATCCCGAAGAGGATCCACGGGGTGACCTTCTCGCGTCCGGGCCTGCCTATTCCGAAGGTTCCGCGGAGGGTGTCGGCGACGAGGGAGCGGACGACGAATGGGCGGCCCATGCGGGGCCCGTCGTAGTGGCGGAAGCCGATGTCATGGATAACACCGCCGTTCTCCTTAGCCATCCTCGCCCCCCTTCCGGTCGTCGAACATCTCCGTGAGGCGGTGGCGCCGCTGCTGCATGCGCACGAGCCCGACCCCGAGATTGGCGGCTGTGGCGACGATCGCGTCGAGGACCGCCTCGTCGGTGACCTCGACCGCGAAGGTTTCGGGTGCCTCTGACACCACCACCTCCGCCTTCGCCTTCTTCAGCTTCTTCACCATCTCATTGGCGCGCTCGGTGACCTCGACGATGACGGATCCCGCCAGCCGGGTGGCCTCGGATGTGGAGGTCGACCGCTGAAGGACGCCCTCCTCGATGAGGATGACGTGGTCGGCGATGCGCTCGAGTTCCCCCAACAGGTGGGAGGTGACGATGATCGAGATGCCGAACTCGTGGCCGATGCGGGAGATGAGGTCGAGGATGTCATCGCGGCCAGCGGGGTCGAGGCCGTTCGTCGGCTCGTCGAGGAAGATGAGCCGCGGGTCGTGCAGCAGGGACTGGGCGAGCTTGACCCGCTGCTTCATACCGGTCGAGTAGGTGCCGATCGGACGGTACCGCTCCTCGTACAGACCGACATGCCTCAGGGTGTCGGCCGTGCGTTCGCGGGCCGCATGCGTCGGTAGGCCGGACATCCGGCCCATGTGGACCATGAACTCCGTGGCGGTGACGTCTCGGGGGAGGCACTCGCTCTCGGGTGAGTAGCCGACGAATTCCCGGATGCTTGGCCCATCAGTGCGGCAGTCGAATCCGAGGACGCGAGCCTTTCCAGAGGTCGGGGGTAGGAGGCCGAGCAGGATCTTGATCAGCGTGGACTTCCCCGCTCCGTTGGCGCCGACCAGGCCGACGATTCCGTCGGGCATCTCGACGGTGAGGTTGGAGAGGGCGGTGACGGGCCCGAACGTCTTGGTGAGGTTCTCGGTTTCGATCTCGGGCACGGAATTACCATATCCGTGAACGGAATCGGGTGCGATGGGGGAAACGACGGATATTGAGCGGATCCGCGTCAGGGTTGTCCCTGAGACAGATGAGAGCGGGTGACGGGAATCGAACCCGCACCATCAGCTTGGAAGGCTGAGGCTCTACCATTGAGCTACACCCGCGCGGCCGGTTGACGGCGCGTGCCACAGTTTAAGTGGCGCGTACTAGAGTAGCGGAGCCCGGGTAACGGGGTGTAGCGCAGTTTGGTAGCGCATCCGCTTTGGGAGCGGAAGGCCGCAGGTTCGAATCCTGTCACCCCGACTGAGAGAGCTCGGGAAGCAAGCTCGCTTGCTTCCCGAGCGAACGAAGGAGGGGTAATAGGCACCGGAGGCGCCGAATACCCCGACGTGGTTGAACGAGGGAGGGGTTGGAGGCGCGGAGCGCCGGAACACCCCGACGGCCAGCGTACGGTGGTCGGTTGCGAACGAGGGAGGGGTTGGAGGCGCGGAGCGCCGGAACACCCCGACGTTGTTGAACGAGGGAGGGGTTGGAGGCGCGGAGCGCCGGAACACCCCGACGGCCAGCGTACGGTGGTCGGTTGCGAACGAAGGAGGGGTTGGAGGCGCGGAGCGCCGGAACACCCCGACGAGCGGGAACGAGGGAGGGGCCGGAGGCATGGAGCCGGTAGACTCACCGGGTGCCAGTCCATCGGATCCAAGAGGAGCAGCAGTGACGAGCGCCATCGAGAAGATCGACGCCACATCGGTGAAGATCACGGTCGAACTGACCGAGAAGGACCTCGCCCCCGGTATCACGCACGCCTACGAGCATCTCGGCAAGAGGGCGAGCATCCCGGGGTTCCGCAAGGGGAAGGTGCCTCCTAAGATCCTCGAGCAGCACATCGGCAAGGCCGCCGCACTGGAGCACGCCATCAACGAGGGTTTGGCGCGGTGGTACGCAGACGCGATCGAGGAGCACGACCTCCGACCGATCGGCAAGCCCGAGATCGACGTCCTCAAACTCCCCGGCCAGGTCGAGGGCGACGAGGGTTTCTCCTTCGTCGCGACCGTCGAGGTGCGTCCGGAACTCACCCTTCCGGCCTTCGAATCCATCACCCTCAAGGTCACGCCTGCAGAGGTCTCCGAGGACGATGTCAATGCCCGTCTCGATGCCTTGCGGGCCCGATTCGGCACCCTCCTCGGCGTCGACCGTCCGGCGGCTTCCGGGGACTACGTCACGCTCGACCTCATGGCCCTCATCGACGGTGAGCAGGTCGACGCCGTCCAAGGGACCTCATACGAGGTCGGGTCGGGGTCGATGCTCGCGGGGCTCGACGAAGCCATCATCGGCTTGAGCGCCGACGAGGAGACGAGTTACGAGGGTTCGCTGGCCGCGGGCGAGCACGCCGGGGAGAAGGCCCTCATCCGCGTCAAGGTCGTCGCCGTCAAGCGACGTGAGTTGCCCGAGGCGGACGACGAATTCGCCCAGCTTGCCTCCGAATACGACACCCTCGAGGAGTTGAAGGCGGACCTCAGGAAGCAGGTTGCGGGGGTCCAGTTGAACAACCAGGCCGTCGAGGCGAGGGCCCTACTGCTCGACCGCCTCGAGTCGGCTCAAGCGTTCGACCTTCCGCCCAAGGTTGTCGAGGCCGAGGTGCATGAGCACCTGGCCGGGGAGGGAAGGCTGGAGGACGACGCCCACCGGGCGGAGGTCACCCAGGACGTCGAAAGGTCCCTCCGTGCGCAGATCGTGCTCGACCAGGTGGCGGACGACCTCGACATCGTCGTCGAGGAGGAAGAACTCTTCGACTACATGATCAACATCGCCCGCTCGTATGGGCTCAATCCGGAGGAGTTCATCGTCCGGACCCAGCAGTCGGGTCGGGTGCCGATGATGGTCGCCGAGGTCGCCCGGACCAAGGCCGCGGCGTTCGCCCTGCGTCGGGTCAAGGTGCAGGACACCAAGGGCACGCCCATCGACCTGACCGAGGTCGTCGGTTCCGAAGAGATCGACGCCAAGCGGGCGGAGATCTCCGCGAAGTTCAAGGCCGAAAGGGCGGAGGCGGCGGCTGCGAACAAGGCCGCCGCGAAGAAGGCATCCGCCAAGAAGCCGCCGGCCAAGAAGCCCGCCGCGAAGAAGCCTGCTACGAAGAAGCCCGTCGCCAAGAAGAAGTAACCCGAGTCGTCGGCCCTCTTCGCCGTCGGCCCCTTTCACCCTGTAGCGAAACCGATCGATTCCGGCCTCCCGCCGCCCCCTCCTGGCGTTAGGGTCGAGTCATGCGTATTGGCCGACCACAAGGAGGGCTCCGTGGATAACCCGACCATGGCCTCGCCCGATTCCGCTGGAATGGGGTTGCAGGACTCGATCTTCAACCGGCTCCTGAGGGAGCGGATCATCTGGCTCGGCTCGGATGTCCAGGACGAGAACGCCAACGCGATCTGCGCGCAGATGATGCTGCTCGCCGCCGAGGACCCGGACAAGGACATCTACCTGTACATCAACTCGCCCGGAGGCTCGGTCACGGCCGGAATGGCGATCTACGACACCATGCAGTACATCAAGCCCGACGTCGCGACCGTGGTCGTGGGGATGGCGGCCTCGATGGGGCAGTTCCTGCTGTCCTCCGGGGCGAAGGGCAAGCGGTACGCGACACCCCACGCGCGGGTCATGATGCACCAGCCCTCGGGCGGCATCGGCGGGACGACCACGGACGTGCGCATCCACGCCGAGCTCATCCTCCACATGAAGAAGCAGTTGGCCGAGTTGATCGCGGCGCAGACGGGAAAGACCGTCGACCAGATCACCAAGGACTCCGACCGCGACCGGTGGTTCACGGCCGAGGAAGCCCTGAAGTACGGCTTCATCGACAAGGTCGTCACGCACGAGAGCGAGGCCGGACCCAAGGTCGGCGCGGCGGGAGGCAAGGCGTGAACCCCGAGACCAACGGCCGCGAGATCAGCGGCCGCTACATCCTGCCCCAGTTCGAGGAACGCACCGCCTACGGCTTCAAGCGTCAGGACCCGTACGCCAAGCTCTTCGAGGACCGCATCATCTTCCTGGGCGTCCAGATCGACGACGCCTCCGCCGACGACATCATGGCCCAGTTGCTCGTCCTGGAATCCCAGGACCCCGACCGGGACATCACCCTCTACATCAACTCTCCCGGCGGTTCCCAGACCGCGCTGACCGCGATCTACGACACCATGCAGTACATCAAGCCGCAGATCCAGACCGTGTGCCTGGGGCAGGCGGCCTCCGCGGCGGCCGTGCTTCTTGCGGCCGGCGCCCCCGGGAAGCGGCTCGCGCTTCCGAATGCGCGGGTCATGATCCACCAGCCTCGCATCGAGGGCGGGGAGCGGGCCCAGGCCTCGGACATCGAGATCTACGCCGAGGAAATGGTGAAGATGAGGGAGTGGCTCGAGGAGACCCTCTCCCACCACACCGGCCAGACGACGGAGAAGGTCCGTGAGGACATCGAGCGCGACCGGTTCCTGAGTGCGCAGGAGGCCCTGGAGTACGGTTTCGTCGATCAGGTGCTGGCAAGCCGGAAGAGCGTCGACGCCCCCAAGGTTCCATAGTCCCCGCGGGTGCCTGGACCCCGTCGGGATTCATTCCGAACGGGCGTCACGGAGGTCGCGATCATCCCCTATGCACCGTCGGCCGGGTGATAGCAGAACGGTTACGATCCGGGCGCGTCGCTACTCGTCTCCCGTCCTCGTAGGTAGCCTGAAAGCCCGGGGAATCCCGGGTGTTCCGTGCCTTGAGACGCCGGGAAGGAGGACGCGATGCCTCGGCCGACCGATTCCGGCGACCTGCTCAAGTGTTCCTTCTGTGGCAAGACCCAGAAGCAGGTCAAGAAACTCATCGCGGGCCCCGGGGTGTACATCTGCGACGAGTGCATCGACCTCTGCAACGAGATCATCGAGGAGGAGTTCCACGAGCAGGTCGAGCAGGAACTGACCGAGCTTCCCAAACCCCGCGAGATCTACGACTTCCTCGAGGAGTACATCGTCGGCCAGGAGCCGGCCAAGCGGGCGCTCTCTGTCGCCGTGTACAACCACTACAAGCGGGTGCGCTCGCGGGACGTCAAGGCGGCCGCCGAGCCGGTCGACATCGCCAAGTCGAACGTGCTGTTCATCGGGCCGACGGGGTGCGGGAAGACCTACCTCGCCCAGACCCTGGCCAAGGTCCTCAACGTGCCCTTCGCCATCGCCGACGCAACCGCGCTGACCGAGGCTGGATACGTCGGCGAGGACGTCGAAAACATCCTCCTGAAGCTCCTCCAGGCCGCCGACTACGACGTCGACAAGGCCCAACGTGGGATCGTCTACATCGACGAGATCGACAAGGTGGCCCGGAAGGCCGAGAACCCGTCGATCACGCGGGACGTGTCCGGCGAGGGAGTGCAGCAGGCTCTCCTCAAGATCCTCGAGGGGACGATGGCGTCGGTGCCGCCGCAGGGCGGGCGCAAGCACCCGCACCAGGAATTCATCCAGATCGATACCACGAATGTGCTGTTCATCCTGGGCGGGGCGTTCGCCGGGCTCGACGAGATCATCTCGCACCGGGTGGGGCGGAAGGGGATCGGGTTCGGGGCGATGCTCCGGGAGTCGGACAACTCCGATCTGTTCGCGCTCGTCCAGCCGACGGACCTGCACAAGTTCGGGCTGATCCCGGAGTTCATCGGGCGGATGCCGGTGGTCGCGACCGTGGCGCCGCTCGACCTCGACTCGATGGTGAAGATCCTGACCGAGCCGAAGAACGCCCTGGTGAAGCAGTACCAGCGGATGTTCGAACTCGACGGGGTGGAGTTGGTGTTCGAGGAGGACGCCATCCGGGCCATCGCTGAGCAGGCGCTGGAACGGGGGACCGGGGCGCGGGGGCTCCGAGCGATCCTCGAGGAGGTGCTCCAGGAAACCATGTTCGAGGTGCCGGGGCGCGAGGACGTGGGGACGGTGACCATCTCGAAGGCGACCGTCATGGAACGGATCGCCCCCGCGATCGTGGTGCGCGCGAAGCGCGCCGAGAGGAAGGACGGCGCCTCGGGCGCCGACGCTCCTGTTGCTGCGGCCCTGGCTCCGAAGCCCGAGCCCGAGCCCGAAGAGAAGTCCGCTTAGGGCGGCTGCTGCAGTCCCGGGACCGGAGTTCAGGCCTCCCCCGTCGCCCAGGTGCTGCGTCTTCCGTCGGCGGGCATCCCTACAGACAGTCAGTGCTGGTTTCGGGGGCGATCCCGGCACTGGTTGTCTGCAGGGGAACTTGAGGTGTGCCTGCCGACCGTGAGTGCCGGTTTCGAGGGCGATCCCGGCACTGGTTGTCTGCAGGGACGCGGGATCCCCCCTAGGTGGCCGACTCTCCCTCAGGCCGCCAGGGAGCGTCGGCGGGTCGAGATCGCCGACCGCACCCTGTTCCGGCACCATTCCGGCCGTCGGGTGACGTCCTCGAAGGTCAGTCGAATCGTCACGATGCCGAGCGCGGCGAGATCGGCGTCCCGTTCGAGGTCTCGCCTCCTGGCGCTGTCCTCACCGTGGAAAGCGCGTCCGTCAAGTTCAACCGCGACCTTCGATCCCGGGTCAAACAGGTCCAGAACGTACGCCCTCCCTGAGGACTGGATCCGGTGCTGGCGCCGCAGGCCCCGGAACTCGGCGGTGTTGAACACTCGGGTGGCCGCGAGGTGTTCGAGGTAGCTTTCGACCCCATCGCGCATCTCGTCGAGAAGGCGGAGCAATGCGCGCCGCGAGCGCAGCCGCGGATACCGAGATACGCGAGCGAGGAGGTCACGCGATTGGACGCGATCCTTGCGCACGGCCTCGATGAGGATCGCCGTTCCTGGCCCTGTGCCGAGCTCCGTCCAGGTCTGAAGCAGGGCGTCTCCAATGGGAACCGTTCGGAGGCCTCGCAGCAGCACGGGTGTCGAGGTAGTAGTGGGCTGGATGACCCGGATCCATTCTGGGCCTCGGACTCGTGCGCTCCTGGGCGCACACACGGTGATGTATTCCGGGGGCTGGGCGATCAGTCTGTGGGCATACGCGGCAGAGGTGCCGCCAAGCGCGACGCGAGGCCCCGCCCACAGGAGCACGGCCGATGACCGTCCCTCGAAAGACGACCGATAGCGCGTGGCCAGGTAGGTGTTCGGTAGGACCCGGCAGATTCGACCCGCGTGGAGGTCCCGGTCCAGGGAGTGACGGCTGTACTTCTTCAGGATCGCGTCTCTCGATGCCGCCCGAGGGGCATGGCCAAGCCACTCGGCCGGGGAGTCTGGCCGGGTCACGTCTCGTCGGAGGGGCCGTCGGCGCCGCTGACGCAATTGCCCACCAGGTCGCAGTCGACGCGGTGGCCGTGGGGGTTGTAGACGGTGACCGTGATGGGGGTCGAGGTCGTGTAGGCGGTGCCCGGAGCGGAGCGCCAGGTGGCGCCGCCATCGGTCGAATAGGAGCCCCGCCACGAGGTCGTGAGCCGGATGGTGACGGGGCCCTCCCGGTGCAGGTACGTGTGCGAGACGGTCTGGTTGGGGTAAGCGGCACCCGGCTTCGTCGTCACGGATTCCACGCCGTCACCCCAGTTCCAGGTGTAGGCCGACGCCGTGGCGCGGATCGTGACGGGGGTGCCCAGGAGGGTGGTGCGCATCGTGCGCGGGGTGCGGTCGACGAAGACGATGGTGGGGACCGTGGTCAGGACCCAACCGGTGTCGGGTTGGACGTGGATGGTGTTCGGGGTGATGCGCATGCGCGCCCAGGCGTTCTCGGCGGCCGCACGGAGTTGGTCGGCCGGGCATTGGTACCAGCCGATCATCGACCAACTCGACCAGGTGCCGTTCGAGCGTCGGTAGCGCATCCACCACGGTTCGAGGGCGTCCGATCCGTCCGAGCACTGGACCTTGATTTCGTATTGGGGTGCGAAGCAGCCGGGCATGAGGTCGTTGCGATAGCCGCCGTACCGACAGGCGGGGGCGCGGGTCCATTCCTCGGTTCGCCAGGAGTGCGAGACCCCCTCGGTCGGGGCGCCCTGCTCGGCGGCTTCCGTGGCTGTGACCACGATCGAGTCCTGTTCAGTGGTTCCACTGATTCCGCCAGATGCAAGGGCAACAAACGCCAGGGCCCCCGCAGTTGCGATGCTCCCTCGCAGGGCTCTGCGAAGAGACCTAGTCTGCGACAGCTTCCGCACCGGACACCATCCAGAGCCCATCGACGGGGGTCATCCGCAGGGAAACTGATCCGGACTCCGCATCGCTGGAAGGCTCCGAGGAGCCATCAGAGTGGTGCAGAGCCATAGCGTTCTGTGAGTAGTCGAACGTGACGTACCAGTAGCCATCGACGTCGTAGTAGTTCGCGACGATCGAATCCATGTCGATTGTGATCTCACCGCCGGTTTCGTAGTCACCGATCGCTTTTTCTGCAAGTACGGCACTCCGAACAGACTCACAGAAGATGCACTCGGGCATCGACAGGGCATCCCACACGCGCAAATCTCCGGTTTCGTAGACCACCGAGAACTGCTCGACGAAGAACACCGCAGTCGCGATCGCCCCGCGGATGTCGGGATAGGCGGCGTCCTCGGGCATCAACGCGAGCAGTTCCTCGTCGGTCAGGGGCGCCGCCGATGCCGAGGGAGAAGCCGAAGGCGATGCAGAGACACCCGTGGGGGACGGTGTCTCCGTCACGATCGGGTCGCCCCCTCCCGTGCAGGAGGTCAGGGCGAAAGCGAGAACACCGGCGGCGATGGCGCCAAGGCCGGCCCGGGAAGCGTGACGATTCATGGCTCAGACGCTAGCGAGCCCGCCCGTCACCCGCATCCCGAGCGCTGAAACCTGTGGAAAACGGCGGCACGAGTGCGCCTATTCGGCCGGGACCAACTCCGCGCCGCGGGTCGTGACCGTCGCGGGCTCGCCGTCGGCGTCCGTGTCCGGTACGGGCACCACCGACAGCATCCGCACTCGGCCGGCCGAGCACAGGTCCGTGCGGGCGGCCTCGACCGACGCCAAAGACGCCTCCGGCACGAGCAGTTCGACGGACGCGATCTCGGTCCGCTGGGACACCTTCGCCTCCGACTTGATCTTGCGGAGCGCGGCGAGGGCCGCTCCGGCCGAAGCGAGGAAGTTGACGGGGTCGGCGGTGGGGGAGCCGCCGGGGCTCTGGGCGGAACCGGGCACCCGAAGCGTCGCCGAGTCCGGCCACGAGGCCTTGTGCACGGATCCCTCGCGCCACCAGCTCCACACCTCCTCGGTCGAGAACGGCAGCACGGGCGCGAACAACCGGAGGAACACGTCGAGCGCCATGACGAGCGCCGTCCGCGCCGACGCCGCCCCGGGCGAGCACGTCCCGAACGCGTCGACGGCCTCCCCGGGCGCGACCCCGTCGTACGCCCGCGACTTCACCAGTTCGAGGTAGTCGTCGCAGAAGGTCCAGAAGAACGTCTCGGTGACCTCGAGGGCTCGGGTGTGGTCGTACGCCTCGAAGGCCTCGGTCGCGGTGTCCACGACGTCCGCCAACGCCGCGAGCATGGCGAGGTCGAGTGTCTCCGTCACGGGCTCGGACACCACATGCGCGGCCGCCCGTAACCCGTCGGCCAGTGACACGTTCGCCGCCGCCTCGATTCCCGTCGCCCCGAGCGCGAACTTCGACGCGTTCAGGACCTTCATCGCGAGCCGTCGCCCGATCTTCATCTGCCCGGTGTCGAACGCCGCGTCGACCCCCAGCCTGGCCGACGCCGCCCAGTACCGCACGGCGTCGGGCCCGTGCTCCTCAAGGAGCCCCATGGGGGTGACGACGTTGCCCTTGGACTTCGACATCTTCTTGCGGTCGGGGTCGAGGATGAATCCCGAGATGGCGGCGTGCTTCCACGGGAGCGTGTCCTGCTCGAGGTGGGCGCGGACGACGGTCGAGAACAGCCAGGTGCGGATGATGTCCTGGGCCTGGGGACGCAGGTCCATGGGGAACGTGCGGGCGAACAGGTCGGGGTCGTCGCGCCACTGGCACGCGATTTGCGGGGTGAGGGACGAGGTCGCCCAGGTGTCCATGACGTCGGCCTCGCCGACGAAGCCGCCGGGCACGCCCCGCTGCGCCTCCTCGAATCCGGGGGCCGGCATGGAGGACGGGTCGACGGGCAGGTCCGCCTCGGCGGGGAAGATCGGGTGGTCGTGGTCGACGTCGCCCGCGTCCGTCAGGGGGTACCAGACGGGGAGGGGGACGCCGAAGAAGCGCTGGCGCGAGATGAGCCAGTCGCCCGTCAGGCCCTTGACCCAGTTGTCGTAGCGCACGCCCATGAATCCGGGGATGAAGTCGAGTTCTTCGCCGCGGACGACGAGCCGATCCCGGAGGGCCTCGTCCTTGCCGCCGTTGGAGATGTACCACTGGCGGGTGGTGACGATCTCGAGGGGTTTGTCGCCCTTCTCGAAGAACTTGACCGGGTGGGTGATGGGCTCGGGCTCGCCCTCGAGATCGCCGGACTCGCGGAGCAGCTCGACGACGCGTTGCTGGGCGCTGTGGACGGTCTTGCCGGCGAGTTCGGCGTAGGCGGCCTTGCCGCCGTCGGTCTCGATCCCGGGGGGAGGGGCCGAGAGGACCCGTCCGTCGAAGCCGATCATGGGACGGGTCTCGAGCTGGAGCTCGCGCCACCAGGTTACGTCCGTGATGTCGCCAAACGTGCAGATCATTGCGATGCCGGAGCCCTTGTCGGGTTCGGCGAGGTGGTGGGCCACGACCGGCACCTCGACTTCGAACAGCGGGGTCCTCACCGTCTTGCCGACGAGAGGCTTGTACCGCTCATCGTCGGGATGGGCGACGAGGGCGACGCAGGCAGGCAGGAGTTCGGGGCGCGTCGTCTCGATGTGGACGAGGCCGTCCGGGCCGGAGCTGTCCGAAACCTTGAACGCGAGGCGGTGGTAGGCGCCGGGAAGGTCCTTCTCCTCCAGCTCGGCCTGGGCGACAGCGGTGTGGAAGGTGACGTCCCACAGCGTCGGCGCCTCGGCCTGATACGCCTCCCCCCGCTCGACATTGCGGAGGAACGCCTGCTGGGCGACGGCCTGGGCGGAGTCGTCGATCGTCTGGTACGTGCGGCTCCAGTCGACGCTGAGCCCCAGGTGTCGCCAGAGCGCCTCGAACTGCTTCTCGTCCTCGGCCGTGAGTGTCTCGCACAGCTCGATGAAGTTGCGGCGGGAGATGGGCTGTTGGTCGGCGGACTTGATGGACTTTGTGTCTCCCGCGTGGGGTGGGGTGAAGTCCGGGTCGTAGGGGAGGGAGGGGTCGCAGCGGACGCCGTAGTAGTTCTGGACCCGACGCTCGGTCGGGAGCCCGTTGTCGTCCCAGCCCATGGGGTAGAAGACCTCGCTTCCGCGCATGCGCTTGTAGCGGGCGACGAGGTCCGTGTGGGTGTAGCTGAAGACGTGCCCGACGTGGAGGGACCCGGAGACCGTGGGGGGCGGCGTGTCGATCGAGTAGACGGCCTCGCGCGGCTTGGTGGCGTCGAAGCGGTACAGGCCCTGAGCCTCCCAGGCGTCGTTCCAACGGTCGTCGAGGCCGTCGACGGTGGCCTTCTCTGGGATGCGGGTCATGGCGGTCATTATTCCAGGAGTGGGAGGGGGCGGCCGACGCGGGGGTGGGCGGGCGTGGCAGTGGGCGGGGTGGCTGGGCGCAGGCGGCGGGCGAACTCAGCTCTAGCGCCACACCTCGAAGGCCATGTCGCGGACCCGGGGGCGGCTCTGGCCCCGCGCCTTCATGAGGAGTCGCCACCCCCCGGGCCCGTGGGTGAACAACAATTCGCCCGATCCGACATGCTTCCGCCAATGCCGGGCGAAGCATTCCGCCCCCCGTTTGCTCGCTGCGAAGACCGAAGGCACCCCGTGGTACGCCGGCGGATAGCCATCCTTCGGCCGGAAGAGCACGCGGAGAACGATCCACATCGGCTGCAGCCAGAGCGCAGGCAGTCGCGCCTCGTTCCTGCTGACCAGGTAACGCTGGCGTCCGATGGGTGCGAAGACCTCCCGGAATGCGCGGGTAAATGTGTCTGTATCCTCCGGAGAGGCGTAGTCGAGCATGACCTCGTAGCTGAGGTCGAGTTGTTCGGCCACCCGGACGTACTCGGGTTGCAGGCGGGGGCTCACCTTCCCCATCTCCTTGAGGGCACCCAGCACCGCGCGCCCCACGTCGAGCAGGATCGTGTCGACAGGCTGCTCCCGCAGCACCTTGCGTGCGATTCTCCATGCCTGAACGGAGTTGATCGCGAAGCTAAGGCCCAGAAGCGCCCCCATGACGACGGCGAGCGACGGAAGACCGTCAGGCATCCACCCCGCTGCGGCGAACATCCTGAAGGAGTTCATCAGGAGGACAATAAAGGTCACGATGAGCGTGATTCTGAACTTGGCGAGCATCGCCCGAAGGGTCTCCGTCATGGTGTAGACGGTGCGGATCCTGAGATCCGGCGAGGAGAGGCGGCCGACCGAGTATGTGAAGTTCTCGTACTCGGCGCCGACGTCCCAGAGCGCGTAACTCGCTTCTCGGTGCCCGATGGCCGCGAGCGAGCGCATGGTCGAAGCCTGGTACTCATCGAGCCCGAGGCTTCTGCCTAGAGATCCTGCGACCAGGGCTGGATCGACATGGGTCAAGCCCTTGACTACGCGACCGTGATGCTCGGACGGGATAGCAGTGGTCGGTGGGATGACACCCCAGACGCGCCCGTGCCGTCGTCTCAGGCGGGCGAAGTCGCGGTCTCCGCGGGCGTACGACGGCTCGACGCAGATGACGTCCCAGTTGTGGGCGAGCTTGCGAGGCCAGGCGGGATCGAGGCGGATCGAACGACCCCGAAGTTGCTGGGCGGTCGTGGCGGTCGAGGCGGTCGTGAGGTCGATGAGGGTGTTGAGGGTGAGGGTGTCCCAGCCCTCCGCGAATAGGCCCCGCGTCCCCACGAGGCAGCGGATCACCCCGGTCTCGAATGCCGCCGTCACCATCGCGACGTAGGTGCCGGAGCCCCAAGCCTGCCCGTCGCCCACGACCTCGAGGACGCCGGGGTGGCCATTGGGGCGGGCGGAGCATTTGGCGTGCAGTTTCTTGGACTTCAGATAGTCGTTGAAGTAGTTGATGAGGGGTTGGCCGTGATCGGCGTCGATCCAGAGGGTCTTCCCCGTGACGAGGACGGGATCGAGCCTGTTCCCATCGACATGCGAGATGAGGTCGAGGAAGACCTGGCGGGCGCTGCCGGAGGGGTAGGCCGCGTCCGAGGCCTTGCCGCTCGCTCCGGTTCTCTCGAAGTCGGTGACGAGCACGGCGCGAAGGTCGAGGCCGAGGGAGGCGGACTCGCGGGTGAGGATGTCGGCCGCGGCCTGGGCCTTCGACGACGAGTAGGAGAGGATGAGGTCGCCCGGCGAGAGGGCCTGCCTCATCCCCGCCTCCGTCAGGCTGATTCCGAAGGGTTTGAGGGCTTTCCGGAGGTCGGCGAGCCTTTGGTGGTCGGCCTCGTCTGGGCTGAGCTTGAGTTCGCCGAGGCCGTACCGCTCGAGGAGGGTGAGCCGGTCGTCGAGATCCGGTGGGTCGAAAGCCTCGGGGGGTATGTCGAGGCCCTCCGGCACGGGGATCTCGGACTCGAACATGTGACGCAGGGCGGCGACCGCGAGGATCGTGTCCTGGCTCAAGGCGTGAACCCAGCGTTCCTCGGTGGTGTCGCCGACGCTGAACCGGACCTCGGCAAGCCAGGTCGCCCACCGCGGATCGTCGCAGACGGCGGCCGTCGCCCTCTCGAAGGCTGCCTGGGCGTCGCGGAGGTAGGAGTGCTCCTCTGGGCTCGGTTCGACGAAGTACACGAGGTCGCGATAGGGCGCGAGGTCACCCTCCTTGACGACGGCGGGCACGGGAACCTCGTAGTCGACCTCGCCCAGCAGTCCCGTGTAGTTCTCGTACTCGAAGCCGTCGTCCGGGCTGGGAAGCGTCGCGGTGAGCCCGACGACGATGGGTTGGTCGATGCGGGCGATCAGGTAGGAGAGGACGACGGCCCAGTAGTCGAGGAGGTGGTGGCATTCGTCGAGGACGACCGTGCGCACCCCGGCCTCGACGAGGGAGTCGATGAGGCGACGGGCGTTCGGGTGGAGGAACCTCCCGATGTCGACGCTGGGTTCGCGGATCAGTCGTCGCTTGAGGTTCTGGGATCGACGGGCGAGTTCGCGTCGGTAGGCCTCGCGGTTGTTCTTCTCCATGGCGTCGACGCGGGCCCTCGCCGCGCTCTCGTCCTCCGCCTGGCTTTCCAGGATGAGCGACTCGATCCATTCCTCGCGAGCCGTGTCGCGGAGGATGCCGTCGGCCTCCGCAGGGGCCGCGATGAGCTGGTAGGTGAAGACATTGATCGGGGCGAGCCGGTGGGCGTCCATACTCACGAACGGATCGAGGTCGCTCGAGTCGGGAAGGAAGAGGCCGACCCGGTCGCGCCATTGCCGTTGGATCGTGACCGTCGGGGTGAACACCACCGCGGGCGCCTCGGATCGGCGGATGAGTTCGATGCCGAGGATGGTCTTGCCCGAGCCGGGAGGGGAGACGACGTGGAAGCGTCGATCGGGGTCGTGGGCGGCGAGGTCGTCCTCCAGGCTCGCGAGGATGAGCCGTTGGTACTTGCGGAACTCGTAGCGGAACCGCAAGGAGGCGATGCCGGGGAAGGGGGTGGGGCCGTCCGCACCCGCGGATTCCGACGACATCCCGTCCATGAAAGACGAACCTAGCGGACCTCGGCCCGATCCGTCGCGCTTGTATAGGGTCGGTCGGGGAACGGCGTCGGGGTCAGCCTTTGTCGGGATCGACGTCCTTGCCCACGTAGCCGGCGCCCGTCACGCGGTCGAGCCGGGAACCGTAGTCCAGGCCCCCTTGGATCTCGACCCGCTTGCCCATGGGGGCGACGATCCGGACGGCCTCCAGTTCCGGGGTCGAGAAGGCGGCGTCCACGTCTGCCATCGTCTCGCTGAAGTGTTCCCAGCCCTCACTGTGGACGATGAGCACCCGACGCGCCCGGAGTCGTTTCGCCGCGCGGGCGGCCTGCTTGGCCGTCAGGCAGTAGCGAATCGGTCCGGTGCGGCGGAATCGGGGGGCCCCAGCATGGAGGACGGCGACGTCGACGACGGCGGCATGTGCCACTTGACGGATCGCCTTCCTGGACACGTTGTCCCCGGTGAAGTACACGATCGAGCGGCCGGGGGCGGAGACGAGGAAACCCGTCACCGGTCCGGCGAGCCAGTGGGCTCCCCACATCGCGTGGCGGGCGGGAACCGCCGTGACGGTGACGACCACCCTGTCCCGACCCTCGAAGGTCTCCGTGTGCCAGGGGTGGAGCCCGATTGCCCGGGAAAGGTGCTTCGTCGCGGCGGGCGTCGTGATGGTCTTTCCGGCCTTGGCGGCGAGCTCACGACCGGCATCGTCGAAGTTGTCGGGGTGGGTGTCGTGGGACAGGAGCACAGCGTCGACCCAGCCGACCTTGGAGAGGCTGACGGCCGGTTTGGCGAGTTTCTTCAAGCGAAGCCGCCCGAGGCGGTAGGTGCTTCCAGGTGGGTCGAAGGTGGGGTCGGAGACGAATCTGAGGCCCGCGTAGTCGAGGATGACGGTTGGGCCGCCGACGTGGATCAGAGCATCCGGCCGGGTCGGCTTGGGGCGGGGGGTGCGTGCCATCGGTCCTCCCCTGGATCGATAAAGGGACTTCCTAGATCGTCCCACGGACGGAGGATTGAGGCATCGAATCTTGACCCAGGGAATCGAGGTGATAACATATTAGTTGGCTAACGAACTAATAGCCCTCAGATACAGAAGGAGGTCCCAGGATGAACGACATTCATGAGACCGAGGGCAGAGCCCTCAACAACATCAACAACACCGGAGCCCCAACAAGTGGCGCCCACGACCACGAGGAGCGCGAGGACAACCTCGTCCGCCTCCTCGGCCGCACGGCCCGCGTCATGCGAAGCCACCTCGAAGCGACCCTCGGTGATGTCCCCGGCGGGATGGGTACCTGGTGGGTGCTCCGCCACCTGCACAACGCCGGACCCCAAGCCCAATCGGACATCGCCAGGAGCGTCGGAGTCGCTGATTCGACCCTGACGCGCCGGATGGAGCAGATGGAGGCTGATGGCCTCATTACCCGTGCCGTCGACGACGCCGACAACCGCCGGGTCATCGTCAGCATCAGCGAGCAGGGCGAAGCCCTGCGGACGGCCCAGCGGGAACGGACCGAGGCCGAGGAGGGCCGATTGGTTGAGGGCGTCACCCCCGACGACCTTGAAGCCTTCGATCGCGTCATCAAACGGATTCACGCGAACCTCAAAGCCCTGGGGACCGACCCCGATTCCCGCGGCAAGGGTCACGGTGGAGGACGCGGCTTCCGAACAGGCTACGGCCCGGGCCGGAGCGGCGGACGCGACGGAAGCGTCCACGGAGGCGGCGGAGGCCGGGGTCGCGGCAAGGGCGGCGGCGAAAGTCACGGCGCTCAGTAACTCGGTCGGCATCGGGTCCCGAAGGTCCTAGGTCCCCCCAGGGGATCGGGGCGATGGTCCTAGACTGGGCCCGAAGGGCCGTCGCTCGGCGACCCACAACCCAAGAAGGTGGAAGTAGATGAACATTACGGACACGCCGTTCGCGATCCAGGATCTCGCGGCGATGGAAATCCTCGACTCCCGCGGGAATCCGACCCTTCAGGTCGTGGTCACATTCGACAACGGGGTGACCGGCCGGGCCGGGGTTCCCTCCGGTGCTTCAACGGGAAGCCGTGAGGCCGTCGAACTCCGCGACGGAGACAAGGCCCGCTACGGCGGCAAGGGCGTGCTCAAGGCCGTCTCAAACGTCAACACCGAACTCAAGGACCTGGCCCGAGGCAAGAAATGGTCCTCTCTCGCCGAGTTCGACGCAGCGATGATCGCCCTGGACGGAACCCCCAACAAGGCCCGCCTCGGTGCGAACGCCATCATCGGCACCTCCATGGCCGTTGCCCGTGCCGTCGCCGGCACCGGTCAGCTTTGGGAGGTCCTCCAGCCCGAGGGCGTCTCCCCCAAGCTTCCCGTGCCGCACTTCAACGTTCTCAACGGCGGCGCCCACGCCCCGAACTCCCTCGACTTCCAAGAGTTCATGATCGCCCCCGTCGGCGCCCCGAGCATCACGGAGGCCGTCCGCGCCGGAGCGGGCGTCTACGCCAAGCTCCGCACCCTCCTGCAGGACGCGGGCTTCGCCACCGGTCTCGGCGACGAGGGCGGGTTCGCCCCCGACCTCGCCAAGCCGGAGGACGTCCTCGCTCTCATCGTCCAGGCCATCGAGGGCGCGGGCTTCAAGCCCGGCAAGGACGGTGTCGCCATCGCCCTCGACCCCGCCGCGAGCGAGTTCTACAAGGACGGCGCCTACCACGTCAACGGGGAAAAGCTCACGAGCGCCGACATGACGGAGCGGTACGCCGCGATGGTCAAGGACTACCACGTGTGGTCCATCGAGGACGGCCTCGCCGAGGGCGACTGGGATGGCTGGAAGGTCCTAACCGATCGGATCGGCGACACGACCCAACTCGTGGGCGACGACCTGTTCGTCACCAACCCCGCCATCATCAAGGAGGGCATCGCGAAGGGAGTCGCCAACTCGGCGCTCATCAAGGTCAACCAGATCGGCTCTGTCTCGGAGACGCTTGAGGCGATGCGCCTCTGCCGCGAGGCGGGCTACACCCAGATGGTGTCCCACCGGTCCGGCGAGACCGAGGACAGCTTCATCGCCGACCTCGCCGTCGCGACCGCCAGCGGACAGATCAAGACCGGGGCCCCGGCCCGCGGCGAACGCGTCGCCAAGTACAACCGGCTCATGGAGATCGAGGCCAGCGCCAAGCTGCAGTACGGCCTCTAGACAAGGCCAACAGAAAGCGCCGCGCGGACCCTCGGGCCCGCGCGGCGCTTCTTCGTCAGGATGGGAGAGGACTAGGCCATGGCCTTCGGGTCGGGCCCGTACTGATTCGGGCCGCGGGTGCCTTCTGTCGCCAGGAAGACGAGCAGGATGATCGGACCCGCGATGGGGATGAGCCCGATGAAGAAGTACGCGCCCGACTTGTCCGTGTCGTGGAGCCTGCGGACCAGTGCGGCCAGGCTTGGAAGGAGCAGCGCCACCGAGACGAGGGACACGAGGGACATCCCGAACATGTACTTCTCCAGGTCGGGGTTCGTCGCCGACAGTTCTGTGAAGTAGGAGGTACCGACGAACGCATAGAAGAGGATCCAGTTCGTGAGCATGACCGCCAGGTAGAACCACCAGTACTCCGAGCGGCGCGCCCGTCCCGAGAAGTCCGCGTACTTCGACAGACAAGTCTTGATCGATTCAACGAAGGACATTGAGAAGCCTTTCTCTCCTTTGAGACAAATGGAACCGTGGGCGGCGCCCACGGTTCCCACCCTAGAGGAACTGGCCTATTCGATGGTGACGGCGGCCAGAAACGGCGCCGACTCCTCGTCGTCGGAGACGAAGTCCAGGGTCTCGATCTCGAGTTCAGGTCGGGGGTTGTCCCAGGAGTACTTGTAGAGCTGGATGGAGTGGCCAAGGTCCCGGGTCCGTTCGTTGTCGCCGGTCCAGGCGACCTCGGCGTCGTCGGGAAGGGGATCACCCTCCATGAACCACCAGTCGAGCACATGGCGGCCGTACACGATCGGAATGGCCTCCGTCTGCCCATCGGCGTAGTGGACGCGGTATTCCCCAACCTTGGTGCCCACCTCGTCGTGCCATGACGAACACTGGAGGAAATGGATCGCCTTCCCTGCCGCATGAATCGGGATGCCGAGAATGGCCGGCGGGAAGTCCAGGGTGGTCTTCTCCTTGGAGATGCGGCCCGAAAGCTGGATGATGCCGTTCACGTCGAACGGCACGCCCGCGAACTCGCTGACTCCATGGGGAACGGCCCGAAGGTCATTTCCGGGCTTGTGGTGGATTTCGTCGTCCAGAGTGTTGGTGTAGAAGCCCGCGAGGTCGATCATCCTGAAGTCGGTCATGGGACGAGTCTGTCACGGTGGAGGGTTCGGCCCAACCCCAGAGCGCGCGTCAACACCGCATTCGTCCTACTTGCCCCAGGTCGTCGCGCGACGAGCGGCCTCGTAGAGCCGCTTCACTTGAGTCTCCGTCAGGCCCTGATCGACCTGGCAGAGGGCCCGACGGATGTTCCAGTTCGTCGCGACGATGACATCCTTGGGTGAGCCCGCCCATCGGACCTCGGGACGGAACAATCCGCCGTTGACGAGGGCGACGCAGGGGACGGCCTTCGTGGGGACACGGGCGGCCTTGGTGAGGATTTCCGAGACGCGATCGGCCTGGCGGCGGACCTGCTCGTAGGTACGGGTTCGCGCCCCGCTGACGTAGATGCCGTACGGGGTCACGGTCATCCAGGCCTTGGGGTAGTAGCGGGTGTTGACGACGACGACGCCGTCGCGGCCGATGAGAAGGTGGTCCACATCGCCGCCGCCGGGGAGGGGAACGGAGTGGAGGATCTTCCACTGCCCTCTTTTCTCCGCCTTCTTCAGGGCTCGGGCGATCTTCTCCTCACCCTTGGAGCTCTTGATCCAGGGTTTGCCCTTGTCGAGGTGGAGGATCTCGGGCATCCTCGCGTATCGCGGCTCGTACTTGCGGATCCGTTCCCATGTGGACTCCGCGCGTCGGTGGGTGTCGTGGCCGGGCCTGTTGCCCGACAGGTCGACCACCTCGGCGTCCTTGCGTGCCTGTTCCCGTGCGGAGGCCTCGCGGACGTGCTCGATGGCGTCGCGGTTTCCCTTGTACCAACGGGTGAGGGCTGACGCGACCTCCGTGGCGTGCTCGATAGCCTCGATGGTGATGGTGCCGGTCTTGAGGTCCAGGTATCCGAGCTCCTCTCCCTCGGGGGAGTTCGCGAGAAGGAGGCTGGGCGGATCCGATGTTTCTGGGTTCACCTTGATATCGGCCATGGATCCATTGTGGCGGAGGCTGGAGGCGGACGGAACCGCGTCGTAACAAACTCCACGATTCGGAATGCCGGCCAAACGGGCCTATGTTACGGAACTGGGATCTTCAGCGTCTGGCCGACGATGATGAGATTAGCCGACTTGAGGTTGTTGGCCTGGACGATGGCGGTGATGGTCGTGTGATAGCGCACCGCCAGCCCCCAGACGGTGTCGCCCACGACGACCTTGTATGTGACGACGGTTCCGGACACAGGGGCGTCGGGGGTGGTGGCCGACGTGCCGTTGACAGGAATCTTGAGTATCTGCCCGACGACGATGAGATCGGCCGATTTGAGGTTGTTCGCCTGCACGATGGCCGAGATCGTCGTCTTGTACTTCCGGGCGAGGGCGCCGACGGTATCACCGGCGACGACCTTGTAGGTGATGATGGTGGCCGGGGCAGGGGTGGACGGTGTGGTCGGCGTCGTGGTGGGCGTGGGCGTGGGCGTCGTGGTGGGCGTGGGTGCTGTTGTCGTGGTCGGGGTCGGCGTCGGTGCAGGAGCACCCGCGACTGGGATCTTCAGTTTCTGGCCGACGATGATGAGATTCGCCGACTTGAGGTTGTTGGCTTGCACGATGGCGGTGATGGTCGTGTGATAGCGCAGGGAGAGGGCCCAGACGGTGTCCCCCCGAACCACGGTGTGGGTGATGTAGGTGACCGTCGGCGTGGGGGTCGTGGTCGGCGTGGGGGTCGGGGTGGTCGTGGGGGTCGTCGTCGGAGTCGGAGAGGCCTGGGGAGATGGCGAAGGCGACGGTGAGGGCGAGGGCGAGGGCGACGGCGACGGCGACGGCGACGGCGAAGGCGAAGGCGACGGCGACGGCGACGGCGACGGCTCGACGGGGCTGGCCGTCGGGTCCCCGAACCAGTCGTGGAACAGGCGCCAGAAGTTGCGGTTGCCGTACGAGCTGCAGGAATCGCCTGTGCCGTAGAGGTTGGTCAGGGCGGCGGCATTCGGCTGGTACGGGGTGTAGTAATACAGCGCGGCCGTGGCTCGGTTCTGGATGCGGACGGCCTTCGACCCACAGGCGGAGTTCGGATGGTAGCGGACGGCGGTGACTTTGCCGATTGGATACCAGGTGAAAATGCTCCCCGGGGTGCTGTAGTAGTTGAGTTGGCTCGCCGCCGAATACAACTGGATGAACAACCCGTAGTAGGCGGTGTTGCAGGGAGCCCCATCCGGGCAGGCGTACCCCATGGCTCGCTGATATCGCCAGTCCGCGGGGGCCGACAATGTGATGAGGCTCGTCTCCTTCTGGAGCATCACCAGCAGCACCTGGGGATTGATCTCGCAGGCCTGGGCCACGTCATAGATCATCTGGGCGGCCGAGACGTTGGTCTTCGCCTGGATGGCGTTCACGCACCTCTTGGGGTCGGCGGCGTGAGTGTAGGTGTTTGCCCGATACTGGCGCAGGCAGTTGGTGCAGGTCGCTGGCCCCTTCGCATCGAGGAAGGCCTGGATCTCCTGGACCGTCATGGAGTCGTAGTTGAAGAAGTTCTGGTCGGTGATGATGAGGCCCGGGTCGAAGGCCGATCCGGGAGGGGCGGCCTCGGCCTTCGAGGACGAGGTCAGGACCGTCGAGACCGTGATGGCCGTGGTGAGCAACGCGAGGGTGACGACGGCGGCAGCCGCCGCACGGGCCTTTCCTACCCAAGTGGTTGTCACGGGATCTGGACCTCCATCGCCTCGGACGCCCCCGAGTACTTCACCGACTCGTATTCGGCCGTGATGCTGGCCGTTCCCCTCCCGAGCTGAGTGAGGGAGAACGAGAATTGGCCACACGCCGTACTAGATACATCGGCAACTCCGGTTCCCGTCTTGAGGATCGTGGAGGACGCGCCGACGACCGTGACGGAGCAGTCTCCCCCGTCCTCGTAGATTCCGGGGACAAGGACGACGACCCGAAGCATGCCCTCCTCCTCATCGATCGTCGCCAGGAAGATCTCGGGGGTCACCGGGGTGCCCGAGGGCGGGCCCGTGATGGGGCCCGAGGGCTCGATTCCGCTGGGGGAGGGCGACGCGCTGACCGACGGGCTGGGCGACGCGCTTTCGGAGGTGCTGGGGCTCGGGGTTTGCCCGGGGGTCGGGGTCTCGGACGATTCGGCGGCGAGGCAGGCGGTGAGGGGCAGGACCGCCAGGGCGAGGACGGACGCGACGGCGCGAACGCGCCACCGCGACCCGATCGGAACACGAGAAGCCATGTCACCAGTGTGACACGTGTGACGGTGCTCGTACCTATAGGCCCTCGAAGTGTGTTGGGTGAAGACTGTCCCGCACCCATCCCAGGTGTCCACCCGAATGCTCCATCCGCGTCGGCGTATATCCCTATCCGAAAACGCTCCCGGATCGTGATCCGTTCCAGGCCTGTTCCAGCCGTACCCTCGAAGGGTGATCTCGCGGCTCGGCCTCGCCTTTCGCATGGCGGCTCCCTGGTTGGCGGCCTTCGTCTTCTGGGTGGGGTTGCACAATGGATGGATCGCCCTGCTCGCCTATCACGCCCAAGTCGTGGGCTGGGGCGTGTGGGACAGATGGGCGAGGCGGCGGGTGACGGCCCGTCTCCACCTCACAACCGCGAAGACGGACGATGAGGACGAGCCCCTCGTCACCCCAGGTTTCGCGCTGTGGGAACTCCTCACTCCGCCCAACACCTGGTTGTGGTTGCTGACCCTCATCCCGGCGCTCACCGGTCCTGTCCTGTACCTCTTCATGCCCTGGGTCACGAGCGTCGACCTCGGGCTGTGGCTCACGGACTATGGCCTGAGCGGCACGTCGCTCGCCCTCCTCATTCCCTACCTGGGGCTCATTCACCCCTGGCTTGAGCAGCGTCATTGGCTCCATCTACGGGAGCGGACCCCCATTGCCCACCTGGCCTTCGCCGGCTACCACGGTGTGGTGTTGTGGACGCTGCTTCCGGTGATCTGGGTTGTTTTCATCGTCGCGGTGCTGGCCTTCGTGTCAGTGGGATGGGCCTGGCTGGCCCGCCAAATCGACGGACGAGCCGTCGCCGCCGTCTCCCACGTCACCGCGGATCTCAGCGTCATCCTGGCGGTCACCGCAGCCGTCGGGGTATAGGCTCCCGGGGCGTGTCCGCGTCGTATCCATATTGTGGCCGCATCGTGACCATTTCGGTCTAACGGGAATCTCCCCCCAAACGTTCTCATAGTAATAAGGCGTTTCCAACGTTCTAGGGGAGTTGAGATGAAGGGCATTATGGTTGCCGGGCTCGTGGTCATCGCCGCTGTCGCGACGGTCGCCGCCGTGACGAGCAAGGTCGTTTCCGGTGCCATCGAGACAGGATCGTCTTCTCAGACGAGGGTCTCCCAAGTCAGGTAGGGCCCGGACCGGATGGTCTTAGGCTCATCGGGCGTGCGCGGATTCGGTCTACCGGGGAAGGATGCGCAAGCCCGGGGGCAGCCCGACGCCCCTAAACGGGCGCTTTCCCTTTTGCCGCCTCCCCCGATGACCCCCGGCGATCTCCTCCTCCCTCTCCCTCTGCTCGGGCGACGGCTCAAAAGCCCGCGACCCGAAGACGACATTGGGGATCCAGTCGAGCAGGGAAAACAGGAAGATGACGAAGCCGATGGCGATGATGACGGATCCCGGATACTGGATCAACAGGATCGCAGGGCATGAGCGTCCCCAAGTTAGGGCGGCGAGGGCGGGCGAGGCGAGGGCTACCCACCCCAGCCAACTGCCTGGGTGGCACACCCCCCAGGCGATCGCCGCGTAGCCGAGAGCCAATTGCACGAAAAGCCACAGCCTTTGGGCGTGCCCGCCGTGATCCCAGTACCGGCCGAGGCAGGCCCCCGCCCACATCATCGTCGCCCTGAAACGCGGCACACCTCGCTCCAGAAGGGCCTCGTGGAAACGGGCGTCGACGAACCGACGCTGGTGCCGCCGATTCTTCGACCTTCGGGGATCGAGGGAGCGGAGGTTCTCGCACTCCTGGTCGTGGAGGATCGCGGGCAGGGACTGCTGCCCGAAAGGTGCAATGACGGACCACAGGGCGGGAGGAATGCTCGCCATGTCAGTGGTGAGGCCCGCGCGGGCGATGTAGCGGTGCCCGCCGTTGGCCCGATAGACCAGGTCTTCCGTCAGGCGGAACGTCCGTCCGGTCGAGTGCTCGAGGTGAACATGATCGGGTGTGAACGGCATGGCAACCCCCCGGGGTCGATGGCCCGACGTCTCTGATCGGGCTATCCGCAGGCTATCCCACGTGAGGGGCCCGGGTCTGTTTGCCAGCCCGATATCCGGCAAACGGTGACGAAGGGCCCGATCCGCGCGATCATGGAGGCGTGAAGTGCTTCGAGGTGACGATCGAGGTGGGGCCGATTCTCCCTGAGACGGTCGGACGGCTCAAGGCCGACGGGTATGCCGTCTTCAAGGGCAGGGAGAGTTGGCGGGTGCAGACAACCGTACCGGTGCTCGCGTCAGGCAGCATCCGAGCGCAGGCGCATTACGTGGCTCTGAAGGTCATCGACGAGTACCGCCTCGCCCCGCTGACCGATCCCCCCGCCATAGCCCTGCGGGACCCCGACGCCGGGCTCGACGAACGCCCCGATCTCATCCTGCACGACACCAATCGGAGCTACGATCCGGTCCCGCTTCCCCGGGCGAAGCGAAAGTGGTACCAGCGGGCCATGGAACTCGGCCTGGGAGAGAGAAAGGGGGATTAGCCATCCCCTTCCGCCTGACTTCAATTCGGTGAGCCCCATCCCCACCATCCCGTCGGCGACGTACTCTTGACGCATGACCGAACCCCTTCACGTCGTCGTCACGGGAGCGTCCTCCGGGATCGGCGCGGCAACCGTTAGGGCGCTGACGACCGAAGGGGTGCGGGTCACCGCGACCGCACGACGGGCGGAACGGCTCAAAGCCCTCTCGGACGAGACGGGTTGCGCGACCGTGGTCGCCGACATCACGAGCGATAAGGATGTGGCGGCCCTCGTCAAGGCCGTCACCAAGGCGGGGCCGGTGCACGCTTTGGTCAATTGCGCCGGTGGTGCGCTCGGCCTCGATCCCGTGGCGGACTCCCCCCTCTCGGAGTGGTCATCCCAATACGAACTCAACGTCGTTGGAACGGTCAGGGTCACCCAGGCACTCCTCCCGGCCCTCAAGGAATCGGGCCGGGGCGATGTCGTCCTCATCACGTCGACAGCGGCACACGAGCCGTACGAGGGGGGCGCGGGATACGTCGCGGCCAAGTCAGCTGAGGCGGCCCTCGCCCGCACCCTCCGACTCGAACTCACCGGCAGTGGGGTCAGGGTCATCGAGATCGCCCCCGGGATGGTTCACACGGAGGAGTTCAGCGTCAACCGGTTCCGGGGCGACAAGGGTCGTGCGGACGAGGTGTACAAGGGGATCGACCCGCTGTCGGCCGAGGATGTCGCCGACGCGATCGCCTGGGCCATCCACCGGCCCCACCACGTCAACGTCGACCTCCTGGTGCTCAGGCCGCGCGAACAGGCGGGCCCGACCAAGACCGTCCGCTACATGACGGGTGGGGACTAGGCGGATGGGCTAGTCGTTCTCGATCACCACTATTCTGACGATCTTGTCGACGGCGCCGTTGGCCCCTGAGGAGTTGCTCGTGAGGGCGTAGAGGTTCCCATTGGGGCCGGAGGTGACGAGCCGGATCCGGCCGAGGTCGCTCAGGAGCACATGGGGGGTCCCGATCCCGTCCGCAGTGAGCGGGACCCGCCAGATCCGTTGACCACGGAGGGCCCCAATGTATATGCCCTCGTCCGTGATCCCGATACCGGACGGAGAGGCTTCGGAGGTTGCCCATGTCGCGACCGGGTAGGTGTATCCGCCGACCGTCTGACCCTTTGCCGTTCCAGCAGGCGCCCCCACCATCCCCTCTTTGTTCGGCCAGCCATAGTTGTTCCCGGGCTCGATGAGGTTGAGTTCGTCCTGGGTGTTCCAGCCCAGTTCACTCGCATACATCCGGCCGTCGGAGGTCCAGCCGAGTCCTTGGACGTTTCGGTGGCCGTACGACCAGACACGTGTCCCGAACGGATTTCCCGGTGCGGCTTGGCCGTCCTCGTCGGAGTTGTCGGCGACGACGCGGAGGATCTTGCCTGCCAGGGAGGTGAGGTCCTGGGAGTACGGTTTGATCCCCGCATCGCCTGTCGCGATATAGAGGTAGCCATCGGGGCCGAAGCGGATCCGCCCCCCGTCGTGGTAGTTGGCCCGGGGGATGCCGCTCAAGATGACCGTCGGTTCGTCTAGGTATTGACCGAAGCGCTGCATTCTGACGACCGAGTTGTCGCTTGGTCCGGTCACATAGACGTACAGGACGTTCGGATTGGAGGGGAGGATGGCGATCCCGAGCAAGCCGCCCTCGCCGGCGGGATTGGTTTGGCCTCTGAGCCAGTCGGCCCCTTCCCCGACAAGATAGTCGTATTCGCCGTCCTTGTATCGAAGGATCTGCCCCGAGTCGCTGATGGTCACAAGCATCGTGCCATCCGGAGCGAAGGCGATATCCCAGGGAAGGAAGAGCCCGTCCTGAATGGTCAAGGAATCGACGACGGAGGCGGTGGCGGCACCGGACGGTTCGACGACCGAGGGGCTGGGGGAGGGGCTGGGCGAAGGGTTCGCCGAGGGACTGGGGGAGTCCGACGGCGAAGGCGAGGGAGACGGGCTCGGGGTGGGCTCGACCGAGCAAGCGGCGAGGGAGAGGGAGAAGAGGAGGATTCCGGTGGCAATCGGACCAGACAAGGTTCGCTTCATGATGCCCTTCGAGGGATCGGGAAGAATGCTATTGAACCGGGAACGCGACTCCTGGTGTCAGTATTCCCGGGGCGGCCCCACCCTGGCTAGGGTTTCCGGAGCTTGAAGACCTGCTCCGTCGGCCACTTGACCGCCCATTCCCGGGTGGCCTGCTCACATCGTTCGGGGGATGCGGACGTGGGCCGAGGTTCACGATAGTCTTCGACGACGAATCCGATGTCCCTGAACACCTCGAACCACCTCGACAGCGGGAGGTTGTAGCACACGCCCTCCTCGCCCCAGTCCTGGTGATGGAGATCGAAATAGCTCGCTTGCAGGGTCTCGACCACGGGGAGGTCCCCGTTGAGGGGCTCGCAGATGTTGCAGAGCGGGTGGCTCCCGAGGAAGACAAGGCTCCCTCCCGGGCGCAGGACCCGATGGGCCTCCCTCAACCAGGCCGAGGGCTCACACCAGATTGACGCCCCATACTCGCTGATGGCGTAGTCCGCCGATTCGTCGTCCCACGGCAGGTGTTCCGCGTCGCCGCACACGAACTCGATGTCGGTCCCGTGCTCGGACTGCAGTCGAAGGGCGGTCTCGAGTTGGTTTTCTGAAATGTCGATCGCCCGGACTCTCGCCCCACGCCGTTCCATCCACGCGCTCACGTACCCGGTCCCGCACCCGATCTCGATGGCATCCCTGCCGGCCATGTCCGAGGGCAGCAGGTTGAGGTCGGATTCGGGGATCCTCCACTCACCCCAGTGAGGCTCTTCCACCCAGGCAGCCTCTCCACGGGCCATCCAGTCATCCGCGATGGAGTCCCAGCGATCGCGGTTCCGGTCGGCGTGGTCGTCTTCGGTCATCGTGTCATCCTGCCACGATCGCGGTGGCCACTCCTCACACCGGATACACTGTCCACACCAGCGTTGACCCGGTCATCACCGGCGAGCCTCCGGAAGAACGGCGCCATCCGAACAGGCGGCGCCCAGTAGAACCGGACGGGTGGCCCGTCACAGCCGACCCTCTCCAGGGAGGGATGAGCGGTCACCGGCGGGAGCCGGTGGCAAGCGGGGTGGTACCGCGTCGGCGGTCCGGACAACCGGGGTCGGCGTCCTCGCAGCAGGACCGAGAGACCACCCGACGCCAAGGACCACGAGATGCCCCAGAAGTACCCCCTCCACCGCGAGGGAGACGTCGTCGCCTCCCCCCGTTTCCCGTCGATCGAACGGGACGTGCTGGCCTATTGGAAGGACGACGGCACCTTCCAGGCGTCGATCGACAACCGTCCGGCCGAGACAGCGGCCGACGAGTTCGTCTTCTATGACGGGCCTCCCTTCGCCAACGGTCTCCCGCACTATGGCCACCTCCTGACCGGATACGCCAAGGACGTCGTGCCCCGGTATCAGACGATGCGGGGCAAGAGGGTGGAACGACGATTCGGGTGGGACACCCACGGGCTGCCCGCCGAGCTCGAGGCCGAGCGGGTGCTCGGGATCACGGACAAGTCCGAGATCGAGGCGATGGGCATCGGGGCCTTCAATGATGCCTGCCGGGAGTCGGTGCTCAAGTACACGAAGGAGTGGGAGGAGTACGTTACGCGCCAGGCCCGATGGGTGGACTTCGAGAACGACTACAAGACCCTTGACCTCGGGTATATGGAGTCCGTCATCTGGGGCTTCAAGCAACTCTACGACAAGGGGCTCGCCTACGAGGGCTACCGCGTGCTCCCCTACTGCTGGAAGGACGAGACGCCGCTCAGCAATCACGAGCTCCGTATGGACGACGACGTCTACCAGTCGCGGCAGGACCCGGCCATCACGGTTGCCCTCCGGTTGCTGGACGATGCGGGGGAGCCGCTCGTCAAGGAGGGAAAGCCCGTCTCGATCCTGATCTGGACGACGACGCCCTGGACCTTGCCGTCGAACCTCGCCGTCGCGATGGGGCCGGAGATCTCCTACGCGGTGGTCGAGCCCGGCCCCGATTCCGCCTTTGCCGGGCAGAGGCTGGTCCTCGCAGAGGGACGCGTCGAGGCCTACTCGCGCGAATTCGGCGAGGGCTACCACGTGGTGGCCTCCGCTCCGGGTTCGCATTTCGAGGGTTTCCGGTACGCGCCGCTCTTCCCGTTCTTCGCCGACCACGACGACGCGTTCCGCGTCCTCACCGCCGACTTCGTCACCACCGAGGACGGCACCGGCATCGTCCACCTCGCCCCCGGATTCGGTGAGGACGACCTTGAGGCCTGCAAGGCCGCCGGGATCGAGACCGTCGTGCCCCTCGACTCGCGGGGTCGATTCACCTCTGAGGTGCCCGATTGGGAGGGTGAACTGGTTTTCGACGCGAATCCGAAGGTCATCGTCGCGCTCAAGGAGGCGGGCGTCGTCGTCCGCCACGAAACCTACGAGCACCCGTATCCCCATTGCTGGCGTTGCCGCAACCCCCTCATCTACCGGGCGATGGGCTCCTGGTTCATCCGGGTGACGGACCTCCGCGACCGCATGGTCGAACTCAACCAGGAGATCACTTGGGTGCCCGAGCATCTCAAGGACGGCCAGTTCGGCCTGTGGCTCGAGGGCGCCCGGGACTGGTCCATCAGCCGCAACCGATACTTCGGCACCCCCATCCCCGTGTGGGTGAGCGACGACCCCGCCCACCCGCGCATCGACGTGTACGGGTCCATCGCGGACCTGGAGCGCGACTTCAGCGTGCCCGTCACGGATCTTCACCGCCCCTACATCGACGAACTCACCCGGCCGAACCCCGACGACCCCACGGGCACATCGACCATGCGTCGTATCCCCGACGTCCTCGACGTGTGGTTCGACTCGGGTTCGATGCCCTTCGCCCAGGTGCACTACCCGGCGGAGAGCCAGGAGTGGTTCGAGGACCACTACCCCGGGGATTTCATCGTCGAATACATCGGGCAGGTGCGGGGCTGGTTCTACACCCTCCACGTACTGGCCACCGCGATCTTCGACAAGCCCGCCTTCAAGAACTGCGTCTGCCACGGCATCGTCCTCGGTTCCGACGGTCGCAAGATGTCCAAGTCGCTTCGGAACTACCCGGACGTCAACGAGGTCTTCGACCGCGACGGCGCCGACGCCATGCGGTGGTTCCTCATGTCGTCGCCCATCCTGCGCGGGGGCAACCTCATCGTCACGGAGGAAGGGATCCGCGAATCGGTGCGCGGAGTCCTCCTGCCCCTCTGGTCGACGTACTACTTCTTCTCGATGTACGCAGGGGCGGTCGGAGGTCCGGGCGGCGCGGGGTATCTCGCGCGACGGGTGGAGGATTCCGAGGTCAAGGGCCTCGCCGAGATGGACCGGTATGTGCTCGCCAGGACAGCTTCGCTCGTCGACGAGGTCACGTCCCTCATGGACACGTTCGACGTGCCCGACGCCTGCCACGCCGTCGAGGCCTTCCTCGACCTGCTCACGAACTGGTACGTCCGGACCCAACGCGACCGCTTCTGGAACGAGGAAGAGGCCGCGTTCAATACCCTCTACACCGTCCTCGAGACCCTGTGCAGAGTCGCGGCGCCGCTCGCGCCGCTCATCACGGAAGAAGTATGGAGGGGGCTGACGGGAGATCGCTCCGTGCACCTGACGGATTGGCCGACGGTGCCCGATGCATGGCGGGATGAATCGCTCGGCGCTGTCATGGACGAGGTACGGGAGGCGTGCTCGGTGGCGCACGGCCTCCGCAAGGCTCGGCAGATCCGGGTGCGCCAGCCGATCCACGCCATGCGGCTCGCGTCCCTCGACCCCGAGGCGCTCTTGCCCTACGCCGACATCGTGCGCACCGAACTCAATGTCAAGAACCTCCAACTCTCATGGACGACCAAGGACAGCCACCTCGCATCGGCCGAGCAGCTCTTCGACATCCCCCAGTTCGGGATCACCGAGTCCCTGACCGTGAACGCGCGGATCGCGGGGCCGCGGCTGGGCAAGGCCATACAGGCGGTCATCGCCGCAGGCAAGGCGGGGGAGTGGGAGCAGACAGCCCAGGGTCTCGTCGTCGGTGGGGTGCTGCTTGAGCCGGGGGAGTACGAACTTACCCAACAGGTCGGCGGCCTCGAGGACGCCGGGGATCGGTACGTTTGCGGGATGCTGTCGACGGGTGGATACGTCGTGCTCGACACCCGGCTCACCCCCGAGCTCGAGGCGGAGGGCTTCGCCCGCGACGTCATTCGGGCCGTCCAGGAGGAGCGCCGGAACGCCGGGCTGAACGTGAGCGACCGGATTAGGCTCGCGCTGACGGTGCCCGCCGAGCGGTTGGCCGCAGTCGAGGAGCATCGGGATCTCATCTCACGGGAGACGCTGGCCTACGACCCGGCCTCGGGCGAGGTGCTCATCGACGCAGCCGCTGGCCCGGAACTGACGGCCACGGTCGTCAAGCGCTAGTCGACTGTCGTCGTCACACGATCCGTCAGCAGCGGCCCTGTTCGAGCCCGATGAGGGCCGAGTAGCGGAAGTCCTTCTCCTTCCCGTCGGGGTGGGTGACCCAGACGCACCAGTTGGTCGAGTTGGTGCCGGTCACGCCGCCGAACTCGACCCCCGGCCCGATGGTCTCGATGTCGTATGGAGGGGAGGCGCCGGCGATGCGGTACTCGCCGTCGACGACGGTGATCTCGGGAACTGCCCCCGCGTGGTTGACGAAATAGACGGCGAGGTCCCTCCCGAGTGTGGAGACGTCCGATTTCGCCTGGGTGTCGGCCGCGTTGGCGTTTTCGTCCCGGAGGATGGGTGCCGCCACCATCTGGAGAGACACGATCGACAGCACGGCCAGGAGGACGCCGACGACGGCAAGGATCACGAGCGTTGTCGTCCGTCTCCGATGACGGGCCTCACCGCTTGACGATGACGAGCTTGGCCGGTTCGGAATGGAGGCCGCAGTCCACGCCGATCCGTCCCAGTACCGTTGGTTCAGGGGATTGTAGGGATCCGGGTACCACCCGGGCGGCTGTGCCGGTTGCTGTCCCGTCTCAGGCTCTGTCACAACCGCATCTTCCTCACTCGAGCTCACCCCAATAACGATAGCGAGCATCCGCCCTTCCCCGCCGTCCGCAACCATCACTGCCGTCCGCAACCATCACTGCCGTCCGCAACCATCACTGCCGTCCGCAACCATCACTGCCGTCCGCAACCATCACTGCCGTCCGCACGGAGCTCGGTGCACAGGTGATCCGTGAGGCGCGCATCAGCCCGACCCGAGACTCAGATGTCCCACCAGTCACCTCCTCCGTGCGGACGGCAGAGGGGGACGGGAGGGGGCGGACGGCAGGGGGGTGGACGGCAGGGATAGGCGGCTGGGGGAAGGACCTGGTGGTCGGTCAGGCGCAGTACCAGAAGAAGATGATGTAGCGACAGGTAGTGTCCCACGTTGAGGGTATTCCCCAGGTATCGACGAGGACGTGCGAGTCCGTCACGGAGGGCGCGTTGTACGTCCCGATTGAGACCGTGCAGGTTGCGGCGCTACAGGTGGCGGAGCCACTCGCGAGAAGCGTCCCCGCGGAATTGGACACCCCGACTTGGACCGTGCTCCCATAGCATGCGGCAGGGAAACTGGATATCGAGACGGCCGACCGCGAAGCGCCGAATCCCGCCGGAGAAACCCGAACAGAAAGGGTGCTGGTCGAGCAGGGGCTATCGAAGAACTCCGAGACATCTGTGCTATTCACACTCAACTGGGATGCGGCCGCTACCCCGACCGTCGCCCATATCGCGAGCGTGAGCGCACCCAGGAGGCTGGCCTTGCGGTCGCGTCTACGTCTTCGGAATCGCTGAACCATAGAGAACCTCAGTTGCCCTAGGGAGCGGCCGCTCTTCTGTCGGCAAATCACTTCCACTGTAACGCGAAAAGGCCCCGGGACGACGAGGCATGAGTCGGCGTGGTGGCGCAGGGGAATGATTTCGGCTTGACTGGGGTTGGCAGTCTCAAGACGCTCGTTCACTTAAGGAGGAAACCGTGGCACCAACCAAGGTAGCCGGGGCAATCGCCGTCGGCACCGCCCGCAAGCTGCGCCGCTATAACGTCCTGATGGGGCTCCTGCACCTGGCCCAGGGTGTCGCGATCCTCGTCCTCGCGAATGAGTTCACCCTGCCCGTGGTCTCGACGTTCATGACGAACGCCCCCGGCCTCGAGCCGCCAGCCGTCCACGAGCTCTTCGACTTCAGATACGCCTACGGCGTCGCCGCGTTCCTCTTCGTTTCGGCCATCGCGCACTTCGTCATCGCGTCGCCTCAGTACTTCCCCCGCTACATCGCGGGCCTCGAACGGGGACGCAACTACGCCCGGTGGGTCGAGTACTCCGTCTCCTCCTCGATCATGATCATCCTTATCGCCATGCTCGTCGGCATCGCGGACATCGCGGCGCTCCTCGCGCTCGCCGGTGTCAACGCCTCGATGATCCTGTTCGGCCTGCTCCAAGAGAAGTATGAGACTCCCGGCAAGGGGGTCGGCCTGCTGTCGTACTGGTTCGGGTGCATTGCGGGGGCCATTCCCTGGATCGCCATCGTGATCTACCTTGTGTCGCCCGGTATTGCGGCCGAGCCACCCGCATTCGTCTACGGGATCTTCTTCTCGCTGTTCGTCTTCTTCAACTGCTTCGCCATCGTCATGTACCTCCAGTACAAGAAGATCGGCAAGTGGAAGGACTACGTGTACGGGGAGTCGACCTACGTTCTCCTCAGCCTCGTGGCGAAGTCCCTCCTCGCCTGGCAGGTGTTCGCCGGGACGCTCGCGCCTACGTCGTAGTCGTCGATGGTGCGGTGCGCTCGCCGTCGGGTCCGGCGGCCCGCATGGACGTCCAGTGGAGCAGAAACTCCAGCGGGCCCCGACCCAGCGCGTACTTCCAGGCAGTGCAGACGACGATGGCGACCACCCAGAACCAGACAAGGGTCGCGACATGGGCGGAGAACACCGGCTCGTTCCGGAGCCACCACACCGCGACGATGTGTCCGGCGTATGCCGTCAGCGCCATGGCGCCGACGGCGGCGAGCGGGACGAGGACCCACCGAGCCGCGACCGCGATCGCGCAGCACAGGGCGATTAGGACGAGGGTCACTCCCATGTTGCCCGTTACTTCGAACGGCGTATACGTGTGGGGGGAGGCCGACCTCCACCAGCCCGACTCGGCGTCGAGGAAACCGCGCTGCTCGCCGCCGACGAGTGCCGATCCCCCATACCCGGCGACGGCGAGCGCCACCCCGAAAGCCCCCAACACTGCCAAGGCTCTGAACGATCGGAGCGCCATCCGGCCTATGAGGATACCGACGAATACGTACGCCATCCAGACCACGAGCGGGTAGAAGCCCCACAGGGCGCTGACGATCGTCGGATAGGGCCGGGGTCCCATCCACTCGTATCCGAACCAGCCTCCCTCATCCTTGTGGCAGGCGAAGCCTTCGGGACAGATCAGTTCCTCGTGGGACATCACCTTCACGAGCCACACTCGGACAAATGGGCCGACGACGGCGAAGGCCGCCGCCATTCCCACCAACACCCGCGTGCCGGTCCGGAGCGCCCACATCCCGACGAGCATCATGAGACCGGTGTTGACGAGGATGCAGACGATCGGGGTCTGGAGCTGCTGGAGCGACAGTCCGAGCACGATGAGGAGGACGGCTCGGGTCGCGATACGCGCGTGAGAATGGGCGGGGGAATGGCCTCGCGCGAGGAGGGTCATGGACACCCCGACGAGGACGGCGAAGGTCGCGGCGGATCTTCCGTCGAAGACCCAGGTCCAGCCCCACTCGCTCTCACCCGCGGGGGTGCGGGGGCGGACGTGCGCGGCGAACATCCCGAGAATGGCGATGCCCCGGACGGCGTCGATCCCGACGATGCGGTCCTTGATTCCCATGGCGCAACGCTAACCCAAGCGGACTCGCGGCGCCCCTGGTACCTTCGAAGAAGCCCCGCGAAGGCGTGGGGCCGGGAAGAAGGGGAGTCGACATGAAGGCACGGACAACCATCACCGTCGCGGCAGTCCTCGGTCTCGCCGCCGCACTTGTCTCCTGTTCCGACGGAGGGGGTGCGAAAGACGATCGCACCTTCGCCTTCGAGGACATCGAGGGCTTCCTGCCGGATGCCGACAGGTTCTTCTACTACGACCTCTGGAACGCCTCCGCAGGTGATGCCTGGGCGGCGGGCTGGCCCGATCCCGCGGACGAGGTGGTCGAACCGGTCGAGTGCGTCGTCTACATCGCCTCGGTGGAGTCGGTCCTGGAGTCCGACGAATCGGAGACGGCGTCCGATGAGATCTCCTTCTTTCGCGGGGCAATCGCCGAAGCGGTCTTGGGCGACGAGGGCTTCGCAGCCGTCTACGTGAGGATCAGGCGGATGGACTCCCCTGCCTCCGCCGACCAGTTCCTGGCCGACCTGCGGGAGAGCGCCACCCCCTGCGTCGACGGGTACTCCTATACATACGAATCCGTGGGCTACTCGTTGACTTCCGACTCGATCTCCATCTCGACTGCCGACCTCCCCAAGGCCGACGGCGTCCTCAAACTTGATGAACGGAACTGGGCCTACGAGATCATCGACGACCCCGAGTCTTCCGGGGTCTTCGACCACTACACCCACTACGCCGTCGCACGGGGCAACCTCGTATTCATCGCGTCGTACGCCTTCGATGGAGGCACGGTGACAGACGACGACGCTGCCGAGCTCATCGGCCAGTTCATCGAGCACCTCGGATAGGTCAGCTGACACGTCTTTCGGGAGTTCCCATGGTGGCCCCGAGCCTGGGCATCGATAGCATGATCATGTGACCGTCGACGACAACGGGACTGGAATCAGCGCGGAAGAGGCCGAGCGCGAGATCTATGCGCACATCCTCTCCCGCAATCCGGAGAACGACTTCGAGCCCACGCTCGACAGGATGATCGAGATCGTCGACCTCCTCGGCCATCCCGAGCGGGCGTTCCGGGTCGTCCATATCGCCGGCACCAACGGGAAGACCTCGACCGCTCGCATGGTCGAGTCCTTGCTCCGTGCCCATGGTCTCCGCACCGGCCTCTTCACCTCGCCCCATCTCACCACCGTGCGGGAGAGGATCCGCATCGACGGCAGACCGATCTCACAGGTCGACTTCATCCGGCTGTGGATGGAGGTTGCCCCCATCGTCCACCTGGCCGACGCACATTCGGCCGACCGGGGCGGCCCGCGCCTGAGTTTCTTCGAGGTCCTGACCGTGCTGGGATTCGCAGCCTTTGCCGACGCCCCCGTCGACGTCGCCGTGATCGAGGTCGGACTCGGCGGTCGATGGGACGCGACCAACGTCGTCGAGGCAGAGGTCGCCGTTGTCGCCCCCGTCGCCCTCGATCACGCCCGCTACCTGGGGACCGACCTCGCGGGGATCGCTCGCGAGAAGGCTGGCATCATCAAGGACGACGCGAGGGTCGTCGTGGCCGAGCAGCCTGACGTCGTCCGGCCCGTGATCAGGGACGCGATCAAGGCGCACGATGCGGACGCGGTGTGGGAGGGCGAGGACATCGAAATCGAGGACAGGACCCCGGCGGTGGGCGGCCAGGTGGCGAACCTCCGGACCCGAGCGGCTTCCTACGAGGGCGTGTTCATCCCGCTCTTGGGCGAGTACCAGGCCCACAACGCCCTCCTCGCCCTGGCGGCGGTGGAGGCCCTGTTGGGCGATGGCTTCCCCCTGGGGGCCGAACTCGTCGAGCAGGGGTTCGCGGAGACGACGTCCCCCGGGCGCCTGGAGACGGTGCGCACTTCTCCCCTTGTGATCGTGGATGCCGCCCACAACCCTCACGGCGCCTCCGCCCTTGCCGATGCCCTCGAAGAATCTTTTGCCCTCGAAACCATCGTCGGAGTGGTCGGGATCCTCGACGACAAGGACCCCGAGGGCATCCTTTCCGCCCTGGAGCCGGTCCTCGACAAGGTCGTCATAACGGCGTCGCTCTCCACGAGGGCGCTGCCTGCCATCGACCTTGCCCTCGTCGCCCGGCAGGTCTTCGGGGACGACCGGGTCGAGGTCGAGCCGAACCTGCCCGACGCCATCGACCGAGCGGTCGCCCTCGCCGAAGGCGGGAGCGACCTCACGGGAGGGGTGGTCGTGACGGGCTCGATCACCCTGGTCGCAGAGGCCCGACTCCTCTTCGGGGTCGATCGGAAGCGGGGTCACGCCTGAAACGGCTACCGCCCGTGCGTATGGGGCGATATGTTCATGGTGTCGTGGGCGTGGACGCCTCGGCCCGCTAAAGACTTGGAGGCATTCGGTGAAACGAACTCTCGAGAGGCTGGGGATGGCCCTGATCGCGGGGGCGGCAGGATTGGTGATGGTTCTCGCCGGGGTCGAGCGCACGACCCTGCTCGACGAGGAGGCCATGCGCAGGGGGACGGAATCGAACGTTCCGGGGAGTGTCTTCGTCCTCCTCGTCGTTGGAGTTCTCATATTGACCATCGCGGTGTTCTCAGCCCTGACCGTGTGGGGTCAGCACCTCCGCAACCATCCGGAGACCCGCCAGGCCCCCGTCTGGGTTCTGTTGGCGATCATGGTGGCCGCCGGAGGGTTCGGGCTTGCGGGGTATGCGTCCCACTCCGCGTCCTTGAGTTCGCTCGACGTGGTTCCCACCAGTGTGGACTGGGGATTCATCGCGATTCAGGGATTGCTGGGGACGATCGTGATCGCGGCCCTGGTTGTTGTGGGTGTGAGGTGGACCCCCCGGCATCAGCCGGCTCGGGCTCGACGCTAGGGTTTCGGATCGGTAACGATTCGAATCGACGGGCCCTGGGGGGCGAGGCATGACCCACAGTGGACGTGGGGTGGGTATCTAAGGAGACCCACAATGTCATTGCGTACAACTAGCGCCATTCTCGTCATCGGCATCGCCCTCGTCGCGGGTTGCGCCGAGGTGGCTTCGGATGATGTCAACCCGGCGACTGGCCCAACCGACATCGATCTGAGCCTTCCGCTCGGTGTTCAACTAGAGGAGGCCATCCGCGCGGGCGACGTCGATCGTGTGCAGGTGGTCGTCGCCGATTTCACCGATCTCGACACCGATCTGCCGGTCGGTCTGCCTCCTCTCCACTTCGCGGCTCAGGTGAACCAGCCCGAGATCGTATCGATCCTGATCGACGCGGGAGCGTCGATCGAGACCCGAGACGTCCAGGGGCGTACCCCCCTGATGGTCGCCTCCTCCTTCGCGGAGGCGTCGGTCATCCAGGAGTGTCTGGATGCTGGGGCGGACGTGTCCGCCGCGAACTCGGTCGCCTTGCAAGCCGCGGCCTGGCACTACGCGGCACACCACGGGAACGTTGCCGCGCTCGAGATGCTCCTGGATGAGGGAGCGGACATCAACGCCGTCGACGCCGTCGACTGGACGGCGCTTCACTATGCCGCGCACAACGGACAACTCGAGGCGGTCGAGTTCCTGCTCACCCATGGAATTGGGGTCAATCTCCGTGACCACCACAATTCGACCGCGCTCGGATGGGCCGAATACGAAGGCTTTCCCGAAGTCGCCGAGGCGATCGCCGCGGCCGGGGGCGAACGGTGAGCGCGCGCGTCACGCGGAGGAGACGGCAAGGTTTCGCCCTGACACTTCTCCTTGCCCTGGCTGCTGGCTGCACACCCAGTGACGTGGGGGCGGACGCCTCGGAATCACCGTCTGTCTCGGTCGCCGTCGACTTCGATATCTCACTCGAGACGCAGATGCGGGACGCCATCGTCGCGGGAGACGAGGCGTTGGTCGATGCCATCCTCGACGCCGGGCTGGCCGTCGATGCGGACCTGGGGAACCAGTCCACGCCCCTTCATATAGCCGCCATCAACGATCAACTCGGCATCGTCCTGGCCCTACTCGACCGCGGCGCCTCCGTCGAGGCGCGTTCCGGTTCGGGGCATACGGCGCTCGACCTCGCGGCGCAGTATTCGCAGGCTGACATCGTCCGGGCGCTCCTCGATGCCGGGTCCGATCCCCTGGCCGTCAACCCCGACGCCTTCGGGGGCTGCTCCCTCCACTTCGCCGCGCGCTCGAACAATGTCGAGGCGCTCGAGGTCCTCCTCGATGCCGGCGTCGACATCGAGGTCTTGGCCGCCTTCGATTCCACGGCGTTGTCCCATGCTGCGCGTGGAGGGGCCCTCGAGGCCACGATCTACCTCATCGAGAGGGGGGCGGACGTCAGCCACCGCGACCTCTTCGGGGCAACGGCCCGTGGGTGGGCGGCCCAGAACGGATTCCCCGAAGTGGCCGAGGTCTTGGCGGATGCGGGGGGAGATCTGTAGGGGCTTTCTCGGTGTGTGCTTTCCGAAAAGCGACCGGTTCGTCCGATCACTTCTCTTTGGTCAAGAACTGGATAAGGTAAGGGTCATGACGGAACGGACCCTGGTACTCATCAAGCCCGATGCCATTCGCCGACGCCTCACGGGCGAGATCCTTCGGCGCATCGAAGCGAAGGGCTACGACATCATCGCACTCGATATGCGTCGGCCCACCCGGGGGACCCTGGAGAGGCACTACGAGTCGCATCGGGGCAAGGAGTACTTCCCGGCTTTGATCGCCTTCATGCTCTCCGGCCCGAGCATCGCGGCCGTCGTCGAGGGCGACCGGGTCATCGAGGGCATCCGCTCTCTCGCCGGGACCACGGATCCGACGACGGCCTCCCCCGGGACGATCCGGGGAGACCTCGCCCGCCAGTGGGACACCCCGGTATTTCAGACCCTCATCCACAGTTCGGATGCACCCCTCTCGGCCCACTACGAGATCGGGGTCTGGTTCCCCGATCTTCAGTCGTCTATGTAGCCGCAGGGTTCCGTGTTTGCCAGGGCCGCGGCCCTGGATCGGGACGCGACCAGCCGCCAGAGTCTCCACAGCAGGTAGGCCGTCCCGATCGCGACGAGAGTCTTCCCCGTGAATCCGTCGTCGAGATCCGCGAGCACGGCGAAGACGATGAAGAACGAGAGATGGCCCGCGACGAGGGCGAAGATGTGCCGGTCGTCCCAGGCCACGAGGTTGCCGGACCAGCGGGAGACGAGCCAGATCGTGGCGACGTCGAAAACCAGGACGAAGAGGAAGGTGGCGGCCAGGGGCGGAGGGGAGTTCCACTCAGGAACGGCGAAGACGGCCACGAACACGATGAGCATGTTGACCGCGCCGAGGACGCCGAAGGCGAGGGGATGGGGCACGGGTCGGGCGCGGGTCGGTGGTTTCGGGTCCGGGAGCGCTCGGGCGAGGAGGACGCATCCGACGATGCCGACGAGGACGAGGAGGAAGAGGCCGATCGGGGGGAAGTAGACCTGGAACTCGGGGTCGTCGACGAGGATCTGGACCGAAATCAGGGCAGGGGTCCAGGCGAGGAGGCCGACCCCGCACCAGGCAAACTTCCGGGTGGAGATCCAGGATTCGCGGCGTCGGGTGGGGAAAAGGATCTGGACGAGGGCCACAGAGGCCAGGATGCTGACGGTCGTGTGGAAGTGGAGGAGCACCTCGGTGTAGGTCCAGTTGACACCCGCGACGTGGTTGTAGTCCGCAAGCGAGCCCATCTCGGACCACTTGGCGTCGAAGAGCGACCGCGCGACGACGCCCTCCTCGTACAGCCCGTAGGCGAGACCGAGGAACATCAGGCTCCACCAGCCCTTGCCCCACCGCACGATCAACTCCCGGCAGGCGAGGGCCCCCAGCCCGTACGGCGCCGCGTTGAGGAGGAACGTGAGGGGGTTGAAGAACTCCGCGGGAGGCAGGTGCCCGGACACCAGTTCGCCGACGATGGGGGCGGTCAGGAATAGGGCAAGGCCGGGCGTGACCCGGCCGAGCAGGGTTCGCCGAGCGGCGGACGTGGAGGACATGGGACGATTCTCCGGGAGGGACGATCTCCAGTCGATGGGGGACGACCCTGATTCCGACCCTGGTGTCCGCCGGTACAGCGATCAGCCGGCTTCTAGCGACCGCCCCCGGGGCGACGTCCCCGCGAACCCGGCCTCGAACCGGATCTAGAGCCGAAGCCGGCGGCCGAACGCGAGGCCACGCTCGTCGTGCCACGAGAGGTTCCAGCCGCACCGCCGCGCTGACCCCCGCCCCCTACGCCGCGAGATGGGGCAGCCTGGGTGTTCCGAGACGACCCCTTGGATCGCCCCTTGGGACGCTGAGGCTCCACCAGCCGCGCGGTGTAGGGCACGATTGGGGCGCGGACGCCCACGAGGGCGCCCACGGCCGCGGACAGAGCGTCGACCCGCTGGGGGGTGACTGCGATGGAGGCCTTCTTCAAGAGGTGGGCCGTGTCTCGGCGCTGCTCGGGAAGGACGAGGGTCACGACGTCGCCGGCGTTCCCGGCGCGGGCCGTCCGACCGGAGCGGTGGAGGTACGACTTGTGCTCGACCGGCGGGTCGACATGCACCACGAGCGCCACGTCGTCGACATGGACACCTCTCGCCGCGACATCGGTCGCGACGAGCACACGCACTCGGCCGGAACCGAACTCCGCAAGGTTGCGGTCTCGGGCCCCCTGGGAGAGGTTTCCATGGAGATCGACCGCCGGGATTCCCTGTTCGCTCAGGTGCTTGGCGAGTTTCTTGGCATGGTGCTTGGTCCGCATGAAGAGGATGCGTCGCTCGGTGCCGGAGGCGAGGGCGGCGATCACCTCACGCTTCGAGTCGGCGCCGTCGACGTGGAAGACGTGATGGGTCATGTCCGCGACGGGGGAGTTGGCGTCGTCGGCGGAATGCACGACGGCGTTGGTGAGGAACCTGCGGACGATGGAGTCGACGCCGTTGTCCAGCGTCGCGCTGAAGAGCAGGCGCTGGCCGTGGGCGGGCGTCGCGGCGAGGATGCGCGTGACGCATGGGAGGAACCCGAGGTCGGCCATGTGATCGGCCTCGTCGATGACGGTGACCTCGACGGCGTCGAGCCGGATATGGCGTTGCTTCATGAGGTCCTCGAGACGTCCGGGGCAGGCGACGATGATGTCGACACCGGAGCGAAGGGCGTTCACCTGGCGGGACTGGGGCACGCCCCCGAAGACGGTTGTGGATGTCAGACCGTAGGCACGGGCGTACGGGGCGAGGGCTGCCTGGATCTGGGTCGCGAGTTCGCGGGTCGGGGCGAGGATGAGGCCGCGAGGTTGGCCCGGACGGGTCGCGGGATGTCCTCCCCTGCCGAGGCGAGCCGCCATCGGAAGGGCGAAGGCGAGGGTCTTCCCGGACCCCGTCTTCGCGCGACCGAGAACATCCCGGCCCTTGAAGGCGTCGGGCATGGCCGCGGCCTGGATGGGAAAGGGGTGCTCTTTGCCGTCCGCGGCGAGCACGGTGAGCAGGGGCTGGGGCACGCCAAGCGCGCCGAAAGTCTGGGAGGTCAAGATAGGTGCCTTTCAGGCATCGTGCCGGGGCGGCGCGCATCGGCGCTCCGCAGATGTACCGGCTGTGGTGGCGAAGGCGGCAGTTGCCGCATCCGTTCGCCGAAGGAGAGTCAAGCGTTCTACTACGACGCAGGGAACCCGGAGGTTCACCGGGGGCCAACCGTATCACGGATATCCTTGGGCCGTGCGCCCCCTCCTGCGTGGCCTGCCCCGAACGGTGTGGGCCGCCACCGCCTTCTTCGGGGCCAGCCTGTTGTTCTGGACCGTGACGATCCCCATGTTCCGGGGGCCGGACGAGGCCGACCATGTCTCTGCGGCGCTGAGCTGGGCGGACGGGCACGAATGGCCCGGCTACATGGAGATGCCCCTCCTGGACTCGGTCATCAACGCCCGCATGGTGTCCGGGTTCCACTGGTACACGGATCCTCCGGTGTTGCGTCCGTCGCTTGCCGCCGCCGATGCCGCAGAGGTCCGGGTGTCGATGCCTTTCGACGAGTTGGGCGAGGGGGACTCGAGGCAGGTCAACAAAGCGGCGCAGCATCCGCCCCTGTATTCGATGATCGTCGGCTCGATGCATGCGGCAACGGGGGGTCTGCCCTGGGACGGGGAGATGTGGTTCTTCCGCCTTCTCTCCGTCCTCCTCGTGTGGCCCCTTCCGCTGCTTGCCGCCGCGATCGCCCGCCGGCTCGGGGCGAGCCGCCCCGTCGTCATCGCATCGGCGCTCGCGGTGTGCGCCGTCCCGCAGTTGGGCGTGGTCGGGGGGTCGGTCAACAACGACAACCTCCTCAACGGGGCTGGGGCCTGGGTGATGCTCGGGCTCGTCGTCATCCTGACGGGGGACCTCAGGAAACGGACCGCAGCGTGGGTGGGCTTGGCCTCGGCTGTCGCCCTTCTCGCCAAGGCGTGGGCCCTTCCCCTGGTCGCGGTCGTCGCCCTCGCCTACGTCGTCGAGGGCGAGCGCCGACGCGAGCGGCGGAAGGCCGCCTCCTCCCTCGCGGTCTACTGCGGGGTCTCCATGCTCGGCGGATGGTGGTGGATCCGGAACCTCCTGGTCTATGGCTCGGTCCAACCCTCCGGGCATAGCCTTCCGTTGCCTGAGCCCCTCCCCCTCGGGGAGTCCGTCAAGCGGGTCTCGGAGCGTTTCCTCGGAACGTTCCCGTCTCGATTCTGGGCGACGCTGTCCATCAAGACGGGTGGAGAGAATGCCTACCCCCTCTGGATCCCCACGGTCCTCATCCTCGTGTTGGCCGTCCTGCTGGTGATCGCGTTCGTTCGATCACGGTGGGTGGGGATGAACCCCTCGACCCTGGCGCTGGTGCTGGTGCCGACACTCCTCTCCCTGGTGATCATGGTGGTCGAGGCGACGCGATTCACCATGAGGACCGGCATCCCCTCGGGGATCCAGGGACGCTACCTGTACGGCTCGATCACTGTGATCGGGGTGGTTGCCGTGCTGGGCCTGTCGACTGTCGTGCGACGGTCTGAACTGCTTCCGGCAATCGTGGGAGGTTTCGCCGTCGCGTTCACGGTAGCTTCTGTCCTCCGTGCGATCTCTTTCCACTATGGGGAAGCGCGGTGGTCCAACCCGGTCACGGCCTTCCCCGACCTGTTGGCGTGGTCGCCCGTGCCGTCGGCCGTCGTGATCGCGTTCCTGGTCGCGTTTCTCGGCTGCGCGGTCTGGGTCCTTTGGGCGGTCCTGTCTCCAACCGTCCGCACGGTTCACGGGGCTGGAGTGAGGCAGGGGATCGCGCGCCACCGATCCGGAGTCACCTGAACCCCACCCGTCCCCTCGTCCGTGCGGACGGCAGGGGTGCGTGGATTGGCGACCCGGAATGGGATATCGTGGCCCTATGCGTGCACGGCAGCGTTCGCTGCTCCTTCGTTGCCGCGACGAGGCCCACTAGGCCGAATCCTCGTCGCGGAGGTTGGTGCGCCGGCCGACAGAGCCCGCAACCGAGACGAAGGATTCCGACATGAAGCACGACGACAAAGTCAGGACGGCACAGAATCCGTCCGCCATGCCCCTCCACAAGTACCGCCCGTTCCAGGGCGTCGACCTGCCCGATCGCACCTGGCCCAACAATCGCATCACCAAAGCCCCCCGGTGGCTCTCCACCGATCTGCGCGACGGCAATCAGGCCCTCATCGAGCCGATGAACCCCGTCCGCAAGCGCCGGATGTTCGACCTCCTGGTCCACATGGGATACAAGGAGATCGAGGTGGGGTTCCCGGCCGCGAGCCAGCTCGACTTCGACTTCGTCCGGTCGATCATCGAGGACGAGGCCGTTCCCGCCGACGTGACCATCTCCGTGCTGACGCAGGCCCGGACCGATCTCATCGAGCGGTCGGTCGAGTCCGTCGTCGGCGCCCCGCGCGCGACCATCCACATGTACAACGCGACGTCCCCGCTCTTCCGCAAGGTGGTCTTCCGGAACGACAAGGCCGCGACGAAGGAACTGGCGACCGCAGGTACGCAGGACGTGGTGGCGTTCGCGGAGAAGATACTTCCAGACGACACGATCGTGGGGTATGAGTATTCGCCCGAGATCTTCATTGACACCGAACTCGACTTCGCCCTCGAGGTGTGCGAGGGGGTCATGGACATCTGGCAGCCCGAGGAGGGCCGCGAGATCATCCTCAACCTGCCCGCGACCATCGAGAGGTCCACGCCGAACGTCTACGCCGACCAGATCGAATGGCTCGGCAGGAACATCTCCCGACGCGAGAACGTGTGCATCTCCGTCCACCCTCACAACGACCGCGGGTGTGCGGTGGCGGCCGCGGAGCTCGCCGTCATGGCGGGGGCCGACCGCGTCGAGGGATGCCTCTTCGGTCAGGGGGAGCGGACGGGCAACGTCGACCTCGTCACCCTCGGCCTCAACCTGTTCAGCCAGGGCGTCGACCCCATGATCGATTTCAGCGACATCGACGAGATTCGCCGCACGGTCGAGTACTGCACCCAGATGGACGTCCACCCCCGTCACCCGTACGGCGGCGACCTGGTGTACACGTCGTTCAGCGGTTCCCACCAGGACGCCATCAAGAAGGGCTTCGAGGCCAGGGAGAAGGAGGCCAAGGCCGCCGGGCTCACGGTCGACGACCTGGTCTGGGAGATGCCGTACCTGCCCGTCGACCCCAAGGACGTCGGACGCTCGTACGAGGCCGTCATCCGGGTCAACGCCCAGTCCGGGAAGGGGGGCATCGCCTACCTTCTGAAGGAGGACCATCACCTCGACCTGCCCCGGAGGCTCCAGATCGAGTTCTCGCGGGTGGTCCAGAAGCAAGCGGACACCTCGGGCACCGAGATGACGTCCGACGACCTCTGGGAGATCTTCCTCGACGAGTACCTGCCCGCGACCGATCCCGCCAAGCGCTGGGGCCGGTTCCGGCTCAAGGGCGCCCGGACGGCGTCGTCGGACACGGGCCCGGACACGCTGGAGGCGGATCTCGTCGACGGGGGCGAGGAGGTGACCGTCCACGGCGAGGGCAACGGTCCGGTGGATGCCTTCCTGCACTCCCTGAGGGATCGGGGGGTGTCGCTCGAGGTGCTCGACTACGCCGAGCACGCCATGAGCGAGGGCGGCGACGCGCAGGCCGCGTCCTACGTCGAATGCCAGATCGGGGACGAGATCCTCTGGGGCGTGGGCATCGACCCGTCCATCACGACGGCGACGCTTCGGGCCGTGATCTCGGCCATCAACCGGGCGGCGAGGTAGGCATGCGGGCGACGGTTCGAAGGATCCGGGGGCGCTCGGCAGGTTTGGCGATTCTCACGGCTCTCGTCCTCGGGGGGTGCTCAGCCGGGGCCGACGGGACGATTCCGGCCGCCTCCCGATTCGGTGCCCGCGAGGTGCCGTGTGCGGAAATCGATGGATTCGCCTATGTCGTCGACGTGCTTCCGGCCGAGTGGGATGTGGAGTCCGTGTGTTGGACCCGGGGGGCTTCCACCGATCTTGGGGGTTTGGTGACCGGTATTCGCGACGCGATCGCGCCCATCCAGGACGTCACCGCGTTCGTCGAACCGACCTGTGGTCCATCGTCACAGAACCCGATAGTCGAGGAATGCGCCATCGGAGGAATCGTCTCTGACGATCCGTACACCATCGTTTCGGTCGTCGCGAGGCCCACCTACACGACCGCCGAACTCGCTCTTTTGGAGTCGGGTCAGGACGTCCAAGCCGCGACCGTCGAGATCCACATCCAGATCACCGACCTGGGTGGGGCGATCGATCAGTGGACCTATGACCAAGACGGCACCCACATCGACTGACGAAGTCGCAGATCGGGCAGGCGTGTGTGGGGGAGGTCGAGAAGCGGGTCAGTATGGGAAGGGTCCTGGGCGAAGGCTGAGTGCGGCCCGGCTGAGGCCCTGCGCGGCCCAGCCGCGGGACAATGGACCGTGCCCACCTACCGCGACGAGGCCATCGTCCTCCGCACCCACAAGTTGGGGGAGGCGGACCGCATCGTCACCATGCTCACCCGGAAGCACGGCAAGGTCCGGGCGGTCGCGAAGGGGGTCCGGCGGACGTCGAGCCGCATCGGCGCCCGCATGGAGCCCTTCATGGTCGTGGACGTCCAGCTCTACGAGGGCCGGAACCTCGACATCGTCAACCAGGTGGAGACCATTCAGCCCTTCGCCAAGGCTATCGCCGACGACTATGGCCTCTTCACCGCAGCGACCGCCATGGTCGAGACTGCGGACAAGCTCGTCGACCACGAGAAGGAACCCGCCCTCCAGCAGTACCGGCTACTCCGCGGCGGCCTCAATTCCCTCGCGGGCCGCGAGCACGACCTCGGGCTCGTCCTCGACGCCTACCTCCTCCGGGCGTTCGCCGTCGCGGGGTGGGCGGCCTCGTTCGATGCCTGTGCGACGTGCGGCAGGCCCGGCCCGCACCGGGCGTTCAGCGCGGTCGCGGGGGGTGCGGTGTGCGAGAACGACCGGCCCAGTGGGGTCGCCTCCCCGGCACCGGAAACCTTCCGGCTCCTGACGGCGTTACTAGAGGGGGACTGGGCGACGGCCGACGCGTCCGGCCCTCGGCATCGGCGCGAGGCCGCCGGACTTGTCGCCGCATACACACAGTTCCACCTCGAACGGAAGCTCCGCAGCCTCGGTATGGTGGATCGAACGTCAGAATCCCACCCAGAGGAGGAAGAGTGAGCCGCATCGCCGATCCGGTGCCCCCGCCCCCGCACCCGTCCGGTGAGCGCCCCCCCAGCCTCCCTCCCGAGCACGTCCCCAAGCACGTCGCGATCGTCATGGACGGCAACGGGCGCTGGGCCAAGCAGAGGGGCCTGCCCCGCACGGCCGGGCACGAGAGGGGCGAGGCCGTCCTCATTGAGGTGGTGGCCGGCGCGATCGAGGCCGGCGTCACCCACGTCTCCGCCTACGCATTCTCGACGGAGAACTGGCGGCGCAGCCCCGAGGAGGTGCGCTTCCTGTTGGGATTCAGCAGGGACGTCATCCGGAGTCGGCGCGACCTGCTCGACTCGTGGGGGGTCAGGGTCCGGTGGGCCGGGCGCCGACCCAAGTTGTGGCAGTCCGTGATCAAGGAGTTGGAGACGTCCGAGCAGCAGACGGCCCACAACAAGGTCCTCACCCTCACCATGTGCATCAACTACGGCGGCCGGGCGGAGATCGCCGACGCGGCCCGCGCCATCGCCGGGGAGGTGGCCGCCGGGCGCCTCGACCCGTCCCGCATCACCGAGAAGACCGTGGCCGCCCACTTGGACGAACCCGATCTGCCCGATGTCGATCTCTTCATCCGCACGTCTGGGGAGATGCGCACCAGCAACTTCCTCCCCTGGCAGGCAGCCTATGCGGAGTTGGTGTTCCTTGAGGAGTATTGGCCGGACGTGGATCGGCGGCACCTGTGGCGGGCTATCGAGGAGTACGCACGACGGACTCGACGCTTCGGCGGCGCCTGACGACTATCACGGTGACGATTGCCGAGGCGATGACGAGGGCGATTGCGGCGACCCAGGTGAACCGAAGAACGAGCTGGAAGGCGGCGTACCCGAACCCCGTGTAGATGCCGGCCCAGGCCACACACCCCGGGATCATCGCGAGGGTGTACACCGAATACCGCATCCGACCCATCCCCGCGGCCAACTGCACCAGGGTTTGGAATCCGATGGTGAGGAACGAGGCCGGGACTCCCCACGGGCCCCACCGATCGAGGTATGCCTGAGCCCGGACCATGCCCGGGCCTTCGAGTCGACCGCGCCACCGCGTCTGCAACGCTCCCGACACCGCGGCGCGCCCGAGCCAATACGTCGCCTGTGCCCGGGGGAAGACAACGGCAAACAGGAAGATGAAGACCGCCCACCAGCCGAGGTCGTGGGCCCATGGGGGGATTCCCGGCACTATCCCTCCTTCGTCGTGCACCTCCGGCACAGCCCGGTCAACTCGATCATGTGCTCCACGTGAGAATACCCGTATCGCTCGCCGATCCCTGACGCCCATTCCTCGACGCCGGGGCCCTCGATTTCGACGGCCGCCCCGCACTCCCGGCAGCGGAGGTGGTGGTGATGCCGGGTGCGGTTCCCGCACCTGCGATAGAGCACCTCCCCGGCGGCGTCCCGGACCGCGTCCACCTCACCGGTCTCGGCAAGCGCCTGAAGCGTTCGGTAGACGGTGGCGAGCCCGATCGCCGAGCCATGGTCCCGGAGGCTTTCGTGCCACTGCTGGGCGCTCAGGAAGTCTTCGGAGCTTTCGAGCGCGACGAGGACGGCCGCTCGCTGGCGGGTCATGCGGGGGAGGGCGGGCTGAGGGGCGTCACTCATGGATGGCCTCGAGGGAAGCACGGTTGGACCGTCGGGTGAGGATTCCTCGAACGCTCGAGGTCACGGCGAAGACCGCGACTCCGAGGACGATGATGAGGGCCCCAGGCTGGAGGTCGTGGAAGTACGTGATGGTCAGCCCGGTGACGCAGAGGATAGCGCCGATTCCCATCGACAGGGCCATGGTTCGGGCGAAGGACCGGGAAACCTGCTGGGCGATCGCGACGGGAAGGATCATGAGGCCGGAGACGAGGAGGACGCCCACGACCCGCATGGCGACGGTGATGGTGACCGCGGCCAGCACCGCGACGGTGAGGTTGAGGATGCGGACGGGAAGGCCGGAAGAGATGGCGAAATCCTGGTCGTGCGTGACGGCGAATAGCGCATGCCGAAGGCCGAGGCCGATGGCGAGGATCAGGCAGGAGAGGCCCACCGAGAGCCAGACGTCCGGCCAGGTGACCGTTGAGATGGAGCCGAAGAGGTAGCCGAGGAGGTTCGAGCTCGTGCCGCCGGCGAGGCCGATGAGCAGGACGCCGAGGGCGATTCCGCCGTAGAACAGGATGGCCATGGCGACGTCGGCGGGGGAGGTGCCCTTCTCCCGCAGGCGTTCGATGGTGATCGCGGCGGCGATCGCGAAGAGGACGGCGCCGGGGAGGGCGAGGGCGTCGCGTTGGGCGAGATTGGCGGCCGATCCGGCGAGCCAGCCGGCGGCGACTCCGGCTAGGGCGACGTGCCCGATGCCGTCGCCGAGGAGTGCCATCCGACGCTGAACCAGGTAGGTGCCGACGACCGGTGCGGTTAGGCCGACGAGGAGGGCGACGAGGAGGGCTCGCTGCATGAGGGGATCGGAGAGGAGGTCCATGGCTAGACCTTCAGTCCGAGGGTCGGCTGTCCGTCGGCGGCGCGGGTGGGGTCGTCGTCGTGGGGGTGGATGTGGACGTGGCCGGGGAGTGCGTGCTCCCCGTGGGCGTGTGGGGGTTTGCCGACGTGGACCGCTTTTCCCCTTTCGAGGACGACGGCGCGGTCGATGAGTTTGGCGAGTGGGCCGACTTCGTGGAGGACGATGACGACCGTCGCCCCCTGTTCCTTGATGTGGGTGAGGACCTGGGCGAAGACTTCCTGGCTCGGCAGGTCGACGCCGGCTAGGGGCTCGTCGAGGATGAGGAGGTCAGGCCGCCGGGCCATGGCCCGGGCGATCAATACTCGTTGTTGTTGGCCTCCGCTCAGAGTGGAGACGTCCTGGTGGGAGAGGTCGGCCAGGCCGACGGCGTGGAGGGCCTCGAGGGCGCGGGCGCGGCCTCCCCGGGGCGGCACGAGGCGTCGGTCGTGAAGCAGACCCGAGGTGACGACCTCGAGGGCGCTCGCCGAGACCCCGCCGGCCGCCGAAACCCTCTGCGGGACGTATCCCAGGCGCTCCCTGGGCGCATCGGCCGCAGGCACCCCGCCGATTTCGATGCGGCCGGAGAGGATGGGGATGATCCCCAATATCGCCCGCACCATCGTCGTCTTCCCCGAGCCGTTTCCCCCCATGAGCGTGAGGATCTCACCTGGGGCGACATCGAAGGATACTCCGTGGACGATGGGGAAGCCCCCGAGCGCCACGTGGAGGTCGGTGACGCGGACGGCCGGGGTGGGGCTAGTCACAACCCAACCCTGCCATCAGGACGGCGAGATTGCGATTCATGATGATGAGATAGTCGTCCCCGTCCTCGACGAGGCCGCCGATGGGGTCCAGGGTGGCGACCGCCAGTCCCGCGTCGTAGGCGAAGGCTTCGACCACACTGGGGTCGACGAGGGTCTCGACGAAGACGGTGGTGGCTCCGACGGACTCGGCGAGGTCCCGGACTTCACGGATGCGGGCGGGGGAGGGCTCGGCCTCGGGGTTGATGCCGGAGAGCCCCACCTGGGTCAATCCGTACCGGAGGGAGAGGTAGCCGAAGGCCTCGTGGCTGACGAGGATGGTGTCGCGCTCGCAGCCTGTCAGGGACTCGGCGTAGAGGGTGTCGAGGTCGGCGAGATCCGAGGCGAGGATGGCGGAGTTGGCTCGGTAGAGGTCGGCGTGGTCTGGGTCGAGCGCGACGAAGCGGTCGGTCACGGCTTCCGAGTATTGGCTGAGCAGGACGGGGTCGAGCCAGAAGTGCGGATCGGTGCCCACGTGGCCTTCCCCCCCGCCGATGAGGGGAACGACGTCGGAGACGTCGAAGCCGTTGGCCTCCGTTGCGGAGATGGCGTCGTCGACCTTCGGCTGGAAGCCCGAGAGGTAGAGGACGATGTCGGCGTCCCGGACCTCGCGGACCCCGGAGGGGGAGAGTTCGAGGTCGTGGGGCTCGGCGCCCGGAGGCGTGAGGGCGATGACTTCAACATCGTCGCCCCCGATGCGTTCGGCGACGTATTCGAGGGGGTAGAAGGCGGCTGCGACGGTCAGGGCTGGGGCGCTGGAGGGGGTGGGTTCGTCAGCCGGGGCGCAGGCCGCGAGACCCAGGGCAAGGACGCCAATGAGCGTGGCACGGGAGGTGAAGGATGCAGACATGGCCTCATCTTAAAGCAAATGATAATCATTGTCAAAAAGGTGGAGCGGGGCGGAGCCGACCTGGTCGCGCCGCTAGACTGGCGGCCAGCGCTTCAGCCAGGGGCGCAGAACGTCAGGAGCATCTCGTGGCCGCAGCCAGCCGTCTCGACAGCGTCATCTCCCTCGCCAAGCGGCGGGGATTCGTCTTCCCCTGCGGGGAGATCTACGGGGGCACCCGCTCCGCCTGGGACTATGGGCCCCTCGGCGTCGAACTCAAGGAGAACATCAAGCGCCAGTGGTGGCGTGCGATGGTGACGTCCCGTGACGACATCGTCGGCCTCGACTCCAGCATCATCCTGCCTCCCGAAGTGTGGGAGGCGTCGGGGCACCTCAAGGCCTTCGTCGACCCCCTCGTCGAGTGCAAGAAATGCCACAAGCGGTACCGTGAGGACACCCTCATCGAGGAGTTCACCGAGAAGAAGGGGCACGCCCCCGAGGGAGGGCTCGCGGGTGTCGCCTGCGAAGCCTGCGGGACGCGGGGCAACTTCACCGAGCCCCGCATGTTCAACGGCCTCCTCAAGACCTACCTCGGCTCCGTCGAGGACGAAACAGGGCTGCACTACCTGCGCCCCGAGACCGCGCAAGGCATCTTCATCAACTTCGCCAACGTCATGGCCGCCGCCCGCAAGAAGCCCCCCTTCGGCATCGGCCAGACGGGAAAGTCGTTCCGCAACGAGATCACACCAGGGAACTTCATCTTCCGGACGCGCGAGTTCGAGCAGATGGAGATGGAGTTCTTCGTCGAGCCCGGCACCGATGAGGAGTGGCACCAGTACTGGATCGACACCCGCACCGACTGGTACGTGGACCTCGGGCTCAACCGCGACAACCTCCGTCACTACGAGCATCCCAAGGAGAAGCTCAGCCATTACTCCAAGCGGACTGTCGACATCGAATACCGTTTCGAGTTCCAAGGAAGTGAGTGGGGCGAGCTGGAGGGCATCGCCAACCGCACGGACTTCGACCTCAAGACCCACGCCGAGCATTCCGGCAAGGACCTCAGCTACTTCGACCAGGACAAGGGCGAGCGGTGGGTGCCGTACGTCATCGAGCCCGCGGCCGGGCTGACGCGGTCCCTCATGGCCTTCCTCGTCGAGTCGTACGCGGAGGATGAGGCGCCCAACACCAAGGGCGGCGTCGACACCCGGACGGTACTCCGGCTCGACCCGCGCCTGGCCCCCGTCAAGGCCGCCGTCCTGCCGCTGTCCCGTTCCGAGGGGCTCACCCCGAAGGCCGCCGACCTCGCCGCCGAACTCCGGAAGCACTGGACCGTGGACTACGACGACGCCGGGGCGATCGGGCGGCGCTACCGTCGCCAAGACGAGATCGGGACACCGTTCTGCGTCACCGTGGACTTCGACACGCTCGAGGACCAGGCCGTGACCGTGCGCGACCGCGACACCATGAGCCAGGAAAGGATCGGGCTCGACAAGGTGCGGGGCTACCTGGCCGAGCGGCTCGTCGGGGTGTAAGGCACACTAGCGGTATGCCCGTCTACAGGAGCCGTCAGGTCTCGCGGGGAGTCCTCGAAGCCCCCGTCGATCGCGTGTGGCGGCATCGGATGGACGACGACGAGATGGTGGCCGCCTCCCCTCACCTTCAGAGCATTCTCACGGTGTCGGGCACTCCCAACACCGTAGGCTGCGTTACCCACCAGTCGGCGATCCTTCCGGACGGAACGGAGGTCAAGAGCGAGGGGGTGTTGACGTTCATCAGCCCCGGCCGGGCCTACGCCTATGAGAGTCGCGTCCTGGGTGTCGATGACGTGTGGACCAGGGGTCGTCACGATTTCGAGCCTCTGGGCCCGTACACCCTCTTCACCTACACCATGGACGTCGAGACCAGGAGGCTCAACTGGATCGAATTCGTCGCCCTCAAGTGGACGGCACCCAAACGCAGGAGGATGGCGAGGTCCATGTTCTCCTACGAGTTGGGCCTGGAGAACGACTACTACGCCGCTCATCCCGAGGACGGGTCGTCCTCCGACGGACTGGCCTGAACTCGCTTAGGGGCCCTTGAAATACGGGACTATTCGCCCGTTGGGTGATGATCCCCCCTTCATCGATTGCGCACTCCCTCCCTCGTAGGTACCCTTCGAGGGACCTTGTGCCTCTGGTGCCTATGACACGACGATCTGAGGGGAGAGCCGTGCACTCACGCCGCCTCACCGTCGCAGCCTCCTTCGCCTGCCTCCTCCTCATGGGGCCGGCCAGCACGGCCCTGCCCGCGAGCGCGGCCAAGCCCACCAACGACGACGCCCTTTCCGTGGCGGCCGTCAGCACGGTGACCCCCTCCCCATCGCCCACGAGTGCCGAGCATTCCTGCGCCCTCTACCCGATCGCCCTGCCCGCCGATCTCATGACGGCGGCGGAACCCGGCGAAGAATTCGCCGAGGTGCCACTCGGCACGGGCCCGGGCAACTTCTCCTGGCTCAGCTGGACGGGCAGCGCCAGCGCCCCGACGCTGGCTGCGAGCCTCGTCCCACCCGGGAACAAGGAGGCCTACGTCGATCCCGACGACGCGAGCGTCGGACGGCCCGACGTCGGCGACTGGGTTCCGGGGGCGCCGGGGGTCACGAGCAGCAAGCAGGTTCGGGACAACCTGGACGCGCTCCTGGGCGAGGCGATCACGGTGCCGACATGGTCGGCCACCCGCGACCGGGGCGGCAACCTGGACTACCGGATAGCCGGGTTCGTCGAGGTTCGGATCACGGACTACCGCCTGTCGGGCCACGGTTGGATGGATCTGGAGTTCGTCGGCTTCACCGAGTGCTACAACCAGCCCCCGGTGGCGGTCGGACAGGAGGGGGTCACGGACACCGACACCCCGCTCGTCATCGTTCTGACGGGGGAGGACCCGGACGGGGATGACCTCACCTTCGACGTCACCCGCCCGCCCGAGCACGGCACACTCGACGGGGAGCCCCCCTCGGTGACGTACACCGCGGACGAGGGCTTCGTCGGGATCGACAGCTTCGATTTCGTGGCACGCGACGGGTCGGCCGTATCGGAACCGGCGACCATCACCATCCAAGTCCTCGTCCCTCGCCACCCACCCGTCATCACCTCCGCCCCCGTGACCCTGGGGAAGGTCGGGGACCCGTACCAATACCTCGTGGAGGGCGCCGACCCGGACGGCGATCCGTTGACGTACTCGCTCGTGAGCGAGGAACCCGGCCTCACCATCGATCCCGTTTCGGGCGCGATCACAGGGGTGCCAGTGTCGGCCCCGCTCGCCGAGAGCATCGATGCGTCGAATGTTTTCTGCAAGTCGTTCTCCCGGAGCGTCTCGGAGTTCGACCTGCAGTTGCGGTGGCAGTGGACCAACACACATCCCGACATGATCAGCGACGTCTTCGGCCCACCGGCGGTCGCACGGATCGTGGACATCAACGGCGACGGGGTCGTCGACGAGCGCGACCCCCCCACCATGGTTTTCGCGGCGTTCAAGAGCATGATCGCTGAGGGCGCCTACCTCGTCGCCCTTAACGGCGCCACCGGCGAGGAACTCTGGCTATCGCAGGAGACCACCGTCTCCGGCTATGGGAGCCTCGCGGTGGCGGATATCGACGGAGACGGGCGGCTGGACATCGTCGGGGTCCGCCCGGGCGACCGGACCGAGTTGGCAGCATTCGACGACCAGGGCCACATCAAGTGGATCGTCCCCACCGGCCCGGTGAACACGGATTTCACCAGTGACAACGCGCGCGACTGGATATCCATCGCGGACCTGGACGGCGATGGCTCCCCCGAGATCGTCCACGGGAACAGGGTTTTCAACGGCGAGGGGGAGTTGCTCTGGGTCGGGGAATACGAGACCGGCGGCTATGAGGACTACGGGGTGGCGTCGATCGTCGCGGACCTGGACCAGGACGGCTACCAAGAGGTCATCGCCAGCCGCGTGATCTACACCCACGACGGCGAGGTCCAGGCGCGCAACACGGATCTGCCGGAGTCGGGGTTCAATTCCATCGCCGACTTCACGGGCGACGGGATCCCGGAGATCGTCTACGTCGCCGAAGGCAAGCTGTACCTGCTCGACAAGGACCTCAACGTCATCTGGCGTGAGCGGTCCATTCCGGGCGGTGGCGACGGCGGCCCGGCCACGCTCGCAGACCTCACCGGCGACGGCTACCCGGAAATCGCCATCGCGGCGAGTTCGAAGTACCTGGTCTATAGCCGGACCGGCAGGCTCCTGTGGGGGCGCACGATCCAGGACTATTCTTCGCACAAGACGGGATCCTCGGTCTACGACTTCGAGGGGGACGGGCGGGCCTCGGTCCTCTACACCGACGAGGTCAACTTCTACGTTTTCGACGGGCCGACGGGAGCGACCCAGTCGGTCATCAAGACGGGCTCGAAGACCACTTACGAATACCCCCTCGTCGTCGACGTCACCGGCGACGGTCTCGCCAACATCGTCGTGCCGTCGAGCCAGCAGACGTCTTTCGGGGGTGGGGTCTCCGTCTACGAATCCGGTGACCTCGGATGGATGCCGACCCGCTCCATCTGGAATCAGCACGCCTACAGCATCGGCAACATCAACGACGACGGGAGCGTGCCCGCGCACCCCGTCGCGAGTTGGCTCACCCACAACACGTTCCGCCTCAACAGTTTCCTGGACCGGGAGGCCTTCGGGCTTCCCGACCTCGCGGTGCGTGGGCTGGTGCTTCACGGGGACGGCCCCGAGTACTCCCTGTCGGTCGAGGTGGAGAATCGCGGCCTCGCGGACTACCCGGCGCCCACGTCGCTCACCTTCTCCAGGGTGGACGACGGCGGGGCGGAGGTGCCCATAGGCGAGGTCGAGGTTCCGGCCCTCGCGCGCGGCGAGACCCTGTCGGTCGAGCTGACTGGAGTCTCGGCGGAGGAGGTCGAGGGTGCCGTCATCAAGGCCACGATTGCGCCGCTGCCCGGAGCCAGCCAGTGCGGCACGGACAATGACTGGTCGGCGGCCCAGGCCGTCATGGTCAGCGTCGCCGACCCGGGTGGCCTCACCGACGACCAGCTCTACCTCCTGCGGCTGACGGCGGAGACGACGGAGGCGCCCGAGATCGTCAGCGAGCCGGTCGGCGAGGTCGAGGCGCGCACGCTCTTCCGGTACACCGTCATCGCCCAGGATCCCGATTCGGGGGATGGCCTTCGATTCGCGCTGACCCAGGCCCCCACTGGTATGTGGATGAACTCCGTGACGGGGGAGGTCTTCTGGCGCACCGGAGACGAAAGCGTGGGGACCCACACGGTGGTCATCACCGTCGAGGACCTGGCGGGCCTCAAGGACGTGCAGACGTTCACGGTCACGGTCTCGCCGAGCGAGGTCACTACCGATCCACCCATCGTCGTCAGCCAGCCGGAGACGGACGCCGTGATCGGAGGGGAGTACCGCTACCAAGTGGTGGTGTCATCCCCGCAGGGCCTCGCCATCGAGTACGCCCTTGTCATCGCGCCAATGGGGATGACGATCGACGAGGCTTCAGGCGAAATCCTGTGGACCCCTAACTCCTATCAGGCTGGCGAGCACTTCGTGGTGGTTCGGACGACGGACGAGAGCCTTCAGTTCGACATCCAGGAGTTCATCGTCCGGGTGACGGGCTTCAACCACCCACCCGCCATCACGTCGCAACCGCCCACCGAGGTGGAGGCCGGGTCCCTGTTCTCCTATGCGATGGAGGCCGCAGATCCCGATGGCGACGCCGTCGAGTTCGCCCTCTGGTCCGGCCCCATCGATATGACGGTGGACGCCCACACGGGACTCGTCGCCTGGGACACGACGGGCATCGCGGAGGGTGCCTACCTGGTCGAGGTCATCGCCCGTGACGCCTACGGGGGCCTCGCCTCTCAGTCCTTCGTGATCCAGGTCTCGGGCGGGAACGAACCGCCACCCGTCCCGGTCGACATCACCCCTCCGGCGGTTTCCCTTCACAACGTGACCGTGGGGGTGGGGGACACGGCGGTCATCCCTGTGTCCGCGTCGGATGCGTCGGGTGTCGCGTCGCTCACGGTGACCGTCGATGGGGTCGAGTATCCGATCGATCCCGGAGGTTTCGTCAGCGTGCCCACTGTGGAGACGGGAGTGTTCCCGATCGTGGCGACGGCCATCGACGTCCACGGAAACGGCACCACGGTCTCAGCCTGGCTCCAGGTGATTGGGGCGGACGACGGCGTCGACCCGACGGCGGGTTTCGGTTCACCGGCCGAGGGTGCGGAGCTTCGAGTGGCCACTCCGATCGTCGGGACGGCGTCGGATGAGAACCTGCTTCGGTGGTCGGTGACGGCGACGCCGGTCTTGCCTATTTCGTCCGAGCCGATCGTCCTCGGTGAGGGCACGGAGTCGGTGGTGGATGGCGTGCTCGGGATCATCGACCCGACCGTGCTGGCTGGGGGTGAGTGGTACATCCGGCTGGAGGCCGTCGATGAGGGTGGACGCGTCTCGACTGTCGGTTATGTCGTCTCGTCGGTGAATGAGGCGAAGTATGGCCTGTTCTCCCTGACGTTCACGGATGCGGTGGTTCCGGTGGCGGGGATGCCGATCACGGTGCAGCGGACGTACAACTCGGGCACTCGCTCCCATAATGGGGATTTCGGTTTCGGGTGGACGCTCAGTTTGCGGACGTTGCGGTTGGAGACGGATAACGCGCCGGGGGACGGGTGGGTGCGGGAGAACCACGGGACGATCCTGCCGAATTGGGTGTTGATTCCGACCCGGTCGCACACGGTGACGGTGGTCGATGGGGCGTCGGAGTCGATCGTGTTCGACTTCACGCCGACGTTCAATGATCCGATCATGGATGGCCGGTATGCGACGGCGGCGTGGACGGAGCGGACGCAAACGGGTGCGACGCTGGCCCCGGTGGGCACGGTCGAGTTGGTTCAGGCCGACGACGGGTTGTTGTCGCTGGACACGGTGGAGACGTATGAGCCCGAGGCGTATGTGCTCACGATGCCGGATGGTCGGGTGTTCACGTTCTCGCTTGCTGAGGGGTTGACGGAGGCGACGGATGCGAATGGGAACACGGTCACCATTACGTCGAACGGGATCACGTCGTCGAGTGGGGCGTCGGTGGTGTTTGAGCGGGACGTGGAGGGCAGGATCACGTCGGTGACGACGCCGGGTGGGCTGGTCACTTCTTACACCTATGACGACGCCGGGAACCTCATTGCGGTGACGGATCCGGAAGGGAATGTCACGTCGTTCGTCTACGGGACTGGTCACTATTTGACGGGGATTGTGGATGCGTTGGGTCGGGTGCCGGCCAGGAATGAGTATGACGCGGCGGGGCGGCTCATCGCGGTGGTGGATGCGGCGGGGAACCGGGTGGAGATTTCGTCGGATCCGGATCTCAAGACGGAGACGGTGACGGATCGGTTGGGTTTCGTGACGGTCCGTAGGTTTGATGAGCGGGGCCGCTTGGTGGAGGTGGTGTTCCCTGATGGGTCTCG
>JAFGBM010000008.1 GCA_016933155.1 Demequinaceae bacterium | reverse complement strand
TCGATATTGACGTCGATCCCATCCAACGCCCGGACAGCCATCTCGCCCTGCCCGTAATCCTTGTAGCCCTTCTGCATCGACGCCGCAAACCTGCTGGCCGTCTTCGTGGAAGCCATGTCGACCCTTCCGCTGTATGTGTGGAATGTCGGGAATGACATTCCAATGCCTTGATTCTGCCGGAGACAAACGCGCTGCACGATCGGCCGCGCGGATGATATTTCCAGCCAACCCTGAGATTCCAGGGACGATCGTCACGGCCGCGGGGCTCCTGTCCCAAGCGGCGAGACCCGGGCCGTGCGACCCGGGCCTCTCCGAGGGGATGAATGCGTGAAACGGATACCCTCTACTCGGTGGTGACCGCCTCCAGGATGTTGAGCTTCGAGGCGATCCGGGCTGGGACGAGCGCCGCCGCTATCCCTGCAAGGATCGCGAGGATCGTGTAGATCAGGAGCCACATCACCGGGATCACCGGGGATCCGAAACCGTACTCCTGAAGCGACGTCACAAGCGCGGCCCCGAGACCGACCCCGAGAGCAATCCCCGTGAGTGCCCCGAAGAGCGCGATCATGACGGACTCCAGCGTGATCATGCTTCGCACGGACCTGCGACGCACCCCGACGGCCCGAAGAAGGCCGATCTCCCTTGTCCGCTCGGTCACCGAGAGGAACAGGGTGTTGGCCACACCGAGGACCGCGATGAGAAGCGATGCCGCAAGCATGACCGTGATGAAGAGGAGCATTGAGTCGAAAGACGCGTTGATGTCCTTCACAACCTGGTCGGGCTGGCTGACCTTGAGGAGCGGGAACTGGTCGAGGCTGTCCTCGATGGCGACCAAAGTCGACGGGATGTCGGCTCCGGGCTCGATGTTGACGAGGGCCAGCAGGGTGAGCATCTCGTCGTCGAGGGTGGCGGCGGTCTCGACCGAGACGAGGATGTCCCAGTTCTCGGCCGTGTCGTTGGTACCCGTGATGGTCAGGTCACGTGGCGCATCCGCGCCGACGACGGTGATGGTGTCGCCGACCTCGTATCCCAGGTCCAGGATGGATTGGGAGACGTATGCCCCGCCGCCGAGCCGTTCCACGCCGGGGGTGGTGGCGTGGTGATACGTCTGTTCGGCCGTGTCCGGCTCGATGGCACCTAGATAGACCGTCTTGCCGTCGAGGGTTCCTTCCCCGATCTGGATGACCGAAACAAGGGTGACATCCGGGGTCGAGAGGATCGCCTCCTGGGCCGCCTCGCTGACATTGATCTTGCTTTGGCCGCTCATGGCGGAGACGAAGTCCCCGCCGCTGACGATGAAATCGCAGGCGACCTGATCCTTCACCTGTTCGCGAACCGCGACCTTGAGGGTCGCCGTCAGCGTCGCGACGAGTGCGAGGAGGAGGACTCCGATCATCAGGGCGGTCGCCGTGACCCCGGCCCGACGAGGCTCGCGCTGGATATTCCCCACCGCAAGGCGTGAGTTGACGCCGAATACGGAGCCGAGAGGCCTTCGAAGGGAATGGGCCAGCCAGGTGAGGAGCTGGGCAGAGAGGAGCGCGACCCCGAGGACCATCACGGCCGCCGAGGCCCCCACCCATATGCCCGGCTGTGGGACGTCTGCATACAGTCCCAGCCCGATCCCCACGAGAGAGGCCGTCACGAGGCTGCCGCCGACCGCATTCCGAAGCCCGAGGGGCTTCCGATGCATGGTTGCCGACTCCCTCAAGGCCTCCATGGGGGAGATCTGCGAGGCGTGGACTGCCGGAAGCATCGCGGCCACCAGGGTCACCCCGAGACCGACCGATGCTCCCCAGATGACAGCATCGACCGGCAAACCGGGAGTCCCCAGCATGAGACCGGGTGACATTGCCTCAAGTGCCGCCGATAGGCCGATGGCGAAGAGGTACCCCAGCCCGATACCGATGATCGAGGATGCGATCGCGACGATCAGGGCTTCCAGAAGGATCTGCGAGCGAACCTGAGAGCCCCGGGCGCCGAGGGCTCGAACGAGGCCGATTTCCCTGGTGCGCTGGGTCACGATGATCCGGAAGGTGTTGGCGATGATGAACCCACCGACGAAAACCGCGATCAGGGCGAAGACAAGGGTGAAGATGTCGACAAACCGCAGGGCTTCCCGGAACTCGCTCGTCTGCTCCGCGATGATGTCGGCGTTCGATACCGCTTCGAACCCAGTCGGCAAGACCGCGTTGATCTCCTCCGCTACGGCATCGATGTCGTATCCATCGGAGACAAGGATCGAAATCTGCTGAAGCTGTCCTTCGAATCCTCCTAGGGTCTGCATGTCTTCAAGGGTGAGTTGGACGAGAATCGCCGTGGAAAGGTCGTTCGTCTCGCCAAACCACGACGCTCCGACGATCTCGTAGTCGACGAGCCCGTCGTCCGTCGCGACCTGGAGGATGTCCCCGATCTCATAGTCGAGGCGCTCCATACCACTCTGATCGATCGCGGCCTCACCATTGGACAGGGGAGCCCGTCCCTCGACGATGGACACGCGACCGATGTCCTCATTGTCAATCCAGTTGAAGAAGAGGTTGGGGGCACCAGTCTGTTGCGGGATTTCACCCGAAGCGTCCAATAGGACGGGGGAGGAGCCCACTTGGCCAACGGCAAGATCGACTCCCGGGATGGCCTCGACATCCGCTAGAACCGATTCGGGGAAGGCGTTTCCAACCGCCTCGTCGAACTGGAGCGCATCGGGATCGGCCACAGTGATGTCAGCGCCCGAATAGATCTCTTCGATCATGTCCGAGAATTGACGGTCGATGGTGTTGGTGAGCGTGTGAATGGTCGTGACAAACGAGACCCCGAGGATGACGGCGATGCTGGTGAGGATCAGCCGTTTGGGGTTGTGTTTGATGGCCTTGAAGGCGAGTCGAAGCATGGGTCAGTGCCCCATCTTCTTCATGCGGTCGAGGACCTTGTCGGCGGTGGGATTCTCCATCGTGTCGACGATGGTGCCATCCTGGAGGAACAGGACTCGGTCGGCGTAGCCGGCGGATGTCGGGTCGTGGGTGACCATGACGATGGTCTGGCCGAACTCCTTCACGGCCCGACGCATGAACCCCAAGAGCTCGGCACTGGACTTCGAG
>JAFGBM010000007.1 GCA_016933155.1 Demequinaceae bacterium | reverse complement strand
TTGGGCTGTTCGCCCATTAAAGCGGTACGCGAGCTGGGTTTAGAACGTCGTGAGACAGTTCGGTCCCTATCCGCTGCGCGCGCAGGAGACTTGAGAGAACCTGCCCCTAGTACGAGAGGACCGGGGTGGACGAACCTCTGGTGTGCCAGTTGTTCCGCCAGGAGCACGGCTGGTTGGCTACGTTCGGATGAGATAACCGCTGAAAGCATCTAAGCGGGAAGCTCGTCTCAAGATGAGGTCTCCATGGAGCAATCCGAGAGGCCCCCAGTAGACGACTGGGTTGATAGGCCGGACGTGGAAGAGAGGACCAAAGACTCTTGAAGCTGACCGGTACTAATAGGCCGATGACTTGACTTAATCAAATCTTTGCTACGCGTCCACTGTGCGGTTCCCGAGATACGGTCGGGAAACCGCGATATCTCCATAGAGTTTCGGCAGCCATGGCGAAGGGGAAACGCCCGGTCCCATTCCGAACCCGGAAGCTAAGCCCTTCAGCGCCGATGGTACTGCACCGGGGACGGTGTGGGAGAGTAGGACGCTGCCGGACATTCATTCGCGATGGCCGCCCTTCGGGGCGGCCATCGGCGTCTGTCGAGGTGGGGGAGAATGGCCGAGGAACGATGAGCGGAGAGAGATGACACCGGACAGGAGGCCCAGACGCACCGAGGCGCGGCCCAAGCGGGAGGACGCGAGACCCGCGCGGGACGATGCGAGGCCGAAACCCGAGGCTCCCCCCATTCCCCCTGAGGTCAAGTACGAGGATCTCGACAAAGAGGTTCGGGCCAGGCTTCGCTCCCTGAGCAAGGGCAACGCCGAGGACATCGGCCGACACCTCATGATGGTCGGGCTTCTCCTGGAGGACGATCCGGAGACGGCCTACCTCCATGCCCAGGTCGCAGTTTCCCGCGGCGGCAGGATCGATGCCGTCCGAGAGGTGGCCGCCCTGGCCGCCTACGCCACGGGCCGGTACGCGGAGGCCCTCCGCGAACTCAGAACCGTGCGTCGACTCTCCGGCTCGGTGGAGCACCTGGCAATGGAGGCCGATTGCGAACGGGGGCTCAGGCGGCCGGAAAGGGCCGTCGCCCTGTCCCAATCGCCGGAAGCCGGGCGGCTGTCACCGGAGGCCGCCGTCGAACTCAAGATCGTCCTCGCCGGGGCGCGCCTCGACATGGGGGATCCGGAGGCGGCCCTCCTGACCCTTCAGCGCATCGAGCCCCCGAACGAGGAATCCGCGGCCCGTGTCAGGGAGGCGACGGTCGACGCTCTTCGAGCCCTCGGACGGGATGACGAGGCAGAGGATCTCGCCTCAACCCTTCCCGACTGGGATGCGGAAGCGGGAGAAGAAGTCGAAGAGGTCGTCGTATACGACCTCGAGGAGGACCCGGAGGAGGAGAAGACGTGAGGGCCACGCTTGAGGGATCCACGAGGCCTTTGTTCGAGGCGTTCGACACGGCCCTCCTCGACCTCGATGGCGTCACCTATCGCGGCCCGAAAGGCATCCCCTCGGCCCCCTCCGCCCTCCAGGCCGCCCGGACCGCCGGCATGACCCTCGTCTTCGTCACGAACAACTCCAGCAGGAAACCCGACGAGGTCGCCCGGCATCTGACGAGCCTGGGCATCGAAGCCAAGCCCGACGAGGTCCTGACGGCCCCCCAGGTGGCGGCGGCCGTGCTCGAACAAAGGCTTGCCCCGGGGGACAAGGTCCTCGTCATCGGCGGCCCGGCCCTCAGAGACGAAGTCGAGGCCAGGGGTCTCGTGGCCGTCGACTCGGCTTCCGACGGCCCCGTCGCGGTCGTCCAGGGGTGGCATCCCGATGTCGGATGGAGGCAGCTGGCCGAGGCCTCGTACGCCATCCGTGACGGTGCCTACTACCTCGCGACGGGACGCGACACCACGCTCCCGAACGAGCGAGGGATAGCGCCGGGGAACGGTGCACTCGTCCAGGCCGTCGTGACCGCTACGGGAATCGAACCGGACAGTTCGGGAAAGCCCGCCCCCCGCATGTTCCTCGAAGCAGCCGAGAGGGCATCGGCGGCCACCCCGCTCGTCATCGGAGACCGCTTGGACACGGACATCGCCGGGGCACGGGCGGCGGGATTCCCGTCGCTCCTCGTGCTCACGGGCGTCCACACCGCTCGCGACGCCATTCTCGCGCCCCCGGAGGCACGGCCGACGTTCATCGGGGACGACCTAGACTCCCTGGCGATGACACACCCGTCACCGGAGCCCGAAAACGGGGCCTGGCGGGTCGGATCTGCGACGGCAAGGGTCGTCGACGGGAGAATCCGAATCGAGGGGGAGGGAGGCTTGGACGATGTGAGGGCTGCCTGCGTCGCGGCATGGGACGCGGCGGACAGGGGTGAGGGACTTCACATTGAGTCGCTTGTCGAAAACGGGATAAAGTGAAAGGCATGGACGACACTCCGAAGCATCGAGACAGCCTGGGTGAGGTTTCCTTCCCCCCTGAGGTCGAAGAGGCTCTCCAGCAGGTCAGCGAACTCCCGGAGGACCCTGAGGAACAGGCCGAGTTCTATGACAAGGTCCAGGACGCCCTGACGGCTCGCCTGCAAGACGACACGTAGCGGATGCGGGCTGACCGCGCCCTGACCGCGAGGGGTTTGGCGCGGTCGCGCACCCACGCCCAATCCCTGATCTCGTCGGGAAAAGTGCTTCTCCACGGGCTTCCCGTCGCCCGCGCATCCCAGAACGTCGAGGACGGCGACTCGCTCGCCCTCTCCGACGACGGGGACCGATACGTTTCCCGCGCGGCGTCGAAACTCGTCGGGGCCCTCGATGCCTTCCCAGGGTGCGTCGTTGCAGGACGGCGATGCCTCGACGCCGGAGCCTCGACAGGGGGATTCACCCAGGTGCTTCTAGAGCGGGGAGCCGAAGGCGTCCTGGCCCTCGACGTGGGGCACGGTCAGATGGCGGCCCTGCTTCGAGACGATCCCAGGGTGACGGCCAGGGAGGGGGTGAACGTGCGCGACCTCGAACCACCCACGCCCGGGGAATTCGTCAGCCTTGTCGTCGCCGACCTGTCGTTCATTTCCCTTACCCTCGTCGTCGGGGCCCTCGCCTCGTGGCTTTCCCCTGGCGGTGACGCGGTCCTCCTCGTCAAGCCCCAATTCGAGGTCGGAGCGGCTCGGCTCGGGAAGCGAGGAGTCGTGCGGGATCCATCGGCGAGGGCCGAGGCCGTCACCCGAGTCGCGGAGGCCATGGCCGAGGCGGGGCTCGATGTCGTCGACGTCTCCCGCAGCGTCGTGTCGGGGGCGGATGGGAATGTGGAATTCTTCTTGTGGGGCGTCAAGTCGTGGCAGGCTGGGGAGGGTGCGGCCGAGCATCGGCCACACCCCCTTGACGGGGAGACGCTCCGCAGGGCGATCACACGGGAGGTGGAGCAGTCCTCATGAGTCGACGCATCCTCGTCATCGCACATCCCGGGAGGAGCCAGGCCCTTGCGGCCGTCGACCTTGCGGTCGAGACGCTTTCGGCGTGCGGCACCGAACCCGTGACCGACTTTGTGCCGGGGAAGAGCGATCCGGTCGACGCGGCGCTCATCCTCGGCGGAGATGGGACGATTCTCCACGCCGTCGAGCTCACCCGGGGGAGCGATGTGCCCCTTCTCGGGGTGAACTTCGGTCGGGTCGGATTCCTGACGGAGGCGGAGCGGGACAACGTCGAGGCGGCGGCACGGGCATTGGCCGAGGGCGACTTCACCGTCGAGGAACGGGGAACTCTCGAACTCACCATGACCCGTCCCGACGGTTCCGTCGAGCACGGATGGGCCCTCAACGAGACGACGGTCGAAAGGGCCGTGCCCCGCCGCACCCTCGGGGTCTTCATCGAGGTCGACCGTCGTCCCCTCTCGGCGTTCGGGTGCGACGGCGTGGTCGTCTCGACGGCGACCGGTTCGACGGCTCACGCCTTCTCGGCAGGCGGTCCCGTGATCTGGCCAGATGTCGACGCCCTCCTCTTCGTCCCCCTCGCCGCCCACGCCCTCTTCTCAAGGCCCCTCGTCGTCGGACCGGAGACCATCATCGGCATCCGGGTGGCCCCCACATCCTCCACGCCGGCGACGGCCGTGTGCGACGGAGCCCGAGCCATTGAGGTCCCCATCGGGGGGCTTGTGGAAGTACGCCGGGGCTCCGCGAAGGTCCACCTGGCCCACCTGACCGATTCAACCTTCACCGAACGCCTCGTCGAGAAGTTCCGCCTCCCCACCAAGGGGTGGCGGGGCGAGCTCGCCGACACCGATACGGAGGGTTGACGTGCTCCACGAACTGAGCATCGAGAACCTCGGGGTGATCAGGTCGGCGAGGCTCACCCTGGGGCGGGGCTTGACCGTCCTCACGGGGGAAACGGGAGCGGGGAAGACCATGGTTCTGACGGGGCTGGGGCTCGTGACCGGACAGAAGGTGGCCGCCGCCGTCGTCAGGACGGGGGCGGAGGCGGCGCTGGCCGAGGCCGTCCTCGACGTACCAGAGGATTCTGAAGCCGCCGGAGTGCTCGCCGATGCCGGTGCGCTGTACAACGAAGACGGCACCATCACCATCTCTCGATCGCTCGGCTCGGCCGTGAGGAGCAGGACGATCGTCGGGGGTCGCCAGGTCCCCCAGGCCCTCCTGGCCGACTGCGCGGACGACTTCGTCACCGTCCATGGGCAGGCCGACCAGGTGCGGCTCCGTTCCGGCGCACGCCAGCGGGAGATGCTCGACGAGTACGCCGGGGAGGACCACCTGGCGATCCTCACCCGATACAGGACGGCCTGGGCGGCCCTGTCGGCGGAGCGCGAGGAACTCGAGCGGCTCGAAAGGGGGGCCGAGGCGGAGCGAACGGCCGTTTCCCACATGCGGGACGACCTCGCGGCGATCGCGGCCGTCGATCCTCAAGTAGGGGAGGATCAGACCCTTGCGGCGGAGGCGACTCTCCTGGAGAACGCCGAGGCCGTGCGGTTGGGGGTCGCAACGGCCGCGGAAGCCTTGTCCGGGGAAGACGAGCGGGCGGCCATGGTGACCCTGGAGGTGGCACGGAAGGCCTTGGCCGACGCCGCCCGCCACGATGAGACCCTTGCCGCGCATGAGGCCCGGTTGCTCGAGCACTCCCTCGGGCTGTCCGACCTGGCGAGCGATCTCACCCGATACCTGACCGAACTCGATGCCGACCCCACCAGGCTCGAGGCGGTCCAGGGACGCAGGAGCGAACTTGCCGCCCTCTGCCGGAGGGTCGGACGGGACCTCGCGGGGATCCTGGCCTATGCGGAAGAGGCCGCCGTCCGCGTGGCCGAGCACGACTCGTGGGACGAACGAGTCGAGGAGCACCGGGGCGAGGTCGCTCGGCTCGAAGTCGAGGTCGGGGAACTCGCCGCCCGCCTGAGCGAGGGGCGGCGCGCCGTGGCGGCCCGCCTGGCGGCGACCGTCAACGGGGAACTCGCACAATTGGCGATGCCCGAGGCGTCCTTCGACGTCGGCGTGGTCGCAACCGAACCGGGGCCCTTCGGCTCCGACGCCGTCGAGATGACCCTCGCGGCCCATCCAGGGGCGCCCAGGCGTCCCGTCGCGGAGGCCGCATCCGGCGGTGAGCTCTCCAGGATCACCCTCGCGCTAGAGGTGTCCTTGGCGGAGGGGACCGTCCACGAGGGCCACTCCTTCGTCTTCGACGAAGTCGATGCGGGGGTAGGCGGTCGGGCAGCCATCGACGTCGCCAGGCGACTCGCCATCCTGGCGAGAACTCAACAGGTGCTCGTCGTCACCCACCTCGCCCAGGTGGCGGCCTTCGCGGACCACCACATCGTCGTCACGAAGGGTACCGACGGTGAGGTGACGACGTCGGAGGTCCGAGAGGTGACGGGAGAGGAGAGGGTGCAGGAGATTGCGAGGCTTCTTTCGGGCCAGGAGGACTCGTCAACCGCCAGGGCTCACGCGCTCGAACTTCTCGAAGGCTCCACCGTGACGCGGTAGGCATGGCACGATAAGGGGCATGAAGGGATTACCCAAACTCCCGCGACCTCGTCGCGTCAAGGAAGTCGACACTTCGATCAAGGGGACGGCTCGCATCGATACCGATCCGATCCGGCTGTCCAGGAAGCTCCGCAAGGGGGATATCGCCGTCATCGACGCGATGGATCTCGATCAGAGGGCCGCCGAATCGATTGCGGCGGCCCAGCCAGCGGCCGTCCTCAACGCCCAGGCTTCGATTTCCGGACGCTATCCCAACGGGGGGCCGCTGGTCCTCGCGAGGGCGGGCATCGCCCTCATCGACTCTATGGGACGAGACGTCCTGGCCCTCAGGGACGGGATGAAGGTCCGGATCGACGGGAAGGAGGTCTTCTCCGGAGAGGAGAAGATCGCGTCCGGCAAGGTTCAGGACCTCGAGACCATCGCGGAAGCCATGGAGTCAGCCCACGAGGGGGTCAAGGTCCAGTTGGCCACCTTCACCGCCAACGCCATGGATGTCGTGGCTCAGGAGTACGGGCTTTTACTCGAGGGGACGAACCTGCCCGACATCGGGGTCGACATGCGCGGGCGCCAGGTCGTCGTCCTGTCCGCGGGATTCGAGCACCTGGAGCAGATCAAGGCCATCCGGGGGTACCTGCGCGAACGCAGGCCCATCATCATCGCCGTCGGGGACGGGGCCGATGTCGCCCTCGCCCACGCGTACCCTCCAGCCGTCATCGTCGGACGCACCGAAGGGATCTCCGACGAGGCCTTGACCTCTGGGGCGGAGGTCGTCCTGCACGATCCCACCGGCCGTGACCCCGGAGAGGCCCGGCTGGACTCCCTCAACGTCAAGCACGTCGTCTCCCACATCAGCCTGGCGAGCGAGGATCTCGCCATCCTCATGGCTCATGCCGGGGGCGCCCACGTCATCGTCACGGTCGGGGTCCAGGTGAGCCTTCACGACTTCCTGGAGGGGGGCCGATCCGACACGGTCGGGACTTTCCTGTCCCAGCTCGTCGCCGGCGGGACCCTGGTCAACGCCAAGACCTTGGCGCAGGTCTACCGGCATCGCTATTCGCCCTGGACCCTTGTGGCGCTCGTCCTCTCGGCGATCTTCGTCCTAGGAAACGCCTTCGCCCTCACCCCCGGTGGGGCGGCCTGGCTCAGGAGTATCTGGCCCACCATCGCCTCATGGTTTGGAGGAACCTCGTGATCGACTTCCGCTATCACGTCGTCTCGCTGACGGCGGTTTTCCTCGCCCTCGCGGTCGGAGTTGTCCTCGGCTCAGGCCCCTTGAGGACGGCCCTCGTCTCGGAATTGACGAACGAATCCTCGGAGCTCAGGACGGCCCTCGCCGAGTCGAAGACCGAGACGGCGAATGCCCTCGAGGACTCCAAGATAGGCGAGGAGTTCGTCGACCAGGCCGCCGACCTTCTCATCGGGGACGTCCTGGAGGGCAGCCACGTGGCCGTCATCAGGATCCTGACCCCGAATGGTGCCGAGGTGACCGGGATCAAGGACCGGATCGTCGAAGCCGGCGGGACGGTCACCGCGAACCTGTCCATCGAGCCCAACTGGACGGACGACGCCCAGGCGACGTTCCGGACGGCCTTCGCCTCCCAGATCGTCGAGAACGTCGTCGGTGTCGATTCGACGGTCGCCCCCGATCGCGTCCTGGCCCATGCCCTTGCGCAGACCCTGGTTCCGACGGAGTTCCCCGAGGGGACGGAGCAGGAGGAGGGGGCAACCGCGACGGCGACATCGGCCGATCGGTCTCGGGTCCTCCTCGACCTGCTCAAGGGTGCGGAACTCGTCAGCGGGACCGTGACCGGAGAGGTCGACTCGGTGGTCTTCGTCATCGGCTACGGGCCCAATTCGGATGACGAGTTGGCCGTCCTGAGCGATGTGTTCAAGGAGATCACCGGGGTGGCGGACGAATACGTCGCCGGCACGGTCGTTGCGACCGGCCCGAGTCGCCACGGCGATGTGCCGTCCCTGATCCAGGCCTCGGCCCTTCTCGACGACAACGTCACGACCGTGACAGATGCCCTGAACTACTACGGGCACTTCACCGTCGTGCTCGCGCTCGCCAAGGAGGTCGAGGGCGAAGCCGGGCACTACGGCTTCGGCGGAGACCTCCTGCTCTTCCCGGGGAGGTAGCGCCGAGCGGGAGAAGGCTTCGCCACGCCGGGGGCCGACCTGGAACATGGAGCCGGGGTGTTAGGATCGAAGCCCGTGGAGAGAACTCGAAATACCGGGCCCGCGGAGAACATCACCCGTCAAGTTTTTGTCACCGGTGGTGTGGTTTCTTCCCTTGGCAAAGGCCTCACCGCGTCGAGCCTGGGGCACCTCCTCAGGTCCCGCGGGCTGAGGGTCACCATCCAGAAGCTCGACCCCTACCTCAACGTCGATCCCGGCACCATGAACCCCTTCCAGCACGGCGAGGTGTTTGTGACGACCGACGGCGCGGAGACGGATCTGGACATCGGCCATTACGAGCGATTCCTCGACATCGAGTTGGGGGCATCCGCGAACGTCACGACCGGGCAGGTGTACTCGAAGGTCATCGCCAAGGAGAGGCGGGGCGAGTACCTGGGTGACACCGTCCAGGTCATCCCCCACATCACCGACGAGATCAAGCGACGGATGCGGGCCCAGGCGGGTGAGGACATCGACGTCATCATCACGGAGATCGGGGGCACGGTCGGCGACATCGAATCGCAGCCCTTCCTCGAGGCGGCTCGCCAGATCCGACGGGACGTCGGCCGCGACAACGTCTTCTTCCTCCACGTCTCCCTCGTCCCCTTCATCGGCCCCTCGGGCGAACTCAAGACCAAGCCGACCCAGCACTCGGTCGCCGCCCTCCGGTCCATCGGAATCCAGCCCGATGCGATCGTCTGCCGTGCCGACCGCCCGATTCCGCAGAACGTCAAGAACAAGATCGCTCTCATGTGCGACGTCGACCTGGAGGCCGTCGTCACGGCCATCGACGCCCCAAGCATCTACGACATCCCGCGCGTCTTCCATTCGGAGGGGCTCGACGCTTACGTCGTGCGTCGCCTGGCCCTGCCGTTCCACGACGTCGACTGGCAGGCGTGGGACAGCCTCCTCAAGAAGGTCCACAAGCCCAAGGGCGAGGTGGAGATCGCCCTGGTCGGCAAGTACATCGACCTTCCGGATGCCTACCTCTCGGTATGCGAGGCCATCAGGGCCGGGGGATTCACCAACGACGTGCGGGCGAAGATCCGCTGGGTGGCCTCCGACCGATGCGAGACTCCAGAGGGCGCCGTCGAGGCCCTTGACGGGGTCGACGGAGTCGTCGTCCCCGGAGGATTCGGGGTTCGGGGAATCGAGGGCAAGATCGGGGCCCTCCGATGGTCGAGGGAGAACGCCGTCCCATCCCTAGGCCTGTGCCTCGGCCTTCAGTGCATGGTGATGGAGTTCGCCAGAAACGTCATGGGCCTCACGGGCGCGTCGAGCAGCGAGTTCGATCCGGAGACCGAGCATCCGGTCATCGCGACGATGGAGGAACAGCTCGACATCGTCGAGGGCAAGGGAGACCTCGGCGGGACGATGAGGCTGGGCGAATACGAGGCCGTCCTCACCCCGGGATCGATCGTGGCGGAGGCGTACGGGGCGACCAACGTCGGGGAACGGCACCGACACCGCTATGAGGTCAACAACTCCTACAGGGAACGCCTCGAGGAGGCAGGACTCGTCCTCTCCGGCCGGTCGCCCGATCGCTCGCTTGTCGAGTATGTGGAGCTCCCCAGGGAAGTCCATCCGTTCTACGTGGGGACGCAAGCCCACCCCGAGTTCCGGTCGAGGCCGACGAGGGCCCACCCCCTATTCGCCGGGCTCATCGCCGCGGCGCTTTCCCGACAGGCCGGGACGAGCGCGGACGCGGGCACGGAGAGCTCGTCGAAGAACCGTCAGCCCGAGGCAGCGGCACGCTGAGTCCCCGTGACCCGTATCGATTCGGATGAGCCCCTCTCCGACCGCGTCGTCCGGAAGCCGGTGCAAGACAGGATCGAGGTCTTCGACGGCCACGTCTGGGACGTGGTGAGCGAAAGGATCGACCTGGGGCATGAGATCGTGACCCGGGATTTCGTCGAGCATTCCGGGGCCGTCGCCGTCATTCCCTACCGCGAGCCGGGGGAGGTCCTCGTTCTCAAGCAATACCGGCACCCCGTCGGACGTGAACTCTGGGAGCCTCCAGCCGGGCTGTTGGACGTTGCGGGCGAGGATCCGCTCGAGACAGCAAAGCGGGAGCTCCATGAGGAGGCCGACCTCACCGCCGACACCTGGCATGTCCTTCTCGACGTGTTCTCCTCACCCGGGGGCTCGTCCGAGGCCATCCGCCTGTATCTCGCGAGGGACCTGAACCCCGTCCCCGAGGCCGAGCGGCACGTCCGGGACGCGGAGGAACACGATATCGAGGCCCGATGGATTTCCCTGGAGCAGGCTCTGGAGGCGGTGGCCTCGGGAAGGTTCAGAGGCCCGACGGCCGTCATGGGATTCCTGGCCGTCGACGCCGCACGCAGGTCGGGATGGTCGACGCTTCGGCCTGCTGACGCGCCGTGGTCAGGCCTGAACCGGCCGCCCCCTGGGGCAAGTCGAGGCCGGTCGCGGCCGGCTAGAAGACCCCGATGATCGACGCCCGGTCGAGGATATGCCCCTCGGCGGCCGAGAAGAAGTTCGGATAGGTGGGCTCGGCCGGGACAACGAGCTCGGCATCGAGCGCCCAGACCGTGAACTCGTATCGGTGTCCGGGGCCGGGCGGGCAGGGTCCGAAGTATCCGGTCCCGGGAGAGGCGTTCCGCCCCACGATCCCGGGGAGGGATGCGCTGCCACCCGTGGCCACGGACGTGATGGCTGCCGGAATGTTGACGTGCACCCAGTGGGACCAGTTTCCGGCGGAAAGGTCGCGCATGGTGATGGCGTAGGCGACGGTCCCCTCGGGGGCCCCCTCCCATGACAACTGAGGGTTGAGGTTCCCCCCGGAGCACTGCCCCCAGGCGTTCGCGGAATGCCGGGTGTCGAGCGGGCCGTCGGCATTGAAGTCCGCGGAGGTCAGGACGAAAACGGGATCCATATCCATCACGCTAGCGGTGGGGGAAGGGGTGACGGAAGGGGAGGCGGAGGAGGTCGCGCTGGGGAGGGGCGTCGGGCTTGTGGACGGAGGAGCCGAGGGGGTTGAGGCGCATCCGGCGAGAATGATTGTCGCGATCATGATGGCCGACGCCCGTCGCTGGGTTGAAGAGGCCATGCGGTGAGGATACCCTTCCTTGTGGGAATAGAATTAGGCAACGACAATGTTTCTAAATAGAGGGGTACGGAAGGACGACATGAGTGCCGAAGAACCGACACGGGAGCGCGTTCTGGACCTCATCGTGTCCGAGGGGCCCGTGTCGGTCGCCGAACTTGCCGACGATCTTTGCCTCACCCCCGCAGGCATCCGGCGCCACCTTTCCCACCTCATCGGCCTCGGCCACATCGTCGAACGCGAAGCCCCGGGCCGACACGAACGCGGTCGGGGAAGGCCCGCTCGATGCTACGTCGCCACACCGGAGGGTCAGAAGGCCCTCACCAGCGCCTATGCCTCCGTTGCCGTCGACGCCCTCGGTTTTCTTCGGAAGGCTGGCGGACTGGAGGCCTTCGTCGCGGAGGAGGCTCAGAGGCTCGAGCGGGCTCTGGCGGAGAGGATCGACCAGTCCGCCCCCCTCGTCGACCGGGTCGATGCCCTCGCGGCCGCGCTGTCCGATCGTGGGTACGCCGCGAGTGTTCGCCCCCTCCCCGGAGGATTCGCCCTCCAGCTCTGCCAGGGACACTGCCCCGTCCTGACCGTCGCGGAGGCCTCACCCGAATGGTGCGAAGCCGAGACCCGTGCCCTTTCCCGAGCCCTGGGGGTCCACGTCCAGCGCCTGAGCACCCTTGCCGGTGGAGCCCACGTCTGCACCACGAACATTCCGTTGGCGATGGCAGGGGGGAGGCAGTCGTGAGCACATCTCCGGGGGGAACCCCCCTGACCCAGGACGAGGCGATCGCGTCGATCGGAACCTACGCCTACGGTTGGCATGACAGCGACGCCGCGGGCCTGTCCGCCGAGCGTGGCCTGAGCGAGGATGTCGTCCGGAGAATCTCGGCCCTCAAGGACGAGCCGGAATGGATGCTCGCCCGCCGTCTCAAGGGCCTCGACCTGTTCCGGAAGAAGCCCATGCCGCCGTGGGGCGCCGACCTCTCGGGCATCGACTTCGACACCATCAAGTACTTCGTGCGTTCGACCGAGAAGCAGGCCACCTCATGGGACGACCTGCCGGAGGACATCAGGAACACTTACGACCGGTTGGGGATTCCCGAGGCGGAGAAGCAGAGGCTCGTCGCCGGGGTGGCAGCCCAGTACGAATCCGAGGTCGTCTACCACCAGATCCGCGACGACCTCGAGGAGAAGGGGGTCATCTTCCTCGACACCGACACCGGGCTCAGGGAGCACCCCGAAATCTTCGAGGAGTACTTCGGTTCGGTCATCCCCGTCGGGGACAACAAGTTCGCCGCCCTCAACACGGCCGTATGGTCGGGCGGATCGTTCATCTACGTCCCCCCGGGGGTCAGCGTCGACATCCCGTTGCAGGCGTACTTCCGCATCAACACCGAGAACATGGGCCAGTTCGAACGGACGCTCATCATCGCCGACGAGGACAGCTACGTGCACTACGTCGAGGGCTGCACGGCACCCGTGTACTCCACCGACTCGCTCCACAGCGCCGTCGTCGAGATCATCGTCAAGAAGAACGCCCGGGTCCGGTACACGACCGTCCAGAACTGGTCGACCAATGTCTACAACCTCGTCACCAAACGGGCAACCGCGGGCGAGGGCGCCACCATGGAGTGGATCGACGGGAACATCGGCTCCAAGGTCACGATGAAGTACCCGGCTATCTATCTCCTCGGCGAGCACGCGCGCGGGGAGACCCTGAGCGTCGCCTTCGCCGGTGAGGGGCAGCATCAGGACGCCGGGGCGAAGATGGTCCACGCGGCGCCCCATACCTCGTCGAGCATCGTCTCGAAGTCCGTGTCGAGGGGCGGGGGCCGCACCTCCTATAGAGGGCTCGTCCAGATTCTCGAGGGGGCGCACGGGTCGCGGTCGAACGTCCTGTGCGATGCCCTCCTCGTCGACCAGATTTCGCGATCCGACACCTACCCCTACGTTGACGTCCGGGAGGACGACGTCAGCATGGGGCATGAGGCGACGGTCTCAAAGCTCAGCGAGGACCAGCTCTTCTACCTCATGTCGCGGGGGATCGAAGAGAAAGAGGCGATGGCGATGATCGTGAGGGGTTTCATCGAGCCCATCGCGAGGGAGCTTCCTATGGAGTACGCCCTCGAACTCAACCGGCTCATCGAGCTCCAGATGGAAGGAGCGGTCGGGTGACGAAGATTGACCACAGCAAGGCGACACTCGATTCGGCACACTCCCACGGAGTCGTTCCTGACGTGTCGCGAGCGGCACGGAAGACCTCGTTCGACGTCGAGGATCTCCCCGTGCCGACCGGGAGGGAGGAGGATTGGCGATTCACCCCTGTGTCATCGCTCCGGTCGTTCTTCGAGGACACCCCGGCCGACGGGCACGTCCGATGGGTCGTGGATCAGCTTCCCGCTGGGGTGAGCCTCACGGAGGTCGACCCTGAGGAGGCCCAGGGGCTCTCCGTCAGGGCACCGGGGGACCGCGTCTCGGCCTTAGCGGCCAAGCACACCGGGGCGGCGATGGTCCTCGACATCGCCCCCAGCGTCGAGGTTGCCCAACCTGTGGAGATTGGGATCAAGGGCACCGGGGACAACGTGCGGGGCCAGTTCCTCATCGAGGTCGGGGCCAGGGCCTCAGCCACCGTGATCCTCGATTATCAGGGCTCCGCCAAATGCGGTGAATTCGTCTCCGTCGATGTTGCCGACGGCGCTTCCCTCACCCTCGTCGTCGTCCAGGAGTGCGATCAGAAATCGGTCCATCTTGCCGAATGGGTCATCCGGTTGGGACGGGGCTCGAAGCTTCACTCGTCGACAGCCACTCTGGGCGGAGCCCTCGTCCGGATGAACACGTCGGTGGCGTTCGCTGGGGAGGACAGCCGGGCGGACCTTTTCGGGGTCTACTTCGCCAACTCCGGCCAGCACATCGAGCACCGGACCTTCATCGACCACGAATCCCCGCGCTGCCGGTCGAGGGTCACCTACAAGGGGGCTCTCGCGGGTGAGACCGCCCGCACGGTGTGGGTCGGGGACGTCCTCATCCGGGCGGAGGCCGAGGGAACGGACACCTACGAGGTCAACCGCAACCTGCTCCTCACGGACGGTACCCGTGCGGACTCCGTGCCCAACTTGGAGATCGAAACCGGGGAGATCGAGGGGGCAGGCCACGCATCCGCCACCGGTCGATTCGACGATGAGCAGATGTTCTACCTTCAGTCCCGCGGCATCTCCGAGCACGAGGCCCGCAGGCTTGTGGTCCGGGGCTTCTTCGCCGACGTCATCCAAGAGATGGGGGTGCCCCGAATCGAGCGGGACCTCCTCAGGACGATCGAGGCCAGGCTGGAGGATGTCGATGACTGAGCATCGCGCCTGTGCAGCCTCCGATGTCGAGGGAGGCTCCGTCATTCGCGTCGACCTTCCGCTCGCCGACGGGACGGAGGCACCCGTCGCCATCGTGAGAACGGACGACGGACGCTACTTCGCCATCGACGACACCTGCTCTCACGGTGCGGTTTCCCTCTCCGAGGGGGAGGTCGTCGGTCACGAGATCGAGTGCTGGGGGCACGGCGTGAGGTTCGACCTCGCGACCGGGGTCCCGGCCTCCCCGCCCGCGACCACCCCCATCCGCACGTACCCCACTCGCATCGACGGAGGGGACGTCCTTGTAGACGTCGGCGCCTCCGCCAACCTCACCAAGGAGGACGCATGAGCGCCCATGAGACCCACACCCTCGACATCCGCGGCCTCAAGGTCAGCGTAGAGACCAAGGAGGGACCCAAGCCCATTCTTCGGGGGGTCGACCTGACCGTGAAGTCCGGTCAGACCCACGCCATCATGGGGCCGAACGGCTCGGGCAAATCCACCCTCGCCTATTCCATCGCGGGCCACCCCAAGTATGCCGTCACCGGCGGCACCATCACCCTCGACGGCGAAGACGTGCTCGCCATGACGATCGACGAACGGGCCAAGGCGGGCCTCTTCCTGGCCATGCAGTACCCCATTGAGGTGCCGGGAGTGAGTGTCTCGAATTTCCTCAGGACGGCGAAGACCGCGATCGACGGGGAGAGCCCCAAGCTTCGGACCTGGATGAAGGACCTCAAGGACGTCATGGCGCGCCTCAAGATGGATCCCTCCTTCGCGGAGAGGAACGTCAACGAGGGATTCAGCGGGGGGGAGAAGAAGCGCCACGAAATCCTCCAGATGGAACTCCTCCAGCCGAGGTTCGCGGTCCTCGACGAGACGGATTCGGGGCTCGACATCGATGCCTTGCGGATCGTGTCCGAGGGGGTCAACCGCGCGAAGGAAGCCACGGGTGCCGGGGTGCTGCTCATCACCCACTACACGCGGATCCTCAGGTATATCGACCCCGACTTCGTCCACGTCTTCGTCGACGGCAAGATCGCCGAGGAGGGCGGCCCCGAACTCGCCGAGCGACTCGAAGCCGAGGGGTACGATCGATTCCTCGTGGCGACCTGAGGCCGATGGTGCCTTTCCGCGACGTCCGTGCCGACTTCCCCATCCTCACCCGGGAGGCGAGGGAAGGGGGGAGACTGACCTACCTCGATTCGGCGGCTACCTCCCATCAGCCCGCGGACGTCCTGAGGGCTCAGGAGGAGTTCGTCCGGCTACATTATGGCGCCGTCGGGAGGGGGGCCCACCTGCTGGCCGAGGAGGCGACCGAGGCGTTCGAAGCCGCCCGTTCGGCCGTGGCGGGTTTCGTCGGGGCGGGGGAGGGGGAGATCGTCTGGACGGGCAACGCGACCGCGGCGATCAACCTGGTCGCTTCGGGGATGGGCGCGGCGTCCCAGGGGATCGGAGGGAGCGAGTCCCGGGGATTCGCCCTGGGGGCGGGCGACGAGATCGTCGTCACGGAGAGCGAGCACCACGCCAACATCATCCCGTGGCAGGTCCTCGCGCGCCGGACGGGGGCAGCCCTCCGGTGGATTCCCGTCGACGACGTGGGACACCTCGTCCTGGACGGACTCGACTCGATCGTCAACGAACGCACGAAGGTCATGGCGTTCCAGCATGCGAGCAACGTCACCGGCCTGATCCACCCGGTCGGGCGGCTCGTCGATCGGGCCCGTGCCGTCGGGGCGTTGACAGTCCTAGATGCCTGCCAGTCCGTGCCACACCTGCCGGTCGATTTCGCTGCCCTCGGCGTGGACTTCGCAGGATTCTCCGGGCACAAGATGCTAGGACCCACCGGGATCGGGGCTCTGTACGGGCGTAGGGGGCTTCTCGATGCCCTTCCACCGTCCGTCTATGGTGGATCGACCATCAAGACCGTCACGATGACGGAAACGACATGGCTCGGAGCCCCCGCGCGTTTCGAGGCCGGCTCCCAACCCGTCGTCCAGGCTATCGGCCTGGCCGCAGCCGCGAGGTACCTCTCGGCGTTGGGGATGACGCAGGTCGCGGCCCACGACGAGAGGCTCGCGAACAGGCTCCGCACGGGGGTGTCCTCCATTGAGGGGGTCAGACTCCTCGGCCCCATCGGGGGAGGATCCGATCCGGTGCTCGGCCTCGCGGCCTTCACGGTCGAGGGGGTCCACCCCCACGACGTCGGCCAGGTGCTGGACGATGCAGGGATCGCCGTGCGCGTCGGCCACCACTGCGCCCAACCGCTTCACGCCCGGCTCGGGGCTCAGAGTTCGACCAGGGCCTCCGCCCAGGTCTACACGTCGGACGACGACATCGACCGCCTCCTTGAGGCCCTGTCCGGGGTGCGTCGCTACTTCGCCCCCAAGGGGGCATCGTGAGCGGCCTCGAGCAGATGTACCAGCAGGTGATCATCGACCACGCGCGGGAGCGCCACGGATTCGGGCTCGACTCCCCGGCAGGAGCGCGGATCGGCGAATCCCACCAGGTCAATCCCGTCTGCGGCGACGAAATCCGCCTCAGGGTCGCCCTCGACGGTGAACGAATCGCGGGCGTCACCTGGGAGGGGCACGGATGCTCCATCTCCCAGGCGTCGGTCTCGGTGCTCCACGATCTGATCGAGGGCACGACGCTCGACGAGGCCTCGGAGCTCTCGTCCGCCTTCCGCGCCCTCATGGACTTGAGGGGCGACCCTCCCGACCCGGAGATCGACGACATGCTCGGGGACGGCTCGGCCTTCGTCGGCGTCGGACGCTACCCCGCCCGTATCAAATGCGCCCTCCTCGGATGGATGGCCCTCAAGGACGCCCTTATACAGGCGCAGAAGGAGACGAGATGAGCGACGAAGCCGTGGCCACGGGAAACGAAGCCGACATCAGGGAGGCCCTGCACGATGTCATCGATCCCGAACTCGGCATCAGCATCGTCGACCTCGGCTTGGTCTACGGGATCGTGGTGGGCGAGGACGGCAAGGCCACTATCGACATGACCCTGACGAGTCCTGCCTGCCCCCTGACGGACGTCATCGAGGAGGAGATCGCCGAAGCCCTGAGGGATCTCACCGCCGGGGTGCGCATCAACTGGGTATGGATGCCCCCATGGGGTCCGGACAGGATCACCCCCGAAGGGCGGGACCAACTTCGGGCCCTGGGTTTCAACGTCTAGAAGCCCCGGGCGGGGATGCCGCTAGTCGATGACGTCGAAGTAGTCGCACGAATTCGGCGAGCCTGAACGGTATCCGGTCAGGAAGGCTTCCGAACGCTGCTCGGAGGTCCCGTGGGTGAAGTTGTCCGGGTCGGCGTAGCCCTCGGAGGCCTCCATGATGCGGTCGTCCCCGACGGACCTGGCGGCATCGATAGCGTCCTGGATGTCCTGCTTGGTCAAAGGCAGGAGGTAGGGGGTTCCGTCCACCCCCGGGGTTGATGAGGCATGATTCGCCCAGACGCCCGCGAGGCAGTCGGCCATGAGCTCCACCTTGACGCTGTCGGAGTCGGCGCCCGTGCCGGTCCGGTCGGCGACCTCGAAGACCCCGAGGAGCTGCTGGATGTGGTGGCCGTACTCGTGGGCGACCACATACATCTCGGCGAGGGGTCCGTCGCTCGAGCCGTACTGCGCGACGAGGACGTCGAAGAAGGTGGTGTCGATGTAGATGGTCGCATCGGGCGGGCAGTAGAACGGGCCGGTCTGCGAGGATGCCATGCCGCAGGCGGTCGAGGTCGCGGAATCGAAGACGACGACCCCCGGTGAGACGTACTTCGCCCCGGCTGCGGGAACGGCCGTCGACCAGTAGGCGTCGAGAGAGTTGACCGTGCCCAGGACCCGGCAGTCGGCATACTCATTCGCGGCCTCACCGGTGGCGCATCGGGCCTCGAACTCCGCCTGGGTCTCGGGGTCGGAGGTGGTCACACCCGATCCGGAGTCCGAGCCGAGGCCGAGGAAGGAGAGGTCGAGCCCGAAAAGCATGGCGATGAGGACGATGATTCCGCCGAGGCCTCCCCCGATGGCCATGCCGGAGGCCCCTGTGGCACGACCCCGCCGTTGAACCCGGCTCGGGTCGAGCCTCGCGTCTTCCCTGAACGTCATGCCGGCCTCCTCCGTGGATACTCAACGTTACCCCGGGTGTCCTCCGGTGTCTCACCGTCCGAGTCGGGCTCCGGGTCGTCCGCGAGGCCTCGCGCGGTGATCGCTTCGCCGACGCCTAGGGCCCAACCGAAGGTCCGCACGGCGGCGGGGACGAGGGTCGCCTGGGGGCTTTTCGCCAGGCCCCTCGCTCGGGCGGCGTCGGCGGAATCGCCCAGGATCGTCGTGATCTCGGGGATGGCCCGGGCGGTCAGGGCGAAGACCAGGCCGACGGAGTCCGGCGAGATCCGGTGTCGCAGGGGTCGGAAGGCCCTGCTGAGGAGCGAGACGGCGTCGTCGAGCCGGGTCGAGGTGGTGAGGGCCAGGGCGAGGCAGGCCACCGCCAGGAAGTCCGCCGCGAATTCGGCGGCCCCGGCGCGGTCCCCTCGGAACCATTGGTACCCCCCCATGAGGACCGTCAGGAGGGCGATCGGCCACAGCCCGCGAAGCGTCGGGCGGGGAGGGGGGAGGGTGCTGGCGAGCACGGCGAGCGAGGCCACCAGGCCGACGAGCGTCCATGTGGGGCCCCGGAGGATGAAGATCGCCACAGCAGATAGGGCAAGGCCGATGAGCTTCACCCAGGGGGGAAGGAGGTGGAGGGGGGTCCGCCTGGGGTGGTAGACCCCAAAGGCGTCAAGCATCCGCCCTCCCCTCGGCTCGGCTCGACATCAGGTCGCGGTACAGCGCGACCGCCCGCGAGGGTTTGCCGTCGAAGACGACCTTGCCCCCGTCGAGGAAGAGGGTGCGGTCGGCCCGCTCGGCCGCGTCCAGGTCGTGGGTCACCTCGATCACCTGCACGGGAAGCGCATCGAGGAGGGCGTCGACGTGGGCGCGCCACCGGAGGTCGAGGAGGGTGGTGGGTTCGTCGGCCACCAAGATGCTCGGGTTGACGGCGAGGACTCCGGCGAGGGCGAGGAGTTGGCGTTGGCCGCCCGAGAGGGAGTGGACGGAGACGTGGGAGTGTCCCGCAAGGCCGATCTCGTCGAGGGCGGTGAGTGCCGCCGTCGTCCGCGCGCCCTTGTCCCGGATGGTTCGCCGGAGGGAGAGGGCGACATCCTCGATGGCGGTCGGCATGATGAGTTGGGAGGACGGATCGGTGAAGAGGAAGCCGACGTCGTGCCGCACGGAGGAGGCTTGCCTGCGGGTGTCCCGGCCGTTGACCAGGACGGATCCCGTCGTGGGCATGGCGAGGCCATTGACGAGGCGGACGAGGGTGGACTTGCCCGAGCCGTTCGCCCCGATCACGCTGACGCGTCGCTCCGAAAGGGCCAGGGTCGTCGGCGCGAGGAGAACCGCGTCGCTCGACGCCGCGACGACGCTCGCATTCCGGAACTCGATCATGCCGTCGAGGCTAGCGCGCCTCGCTTCCCCTTCCCTTGAGCGGCGATTCCGCCGTCGTCTCCAGGGGCAGACGGAGGTGGAGGGGCGAGGATCTCGGGGTAAGCCGCGTGGACTGCGGAGGCGACGGCCGCCGCCACGAAGGCCTTGATGATGTCGCCCGGGAGGAACGGGGTCAGGGTCGTGAGGGTGTCGTCGAACGACATCGCCGCCCGAAACCCGACGTACGCCCAGCCGACGACGGTGATGATTCCCAGGGCCCCGACGGAGGTCGCGCCCAAGAAGCCCGCGAAGGAAGCCCGCCTGGACGAAGCGAGGCGCTCGGACATCCATCCCGTGACGAAGGCGGCCAGGACGAAGGAGATCAGGAATCCCGCTCGGGGTGTCGTCCAGATCTGGGCCCCACCGACGTGACCGGACCAGATGGGGAGCCCTGCGGTTCCGAGGGCGAGGTACACCATGACGGCCGCGGAGCCCCGATAGGCCCCGAGGACGGCCCCGACGATAAGCACCGAAAGCGTCTGGAGGGTGATGGGCACGCCGCTCCCCAAGGGATAGCCCCCCCAGAGGGTGCTGGCGGCGATCAGGGCGGCCCCGATGGAGACAAGAGCGAGGGTGGCCCCTGTGGCCTTGTGTGCGTGAGGCATGGTCGTCCTTCCATTGGTCTCAGTCGACGATACCCGCCCTAGAATGGTCCGCGGCGGCGCTCCCGCCTTTCCCCTCCGTTTGTTGTCCGCATCAGCCAAGCACGCCCGACGAAATTGGAGAATTGCGTGATCACCGCAACCGGCCTCGAGGTCAGGATCGGCCCCCGCACCCTTCTCCGGCCGACCAGCCTCCACGTGGCGAAGGGGGATCGGATCGGACTCGTCGGACGGAACGGGTCCGGAAAGACGACCCTCACCCGAATCCTTGCAGGGGAGGCTCAACCGACCGCGGGATCCGTGACGAGCAAGGGAGGGGTCGGATACCTCCCTCAGGACCCACGGACCGGGGATCTCGGGGTATGCGCCCTCGATCGGATACTCGAGGCGAGGGGCCTCGACACCCACGCCAGGAAGATGAGGGAAGCGGAAGAGGCAATGGCCTCACCGGACGAGAAGGTCAGGGATCGAGCGCTCGAGAAGTATCCAGCCATTGAAGAGAGATTCAGGTCCGCGGGCGGATACGCCGCCGAGAGCGAGGCGGCCCGCATCGCGGCCAACCTCGGCCTGACGGAATCCAGACTCCGTCAGCCCATCGGCACCCTGTCCGGGGGGCAGCGCCGACGGGTCGAACTCGCCCGCGTCCTCTTCGGCGGGTCGGAGACCCTCCTCCTCGATGAGCCGACCAACCACCTCGACACCGACTCGATCGCCTGGCTCCGGGAGTTCCTCCGCACCTTCACCGGCGGATTCATCGTCATCTCCCACGACGCCAGCCTCCTCCGGGCCTCCGTCAACAAGGTCTTCCACCTCGACGCCAACCGCACCGAACTCGATCAGTACAGCCTGGGGTGGGACGCGTACCTCCGCCAGAGGGAGGAGGACGAACGGAGGCGGCGGCGTGAACGGGACAACGCGGAGCGGAAGGCCGAGGCCCTCACCGCCCAGGCGAACCGGATGCGGGCCAAGGCGACGAAGGCGGTCGCGGCCCAGGTCATGCTTCGGCGGGCGGAGAGGCTCACCGATGGGCTCGAGGCCGTGAGGAAGGCCGATCGCGTCGCCGCCCTGCGTTTCCCCACCCCGGCCCCCTGTGGCAAGGCCCCCCTTCGGGCGTCGCGCCTAAGCAAGTCCTATGGCTCCGTCGAGGTCTTCACGGACATCGACCTGACCATCGACCGGGGATCACGCGTCGTGGTGCTGGGTCTGAACGGTGCGGGGAAGACCACCCTCCTCAAGGTCGTCTCCGGGGTGGAGGCGCCGGACACGGGGGAGGTCGAGCCCGGCCATGGGCTTCGCCTCGGCTACTACGCCCAGGAGCACGAGACGCTGGATCCCGAGGCGTCCGTGCTCGATGCCATGCGCCACGCGGCCCCCGAGCTAAATGATGCGGAGATTCGGGGAGTCCTGGGCTCCTTCCTCTTCTCGGGGGACGACACCGAGAAGCGCGTGCACGTGCTCTCGGGGGGGGAGAAGACCCGTCTCGCTCTCGCGACCCTCGTGGTATCCGGGGCGAACGTGCTCCTCTTGGACGAGCCCACCAACAACCTCGACCCTGCCAGCCGGGAGGAGATCCTCGGGGCGCTCCACACCTACGAGGGGGCGGTCGTGATGGTCACCCACGACGAAGGGGCGGTCGACGCCCTCAATCCTGAGCGCGTCCTCCTCCTACCAGACGGGGTCGAAGACCTATGGTCGGAGCAGTACCGCGACCTCGTCGCCCTGACCTGACCGGATCAGACGCTCGGACTGGGGCTCGGCTCGGGAGCGGGCTCCTCGTCGTCGTCTTCGATCACCGGTTCGATGATCTCGTACGACCGAAGGTAGTAGCGCTGGTAAGCCCGTCCGCCCTCGTCGGCGCATCCGTCGCTCTGGAAGGTGAACTCCGCCATGACCGGGGGGAGCCCGTTGGGGGTGGGAAGCCCGGTCCTGACCTCGACCCGGGCAAACCAGATGGCGTCGGTGAGTTCGGACTCCTGATCCCCTTGCCAGAGCGCGGTGTCGCCGGTTTCCTTCTCCTTCACCAGGAGGAACTCCTCCTCGCCGTCATCGGCCGAGTAGTACTCGTAGAGCAGGCCTTCGAACTTGAGGGGGATGTTGTTGTCCTCCAGATACCCCTTGGGGTTGTCCAGGCGGACGACGATGAAGGTGCCCCGATCGGAGACGAAATACTGCTCGACGAGCTTCAGGTAGTCGACGAAGGGGGCATTCTTCCCCAGCCCGTACAGATGCGTCTGGAGCTCTGCCTTGATGGGCGCGAGGTCGGCAGGGGATTCGATTCCATAGGCGGCGTCGAACTGCGGGTGGGTGTACTGCCACAGGACATCCAGGCTATTCAAGGCCCGTTCGCGGCGGAGGCGCTCCTTGGCCTGCGACGCCTCGTCGGGATAATCCGCCGGATTGAGGTATCCATCCGGGTCGAGCTCGAGGTTCATGATCTCGAAGGACACTCCCCGGGCGAGATTGGTCGGACCGGAGCGGCTCTCGAATTGGAGGTACTTCACGGGGTAGGCGCACGTCGGATCACCATTGTCGTCGAAGAGAACAGTCTTCGACGGGGCGTAGAACGGGTCCCCGTTGTCCCAGTAGCCCTCGATGTAGGTTCCATCGGGCTGGCCGCACCCGGTCAGCACCAGGCCGATCGCCAGGCTCAGGGCCCCGATCCCGGCCGACCTGAGGCCTCGGGAAACTCGCATGGGCGCGTCCATGGGACCGCCGGGGGGCGTCATGTCGTTGGTCATCATGCGCACTTCCTTCCGCGCCGAAGCGCCTCCTCACGAATGACTAGCCACACCCTACCAACAATCCGATCGAATGGACGCAAGATGGCGACGGTCCTCGAGCGTCCCGCCCATGGGAGGCGGGTGCATCAGCCGCGTCGCTTCGGGTACCGTCATAGCCATGGCACGACACATCCACATCACCGGGGCGAACAGGGGCATCGGACTCGCCATCGCCCAACGATTCGTTGCGGCGGGGGACACCGTCAGCACCCTGTACATCGGAGACCCCCCGCCCGACGGAATCGATGGGATCGAGGGGGATGTCCGGGACGCCGCCCAGGTCGATGGGGCCTTCGGCGTCTTCGAGGAGAGGCACGGCCCGATCGAGATCCTGGTCGCCAACGCGGGCATCACCCGAGACGGCCTTCTTATGAGGATGACGGACGAGGATTTCGAGGCGGTCATCGATATCAACCTCGTCGGGGCCTTCAGGTGCGTCCGGCGGGTGGCGAAGACGATGATCCGACAGAAGGCCGGCTGCATCATCCTCATCGGCTCGGTCGTGGGCCTCATGGGCAACCCGGGGCAGATCAACTACTCCTCGTCCAAGGCGGCCCTGGTCGGCATGGCCCGATCCATCACCCGCGAACTGGGGGGGCGGGGGATCACCGCGAACGTCATCGCGCCCGGGTTCATCGACACCGCCATGACACAGGCTCTGCCAGAAGACGTCCAGCAACGTTACAGGGATTCGATTCCTGCCCAGCGGTTCGGCGAGGCCGACGAGGTCGCGGGGGCGGCTTTCTTCCTGGCTTCCGACGATGCGAGGTACATTTCAGGGGCCGTCATTCCGGTCGACGGCGGGCTTGGGCTGGGGCACTAGGCGTTTGCACGAGGAGCGGAGAGAACGCATGGGCATGTTGGAGGGAAAGAACATCCTCGTGACAGGGGTCCTGACGGAGGGCTCGCTCGCGTTCGGAGTGGCCCGGCTGTGTCAGCAGGAAGGTGCAACGGTCGTGCTCACGGGCATGGGTCGAACCCTCGAGGTTACCGAGAGCATCGGGAGGCGCCTCCCGATCGAGGCGGCCGTCCTCGAACTCGATGTCACGAACCCCGAGCAGCTCGCCAGCCTCGCCGAGCGGGTCAAGGAGCACGTCCCGACCATCCATGGGGTGGTTCATTCCATCGGCTTCGCCCCCCAATCCGTCATGGGAGGGAATTTCCTCGCGGGGGAGTGGCCGGATGTCGCCGTCGCGATCCACACATCGGCCTATTCCCTCAAGGCCCTGACGGTCGCCCTTCTGCCCCTCATGAACGAGGGCGGATCGGTCGTCGGGCTGACCTTCGATGCCAGGTTCGCCTGGCCCGTCTACGACTGGATGGGTGTTGCCAAGGCCGCCTTTGAAGCCACCTCGCGCTACCTCGCCAGGGACCTCGGTCCGAAGAAGATCCGGTGCAATCTCATTGCGGCCGGGCCCATCAAGACGACCGCCGCCAAGCACATCCCCGGCTTCGAAGAGATGGAAGGCAAGTGGGATGAGCGGGCGCCCCTGGGCTGGGATTCGGACGATCCCGAGCCCACGGCCCGCGCCGTGACCGCGTTGCTGAGCGACTGGTTCCCGGCCACGACCGGTGAGGTCATCCATGTCGACGGCGGAGTCCACGCCATGGGGCAGTAGGCGAGATGCGAGTCATCGTCCTCGCCAGGCACGCCAAGGCGGAAGAGCCCTCCCCTAGGCGACCGGATCATGCCCGGGCCCTGACCGTCAAGGGTCGGGAGGATGCCGACGTCCTTGGGAAGTCCCTTTCCGCCATCGGGTTCGAGCCGGAGGTCGCCTACGTGTCCGACGCGGCGAGAACGGTCGAAACCTGGGTGATCGCATCGAGGGGCTGGGAGGTGTCGGAGGTCCACCGGGGGCGGGAGATGTACAACACGACGGTTCCGACGATGATCGCGGCCCTGCGGGCAACGCCCCTGGGCGCCTCGAAGGTGATGGTCGTGGGGCACGAGCCGACGATCTCATCGGTGGCGGCGTACCTTGCGGGGAAGGGCTCGAACAAGGAGGCCGTCCAACGGGTGGCCCAGGGGCTTAGGACGGGTTCGGCCGCCCTCCTCGAGTATGACGGCGAGTGGGAGGACCTCGGACTCGATGCCGCTCGGCTGCGAGCGGTGGTGGGGCGCAACGGTGAGTGATCCGACCGACGGACTCGACGACCGGCTCTGGCACGCCCTACTGGCGATGCAGCGGCACCCTTGGGAACAGGGGGTCGCGTCGCATGCTGCGATCGATTCCCATCGGATCGACCTGGCCCGATTGCTCGCCCACGATGCGATCGTCCGTCAGGATGCGGAGGGAAGGCTCGCTGCGACGGGGGACGCGGGGCTCGTGAACGGCGCGGCCTGCGGCGAGGCCGTGGCCCTCGTCGCGAGGGGCGGCGACCCGGCGGCGTCCGTCGCCCTCGACCGGCAGGCGATGTGGCTCGCCCAGGTCTGTCCCCGAGGGGAATCTGGGATCCTCTTCCACATGGAGGGACGCCCGGAGGTGTGGGTGGACACCGTTTACATGGTCGTCCCATTTCTTGTCGCCATCGGCCGGGCCGAGTCGGCGGAGACCCAGTACAGGCTGCACAAGGATCGGCTCTGGATCGGGGACTCCGGCCTGTGGGGGCACATCTACGATGATGGGGCTTCTGCGTGGGTGAGGCAGGACGCCTGGGCATCCGGCAACGGCTGGGTCGCGGCGGGACTCGCCCGGGCTCTCCGAATCGGGGCCGGATGGCTGGATGCCGACGTCAGGATGGGCTGGAGGGAGGATGCCCGGGCGCTTCTTGAGGCCGTCGCCCCCCACGAGCGGGAGGACGGACGTTTTTCCAATGTCCTCGACGATGCCTCGGCCTTCAGAGATGGGACGGCGGGGTTGATGTTCGCGTACGCGGCCTTCACCGGGGTCGCAGACGGCTGGCTTGACAGTGACTGGGTCAGTCCGGCGAGGCGATGGATGGAGGCGTCCTTGGCGAAAGTCGGGGAGGACGGCCTTGTCGGCGATGTGTGCGGCGCCCCTCGATTCGACCGTCAGGGAACCTCGGCCGAAGCGCAGGCCTTCGCCCTGCTCGCCCGCGTCGCCGCCCGGCGAGCCGAGGCCCGCCAGCAGTCAACCGGCTAGTGGGAGTACAGGTGTGGGGTCATGCCTCGACCACGGTGTCCCGCCCCACGACCGTGACGCCCCCATCCGTGACCAGGAAGCCCCGATCGAGGTCCTTCTGATGATCGATCCCGATGGTGGCGCCTTCCTTGACGATCACGCGCTCGTCGAGGATGGCGCGATGCACCTGGGCGTGCCGGTGGACCCTCGTCCGGTGCATGAGCACCGAATCGGACACCGAGGCCCATGAGTGCAGACGCACAGCGGGGGAGAGGATCGAATTCGTGACAGCCGCCCCGGAGACGATCACCCCGGGGGAGACGATCGAGTCGGCGGCGTATCCCACGCGGCCCTTCTCTGAATGGACGAACTTCGCCGGGGGTTCCCGGATGAACCCCTGGTGGATGGGCCACCTGTAGTTGTAGAGGTTGAAGACCGGCTGGACCGCGATGAGGTCCATGTGGGCCTCGAAGTAGGCGTCGAGGGTTCCGACATCGCGCCAGTAGTCCCGGTCGCGATCCGTCGAGCCGGGGACTCGGTTCTCCTTGAAGTCGTAGAAGCCGCAGGTTCCCCGCTCGACGAAACGAGGAACGATGTTCCCCCCCATGTCGTGGGCGCTCGTCGGGTCGTTCGCGTCGATGTTGAGGACCTCGAGGAAGGCGCTCGTCGTCGCGACGTAGTTCCCCATCGACGCCAGGACTTCATTGGGACTGTCCGGAAGGCCTTCCGCGTCCTCGGGTTTCTCCAGGAAGGCCCTCACGAGGCTCGGATAGGTGGGGTCGACATCGATAATGCCAAAGCGGGGGGCGTCCGAGCGGGGCTGTCGGATGCCAGCGACGGTGAACTCGGCATCGGATGCGACGTGGGACTCGATCATCTGGGCGAAGTTCATCCTGTAGACGTGGTCGGCCCCGACGATGATCACGAAGTCCGGCCGCTCTTCCAAAATGATGTTCTCGCACTGGAAGATGGCGTCCGCGCTGCCGAGGTACCAGTGCTTGCCCCGCGACTGCTGGGCGGGAACGGGGGCGACGTAGTTGCCCAGGAGGGGAGACATGTACCAGGTGTGGGCGATGTGCCGGTCGAGGGAGTGGGACTTGTATTGAGTGAGCACGACCATGCGGAGATAGTTGGAGTTCGCCAGGTTGGACAGCGCAAAATCCACAAGACGGAAGGTTCCCCCAAACGGGACGGCTGGCTTGCATTGGGACGCCGTGAGCGGCATCAGCCGCTTGCCTTCGCCTCCGGCGAGGACGATCGCGAGAACGGTGGGGCCGGGCATCTCGCCAGTCTACGGGCGTGGAGGCGTTTAGGGGAGATTGCGTGGTTTCACTCGGAATCCCTCACGATACGGTTGGGGCATGCGGATCGACATCTTGACCCGGGAGTATCCCCCCCACGTGTACGGCGGGGCGGGGGTTCACGTGGCCGAGCTGGCCAAGGTGCTCCGAGAGAGGCTCGATGTTAGGGTCCGATGCTTCGATGGATCCCGGCAGGAGCCGGGGGTCGAGGGCTATACGCTCGGGTTCTCCACGGGCGATGCCGCCTTGGACGTCCTCGCCCAGGATCTGCCCATTGCCCGGGACTGCGAGGGTGCCGACCTCGTCCACTCCCACACCTGGTACGCCAATGGCGCCGGACACCTGGCCTCCCTCCTGCATGGGATGCCTCACGTCCTCACCGCCCACTCCCTCGAACCCCTCCGCCCCTGGAAGGCTGCGCAGCTTGGGGGTGGGTATCGCGTGTCTTCCTGGCTCGAGAAGACGGCCTACGCCGAGGCCTCCGCCGTCATCGCCGTCAGCTCCTCGATGCGGGACGACATCCTCCGGACCTACCCATTCGTCGACCCGGCCCTTGTCCACGTGGTCCACAACGGGATCGACGTCGAGGCTTGGAAACGACCCGAGGAGAAGGGTTTGGTCGGAGAGGACATCGTCCGGGGGTTTGGCATCGATCCCGGCCTTCCCATCGTCGTCTGTGTCGGGAGGGTCACCCGGCAGAAGGGGCTTCCCTACCTCCTTCGAGCGGTCGAGGGCCTGCCCGCCGACGTCCAGGTGGTCGTTTGTGCCGGAGCCCCAGACGCACCGGAGACGGCGGCCGAAGTCGAGAAGGCCCTTGCGGAGCTACGCACGCGCCGATCGGGGGTTGTCTGGATCGACCAGATGCTGCCCCAGCGGGAACTTCAGGCAGTCCTCGCAGCCTCGACGGTATTCGTGTGCCCGTCCGTCTACGAGCCGCTGGGCATCGTCAACCTCGAGGCCATGGCCATGGGGCTGCCGGTCGTGGCGACCGATACCGGAGGAATACCCGAAGTCGTCGAGGACGGAGAGACCGGAGTGCTCGTCCCGATCGACCCCGAGAGGGACGAATCCGGCGTCCCGAGGGACGAGGATGCCTTCGTGACGGCCCTGGCGGAGGCCCTCACCTCCGTCCTATCGGACCAGGAAAGGCTGGCCGCCATGGGTCGAGCCGGCCGGGAACGGGTCGAACGTCACTTCTCCTGGACGGCCATCGGCGACAAGACGATCGCCGTATACGAGGCGGCACTTGCATGACTGAGGCCTGTCGATTCGGAGGGGTGTCGCTCACACTGGGGGAGAACGAAGTCCTGACCGATGTTTCCTGGACCGTCAGGCGGGGGGAGCATTGGGTCGTTCTCGGGCCGAACGGCGCGGGCAAAACCTCCCTCCTGTCCCTCCTTGCCGCCCGCTCCCGCCCGACCGCGGGCACCATCGAGGTGCTGGGGGAGTCCCTCGGCGAGGGGATCATCCGGGATACCCGGATCAGGGTTGGGCTCGCGAGCGATGCCGTGGCGGGCCGGGTCTTCGAGGGCGCGCAGGTGGGGGACGTCGTGCTGACGGCGTCCTATGGGACGACCTCCCGGCAGGCGGAGCCGTACGAGGCGGTCGACACGAGCCGGGCGGAGGCCCTTCTCGAAGCATTCGGTCTCGTCGGGCTCATGGGCCGCGACTACGGGACCCTGAGCGAGGGCGAGAGGCAACGGGTCCACCTGGCCAGGTCCCTGATGCCGAACCCGGAGATCTTGGCGTTGGATGAACCGGCCGCCGGCCTCGACCTCAAGGGGAGGGAGGAGTTGCTCGACGCCCTCGGGGCCCTTGCCTCCGATCCCCGCTCTCCCGTCCTCATCCTGGTCACCCACCGCGTCGAGGAGATTCCCGAAGGGTTCACCCACGCACTCCTCATTGCCGCCGGGCGGGTGGTCGCGTCCGGACCGATCGCCGAGGCGTTGACCGCCCCCCGCCTCTCTCAGGCGTACGGGATCCCGATCGAACTCGATCACCAGAACGGGCGGTGGTCGGCTCGGAGGGCCTGATCCTCCCGGGGAATGACGATTCGGCCGTCAGGCCCGATCCGGCGTCATCCCACCGGATGATGGGCAGGGGGTCACCCCCATCGCTAGGATGCCAAGAAGGGCGCAAACGGCGCCGGGAGGTGGCGACATGGATTCGATGTGGTGGTTCGTTGGGGCGATCCTGCTCGGAGTGGTCGAGATCTTCACCCTAGATCTGACCTTCCTGATGTGTGCCGGTGGTGCTATCGCAGGTGGCACGGTTGCGCTTGCGGGGGGCGAATGGTGGGTCGCGGCCCTGGTCGCGATCATCACGGCGGGCCTGCTGCTGGGGGCGCTCCGACCGTTCCTGCTCAAGTCCCTTCGGGAGAGGACACCCCTGATCGAGACCAACGTCTCGGCCCTCGTCGGCAAGGACGCCAAGACCTTGATCGAGGTGACGGATGGGCAGGGCCGCGTCAAGCTCGCCGGAGAGGTTTGGAGTGCCCGCACGGAGGAGGGGTCTTCCGCGATTCCGGCCGATACGGCGGTGAAGGTCCTCCGCATCAACGGGGCGATCGCCATCGTGGAGAAGAAGTAAGCGCGGCCAACCGGTACGCGCGTCCAAGAAGTGGAGAGGCACATGACTGACGGTGAAGTATTTCTGGTGGTGGTGCTCGTTGTACTGGGCATCTTCGTAATATCTATCGTCGCTCGATCGATCAAGGTCGTCCCTCAGGCGAAGGCTTTTGTCGTCGAGCGGCTGGGGCGGTACAAGAGGACGCTTGACCCCGGCTTGCACCTGCTCATGCCGTTCGTCGATCGCGTGCGTGCGAAGGTGAGCGTCTGGGAACAGGTCGTGTCCTTCGCCCCTCAGTCGGTCATCACGAGTGACAACCTGGTGGTCGAGATCGACACGGTCATCTACTTCACGGTGACGGACCCGAAGTCTGCGGTCTACGAGATCGCGAACTACATCATCGGTGTCGAACAGTTGACCGTCACGACACTCCGTAACGTCGTCGGCACCATGGACCTCGAGCAGACTCTGACGAGCCGTGACCAGATCAACGGCCAGCTCCGTGGAGTCCTCGACGAGGCGACGGGCAAGTGGGGTATTCGTGTGAACCGCGTCGAGCTGAAGACCATCGAACCCCCGATGTCCATCAAGGACTCGATGGAGAAGCAGATGCGGGCCGAGCGTGACCGTCGCGCCGCGATCCTGACCGCGGAGGGTGTCAAGCAGTCCGCGATCCTCACGGCCGAAGGAGACAAGCAGTCCGCGATCCTCAAGGCCGAGGGTTCCGCTCAGGCCAAGATCCTTGAGGCCGACGGTGAGGCCCGCGCCATCCTGCAGGTCTTCGACGCCATTCACGAGGGCGACGCGGATTCCAAGCTGCTCGCCTACCAGTACCTCCAGATGCTGCCGGAGATCGCGAAGACCGAGTCGAGCAAGATCTGGTTCGTCCCGACGGAGTTCACGACGGCGCTCAAGGCCATCTCGGCCGGATTCGGCCAGGTGGACGAGCCGCAAGCGCTCAAGCGCTCGGCGGTCCGCAAGTCGACGGCGCAGAAGTCGTCGCTCGTCGATCCCTCCAAGGCGCTCGCCGAGGCCAAGAGGGAGCTCAAAGAGGCGACCCAGGACGTCTCGGAGTCGGGGCGGACGAGTGGGAAGCCGTTCGACCCCGATGTGGAGAAAGGGCAGAAGTAGGCACGTGATCCGCCGCATCGGCGACATCGACGACCCGGCGCTCGAGGACTACCGCGACCTCACGGACGTGGCCCTCCGGCGCCGGGTCGAGCCGTCTCGGGGGTTGTACATCGCCGAGAGCAGGCCCGTCATCGCCCGGGCCCTCGGGGCGGGGCACGAGCCCAGGTCGTTCCTGTGCTCGGAGAAGTGGTTGCCCACCCTTGAGCCCCTCGTCTCGGGCTGGCCGGAGGTCCCCGTGCTCGTGGGATCGGAGGATGTCCTCGAACGGGTGACCGGGTTCTTGGTGCACCGGGGGGCGCTGGCGGCGATGAGCAGGCCGGACCCGCTGGCGGTCGAGGACGTGATCGGAGGCGCTCGGCGGATCGCGATCTTGGAGAACCTCGTCAATCACACGAACGTCGGGGCGGTCTTCCGGTCTGCGGCCGCGATGGGGGTCGAGGGGGTGCTGATCTCGCCGAGGTGCGCGGACCCTCTCTATCGCAGATCAGTCCGGGTCTCGATGGGGACGGTCTTCCAGGTGCCCTGGACCAGGCTCGAGCCGTGGCCCGGTGGGCTCGACGATCTGAGAGATGCGGGGTTCGTCGTGGCCGCCCTCGCCCTGGATCATGCGGCCGTCCCGCTGGACGTGTTCGTGGCGCGAGGGTTGCCCGAGCGGCTGGCCCTCATGCTCGGGGCGGAGGGAGACGGACTGTCGCGGGGGGCCATGGAGGGGGCCGATGTCATGGTCACCATTCCGATGGGGTCCGGGGTGGACTCCCTCAACGTCGCGGCCGCCTCGGCCGTGGCCTTCTGGGCGACCCGGGGATCCTGAGCATTCCTGCAGACGGTGGGTGCCGGTTTCGGTGCCTATCTCGGCACTGGTGGTCGGCAGGGGCACTTGGTGTTCCCCTGCAGACGGTGGGTGCCGGTTTCGGTGCCCATCTCGGCACTGGTTGTCTGCGGGGCGATTCTGGAGCCCCGTGCCGCTAGTACGATCGGCGCATGGCTGAGCGCATTCGGATCGGCGATCTCACATACGTCGTCATGGATACGGGCGGCTTCGACATGAGTCCGGAGGTGTTGTTCGCGAATGCCGACCCGGGGGAGCGCGCCGGCGCCCTCGCCCGCCACGGCCTGGCAGACCCCATCCGATTCCACACGAACGCCCTTCTCGTCGACACCGGGACGAACCGCGTCCTCGTCGATCCCGGAGGACTCGGGTGGACGGACGGGGTGAAGGATGCCGTCCAGGAGGAGGGGATCGACCCTACGTCCATAGACACGATCGTCGTGACCCATGGACACGCCGACCACTACTGGGGCTGCGTCGGGGCCGATCGCAGCCCGGCCTTCCCGAACGCCAAGATCTTCCTCACCCGCCGGGAGTGGGAGCACTGGATGGATCCCGACAACCCGGAGCCCGACCACGCCGCGAATTTCCGCGAGATCCTCAAGCCCCTCGAGGATCAGGTCGTGCTCCTCGAGGGGGAGGGGGAGATCGTCCCCGGCGTCGAGGCGATCGATTCCCACGGCCACTCTTCGGGACACCTGGCGGTCCTGATCGATGGCCGGGTGCTTCACACCGGCGACGCCGTGCTCAACATCGTCTACATCGAACATCCCGAGTGGGTCGCCTCGTTCGAACTACTCCCGGAGGATGTGGTCGCGAGTCGCCGGGCGCTCTTGGGTCGGGCGGCAGACGAGGGCTTGGTTCTGGCGCAATGCCACTTCCCGATGCCCGGTCTCGGCCGTATTGAGAGGTTAGGAGACGCGTTTCGCTGGCAAGCGGTCGCGTGATCCGCCCGGACCTCCGGTTCAAGGAGTCCGGAATCCTTGCACTCGGCACTCGCCGTCGAGCGGCTAGGGGATAGGCCCTTGCGCCCCGAGGTGCTGAACGGTGATCGCGGCCGCGTCTATCCCGGCTAGCACAGCCCGATCCAGGGAGGCTCCCGTCACCAACGCGGCAGCCAATGCTCCTGCGAAAGAATCGCCTGCTCCCGTGGTGTCCACCACCGGAACCTTGCGCGCTGGAAAGCTCCGGACAGAGTCGGCCTCTGCCGCGACGGCGCCTTCGGCACCCAGGGTAATGACGATGGAGCGACAACGGGACGCAAGTGTCCGCGCGGCGTTCTCCGCGTCGGCAACCGAAGCGATGCGTTCCCCCGCAAGGCCCTCGGCTTCTCCCGCATTCACCACCAAGGGGTCGGCGAGGCGGATGAGTTCCTCTGGAACGGCTTGAAAGGGGGAGAGATTGAGCACCACCCGGGCGCCGGCCTCGTGGGCGGCAACGCCGGACGCGACGACGGCGGGCAAGGGCAATTCGAGTTGCGACAGGAGCACCGAGCCCGGTGTGGAGATCGAAGCGACGGTCTTCGCCGTCGTTGAGGCATCGACAGCCGCGCCGGCTCCAGGGGCCACGACAATGGCGTTCTCCCCGTCTCGGGACACTGTGATGAGGGCGATGCCGCTGGGCATACCCGCGTGACGTGTGACGTGTGTGGTGTCGACGCCGACCCGTCTGAGGTCGGCCAGGAGTTCTTCGCCAGCGGAGTCGTCACCGACGGCCGACAGGAGGATTGGGGTGACTCCTGCTAGTGCGGCGGCGACCGCTTGGTTCGCGCCCTTGCCGCCGCTCCCATAGGTGTAGGAATCGCCCAGGACCGTTTCACCCGGCTTCGGATGGTGGTCGACGACCACCGCGTGATCGCGGTTGATGCTTCCAAGAACCATGAGAAGGGCAGGGGATCCCTGGCCCGGAACCTGGTCATCGTTATGCATTCGTTACCTGATTTCGTGAGAAAGGCTGGGGGATTCGTTGACATTGACGGAACCAGCATGACACGATGATGCAAGAAATCGCAGCAGTGAATGGATATTCATGATGGGAGCGGCGCCCTCGTCGCTACAACCGTATCTCGAAGAATGGAACAGCATGCTGGACAGTGACGTCACCGAGGCAGGCGTGTGGCGCCGTGCGCGCGAGTCCTTCGAATCGGCGGACTCCCAAGGCAAGCAGAAGATCCTTCGTGAGCGAGCGACCCACACCCGTCGATCCGTCCTGACCATGATTTCCCATGCCGGAATGGGACACATCGGCGGAGACCTGTCCGTGACCGACATCCTCACCACGCTGTTCATCGGGGTTCTGCGCATCGACCCAGAAAACCCCGAATGGCCCGATCGCGATCGGTTCATCCTGAGCAAGGGGCACTGTGCCGCCTCGTTCTACTCCACGCTGGCATATGCCGGATACTTCGCACCGGCTGAACTCATGAGTTTCATGCAGCCGCTGTCCGCGCTCAATGGTCATCCCAATCGCACGAAGGTTCCCGGCGTCGAGTCCAACACCGGTCCGCTCGGACACGGCCTGCCCATCGGAGTGGGCCAAGCCATCGCGGCCAAGCTTCTGAAGTCGCCTTCGCGGGTGTTCGTCGTTCTCGGCGATGGGGAGATGCAGGAGGGCAGCAACTGGGAGGCTCTCATGGCTGGCGCCCACCGCGGCCTGGACAACCTGACCATCGTCATCGATCGCAATCTCCTTCAACAGGGTGACCGCACGGAAGAGACCAACCGCCTCGAACCCTTGGCCGACAAACTGACGAGTTTCGGCTGGGAGGTGAGGGAGGCCGATGGGCATGACTACTCAGCCCTGCTCGACGCCTTCCTTCCGTCTACGACGGGCAAACCGGTCGCCGTCATCGCCCACACGACGAAGGGCAAGGGCGTCTCCTTTATGGAGGACCGCGTCGAGTGGCACCACAAGGTACCGAGCGCAGAAGAGACGAAACGAGCATTGGCGGAACTCGCATGATCACGGAGACGGTGGCAACCGAACGACCCTCCTACGACAACAGGAAGGCCTTTGCGGAAGAACTCATCGAACTAGCCGCGCACGACGATCGCATCGTCGCCGTGTGCAATGACTCCGTTGGCTCCAGCAACCTTGTCGGTTTCCGGAAGGATTTCCCTGATCGACTGATCAACGTGGGAATCGCGGAACAGGATCTCATCGGAGTGGGTGCGGGGCTGGCGAGTTCCGGACTCATCCCCTTCGTCTGCGCGGCGGCCCCCTTCCTGACGGGGCGGGGGCTGGAGCAGATCAAGGCCGACATCGCCTATAGCCAACACCGGGTCATCCTGTGCGGGATGAGCCCGGGGATGGCATACGGCGAACTCGGACCCACCCACCATTCCGTCGAAGACCTGTCGTGGCTCCGCGCGATACCCGGATTGGACATCGTTGTGCCTGCTGATCGCCTCCAGACCCGACAGGCGATTCGGTCGGCCGTCGATGACCCTCGGCCCATGTTCATCCGTGTCGGACGATTCCAGGTTCCTGACGTCACCCCCGCCGGCATGTCCCTTGATCGGGGTCGTTTTCAGGGCATCCGCGACGGGAAGGACGTGACCATCATCGCGACGGGGACGATGGTGTCTCGGGCCCTCGACGCTGCGGACATCCTCGAAGCCCAGGGGGTGAGCGCGAGGGTTCTGAATGCCGTCTACCTTGCGCCGCTCGACGTTGAGGCCATCCAGGTGGCTGCGCGTCAAACACGGGCGATCGTCACGGCGGAGGAAGCAAATGTCGCCGGGGGGCTCGGAGCCGCGGTGGCCTCCGTGGTCGCCCAACTCGAGGATGGGGCCCGGTCCCCGGTCCGAATCCTCGGCCTCACGGAGTTCGCCCCCACGGGAAGCACGGAGTACCTGCTGGAACACTTCGGCCTGACTCCCGAGGCAATCGTGGATTCGGCGAAGGAGGCGATCGGCCATGGCTGACCGCATGCCGGCCGACGCGCTTGTTGTCGCAATCGACCAGGGAACGAGTTCCACGAAGGCCATCGTCGTCGACGCCTCCGGAAAGGTCGTGGGGCAAGCCTCGGTTCCGCTCGGGCAGACGCATCCGGAGCCCGGATGGGTGGAGCAGGACCCCCTCGAACTGCTTTCGAGCGTCAAGTCAGCCATCCAGAAGGTGGCCTCGAAGGTCTCCGGGACGATCGTGGCGATGGGGATCAGCAGCCAGCGGGAGTCCGCCCTTGCCTGGGATAGTCAGACCCTTGAACCTCTGGGCCCGATGTTGGGCTGGCAGGACCGGCGGACCAAGGGAGAGGCTCAGCGTCTTCAGGCAGAAGGCCACGAGGCCCGGGTGCGCGCCATCACCGGGCTTCCGATCGATCCCATGTTCTCGGCTCTCAAGTTTGCTTGGCTGCTCGATTCGATCGATCCCGACCGGTCGCGCGCCGAGGCCGGGAAGATCGCACTCGGAACGGTGGATTCCTGGATTGTCCACTCCCTGACAGGGGAGCATCGGATCGAAACGGGGAACGCGAGCCGCACGCAGGTGCTGAATCTGGACAGCGGCGACTGGGAGGACTCGCTGCTGGAACTCTTCCGGATACCCCGACAGGCTTTGCCTCGGATCGCATCGTCGCAGGAGCATACAGCCCCCATCAAGGACGTGGAGGGAGTCCCCTCGGGTGTGCCCATTTCCGGAGTCCTGGCGGATTCCCACGCCGCCCTCTACGGCCATGGAGTCCGTGAACCGGGGGCCGTCAAGGTCACCTACGGGACCGGGTCCTCGATCATGGGACTTCTCGCGCCTGGAGCACATCCCGGCGAGGGGTTGGTTCGCACCATCGCCTGGGACTTCGGGAAGCCGGTTCAAGCGTTCGAGGGGAACATCCTGTCCACCGGGGCGACCGTGGTATGGCTGGCGCAGTTGTTGTCGAAGACTCCCTCAGAACTCGGAGCCCTCGCGGAGCAGGCCGGCGATTCTCATGGGGTGTTCCTGGTGCCCGCCTTCGCGGGCCTGGGCGCGCCGTGGTGGGATGACGAGGCCCTCGGAATCATGGCGGGATTGACCTTGGGTTCTTCGGAGGCGGACCTCGCGTGCGCCGCCTTCGAATCGATCGCCTTTCAGATCGAGGACGTTCTGGTCGCCGCCGACGCGGGGAGCGGGCGGCGCATTCACACCATCCTCGCCGACGGGGGTCCCTCGTCGAACAGTTGGTTGATGCAGCTCCAAGCAAATCTCAGCCAACGCGACGTCGTGGCCTCCTCTGTTGCGGACCTCTCCGCCCTCGGGGTCGCGTACCTAGCCGGGTCCTCGGTTGGCCTGTGGTCGGACTCCGATGCCGCGACATTCTCCGACTCGGCCGGGACGACACACCCAGGACTGGACACCGACACAGCGACCGAGCGTCGGGCCGCATGGCTCGGAGCCGTCGCAAGGGCGCGGGGAGCGAGTCTAGCCGCATCGCAACCAGAGCAGGCCGCGGATCGAGGCGGGCAGACATGAGTTCGAAAGAGAGGATTCCCGTGAAGCCTTCAGTCAAAGCAACAGGCCATGACCAGATGTCGGTCTTCCGACGACTCACCACCGGCCGGAGCGTCTTCTGGGTGGCCCTAGTTCTCGTCGTGATTGCCGCGGCCCTATCGACCAAGGTGGTCAGCATCGAAGACGACACCGGCAGACATGTCTTCGACGCAAAGGAATACGCGGAAACGTACTTCGAGTCCGTCACCATGCCCGCGATCCTCGATACGGCGGTGGACCTCCAGACGGTTCTGGCGGCCATCGAAGAGGACGAGGATCAGGCGAAGGAGGAATACGGGAACTCCTCCAATCCCTACAACCCCTACTCCTATCCGGTCATCCTGACCGCGGTCGCGGGAGAGGTGTCGGAGAATGGCAAGACGGTCGCGCTGACGGTCGATGGACTGTCACCGGACTACACCGTTCAACTCCAGATCGTCCCGGGGACTCAGACGGCGCTCAGGGACGTGACCGGGTTCGTGGACCTCAACCAGTTCCTCAACCAGGTCGAGTACCTGCAGGTCTCGCTGGAATTCAACTACAAGGCCGAGGAGTTGGTCCTGGAGCCCTTCCTTGAAGAGCACCCGGCAGACACCCTCGCGGGCCAAACTCTACAGATCACCGGAGCCTTCATCGACAACGTGCCCAAGGTCGTCACTGTCATCGCCGTCTCCATCGAGATCGTTTCGGAACCATAGGACGACCCATGATTCGGACAAAGGTCAAGGCAGACACCGAAGTGGCAAATGGCACCGTTTCCGCGATCGTCATGCGAGCGCGGGGCATCACAAAGCACTACGGGGCGACCCATGCACTCAAGGGTGTCGACTTCACGATCAAGCGCGGGCAGGTCACGGTTCTGTTCGGGGAAAACGGGGCGGGCAAATCGACCCTGATGAAGATCATGAGCGGCATCGAGAGCCCCACCTCGGGAACCCTCGAACTCGATGGCGAAGAGATCTCCCTCAAGAACACGATCGATGCCTCACAACAAGGCATCTCGATCATCCACCAGGAACTCAACCTCTGCGCCAACCTCAGCATCAGCGACAACATCTTCATCGGTCGCGACATCACGGGCCGAGGGGGCACGATCGACCGGGCCAGCGAGAGCGAGGCGGCCGGGGCCGTCCTGAAGCACCTCGAGGAGGACCTCAGCCCCGACACGCTCGTGGCCGACCTCCGGCTCGGCCAGCAGCAGATCGTAGAGATCGCCCGGGCGCTCGCCTCCGAAGCGCGTGTCCTGATCATGGACGAACCGACGTCGGCCCTGTCGGGCAACGAGGTCGTCGTCCTGTTCCGCGTGATCCGGGAACTCAAGGCGGCGGGGGTGGCCATCGTCTACATCTCCCACCACCTCGAGGAGGCGCTTGAGATCGCGGACCGGGTAGTGGTCTTCCGCGATGGTGCCCTAGTGGCGGAGGCCGACCGCGCTGACGTCGACCTGAACTGGGTGATCACCCGCATGGTGGGTCGCGCCGCGGACGACCTCAAGTTCGAACTGCGAGAGGATTACGGCGACGTCGCCCTCTCTCTTCGCGACATCAAGATTGTCGACCAGATGAACACGTCACGCCTCGCCGTCGACGGCCTGGATCTCGACGTGCGCGCCGGAGAGATGGTGTGCCTCTACGGGCTCATGGGGGCCGGGCGGACCGAGCTCCTGGAAGCACTCGCCGGACGATTGCCGATCGTCAATGGCTCCGTCACGGTGCTCGGCCGGTCCGTCGTCGACGAGACGGTCGGCGATCGAATCGATCTCGGAATGACCTTGGTTCCGGAGGACCGGCAGCGTGACGGACTCATCCCAAGCCTCAGCGTCGGCGGAAACATCGCCCTCTCGAGCCTCAAGGCGTTCGTCAAGGGTTTCTGGCTCAGGAAACGGCAAATGACGGACGCCGTCAACAACGGAATCCGTGACGTCACGGTCAAGACCGAAAGCGAGGCGGCGTCGATCGACTCCCTGAGCGGAGGAAATCAGCAGAAGGTCGTCCTCGCCCGAGTGCTGCTCACGACGCCCCACGTCCTCCTTCTCGATGAGCCCACGCGCGGCATCGACGTCGGCGCGAAGGCGGAGATCTACACCCTCATGACCCGTGAGGCCCGCCGGGGGCTGGCGGTTCTCTTCGCGACGAGCGAGGTCGGCGAGGCTCTCAATGCCGCCAATCGGGTGGTGGTGATGTCCAAAGGACAGATCGTGGGCGAATTCGATCCGCGAAAGACAACTCGGGAACAACTAATGGTGGCGAGCGGCGAGACCGCTGCACGAGGAAAGGCGGGAGCGCGATGAGCGCGACACAGGCTGAGCCCAAGAAGAAGGGGCTCATCACCGTACGTGGAAGGTCGATCGATGTCGGGGGCATCCTCCTGGAGGGCCGGGCGTTCATCGCCCTGATCGTGCTCATCATCATGTTCTCGATGCTCTCGGACACCTTCCTCAGCTATTCGAATGTCCTGACAATGTCGAAGCACGTCGCGATCAACGCGTTCCTCGCGATCGGCATGCTGTTCGTCATCATCAAGGGAGGGATTGACCTCTCCGTAGGTTCCACCCTCGGCTTAACCGGTATCGTCGCGGGCGTCTTCCTTCAGGGATGGGAGATCGATTCGCTCAACGTTATTCTCTACCCGCAGGTGTGGGTGGTCATCCTGCTCGCCTTGGCCGTCGGCACCCTCGTCGGGTGGATCAACGGCTACCTCATAACAAGATTCGAAGTCGCTCCCTTCATTGCGACGTTAGGAATGATGTACGTCGCCCGCGGGGCGGCGCTGCTCATTTCCAATGGCAAGACGATGCCCCGGCTTCAGGGTTCGCCCGAACTCGGGAACGAGGGATTCGACATTCTCGGGGTATCTCGGCCGCTTGGCGTACCCATGCAGATATGGATCATGCTGGTCCTCGCGATCATCGCCGCGTTCATCCTGACGAAGACCCCATTCGGTCGTTCTGTATATGCCGTCGGGGGCAATGAACGCGCGGCCGAACTCGCAGGTGTGCCCGTCAAGAAGGTGAAGATCCGCGCCTACATGATCTCTGGATTCTGTGCAGGCATCGCTGGCTTGGTGACCGCGTCCCAACTGACCAGCGCCATCCCGGGATCGGGCGAGACCTTCGAGCTCAACGCGATCGCGGCGTGCGTCATCGGTGGGGCCTCCCTCATGGGCGGCCGTGGCACGATTCGCGGCGTGCTCCTCGGGGCCTTTGTCATCGGCTTCCTCAATGACGGGCTTGTGAACGTCGGAGTCTCCTCGTTCTGGCAGACGGCCATCAAGGGTGTCGTGATCATCGTGGCGGTGATCATCGACCAGGCCCAACAACGCATCAAGAGCACGAAGAACGCGGCCATCGCGGCTGCCAGCGGTTCATCGGCTTCTCAAACCACAGAGATTTCTGATCAGACGGCGGTCAAAGGCGGCTGACCAGAATAGCCGGACGACAATATCGTCGCCCGGTACCAAGAGAAAGGTGCAGTACATGATTCGAAGGAAGATATTCGCCGTTGCGGCGATTGCGTCCTTCTCCGCGGCCGCTCTCTCAGGCTGCTCCTCGGATGAGCCCGAGGAGAGCGGACCCACGGAGGGTGGACTTATCGCGGTGATTGTGCCGGAGCTTGACAACCCGTTCTTCGCCGCTGAAGGCGAGGCTGCAGTTGCCAAGGCGGAAGAGCTGGGATACACCACGACCTACCAGTCGCACGACGGTGACGCTCAGAAGGAGAGCGACCTTGTCGACGCGGCCATCGAGGCCGGGGCTGTGGCGATCATCCTGGACAACGCAGGTGCGGACGACTCGATCGGCGCCGTTCGGCGCGCGACCGACGCCGGCATCGGCGTGTTCCTCATTGACCGTGAGATCAACGCGACTGGCATTGCCATCTCGCAGATCGTCGCGGACAACGCTCAGGGTGCTACGGCCGTTGCAGAAGAGTGGGTTGCCGCTCTTCCCGACGGCGGTAAGTACATCGAGCTCACCGGGCGGGAAACGGACACCAACGCTGGAGTGCGGTCTACGGGCTTCCACAGCGTTATTGACCAGCACCCGGAGTTCGAGATGGTTGCCCAGCAGACCGCCAACTGGAGCCAGGAAGAGGCCTTCACTGTAATGGAGACCCTCCTTCAGGCCAACCCGGATGTTGTCGGTGTTATCGCCGGTAACGACACCATGGCGCTCGGCGCCGTCGCTGCCATCGATGCTGCCGGTCTGACCGGACAGATCGTCGTCGGTGGCTTCGATGGAAGCCCGGACGCCGTTGCGGCCATCAAGGCTGGCACGTTGCTGGTGACGGGCCTTCAGCCCGTGATCCTCAGTGCTGAGTTGGCCGTTGAGCAGGCTGACCTTTGGCTCAAGACCGGTTCCACCGGACAGCCGGAGAAGCAGTCGATCAACTGCCAGAACATCACGATCGAGAACGCTGACAAGTATGCCGACTGGGGCCTTTCGGACTAGTCATTCCCCAGAAGGGAGGGCCAGGGCGGGAAACCGCCCTGACCATCCCTCCTCCTTGAAACAGGGAGGGCCGGGGCGGGAAACCGTCCCGGCCGCCCCCTGACATGGTATGACAGCATGCAGCAACGAGACAGACATGAGGAAGAGGAACCACGATGGCCAGCAAACAGGTGTATGGAGCAGGAATCTGGCACTTCGCGACCTATGTCGATCGATATGCGACCGACGGCTACGGCGAGCCAAGAACCATCCTCGACGCGATCGACCTCGCGGGAAAGGTGCGGGATCTTTCCGTCGTCGACCTGATCTACCCCTACTTCGGGGGCGAATACACAAATGAGCAAATCGACGAGGCTCTGGAGCGAAACAAGCTTCGCGTCGTCGGCATCACACCGGAGATCTACACCCGGGTCTTCGCGAAGGGCTCCTTCACGAACCCCGATCCGGGGATCCGCAAACTCGCCCACGACCTCATCACCGAAGCCGCGGACGTCGTTCGGCACTTCGGCGCGGACTACGTCAAGCTTTGGCCGGGGCAGGATGGCTGGGACTACCCCTTCCAGGTAGACCACGGGGCGTTGTGGAAGGCATCGATGGACGGCGTCGGCCAGTTGGCGAGCGAGAACCCCGACTTGAAGTTCGTCGTCGAATACAAGCCGCGGGAACCCCGAGTCCACATGAGCTACCACTCCTGTGCCCGGACGCTTCTCGGCATGGAGAAGATCGGACTGCCGAATGTCGGCATCCTTCTCGACTATGGGCACGCCCTGTATGGGGGAGAGTCTCCGGCCGATTCGGCCCAACTCGCCATCGACTACGGGCGGCTCTTCGGCATGGATGTCAACGACAACTATCGAGGTTGGGACGATGACCTGGTGGCGGGTTCGCTCAATCCGATCGAGCTGTTCGAATTCTTCTACACGCTGCGGAAGAACAAGTGGGAAGGCGTGTGGCAGTTAGATCAGTTCCCGTTCCGCGAGGATTCCGTCGCGGCGGCGGATCACGCCATAGACTTCCTCAAGGCAGTCGATCGCGGGCTCGATAAACTCGATTGTGAAGCCCTTCAGAAGGCTCAGGACCAACACGATGCGATTGGGGCGCTTGCCCTCGCGCAGCGAGCGTTGTTTTCTTCGTACTGAAGAGGAGTTGAGTGACGTGACAGGATCCACGCAGCGGGAAGAACGGTAGACGAGGAGGATGTCCACGCAACCGCACCATTCCGCGAGCAGGCTGTCACCGGACCGGATGTCTCTGGTGACGAAGATCGCACGGCTGTATCACGAGCAGGGTCTTCGTCAACCAGAGATAGCCGAGCGTCTCCACATTTCGCAGTCTCGTGTTTCCCGCTTCCTCAAGGAGGCTGTCGCCCTTCGGATCGTCCGGACCGTCGTGATTCCCCCGCCGGGGGTGCACCCCGATCTGGAGGAAGCCGTTCGTGACAAGTACGGGCTTGCCGATGTGGTCATCGCGGACACGTCGGCGGACGACGATGCTGCGGTCATCGCGGCTCTCGGCGCGGCGGGTGCCGCCTATTTGGAGACCACCCTTTCCGCAAGCGACCGGGTTGGGCTCTCGTCGTGGTCGTCGACCTTGTTGGCGACGGCCGATGCCATGTCTCCACGCACGGTGCGCACCGCGAGCGAGGTCGTGCAGGTCATCGGGGGTGTGGGGAACCCCAGCGTGCAGGTGAAGGCGACGCGCCTGACCGACCGTTTCGCCCAGGTGACCGGGGGGGAGCCCAAGTTCTTCCACGCCCCGGGAATCGTCGGAAGCCAAGCCGCACGCGACACGCTCATGGAGGATCCCTACATCAGCGAACTGTGCGCCGAATGGAAGAACCTCAGCGTCCTCCTCGCCGGGATCGGAAGCCTGAACCCATCGACCTTGCTGGCGGCATCGGGAAACGCGGTGCCAGAGTCGGACCTCGCGCTTCTTCGGGATGTGGGAGCGGTCGGGGACGTCTGCCTCCGTTACTTCGATGCGAACGGCGAACTTGTCAAGACCGAACTCGACTCCCGTGTGGTGGGCATCAGCAGCGACGACCTGAGGGCGGTGCCCCGCAAGGTGGGGATCGCCGGCGGGGGCCGCAAGTTCGAGGCGATACACGCCGCCGCGCTTGGAAAGTGGATCGACGTGCTCATCACCGACGTCGCCGTTGCTCGGCGGCTGATCGACGCTTAGGGGCGTCCGAGCCACGCCGGAGACTTTGGAGGGGCACATGCTCAAGGGGATTGATCCGGTCCTGAACGGAGGCCTTCTCCGCATCCTCGACGACATGGGTCACGGAGACCAATTGCTGCTCGTCGACCGGAACTACCCCGCGGCTGCGGCCGGCCGCCCCGTCGTCCGATTGGGCGAGATCGGCGTGGAGAGGGCGCTGCGTGCCATCCTCAGCGTCTTTCCCCTCGACACATTCGTCCCCGCACCGATGGAGCGCATGGAGGTCGACGACGACCCCAGGATTGTCGCCCCGGTTCAGGAGAGGATCCTCGACATCGCCCGCACCTATCACGATCGAACCCTCGAATGGGGCGTCGTTCCCCGGCTCGAGTTCTATGAGCGCGCGAAGGCCGCGTTCGCCGTCGTGCACACCCTCGAAGCCGAGCCCTACGGCTGTTTCATCCTGCACAAGGGCGTCATCACGTCTGGCGGCGGTTAGGCCTCGCCCGGGCCGTCACGTCAAAGGAGCTCCGCCGTCCTCGCATGGGGCGATTCGCCTAGGTTTGATTCCGTGATCGAGGGGGAACGCCCCATAGGCATTCCCCGTGTCGGGAAGTCGTGAGACAATCGAACATACGTTCGAATGGGCCGGATCTCGATAGGGCCCCAGTTCTCATAGACCGGTCCTCATGGAAGGAGCCCCGATGACGGTCACGGCATCTCCCGAGACGGAGACCTCGGGTCCAGCCTCCCGCGAAACCGTGCTCGAGACGGCGGAAGACCGCCTCGCCCGAGCCCGCGCCGCCCTTGCCGGGGCCGAGGGACGTCTCGGGGTGATCTCCGGCCTCGCCCTCGACCCGGAGACGGGGGCGACGGTTTCTCCGCGGGCGGGGGCCCTCCCGGTCGACTCCCGCGTCGCCGGGCTGCTTCCCGGGAACGTGCTTCGCCGGGGTGCGGTCGTCTCGGCTGAGGGATCGACCTCCCTCATCCTCGCGCTCATCGCCCGTGCCTCCAGGGAGGGGTCCTGGGCCGCGATCCTGGGGTTGCCCCACATCGGGGTGGTGGCCGCCGCCCGTTGGGGGATCGATCTCTCCCGCCTCGCCCTCGTGCCCCATCCCGGGGCCGAGGCCGCCGCCATCGTTGCGGCCTCAATCGACGGCATGGACATCGTCGTGCTGGGCCCCCACCTGGCCCTGACCGATCCCGACCTCCGTCGGCTGGCGGCCCGCGCCCGCGAGCGGGGGGTCGTCCTCGTCGGCACCTCCCCCCACCCCGGAACCCACGTCGCGCTCCGTGTGCTCCGCTCGGAGTGGGTCGGGCTCGGCGCGGGGGAGGGTCGCCTGAGGGAACGCACCCTGACCGTCGCCCGCTCGGGGCGCCGCATGGGGGCTCCCGACGAGGTTGCCATCGTCCTCGACGCCGAGGCTTCTGAGGGGAACGTGGGAGCCGGGGGGCGCCCGTCCGTGGCGCGGGAGGAGGCTCGACGGGTCCTGGGGCTCGCATGAGAGGAGAGGTCGTCCGCCGGGCGGTCCTGTGGGTGCCGGACTGGCCCATCGTCGCGGCCCTCGCGGAGGCCGACCTCGGGGCGGAGACCCCGGCCGGGATCCTCCACGGGAGGGGGCTTGTCGCGGTCTCCGCCGCCGCGCGACGGGAGGGGGTGCGGAGGGGGATGCGCAAGCGGCAGGCTCAGCGGCTCTGCCCCTCGATCGCCCTCCTCCCCCACGACGAGGGGCGAGACGTCCGCGCCTTCGAGGCCGTCGCCGTCGCGGCCGAAGGGGTCGTCTCCGGGCTCGAGGTGTCCCGACCGGGAATCCTCATGATTCCAGCCACAGGGGCCTCCCGCTTCCACGGGTCCGAGGCCGTCCTCGCGGAGGCCCTCGTCACCGTGGTCGTTGAGGCGACCGGTTGCGAGGCGGGGGTCGGGGTGGCCGACGGACTGCTGGCCGCCGTCGTCGCCGCGAGGGAGAACGTCATCGTCCCCAAGAGGTCCTCCCGGGAGTTCCTCGCGCCCCGCCCCGCCTCCGACCTCGTCCAGGCCGCCATGGAGCCCCGCCAGCGCCAGGCCGTCTCCGACCTTGTCGGCGTCCTCGACCGGCTCGGGCTCCGCACCCTCGGGGACGTGGCCGCCCTCCCTCCCGGGGACGTCCTGGCCCGATTCGGGGCCGTGGGTGCCTGGGCCCTGCGGCTGGCGTCCGGCGGGGACCTCGCTCCCCCCGTGGAGAGGCGGATCGAGCGGGACATCGAGGTCAGGGAGGAATTCGAGGATGGGGCGGAGAGCGTCGAAAGGCTGGTGTTCGCCGCGGGGAGGGTCGCGGAGGCTCTCGACCGGGAGTTGTCGGGGGCGGGGGTGAGGTGCCTCAGGGTCTCGGTCGCCGTGACGACCGAGCGGGGGGAGGTTCTGGAGCGGATCTGGCGGACCGACGTGGGAGCCCGCCCGGGGGCCTTCGTCCGGCATATGACGGACAGGGTCCGGTGGCAGCTCGAGGGCTGGCTGAGCGGCACCTCCGGGGGCCCGGAGGCCTCCACCCTCACGTCCCTGACCCTGACGGCCCTCGACGTCGTCGCCGCGGGCGCGGAGCAGGACTTCCTCTGGGGAGGGGTCTCCGGGGCCGACTCCAGGGCTCATCGGGCCCTGGAGCGCATCCAGGGGCTTGTGGGGGCCGAATCTGTGCTCATCGCCGAGGAGCAAGGAGGCCGGACCCCGAGGGATCGCGCCCTCCTCGTTCCGTGGGGGCAGGAGCCGAGGGGGGGTCGGCGCGTCGACCTCCCCTGGCCGGGACGCCTCCCGGATCCCGCCCCCGCGACCGTCCTCGTCGCCCCCGAACCCATCGGGCTTCTGGACGCCGGTGGGAGCCCCGTCTCCGTGACTTCCCGGCTTTACGTGAGCGCACCTCCCACTTGGGCGGTCCTCTACGGGGAGAGCGTCGCCGTCGAGGCCTGGGCGGGTCCGTGGCCCGTTGTCGAGCGGTGGTGGGCGGAGGACGGCTCCCGACGGGCGTTCCTCCAGGTTCTTCTGGCGGACGGGCGGGCCGTCCTGGTCGCCGGTCAGGTCGCCCCCCACCCAGGGGAGTGGGCGCTGGAGGCGGTCTATGACTAGGGGTGGTATATGAGCGGGTGCCGTTCGTGACCCAGTACGCCGAACTCCACGCCCATACGGCGTATTCGTTCCTCGACGGGGTGAACCAACCGGAGGCCATGGCCGTCGAGGCCGCCAGGCTCGGGTTGTCCGCCCTCGCCGTGACCGACCACGACGGGCTGTATGGGATCGTCCGCTTCTCCGAGGCCGCTCGCGCCGTCGGCCTCCCGACCGTCTTCGGGGCGGAACTCCATCTCCCGGCCACGGACCTCTCCGGTCGGCCCGTCCTCGATCCTCCCACGGGGATCCCCGACCCCCGAGCCACCCACCTCGTCGTCCTCGCCAGGGGGCCGGCCGGGTACGCCCGTCTCTCCCGGACGATCGGGCTGGGGCACCTCGCGACCGGGGAGAAGGGGGCGGCCCGCTACACGGATGAGGGCCTGGCCGAGGCGGCGGCGGGGGAGTGGCTGATCCTGACCGGGTGCCGCAAGGGACCGGTGCGGCAGGCCCTGGCGGCCGGGCGGGGAGAGTCGTCCCCCATCCGGGCGGAAGGGGTCGCGGCGGCCCGCCGGGAGCTCGACCGGCTCGTGGCCCTCTTCGGGAGGGAGAACGTCGCCGTCGAGGTCACCGACCGCGGGGGGCCGTACGACGGGGAGCGCAACGACGCCCTCGCCAGCCTCGCGAGGGATCTCTCCGTCCCCCTCGTCGCCACCTCCAACGCCCACTATGCGACGCCCGGGGACGCCGACCTCGCCGCGGCCGTCGCCGCCGTCCGCGCCCGCTCGTCCCTCGACGACATGGACGGATGGCTCCCGGGGGCCTCGGCCTCCCACCTTCGCTCGCCTGCGGAGATGCTCCACCTCCACCGTCGCCACCCCGAGGCTGTCGCCACCTCCCATCGCCTGGGCCGGGAATGCGCCTTCGACCTGAGGCTCGTCGCCCCCCGCCTTCCGCCCTATCCCGTCCCGGACGGCCACGACGAGGCCTCGTGGCTCCGGGAACTGACGATGCGGGGCGCCTCCGAGCGATACGGCCCGCCCGAGGCCGAGCGGGTGCCGGGCGCCTACGCCCAACTCGAGCACGAATTGGGGATCATCGAGAGGCTCGGCTTCCCCGGCTACTTCCTCATCGTCCACGACCTCGTCGGGTTCTGCCGGGAGAACGACATCCTCTGTCAGGGGCGGGGCTCGGCCGCCAACAGCGCCGTCTGCTACTCCCTCGGGGTGACGGCCGTGGACGCCGTGACCCACAAGCTCCTATTCGAGCGGTTCCTCGCCCCGGAGAGGAACGAGCCGCCGGACATCGACGTCGACATCGAGTCCGCCCGGCGCGAGGAGGTCATCCAGTACGTTTACGAGAGGTTCGGGAGGATCAACGCCGCGATGGTCGCGAACGTCATCTCGTATCGTCCCCGCTCCGCCGTCCGCGACGCAGCCCGGGCCCTCGGGTACGACGTCGGCCAGCAGGACGCGTGGTCCAAGTCGATCGACCGCTGGTCGACCCTGAAGTCGCGGGACAGGGACCACTCGGATTGGGCCGCCGCCTACCACGCCCCGCAACGGCCGACCCCGCCTCCTCCCTCGGGAGACCTCGACCACATCCCCGCGCCCGTCCTCGACCTCGGCGAGCGGCTCCTCCGCCTCCCCCGGCACCTCGGCGTCCACCCCGGCGGAATGGTCCTGTGCGACCGGCCCGTCATCGACGTGTGCCCGGTCGAGTGGGCGAGGATGCCCGGCCGGACGGTCCTGCAATGGGACAAGGACGACTGCGCGGACGCCGGCCTCGTCAAGTTCGACCTCCTCGGGCTGGGCATGCTCTCGGCCCTCAAGCACGCCTTCGAGTTCGTCAGGGAGACCGAGGGGGCCGAACTGACGCTGCACGGCCTTCCCCAGGAGGATCCCCGGGTGTACGACCTCCTGTGTGCGGCCGACACCGTCGGGGTCTTCCAGGTGGAGAGCCGCGCCCAGATGGCGACCCTGCCCAGGCTTCAGCCCCGCACCTTCTACGACATCGTCGTCGAGGTCGCCCTCATCCGGCCCGGCCCCATCCAGGGACGATCCGTCCATCCCTACATCAACCGTGCCCGGGGCCGGGAGCAGGTCACCTACCTCCACCCCCTGCTGGAGCCGGCCCTCAAGAAGACCCTCGGGGTGCCCATCTTCCAGGAACAGCTGATGCAGATCGTCATGGACGCCGCGGGCTTCAGCGGCTCGGAGGCCGATCAGTTGCGCCGGGCGATGGGCTCCAAGCGCAGCGTGGAGCGCATGGAGGCGCTCCGGCCGAGGGTCATGGAGGGGATGGCGTCGAAGGGGATCGAGGGGGAGGTGGCCGAGCGGATCTTCGAGCAGCTTCTGGGTTTCGTGGGTTTCGGGTTCCCGGAGTCCCACTCATTCTCCTTCGCCTACCTCGTCTACGCCTCCGCATGGCTCAAGGTCCACCATCCGGCCGCCTTCTACGCCGGGCTGCTCTCGGCCCAGCCGATGGGCTTCTACTCCCCGCAGTCGCTCGTGGCCGACGCCCGACGGCACGGGGTGGCCGTCCTTCGGCCCTGCCTCGCCCGGTCGGACGTCAAGGCCAGGGTCGAGAAGCTGGACCGGGCAGCGGGGCCGCAAGCGGACCAGAGGGAGGACCTCGCCGCCCTGGTCGACGCCGACCCGACCCTCGCGGTCCGGATGGGGCTGGCCTCGGTGAGGGGCCTCGGGGAGGAGGCCGCGGCCGCGATCGTCTCGGCCAGGGAGGAGGGGCCGTTCCGTGGCCTCAGGGATGCGGCCCGACGGGTGCGAGTGAGGCCCACGACCCCGGCGGGGGAGTTGGGTTTCGCGGCCGAGCGGGGGCTGACGGTCGCCCAGTGGGAGGGGTTGGCGACGGCGGGGGCACTGGAGGCACTCGGAGTGACGCGGCGGGAAGGCTTGTGGGCGTCGGGGGCACTGGCCATCGAGGGTCCGGACACGCTTCCCGGGGTCGCGGTGGGGGTCGAGGCGCCCACCCTGCCCGGGATGAGCGATGTCGAACTGGCGGTCGCGGATGTCTGGGCCTCCGGGGTGTCCCCGGATGCCTATCCGACCGTGTTCGTCCGGGAGCGGCTCGATTCGGAGGGGGTGCTCCGGGTCTCCGATGTCCTCACCCACGAGGCCGACCGCCGGGTGAAGGCCGCGGGGGTCGTCACCCACCGCCAGCGTCCGCCCACCGCAGGCGGGGTCACGTTCCTGTCCCTCGAGGACGAGACGGGGGTCCTCAACGTCATCTGCACGGCCGGGGTGTGGGGGCGCTACCGGACGGTCGCCCGACGATCCTCCGCTCTCATCGTCAGGGGGAGGATCGAGCGCGCCGACGGGGCCACGAACCTCCTGGCCGACCAGATCGCCCCCCTCGGCCTCAAGGTGCCGGCGTGCTCCAGGGACTTCCGGTAGGAGGGCCTCGGACCAGGATGCGGGTGTGCCAGACTGAATCCGTGGCGGCTTCGTGGAGAGACGGTGTTCCTCGGGATGTTCAGGACGACATGGATCGGCTCTTCGGGCTCGTCGAGCCTTTCGCGCTCAAGACGATCACCCGATTCCGCCGCCTCGTCCCGTTCGGGGCGGCCCTGGAGAACTCGGGTGAAACACGGCTCGTGGGATCTCTTCCCGAGGGCGTGGCCCCCCTCGCGCTCGCCGCCCGCAGCCTGCTTGTCGACGGCCTGCGGAAGGATCGAGACTCCCTCAAGGCAGTGATCGTGGTCGAGGACGTCGCCGTCGAGGCTCTGGGTTCGGATGCGATTCGCTTCACGCTCGAGCATCGCGACGGACCGGCGATCGCCGTGTTCGCCCCCTACACCGTCGGGCCGTGGCCGATGAGGAGGGTCGACTTCGGGGAAGGCGCCACCGACGACGGCGATCGTCTGGTGTGGACGGATTGACCACCCCTCGGGGCTAGGTCGCGGATCGCTTGCCGAACGCGTGCTGGATGGTGGAGCCCAGCCACACCACTCCGATGAGGCTGATCAGCAGCCCCAGGACCACCTCGTCGCCGGTGACGGCCGCCCACAACATGAGCAGGAACCCTCCGGGCGCCCGGAGGCGGACGAGTCGCTCCGCCATCGTGAGGTCCGCCAGCTTCTTGTGTATGGACCTCGAGGAAATGGCCGACGCCATGACGCCCAGGACGAAAGCCAGGACGGCGAGCACCCTCGGTCCGGAAACCAAGGGCCAACCCTGAGCGGTGAAGTACGCCCAGGCCAGCACCCCTATCACCACGACGAGCGCGGTCGCCCCGGCATCCCTCCGGTTCAGCCCCATCGCGCCTCCATGTGTTATCCGATCGGGAAATCGATCTTCGGAAGACCTCTCTCGGTCCAACCGGGCTAGGTGTGCTACGGCCCCGACAGTAACGCGAGAAGGGCCCGTCGTGCTAATCTGTCGGTCGCGTTGCGGACAGTTTTCTTGCCCGCAAACCACCTGTCCGGGTGGCGGAATTGGCAGACGCGCTAGCTTGAGGTGCTAGTGCCCTTTAACGGGCGTGGGGGTTCAAGTCCCCCCTCGGACACCAGGATAGGACCGAATGCGAGGGCCGGGTTTTCCCGGCCCTTCGTGTGTAATCGGACATGGCGTGTCAGCGGGCGGAGCGGAGCCTCATCACCAGGGCCGTCAACCCCAGTGACGCGACGAGGATGCCCACGAGGATCCCCGCCCGGCCCCAGTCCCAACCGGTTCCGAGCCAGGTTCCCTGCAGGAGCCGGACCGCGTGAAGGAGCGGGGTAGCCTCGCCGACCGCCCCCATCGCATCGGGAAGCACCTCGGGCGGTGGTCCCACTCCGCCGAGCATGAACATGACGAACCACAGCATGATCCCGATCCCTTGGGCGGCCCGCGCCGTTGGCATCAGCACTCCCAGAAGGGTTCCGAAGGCGGCGAAGGTGGCTGCCGCGAGGAGGAATCCCAGGATGAGCAGGCCGGGACTGGCGGGATCGGTCGGGTCGTAGATGAGCTTCGCGGTGACGACCACGAGGGTGGCTCCGATTCCCGACAGCACGATCATGATCAGGGTGTGCGCCCAGAGAAGCGACCAGCGCGAGATCGAGGACGCTTCAAACCTGCGGAGGACGCCCCGCTCTCGATACGTGGCAAGGTGTGTGGGGAGGTTGATGAGGCCGAGCGCCGCGACGACGACAGCCACGTAGGCCCCCATGTAGTAGTCGGTCGCCCCGACCCCCATGAAGAAGACTTGTCCGTCGTCCTCGACCTCGACCTCGTTGCCGAAGACCCCGCACATGACGATCATCATGACGACAGGAAGCACGAGGACGAAGACCAGGGTGATGGGCTCCCGGAGGAGGAGTTTCCCCTCGAGCCAAGCGAGCCTCAGAACCATCCTCATGGCGCCTCCTCGACCGGGGATTCGTCGGACCCGTCACCGGTGTCGCCGGTCAGGAGCAGGTACACGTCCTCGAGGCTAGCGCGGGCGACCTCGAAGTCAACCGGAGCGAGACCCTTCGCCGCGAGCGCGGCCGCGACGGACACCGCCACCGCGCCGGTCCCCTCGATCTCGACGGATTCACCGTCGATTCTGACCGCGGTGACGTCCTTGATCTTCTTGAGGAACCCGCCGTCCCCGATTTTCGCAGAGAACCGCACGAGGGTGGCTCCTCCATGCTCTCGACGGAGTTCCTCGGGAGAACCGAGGGCGACGACCTTCCCGCTGCTCACGACGGCGATGCGGTCGCATAGCCTCTCGGCCTCGTCCATGAAGTGGGTGACAAGGATGACGGTCGCCCCACGGTCGCGGATGCGCTCGATGAGTCCCCACGCGACGCGTCGCGCCAAAGGATCCATTCCCGTCGTCATCTCATCGAGGAAGACGATCTCGGGGCTGTTGACCAGGGACAGGGCGACGAGGAGGCGCTGCTTCTGGCCGCCGCTGAGCGACGCGTACGTCGCATTGCGCTTGGCCGTCAAACCCCAGTCGTCGAGAAGGCCTTCCCAATCGGACGCACCCGGGACGGCGGAGGCGAACAACTCGAGCGCCTCCCACACCTTGATGCGGTCCGGGAGCGCAGATTCCTGGAGCTGGCTTCCGATGCGGCGCTTGACCTCGCGGACATCGTGGGCTGGGTCGAGGCCAAGGATGCGAAGGGTGCCGGAATCGGGGTGGCGCAGGCCCTGGAGGCATTCGACCGAGGTGGTCTTGCCCGCCCCATTGGGGCCGAGGATCCCGAAGATCTCGCCCCGTTCGACCTGGAACGAGACGCCGTCCACGGCCCTTGTCGCTCCATAGGACTTGTGGAGGTCGTCGACCTGGATAACCGCTGTCACAGCGAGCACGTTACACGGTCTGGGGAGTCGGCGTCGTACCCGGGGGAGGAGTCTCGGGACACTCGTGGGGGAATGACGTCGGAGGGCGACTCTCTGGAGAGTCCCGACGGCGCTCCGATAGCCTGGACCGGTGAGCCCAGCCCTCGACGTCGCGAGCATCGCCCGAGACCTGATCCGCATCGACACGTCGAATTCCGGGGACGACAGCGGCCCGGGGGAACGGGAGGCGACCGAATATGTCGCCGGCTTCCTGTCCGACCTCGGACTTGAGCCCGTCATCCGGGAATCCGCCCCCCGCCGCACGAACCTCACCGCACTCTGGGAGGGGGCCGACCGATCCCGTCCGCCCCTCGTCCTCCACGGTCACCTCGACGTCGTGCCCGCGGACCCTGACGGATGGAGCCATCCCCCCTTCGCTGCGGAGATCCACGAAGGGCTGATCTGGGGGCGCGGCGCCGTCGACATGAAGGCGACGGATGCGATGTACCTCGCGGCCGTCGCCCGCATGATCCATGACGGGGTCAAACCCGCTCGCGATGTGGTGCTGGCCTTCTTCGCGGACGAGGAGAACGGAGGGGCCAGGGGATCGCGATTCATGGTCGATAACCATCCCGACGACTTTCGAGAGGCGACTGAGGCCATATCGGAGGTCGGAGGGTTTTCCTCCGTCGTCGACGGAAAACGCGCCTACCTCATTCAGACGGCGGAGAAGGGCCTCCTCTGGCTGAGGCTCACGGCGGTGGGAACCGCGGGACACGGAAGCCTGGTCCACGGGGACAATGCGATCACCCGCTTGGCCGAGGCCCTCGCCCGAATCGGCCGACACTCCTGGCCCGTTCAGCTGTCCCCGACCGTTGAAGCCCTCCTTCGGGGGGTTGCCGACCTCGCAGGCGAGGAATTCTCGCCCGAACCCGATGTCGTCGACCACCTCGTGAGCCGCCTCGGGTGCGCTGCGAGGTTCATCGATCCGACGGTGAGGAATACCGCGAACACGACACGCCTCAAAGCCGGATGCCAGTCGAACGTCATTCCGGACCGGGCGGAGGCCGTCATCGACCTGCGCTTCGTCCCAGGACAGAAGGAGGGGGCCCTCGCGACGATCGAGGAACTTGCCGGCCCCGGGGTCAGCGTCGACATCATCCGAACGGACATCGCCCTCGAACAGCCCTTCGACACCCCGCTCGTCCACAAGATGACGGAGGCCCTCAACACGGAGGATCCGGGGTCGGCCGTCCTCCCCTATGCCTTGTCCGGCGGAACGGACAACAAGCACCTCTCGAGGCTCGGGATCGTCGGATACGGATTCGCACCCCTGCGGCTGCCCGAGGGCTTCGACTTCCCCTCCCAGTTCCATGCGGTAGACGAACGCATCCCGGTCGATGCGCTGGAGTTCGGAATGAGGGTGACGGAGAGGTTCCTCCGCAACTGTTAGGGCCGGGTTCGGTCGGTAACGATTGGGCGGAGAATTCCTAGGCCCAGTTCCCTTTCATCCCCGGATGCCGGTAACGTCAGCACCATGGAATCGGACGTCCGTGAGGCTCTGCGTCACCTGACCACCGCCTTCGAGAACCACCTGGAGGCCGTGATCCTCAGGCGCGGTCCCGTCGACGCCGCGGTCGACGACGCCTACGAGGCCCTGGCGGAGGCGTTCGAGCGCTACGAGGACCTTCTCGACTCCGAATACGCCGAGGACCTCCCCCTTGTCGTCGAGGACGAGGACGAAGTCGTGGAGGACGTCGGGGACGCCGACTTCGATGAGGACGAGATCGAAGAGGACGAACTCGATGATGACAGCGATATCCTCGACGAGGACGCGGACGAACCTGAGATCGAGGATCTCGACGAGTTCGACCTCAGGGACTAGCCCGGTTCTTCACCGCCGTTCCGGATAACCCGCCATCGGAGCCGACACCTCGCTCAGGGCGTCACGTATTGCTGCTGGCAAACTGAGATCCTCGGCCGAAAGAGACGGAGCCAACTGCTCCGCCGTCCTGGCTCCGACGATCGCCGATGTCACCCCGGGGGCGTCCCTGACCCAGGCGAGCGCGACCTCGTGGGGGGTCCGGCCGAGCCCGTCGGCGGCCGTGATGAGCGCATCGAGGATGCCTCCCACTCGAGACCCGAGGTAGGGCTCGACGAATCCCGCAAGGTGGTCGGAGCCGGCGCGCGAGTCCGCGGGGATTCCTTCCCGGTACTTGCCGGTCAACACGCCCCGGCCCAGCGGAGACCAGGCCAGCACTCCGAGCCCGAGGGCCTTCGCGGCAGGGAGCACCTCCCGCTCGATCCCCCTTTGGGCGAGCGAATACTCGACCTCCGTGACCGCGAGGGCGGGCTTGGTCGCCAAGGTCGCGGCCCGTGATGTCGCCCAGCCGGGGAAGTTGCTGATTCCGACGTACCGCGCTCGGCCAGACTGGACGGCGATTTCGAGGGCGTGCAGGGTCTCCTCGATCGGAGTCACGGGGTCGAAGGCGTGGACGAGGAAGAGGTCGACGTGGTCGGTTCCGAGCCTGGAGAGGGAGTCGTCCAGGGTCGCGAGAAGGGCGTCTATCGACGCTCCGGTGGCGCCCGCCTTGGTTGAGATCTGGATGTCCCGTCGGGAGATGGAACCCGTCATGAGGGACCCGAGGAGGGACTCCGCCCCGCCCGCCGCATACGAGGCTGCCGTGTCCACGAGGGTGCCCCCGGCGTCGAGAAACGCATCAAGTTGAAGCCCAGCTTCGACCTCGTCCGTATCTCGGCTCCAGGTCATCGTTCCCAGGGAGAGCCGGGACACTTCGAGGCCCGTTGTGCCTGCCCGTCGCCTCTCCATGACGCCGACGGTACCGGCGCCCGACGCCCGAAGGGGCGCGGCGCGCGGGGGTTGTCGACGCCCGGGGTAGGGTGGCCTGCGTGAGCTGGTGGGAATCGATCATCCTCGGCATCGTCCAGGGCCTGACGGAGTTCCTTCCCATCTCCTCGAGCGCCCACGTGAGGGCTGTCGGCCCGCTCCTTCCGAGCGGGGGAGACCCGGGTGCGGCCTTCACGGCCATCATCCAGATCGGCACGGGGGCGGCCGTCATCGTCTACTTCTGGCGCGACATCACCCGCATGCTTGGGGCGTGGTTCGCCTGCGTCCTCGGGTGGAACGGACGGTCATGGCGCGCGCGTTTCGGTGACGGCAATCCGGATGCTCGGCTCGGATGGTGGATCATCCTGGGCTCCCTTCCCATCGTCATCATCGGTGTCGCATTCAAGGACTCGATCGAGACGGAGCTTCGGAACCTCTGGATCTCGGTCGTCGTGCTCGTGGTGTTCGGACTCATCCTCGGGTGGGCCGACCGGATCGGCTCCCGTCGGCGGGGCCTCGAAACCCTGAGCGGCGTCGATGCCGTGGTGCTTGGATTCGCCCAGGCGGCCGCGCTCGTCCCCGGGGTGTCTCGGTCGGGAGGGACGATCTCTGCGGGGCTCTTCCTCGGGCTGACGAGGGAGGCCGCGGCCCGGTTCTCGTTCCTCCTCGCCATCCCCGCGATTCTCGGGTCGGGTTTCTACGAACTCGGGGCCAACTATGACGGACTCACCGCCGAGGGGGCGCCCGGAATTCCGGCGACGGTCATCGCCGCCCTCGTGTCGTTCGTCGTCGGCTACCTCGTCATCGTCTGGTTCCTGCGCCTCATCCAGAGGCGATCGTTCACGCCCTTCGTCGTCTATCGGATCGCGGCCGCCGGAGCCATCGCCTGGCTCCTCCTCGCGAACGTCATCCCGGCCGTCCCGAACTAGCCAGCGATCTAGGGATTCCGGCCCCAGAGGAAGCGCTCGAACTCGGCGGCAATGGCCTCTCCGGACGCCTCGGGCAGGCTCATCATGTCGGCGACGTCCTCCAGACGGCGGACGTGGGCGGCCACCTCGTCGTCCTCGGAGGCCAGGTCGGAGACCCCCCGTTGCCACGCCTCCGCCTGATACCTCAGATCGCCTTTGTCGATGCTCACCCCCAGGAGGCGCTCAAGGAGGTTGAGGATCGACAGGGTCGCCATGGGGCTCGGAGGGGACCCGACGTAGTGGGGAATGCCCACCCAGGCTGAGATGACCGTGATTCCCCGCTGCTGGGCCTCGTGCCCAAGGATGCCGGTGATCCCGGTCGGTCCCTCGTAGTCGGATCGTTCAAGGTTGAGCAGTCGTCGAGTGGCGGCGTCCTCTGAGGTGATGTAGGTGGGAAGGGGACGGGTGTGGGGGGCGTCGACGAGCAGGGCCCCACAGGTGAGAAGCATGGTGATCCCGAGGTCCTCGGCCAGGGCCAGGACCTCGTCGACGAAGTTCTGCCAGCGCATGGACGGCTCGATGCCTCGGAGCAGGGAGATCCTCCGGTCGCCCGTCCAGGGACCCGGTGTGGTCGAGACGAGCGTCTCGGGCCACGAGACGACCCGGTCGCCGCTCTCGTTCCTCGATACGGTCGGGCGAGAGACCTGGAAGTCGTGATAGGGCTCGGGATCGACGGCCGCAAAAGGTGCAGCATGCCAGACCCTGGCCAGGTGGTCGAGGGCGGCGGAGGCGGCCGAACCGGCGTCGTTCCAGCCTTCGAACGCTGCGATGAGGACCGATTCGTCTGGAGCGATCGCGGGTGGGGGGTCCGAGCGTGCCATCCCGTCAGCCTAGACTGTGCGCCCATGACCGAGAACTCGTTTTCGCCGTCGGCGATCCTGTGGGACATGGACGGCACCCTCATCGACACCGAGCCGTACTGGATTCGAGCCGAGATCGGCGTGTGCTCCGAGCACGGCGCGAGATGGACCCACGACGATGGCCTCAAGATCATCGGAAGCCCGCTCGAGTTCTCAGCCGAGGTCATCCGTTCCCGAGGGGTGCCACTCTCCGTCCCCGACATCATCCAACGCCTTCTCAACGAGGTTTCCGCTCGGGTCCGGGAGGCTGCGCCCTGGCAGGAGGATGCCCGACGCCTTCTTGACAGGACAGTCGCCGCCGGGATTCCCTGCGCCCTCGTGACGATGTCCTACCAGCAGTTGGCCGATGCTCTGACCGAGCAGGCCCCGGTATTCGACGCGGTCGTGACCGGGGACATGGTTGACAACGGCAAACCCGATCCCGAGCCCTACCTCAGGGCGGCGGAGATGCTGGGGGTTCCGATCGAGCGGTGCCTCGCCATCGAGGATTCCCGCCCTGGGGTCGCCTCGGCCCACGCCTCGGGAGCCCGAACGGTCGCCGTGAAGCGGATGTCCGACATCGATCGCCTCGAAGGACTGTCCCGCGTGACAAGCCTCGACACCCTCACGGACGAGGTCATCGCCCGGATCATGGGAGGGGCTGTCATCGACGACCTGGCCGAGGAGCCCTCCAAACACTCCTAGGCGGTCCCGAGGGCCTTCTCGACGGCGGCGGGATCCAGGGGCGGGGGAGTGCCCCCGAATTCCGGGCAAAGGGCGTGGAAGTTGCACCACGCGCAGAGTTGGCCGCGCCTGGGCGGCCACTCGGAGCGAGTCGCAGCGTCCCGGATGGCAGCCCACACCTCCAGGATCTCGTGCTGCACGAGGTCGAGATCCTCATCCGTCGGGTGGAGGGCGAACGTCCCCCCGTCCTTGAGGTACAGGAGTTGGAGGACACTCGGCAGTCGACCTCTCAGGTGGGAGACGAGGAGCGCATAGAACCGCATCTGGAACTTGGCCTGCTGGCCGTACTGGGGGGCCGGGGCCTTGCCGGTCTTGTAATCGACGATGCGAATCGAACCGTCAGGGGCGACGTCGACGCGGTCGATGATTCCCCGAAGCAGCGGCCCCTCAGGCATCTGCCATTCGAGGAACTGCTCCCGGGCATCCGGCTCCAGGCGCTGGGGGTTCTCGAGGGTGAAGTAGGTCTCCAACTTCTGGGCGGCCTCCCCGAGCCAGTCCTCGACCTCCTCCGACGTCTCATGGAGGGTGCCGAGCCCGGGGTTCCTTGTGAGGAGCTCATCCCAGGCGGGCCGGAGCATCCCGATCGCGGCCTCAAGGGTGCGTACCCGGGCGGGCAGGTCGAAGAGCTTCTCCAGCACAGAGTGGACGAGGGTCCCCTGGGTCGCCGCCGCCGAAGGGGGCTCCGGGACTTGGTCGATCGTCCTCAGCCGGAAGAGCAGGGGGCATTGCCGGAAGTCGCTCGCCCTGGAGGGGGAGAGGGCGGGGGCGCGACGGGCCATGGCTCCACCCTACGGAAGCCTGCGGACATGGGGGGATCGGGTCTGTAGCGTAGGGGCATGGCCATCGCCCAACCCCCCACCCGAGGATGGATGCTCGGGCACCTCTGGGGGGCCCGGGTCGTCCTTCATCCGACCACCCTGATCCTCGTCGTCGTCCTCGCCTTCCTGCTGGTCTCCGGCGACCGGGAGGAGACGACAGGTTCCAGCATCGCGCGGGGCCTCCTCCTGGCTGGCCTGTTGATCGCCTCGGTCCTGATCCACGAGATGGGTCACGCCCTGGCGGCCCGGGCCTTCCGGCGGGAGGTCAAGGAGATCGTCATCACCCTTGTCGGAGGCCACACGGTATTCGACGCGAGCAGAATGACCCCGGCGGTCTCCGGTGTGACCGCCCTCGCTGGGCCCGTGGCCAACGCATTTCTCGGCCTCGCCGCCCTCGCCGCGCTGGGCCTCGACCTCTCCCCGGGCCTCCACATGGTCGTCCGTGCGGTGGCCGTCGTCAACATCGTCCTCGCGGCCTTCAACGCCCTCCCGGGCACGCCCCTAGACGGTGGGCGGGTCCTGGAGGCGATCGTGTGGGGGGTGACGGGCAAGAGGACGACGGGGATGAAGGCTGCCGCCTGGGGTGGCCGGGTCGTCGCGGGGGGATACCTCGTCTACGTCTTGGTTTCGAATTTCGGCGCGGGGAGGAGTCCCGAACTCTTCGACCTGGTCTGGGCCTTCCTCATCTTCTCCATTCTGTGGCCGGCCGCTGGCATGAGCCTCCGGGCAGCCCGTGTCCTCGAGAAGCTCGAAGGACTCTCCGTCGCCACGACAATGAGGGGCGCCGTCGGTATACCCCACGACACCACTCTCGCCACCGCCCTCGACATCTGCAGGAAGGCGGAATGCGACGAGGTCGTCGTCCTATCCTCCGATTACGAGCCAGCGGGGCACTTCTCGCTCGAAGCCGCGGGGCAGGTCCCACCGGAGCGGCTGGAGACGACGGCCCTCGCCTCCCTCACCGTTCCGATCCCCCGAGGGGCTCAGGTCTTGGCGACGCTGGGCGGCAGGGAACTCCTCGAAGGGGCCAGGGAATGGTGGGGAAAGGCCGACGTCCTAGTCGTCCTCGACGAAGGAGAGGTCGTCGGGGTCGTCCGGCTCGCCGAGTTGTCGGACCGGCTCGCCTAGCCCGCCCCTAGACTTGGGGGATGAAATCCCCGATTCCCTCCCCGACGGGGGCCGATCGGCGACGGGGCGCCTTTCGGGCTGGGGACAGCGTCCAGTTGACCGACGTCAAGGGGCGACACCACACCTTCGTCCTCGAACGGGGCCAGGCCTATCACACCCATCGGGGGATTCTCGGTCACGATTCGATCATCGGGTCGCCAGAGGGCTCCGTTGTGGTGACGGCGACGGGGGTGGAGCACCTCGCACTCCGCCCCATGCTCCAGGATTACGTGCTCTCCATGCCCAGGGGAGCGGCGATCGTCTACCCCAAGGACGCCGGACAGATCGTGGCCATGGGGGACATCTTCCCCGGGGCCAGGGTCGTCGAGGCCGGGGTGGGGTCGGGGGCGCTGACCCTGTCGCTGCTCAGGGCCGTGGGGGACGGGGGTTCCCTCCTCTCGATCGAGCGCCGAGAAGACTTCGCCGTCATCGCCCGGGCCAATGTGGAGGGATTCTTCGGCGGACCCCATCCGGCGTGGAATCTCCGGATCGGAGATTTCGCCGAGGCCGTGACGGAGGCGTGTGAGCCGGGGTCGGTCGATCGGATCGTCCTGGACATGCTCGCCCCCTGGGAGAACCTGGAGGAAGCCGCGACCGTCCTCGCCCCCGGGGGGGTGCTGATCGCCTACGTCGCGACGGCTACCCAACTGTCCCGGGTTGCGGAAGACCTCCGCACGTGCGGGCACTTCACCGAACCCTTCGCCTGGGAGAGCATCATGAGGACCTGGCATCTGGAGGGCCTGGCCGTCCGGCCCGATCACCGCATGATCGGTCACACCGGTTTCCTCATCATGTCCCGTCGTCTGGCACCGGGGGTCGAGGCTCCCCCGCGACGTCGGCGACCGGCCAAGGGGGCGTATCCGCTGGACGGGTCGTGGAGCGCAGAGGACATCGGCGAGAGAATGGTCAGCGAGAAGAAGGTGCGACGCCTGAGCCGCAGGGCCGCAGGCGTCACCGAGGACAAGGGACCGTGATGGCAGGGTCGGAGGACATGGCACGGCTCGAGCGGCAGAATGCCGAACTCGGGCGATTGCTCGAGGCCGCGAGGGCTCAACTGGGAGAATTGCGCGAGAGGCTGGGCGAGCTCTCCCAACCCCCTCAGACCTTTGGCACCCTTCTCGGGTGGGCGGGAGAACACGCCGATGTCATGGTCGCGGGACGCCGGATGAGGGTGGCGGTCTCCCCGGCCGTCAGCAGAGAACTCATCCCCGGGGCCGAGATCCTCCTCAACGCCCTCAACGTCGTCGTGGATGTGGGGGAGCCGGAGAGGGTCGGTCAGGCCGCCGTCGTCCGGGAGGTCTTGGACGACGATCGGGTCCTCATCGTCGCCAGGGGGGAGGACGAGCGGGTCGTGATCTTCCTGGGCGGTCACGCCCTCGAACGGCTCCACGAGGGTGACACGGTCATCATCGACCCGAGGACGGGTTTCGCCTCCGAACGCGTCGAACGGACCGGGGTCGAGTCGCTCCTGCTCGAGGAGGTGCCCGATGTCGACTATTCGGCCATCGGTGGGCTATCCGGCCCGATCGAGCGCATCCGCGACGCCATCGAACTTCCCCTTCGCCACCCGGAGTTGTACCGGGAACATGCCCTCACGCCCCCCAGGGGACTCCTCCTGTATGGCCCTCCAGGCTGCGGTAAAACCCTCATCGCCAAGGCGGTCGCCCACTCCCTCGCCGACGCCATGGGCACCGACCGCAGTTACTTCCTCGCGGTCAAGGGGCCGGAGTTGCTCAACAAGTACGTTGGCGAGACGGAGAGGTACATTCGGACGATCTTCGAGCGGGCTCGATCGAAGTCGGCCGAGGGGGCACCCGTCGTCATCTTCTTCGACGAGATGGACGCGCTCTTCAGGGCCAGGGGATCTGGGGTCTCGTCCGACATCGAGAACACGATCGTGCCTCAGCTTCTGACCGAACTTGATGGGATCGAGGGGCTCGACAACGTCATCGTCATCGGGGCATCCAATCGGGAGGACATGATCGATCCCGCCATCCTTCGGCCGGGACGGCTCGACGTCAAGATCGAGATCGCCCGCCCGGGCGCGGAAGCAGCCATCGACATCCTCGGCAAGTACCTCACCCCGAGCCTGCCCCTCCACCCCGAGATCCTCGCCTCATCCGGCGGCCCGGAAGAGGCTGTCGCGGCCATGGCCAAGGCGGCGGTCGACTACATCTTCGCTCCCGAAAGGGACGATGCGGCATTTGTGTCGGGCGCCATGCTTCGAAATGTGGTCGACCGGGCGAAGACCAGGGCCATCAAGGACGTCATCTCCGGAGGGGACAGGGGCATCAGCCAAGACCACCTTCTCGAGTCGTGCGCCGAGGAGGTCGCGGAGGCCCGTGCCGTGTCCGCCCGTCACCTCGATAGGGGCTGAAGGTGCGGGTCGTCGGCATCGAAACGGAGTACGGGGTCACCGACCGGAACGACCCGGGGGCGAATCCCATCCTCCTGAGCAGCGCCCTCGTCGCGTCGTATCGGGCATCCGTCGGCTCCGCGACGGCCCACTGGGACTACGGGGGCGAGGATCCCCTCAACGACCTTCGCGGGCTTAGGAGGAGCAGGGAGACCGCACATCCGGACCTCCTCACGGACGAGCCGGAGGCGTACATCACCCGACGGAGAAGGAGGGGGCAGTGGGAGGATCCGGCACACCTGAATGCGGTCCTCCCCAACGGGGCCCGTCTGTACGTGGATCACGCACATCCGGAATACTCGGGCCCCGAGGTGACGAGCGCGACGGATGCGATCGTGTGGGACAAGGCCGGGGATGAGGTCATGAGGGAAGCTTCCGTTGCGGCCGCCACCGAGGGCTTCCGAATCGCCCTGTACAAGAACAACGTCGACGGGAAGGGCTCCTCCTACGGGACGCACGAAAACTTCCTCGTCGATCGAGCCGTCCCGTTCGAGGACCTCGCGAGAAGGATCTCCTCCCATCTCGTCACCCGTCAGGTCTACACAGGGGCCGGACGGGTGGGCCTCGGGCAGAGGGGCGAAACCCCGGGGTTCCAGATTTCGCAGCGGTCCGACTACATCGAGGAGGAGGTCGGGCTGGAGACCACCCTCCGTCGTCCGATCGTCAACACGAGGGACGAGCCTCATGCCAACCCCGCCAGGTGGAGGCGACTGCACATCATCCTGGGGGACGCCAACTGCCTCGAGGTGCCCACCTTCCTGAAGATCGGGACGACAAGCCTGGTCCTCAACGCGATCGAGGCCGGGGACGACCGATTGGACGGCCTCGTCCTCGACGACCCCGTGGGGGCCGTCCATGCAGTGTCGCGGGACCTCTCACTCTCCCAGACCCTTCGACTGGCCTCGGGCGGGGAGACGACCGCCCTCGGGCTTCAACGGGCGTTGATCCAGATCGTGGGCGACCATGCCTCAGATGAGGAGGATTCCCGGGTGATCGAACGGTGGGGGGCCGTCCTCGACGGCCTGGAGCGGGATCCCCTCTCGTGCGGACGCCAGGTCGAATGGGTGGCCAAACTCAACCTGCTCTCGAAGCTCAGGGGGCGGCTCGGGGTTGCGGACGACAACTGGGATGATCCGAGCCTGGCGGCCGCCGACATCCGCTGGAGCGACCTCGACCCGGGGGAAGGGCTGTACAACCGCCTCGCGGCCGCCGACTCGTTCGACATGATCGCGGCCGGGGCCGAGGTCGCCTCCGCCGTCACCCACCCGCCCCAGGACACCAGGGCGACCCTGAGGGGTCGCATGGTCGGGCACCGCGCCGACATCGTCGATGCGGCCGGATGGAGCACCGTCGTCCTTGACCGGCAGGCGGAGCACGGGGACCTCGAGGTCATCCACCTCGACGATCCCTTCGCGACCAGCCACCCGCTGCTCGATGAGTTGCTGGCGCCGTAGACTCGTCCCATGCCCCAGGTTTCCTCAAGCGAGCATCCGTACGACGAACCCGACGATGCCCCAGCGACATCCCCGGGGGGAGTTCCGCAAGCACAAGCCAATGCGGTCGACGCCCTCTTGGACGAGATCGACGTGACACTGCAGCAGAACGCCGAGCAGTTCGTCAGGAGTTTCGTGCAAAAGGGCGGCGAGTAGTCCCCATCCCGTGACCGTCAACGAAACCCCAGCGCCCCTGATCGTCGATCCGTCCCGACGGATCTTCGGGCTTGAGACGGAATTCGGCCTGCACTTCCGCCATGGCGCGGTCCGCAAGATCACGGCGGAGGAGGTCGCAGGGGCCCTCTTCCATTCGGTCGTCCAATGGGGCCGCTCGTCGAACGTCTTCCTTCCGAATGGTGCAAGGCTGTACATCGACGTCGGGGCCCATCCGGAGTATGCGACCGCCGAATGCGACACCCTCACTGACCTCATCGCCCAGGACAAGGCGGGCGAGAGGATCGTCGCCGACCTGGTCGCCGGGGGAGAACGGCGCCTCCGGGAGTCGGGGATCGAAGGTGAGATCCACCTGTACAAGAACAACGTCGACTCCGCTGGGAACTCGTACGGCTGCCATGAGAACTACCTCGTCAGGCGTCGACCCGATTTCGCCTCCTTTGCCGGAGCCCTTCTGCCGTTCCTGATCACGCGTCAGATCCTCGTCGGCTCGGGTGGGGTGACGGGCACCGGGACCTCGGCTCGCTATTGCTTCTCCCCACGAGCGGATCATGTATGGGAGGCGATGTCGTCGGCCACCACCCGGTCCCGCCCCATGATCAACACCAGGGATGAACCCCACGCGCACGCCGATCTCTACCGCAGGATGCACGTGATCGTCGGGGACTCCTCGATGGCGGAGCCGACCATCCTCCTCAAGGTCGGATCGATGGATCTTCTCATCCGAATGCTCGAAGCCGGGCAGGCCTTACCCGATCTCACCATCGCCCGGCCGATGCAGGCGATTCGGGAGGTGTCCCATGACCTGACAGGGTGTGCCCTCGTCGACCTCGAGGACGGGCGTCGGTTGACCCCCATCCAGATGCAGGAGGAATGCCTCGCGGCCGTTGAAGCCCGCATCGGGACCGTCATCGAGGCCACGCCGGAAGTCAGGCGAATTCTTTCGCTCTGGCGCCGAGGCTTGGAGGCGGTCCAGGCTGGAGACCATACTCCTGTGGAAACCGAACTCGACTGGGCGATCAAGCGCCGCTTGATCGAGCGTTTCAGGGAACGCACCGGCGCCTCCCTCGACGACCCGCGAATCGCCCGGCTCGATCTCGCCTATCACGATGTCGCCCCCGGACACGGCCTGTACCCCGCTCTCGTCGCCCAAGGCCTTATCCGCACGGAAGTCGGGGAGGACCAGATACTTAGGGCCGTTGACGATCCCCCTGAGACGACCCGGGCCAGGCTTCGAGGCCGATTCGTCAGGGCTGGAATCGAGTCCCACCGGGACATCACCGCCGATTGGGTTCGGCTCAAAGTCGTTGGGGACGAGGGCAAGACGATCCTCTTGAAGGATCCGTTCCGTGCGGACGACGGTCGTGTGGACGATCTCATCGCTTCCATGACGTCAAGCGGTACGCAGGTAGACTGAAAGTTCACCGGCGGAAGGGGCTTCATGCGCAGGATCGGGGTATTCACAGCCGGCTTGGCCCTGTTCCTTTCGGGCTGCTCGGCCGTCATCACGGACCCGAATGCCGGAAGCATCCGGGACATCACCGTCACGGTCGATGACGATGGAATCCCCGTCATCGACTACCCGATCGGCCGGGAGTACTCCAAGGTCGAGACCGAGGTGTTGTGGTCGGGAAAGGGCGATCGCCTGAAGCCGGGGGACCGGATCCTCCTGGACATGTATGCCGTCAGCCTGGACACGGGGGCCGTCCTGACGGACACCTTCAGCGACCTTCCAAACGCCTACATCCTGGCGCCCGAACTGGTGGGGCAGGAACTCTACGACGTCCTCGCTCAGGAGAGGATCGGGGCGCGCATCCTGCACCTGTCGCCCCCAGTCGAGGGCTACGAGGGCCAGGGGGCGATAGCCCTCGTCGTCGATGTCCTTCTCACCAAAGCCGCGGGGGAATCCCTGCCCCGTCGAGATGACCTTCCGGTCGTCATCGTCGACGACGAGGGAAAACCGACGATCGTCATCGGGGAGAACCTCACGGCGCCCATCGGGTTGGAGGTCGCCACCCTTATCCAGGGCCCGGGGGAGCAGATCACGCCAGGATCGCGCATCAAGGTCAATTTCCTTGCCGTCTCGTTCGAAACCGGAGAGGTCTTCGAATCGAGTTGGGACGACAGCAAGGGGCCGATGAATGCCCAGGTCGGGGTGGGGGAACTGCCCCTCGGATGGGATCAGGGCCTGATCGACCGGACCGAAGGTTCACAGGTTCTCATGGTCATTCCTCCCGAACTCGCCTACGGGGAGGACACCCTCGTATTCGTCGTGGACATCCTCGCCGTCCGAGCCCCGGAATAAACCGTGGGCGTCGCCATTCGGGTCATTCCCTGCCTAGACGTCGATGCGGGGCGCGTGGTGAAGGGCGTCAACTTCGAGAACCTCAGGGACGCCGGCGATCCCGTCGAACTTGCCCGTCGGTACGGCGAGGCCGGGGCGGATGAGTTGACCTTTCTCGACGTCTCGGCATCGGCTGCCGGACGGGAGACCACCTATGAGGTGGTCCGGAAGACGGCTGAGCAGGTCTTCATCCCCCTTACCGTCGGTGGGGGGGTCCGTGCCGTCGAGGACGTCGACCGACTGCTGCGGGAAGGAGCCGACAAGGTCGGGGTTAATACGGCGGCCATCTCCCGTCCCGACCTCATCAGTGAGATAGCCGAACGGTTCGGCAGCCAGGTCCTCGTCCTCTCCCTCGACGCTCGTCGGTGTCGGGAGGGGACTGAGACGAGTTCGGGCTATGAGGTCACGACCCATGGAGGTCGGAAGGGTACCGGTATAGACGTGATCGAGTGGGCGGAACGGGGCCAGGTGCTGGGAGCCGGGGAGATCCTCCTGAACTCCATGGATGCCGATGGAACGACCTCGGGATTCGATCTCGCCATGATCAGAGACGTTCGCGCGGTTGTCTCGATTCCGCTCATCGCGTCCGGCGGGGCGGGCACGACGGGACACTTCGTCGAGGCCGTCCGGGCCGGCGCGGACGCGGTCCTCGCTGCGAGCGTCTTCCATTTCGGGGCTCTGCGCATAGACGAGGTGAAGAAAGCCATGCGTGAGGCGGGCCTCTCCGTCCGGTGACGGTCCGCCACAGGAAGCGAGGAATCGCCCGGGCTCCGTGATCGCCCTTCCTCCGTTCATGGAAGGATGGGAAGATGACCCTCGACCCAGCCATTTCCTCCCGACTCAAGCGGGACGCCGCCGGCCTGATCTGTGCCGTCATCCAGCAGCACGACACCGGTGAGGTGCTCATGGTCGGGTGGATGAATGACGAGGCTCTGGACCTGACCTTGCGCGAGGGAAGGGTCGTGTTCTGGAGCCGGAGCCGGCAGTCCCTCTGGAGGAAAGGCGACTCATCCGGTCATGCTCAATGGGTGAAGTCCGTCTCCCTCGATTGTGACGCCGATGCGGTATTGGTCAAGGTCGACCAGGTGGGTCTGGCCTGCCACACAGGGGAGAGGACCTGCTTTGACGCCGGTGGGGACCTGGGGGCCGTCGAGGGCTCCAGGGAGAAGGGCGCCGATGCTTGACGATCCGGTCTCCCTCGATTGGGGAAGGACCTGGCCGACCCTTGAGGGGTTCGTCGCCCTGGGGTCCAGCCACCGGGTTGTTCCGGTCGTCAGAAGACTCCTGGCCGATGGGGTCACCCCGGTAGCGGTCTACCGTGCCCTCGCCGCTCAGGCCCCGGGGACGTTCATCTTAGAATCTGCGGAGCCCGACGGGGCCAAGGCAAGGTTCTCCTTCGTCGGCGTCCGCTCGCGGGCGCAGTTCACGGCCACCGGATCGGAGGGCCGATGGACGGGGGATGTTCCCGTCGGCCTTCACGATGGGCCGCCTCTCGAGGCCATCCGAGAAGCCCTAGAGGAAATGAAATCCGAGAAGATTCGGGGTCTTCCTCCGTTAACTGGGGGACTGGTCGGCGTCCTCGGCTGGGACATCATCCACCAATGGGAACCCACTCTGCCGTCGGATGCCCCCAGGGAGCTCGAGGTCCCGGACGTCCACCTCCTCTTCGCGACCGATCTGGCCGCCATCGACCACCACGATGGCAGCGTGTGGCTCATGGCGAACGCCGTCAACGCCGACGCCAAGGAGACCGGAATCGAGGCGGCATACATCGATGCGGTGGCCAGGCTGGATGCGATGGAGGCGGCCCTCGAATCGGCACCCCCAACGGAGGTGTCGGTCCTTGACGGAGAGCCATCGGAACCGAGGGTCTCGCATCGGACCCCAGAGGGCGAGTACGAGCGGGTGGTCGACGTCTGCAAGGAGGCCATCAGGGACGGGGAGGTGTTCCAGGTTGTCCCCTCCCAGAGGTTCGACGTCGAGTGTGCGGCATCTCCGCTGGATGTCTACCGGGTGCTCAGGACCCTCAACCCGAGTCCCTACATGTATTACTTCCAGTTGCGGGACGCGGGGGGCCGGGACTTCGCGGTGGTCGGGGCGAGTCCGGAGTCCATGGTCGCCGTCAAGGATCGAAGGGTCCTCACCTTCCCCATCGCAGGCTCACGGCCTCGCGGTGCCACCCCTGACGAAGACGTCACGCTCCAGCAGGAACTCCTCGCCGACCCCAAGGAACGAGCTGAACACATCATGCTCGTCGACCTGGCCAGAAATGACCTTGCCAAGGTCTGCGACCCGACCACGGTCGAGGTGGTCGACTTCATGGCAGTCAACCGATACAGCCACATCATGCACATCTGCTCGACGGTCGTCGGAACGCTGGAGGGACGTTACGGGCCGCTTGACGCCTTCACGGCGACCTTTCCCGCGGGGACCTTGTCCGGGGCACCCAAACCCAGGGCGATCGCCCTCATTGATGAGGTGGAACCCGCCCGCAGGGGCTTCTACGGGGGTGCCGTCGGGTACTTCGATTTCACCGGGAACATGGACACGGCCATCGCCATCCGAACCGCCTACATCGCGGAAGGGACGGCCCACGTCCAGGCCGGGGCCGGCATCGTGGCGGACTCCGTGCCGGTCCGTGAAGCCCAAGAGACCAGGGACAAGGCTGCCGCCATCGTGAGAGCCGTGTCCCTTGCCTCAAGGCTGAGGGGAGTAACCCCCTCTCGATAGCCCCTCGACGGCGATCGGACGGGTCGTGGAGGGAACCAGACCGGTGAAGAGGGGGCGTCACCGGCGGCTACCATGGGGGCATGGGAGCGACGGGATCATGAGCATTCTCGACGGCATCATCGCCGGAGTTCTGGAGGACCTCGAAGCTCGTCAATCGAAGACGCCGATGGACGCCCTCAAGGAGCGAGCCTCCCGTCAACCCGAAGCCAAGGACGTCCTTCGGGTACTCCAGTGCAAGGAAGTGGCGGTCATCGCCGAGGTCAAACGCTCCAGCCCGTCCAGAGGCGACATCGCCGACATCACCGATCCCGCCGCGCTCGCAACGGAATACGAAGCCGGGGGGGCCTCGGTCATTTCCGTCCTCACGGAGGAGCGACGGTTCGGCGGGAACCTGTGCGATCTCGATGCCGTGAAGGCCAAGGTCGAGATTCCCCTCCTCCGCAAGGACTTCATCGTGACCCCATATCAGGTGTGGGAGGCGCGTGCCCATGGGGCGGACATGGTCCTCCTGATCGTGGCCGCCCTGGAGCAGATGGCCCTGGAATCGCTCGTGGAACGGGTGTGTTCCCTGGGGATGACGGCGCTGGTCGAGGTCCATGCACCCGACGAGGTATCCCGGGCGCTCGACGCCGGGGCGCGCATCATCGGCGTCAACGCCCGGAATCTGCAGACCCTTGAGGTCGATCGATCCACTTTCTCCCGTGTGGCCCCCCTGATTCCCGAGGGGATCATCAAGATCGCCGAGTCGGGAATCCGCGACGGACATGATGTCGTCGAATACGCCCGCTTGGGTGCGGATGCCGTCCTCGTCGGCGAGGCCCTCGTCAAGGATCGTGACCCGCGGACCGCCGTGGCCGAGATGGTCGCGGCAGGCGCCCACCCCGCGCTTCGGGCGGTTCGTCCGTGACAGATTCCCTTCAAGGGGCCCCCGGCCCGTATTTCGGCGATTTCGGCGGGCGTTTCGTCCCCGAGGCACTCCAGGCGGCCTTGGACGAGTTGACGGACGCGTACGACAAGGCGCGAGTCGACCCCGTCTTCCATGAGGAACTCACCCGACTGGCTGTCGAGTACTCCGGCCGTCCCAGCATCCTGACCGAGGTGCCCCGTTTCGCCCAGCACGCGGGGGGAGCCAGGGTCATCCTCAAGCGGGAGGACCTGAACCACACCGGATCCCACAAGATCAACAACGTGCTCGGACAAGCACTCCTCACCAAGCGCATCGGCAAGACCAGGGTCATCGCGGAGACGGGAGCGGGGCAACACGGCGTGGCCACCGCGACCGCCGCGGCGCTGATGGACCTCGAATGCGTGGTCTACATGGGAGAGGAAGACACCCAGCGGCAGGCGCTCAACGTGGCGAGGATGCGCCTGCTCGGCGCGACCGTCGTCACGGTCAAGTCCGGCTCCCGCACCCTCAAGGACGCCATCAACGAGGCCTATCGAGACTGGGTCACGAACGTGGAAACCACCAACTACATTTTCGGAACGGCAGCGGGCCCCCACCCCTTCCCCGCGATGGTTCGGGACTTCCAGCGGGTCATCGGGGTCGAGGCGAGGGAGCAGATGCTCGCCATCGGGGGACTCCCGGACGCCATCGTCGCTTGCGTCGGCGGGGGATCCAACGCGATCGGGATCTTCGACGCATTCCTCGACGACGATGTCCGGCTCATCGGATGCGAGGCGGCCGGAGACGGAATCGAGACAGGAAGGCATGCCTCGGCGATCATCGGGGGACGGCCGGGGGTGCTTCACGGCTCCCACTCTTTCCTCCTCCAGGACGAGGACGGTCAGACCCTGACCTCTCACTCGATATCCGCCGGATTGGACTATCCGGGGGTCGGCCCCCAGCACTCCTGGCTCGCGACGATCGGCCGGGCGGAGTACTGGCCGATCACGGACACCGAGGCCATGGAGGCTTTCAGGCTGCTGAGCGAGACCGAGGGGATCATTCCCGCCATCGAGTCCGCCCACGCCCTGGCCGGGGTCGTCAAGCTCGGGCAGGAGGAGGGACCGTCGGCGACCATCCTCGTCAACCTGTCTGGGCGGGGGGACAAGGACGTCGAGACGGCGGCACGGTGGTTCGGCCTGCTTCCTGAGGGGGAGGGATGAGCGCTCTCACGGATTGCCTGAGACAGGCCCGAGCCGAAGGAAGGGCCGCCCTCCTCGCGTATCTTCCCGTCGGCTTCCCTTCGGTTGAGGGATCGATCGAGGCGATGAGGACGATGGTCGATGCCGGGGCGGACATCGTCGAGGTCGGGATACCCTACTCCGATCCGGTTCTCGACGGCCCGATCATCGAACACGCGGGAGAAGCGGCCCTCAAGGCGGGGGTCCGGGTGTCCGACGCCTTTGTGGCCGTCAAGGCCGTCTCCGAGGTCGGCGCGTTTCCCATCGTCATGACCTATTACAACCCCATACTTCAGTACGGGCTCGACCGCTTCGCCTTGGATCTAGCCGCTGCGGGAGGGGTCGGGGTCATCACCCCCGATCTCACTCCCGACATCGGTCGGGATTGGAGGGCGGCGGCGGCCCGACACGGCCTCGATTCCATCTTCCTGGTGGCCCCCAGCACGACCCCCGAGAGGCTCCACATGACGGTTGAGGCGTCCACGGGTTTCGTGTACGCGACGTCGCTCATGGGGGTGACGGGGGAGCGGTCGTCCGTTGGCAATCAGGCGGAGAAGTTGGTAAACCGGACACGGGAGGCCGGAGCGGAGTTTGTCTGCATCGGTCTTGGCGTATCCAGCGGGACTCAGGCGTCGGAGATCGCCCAGTACGCCGACGGTGTTATCGTCGGCAGTGCCTTCGTCCGGGCCCTCGCTGAGGCACCCAACCTGGAGGAGGGCTTGAAGGCGCTCAGGGGCAAGGTGTCCGAGATCGCCGAGGGAGCGAGGAAGAGAACATGATCGCGACGAAGATCCCCAGCCCTCCAGAAGGCTGGGATGCCCTCCACCTGGGGCCCCTTCAGATCCACGCCTACGCCATCGCCATCCTCACGGGGATCTTCTTCGCCATCTGGCTCGCTCGTCGTCGATGGGTGGCTCGGGGCGGAGACCCCCTGGCGGTCGAGGAGATCGCCCTGTGGGCGGTCCCCTTCGGAATCGTCGGGGGACGCATCTACCACGTGATCTCGACTCCGGGCCCATATTTCGGCGCCGAAGGGCGCCCCTTGGACGCCTTCAAGGTCTGGCAGGGAGGCCTGGGGATTTGGGGAGCGGTCGCCATCGGCGCTCTGGGGGCTTGGATCGCCTGTCGACGCTTGAACGTCTCCTTCTCCGCCTTCATGGATGCCGCAGCCCCCGGGGTTCTCATCGCTCAGGCCATCGGGCGGGTCGGCAACTACTTCAATCAGGAACTCTTCGGAGGCCCGACAACCCTGCCGTGGGGTCTGGAGGTGCAGCCTTACCAGCCGTCCTTCCCTTCTCAGTACCCCGTTGACACTCTTTTCCATCCGACGTTCCTGTACGAACTTCTCTGGAACCTGGCGGGCGCCGCCCTCATCCTCATCCTCGACCGGCGGCTCCGGCTCCGTTTCGGGGAGGTGTTCTGGCTGTACGTCGTCGTGTACACAGCCGGGAGGCTGTGGATCGAGATGCTTCGGATCGACGAAGCCGTTCACGTCTTCGGGGTCAGGATCAATGTCTGGGTGTCGATCCTGGTCCTCGTGCTCGGGATTGCCATGTTTGCCTTAATCAGACGGAAACATTCCGGTGAAATGATCGATGATGCCCCCACTCGCGGTCGTTCGGGGGAGCCGTCTGACCAGGCGGCAAAGACCTAGTTCAAGGGGATCTTTCCCGATCGCGATACGCTGAAGGTCCCCGCACTTACGGGACGAAGACGCCCACAAAATGTATAAGGCCCATCTTGTGTGCGCTTCGGCACGGTTGAAGGACGGTGAGATGTCCCCTCAGGACGGCCTCCATAGGTCCGCTAGCGGGCTATATGATCCCGCGTTCGAACACGACTCGTGTGGGGTTGCCTTCGTGGCGACCCTCCGCGATCGGCCGGGCAGGGACATCGTCGACGCCGGACTGACGGCCCTCAAAAGCCTTCAGCATCGGGGGGCCGTGGGCGCCGAGGTGGAGACGGGAGACGGCGCCGGGATCCTCACGCAGATTCCCGATGCCTTCCTGAGGAAGGTCGCCGGGGTGGACTTGCCCCCCCAAGGTTCATACGCCGTCGGCATCGCCTTCCTCACTCCGGGGGAGCAAGAGGAGCAGATCGCCGAGATCGAAGCGGCGGCGACCGTGGAGGGGGCTGAGGTGCTTGCCTGGCGTGACGTCCCGACCGATCCCGCTCCTGTCGGTCCGACGGCCCGCGAGAGCATGCCGGATTTCCGGATGGTGTTCATGACCGTTCCGAATCTGTCGGGCATCGACCTCGACAGGAAGATGTATCGCATCAGGCGCAGAGCGGATCGGGCCTTAGGTGTCTATTTCGCCTCCCTCTCCTCCAGAACACTGGTCTACAAGGGAATGCTGACCACGGATCAACTCGAGATCGTGTTCCCCGACCTTCTGGACCCGGACTTCGCCTCGAAGATCGCTCTCGTCCACTCGCGGTTCTCGACCAACACCTTCCCGTCGTGGAAACTCGCCCAACCGCTCCGGGAGATCGCCCACAACGGGGAGATCAACACGATCAGGGGGAATCGCAACTGGATGTCCGCCCGGGAGGGGCTCCTGGAATACGCCCCCCTGGGGAACATCGACGACATCGTGCCCATCTGCAGCGCCTGGGGTTCGGACACGGCGAGCTTCGACGAGGTCGTCGAACTGCTCCACCTCGGCGGACGGAGTCTGCCTCACGCAATCCTCATGATGATCCCCGAGGCGTGGCAGAACTCGCGCGACATGGATCCGGCCCAACGGGCGTTCTACGAGTACCACGGCTCCCTCATGGAACCGTGGGACGGTCCTGCGGCCCTGCACTTCTGCGACGGCACCCTGGTCGGAGCCGTCCTCGACCGAAACGGTTTGCGTCCAGGCCGATTCTGGGTGACATCGGATGGCCTGGTGATCGCCGGATCCGAGGCGGGCCTCCTCGACATCGACCAGTCCTCCATCGTCCGAAAGGGACGCCTTCAGCCGGGCAGGATGCTGCTGGTCGACACCGAGCAGGGACGGATCATCGAGGATTCGGAGATCAAGTCTTCCCTCGCCGCCGAGAACCCGTACCAGGAGTGGTTGGACGAGCGCACCCTGCGGCTCTCCGAGCTTCCCGAGCAGGAGCACGTCACCTACTCGACCCAGTCGATCGTCCGTCGTCAGCGGGTGTTCGGGTATACCGAGGAGGAGCTCAAGGTGCTCCTCACGCCCATGGCCCTCCGCGGGGCGGAACCCCTGGGGGCCATGGGAAACGACAGCCCCCCGGCTGTTCTCTCCAGCCGTCCGAGGATGCTATTCGACTACTTCACACAGATTTTCGCCCAGGTGACGAACCCTCCGCTCGACGCGAAAAGGGAGGAGATCGTCACCTCGATGGGGGGCGCTGTCGGTCCGGAACTCAACATCCTGGACCCGTTGCCCGAGCACGCTCGCAAGCTCGTGCTCGATTTCCCCGTGCTCAACAACGACGAGTTCGCCAAGATCGTTCACATCGAGGACGTCCCGCAGTACGGATCGGCCTTCCGGTCTCGGCTGGTCTCCGGGCTCTATCCCATCCGTGAGGGGGGGCGGGGGATGGAGAACCGACTGGAGGAGATCCTGTCCGAATGCGATGCCGCGATTGACGAGGGCATCAGCATCCTGGTGCTCTCGGACCGGGATTCCGATCCCGACCGTGCACCGATTCCGTCGCTCCTCCTGACGAGCGCGGTCCACCAACACCTCGTCCGACGCCACACCAGGACCAGGGTATCCCTCATCGTCGAGGCCGGAGACATCCGAGAACCCCACCACGTCGCCCTGCACATCGGTTTCGGTGCTGCCGCCGTCAACCCGTATCTCGCCATGGAGACCGTGGAGGAGATGGCGATGAGGGGTCTCCTTGGCGACCTGACACCGGAGCAGGCCCAAGACAACCTCGTCCGAGCGCTCGGGGACGGGGTGCTGGAGATCATGTCGAAGATGGGGATCTCCACCCTGAGCTCCTACCGAGGCGCGCAGACCTTCGAAGCCGTCGGATTGTCCAAGGATCTGATCGACAAGCACTTCACCGGCACCCCCAGCCAGATCGACGGCGTCGGGCTCAACATCATCGCCGAGGAGGTAGCCTCCCGGCATCTCGACGCATTTCCACCCTCGGGCTCGATCCTGCCGCACCGTCGCCTCAAGATCGGGGGCGACTACCAGTGGCGGCGCGAGGGAGAGGAACACCTCTTCGATCCCGAGACGGTGTTCTCGCTCCAGCATGCGACCAGGACGCGGCAATACTCGGTCTTCAACGAGTATTCGGAACGCATTGACGATCAGGCGAAACGCCTCATGACTATTCGGGGACTCTTCGATTTCGTCTCGGATCGCGAACCTGTCCCCCTTGAGGAGGTCGAGCCGGTCTCGGAGATCGTCAAGCGTTTCGGGACGGGGGCGATGTCGTTCGGATCGATATCGGAGGAAGCCCATACGGTTCTCGCGATCGCCATGAATCAGTTGGGGGGACGCTCGAACACCGGCGAGGGGGGAGAGAAACCCTCACGTCTCTACGATCCCGAGAAACGCAGCGCGGTCAAGCAGGTGGCCTCCGGCCGATTCGGCGTAACGAGCGAATACCTGGTCAACGCAGATGACATCCAGATCAAGATGGCCCAGGGGGCCAAGCCGGGTGAGGGGGGCCACCTCCCCGGCCGCAAGGTGTATCCGTGGATCGCCGAGACCCGTTTGTCCACCCCGGGTGTCGGCCTGATCTCTCCGCCGCCTCATCACGACATCTACTCCATCGAGGACCTCAAGCAACTCATCCACGACCTCAAGAACGCCAACCCGAAGGCCAGGATCCACGTCAAACTCGTATCAGAGACGGGGATAGGGACCGTTGCCGCCGGGGTATCCAAGTGCAAAGCCGATGTCGTCCTCATCTCCGGTTGGGATGGGGGAACAGGGGCGAGTCCCATCACCTCGCCGAAGCGCGTCGGGACGCCTTGGGAGATCGGGTTGGCCAGCGTACAGCAGACCCTCGTCATGAATGGGCTGCGTGACCGCATCGTCGTCCAGGTCGACGGACAACTCAAGACCGGAAGAGACGTCGTTGTCGCGGCGCTCCTCGGGGCCGAGGAATTCGGCTTCGCGACGGCCCCTCTCGTGGTATCCGGGTGCGTCATGATGCGGGCCTGCCACCGGGATACCTGCCCGGTCGGCGTGGCCACCCAGAATCCCGAACTCAGGGCCCGATTCACCGGCAAACCCGAATATGTGGTGACCTTCTTCGAATACATTGCCCGACAGGTCCGGGAGATTCTGGCCCAACTCGGATTCCGGTCACTCGACGAGGCGATCGGACACGTCGAGGTGCTGGACACCCGAGTGGCGATCGACCACTGGAAGGCGCAAGGCCTCGACCTCACCCCCGTGCTCGCAACCCCTCCGGCCGGGGTTGCCCTGCGACAGTCAACCGTCCAGGATCACGAACTCGACAAGGCTCTTGATCGCTCTCTCATCAGGGCGGCCAAGGCCGCACTCGACCGGGGCGAGCCCGTCACCATCCGCCGCAAGGTCCGCAACGTCAACCGAGCCATCGGGACCATGCTGGGGTACGAGGTGACCAAGCGTTACCGCTCGGAGGGGCTTCCGGACGACACCATCACGGTGGAGCTCACCGGATGTGCCGGGCAGTCCCTTGGGGCCTTCGTCCCCAAGGGCATCACCCTCCGGCTCTTCGGTGAGGCCAACGACTACGTGGCGAAGGGCCTGAGCGGGGGGAGGGTCGTCATCCGGCCCGTGAAAGAGGCCTCGCTCGATGATTCCACTGACGTGATCGCCGGCAATGTCATCGGGTACGGCGCGACGGGTGGGGAGATCTTCCTCAGGGGTCAGGTGGGTGAGCGATTCCTCGTCCGGAACTCCGGGGCGACGGCTGTCGTCGAGGGGGTCGGCGACCACGGCCTTGAGTACATGACGGGGGGAGTCGCCGTCATCCTGGGCAACGTCGGACGCAATCTCGGAGCCGGAATGTCCGGGGGGACGGGATACGTTCTCGACCTCCGGCCTGAACGTGTCAACGCCGAAGCCCTGGAGAGCGGGGAACTGACCCTGGCCCTCCTGGATGCCGAGGACGAGGCCATCGTGCGGCGCCTCCTCGAAAGGTATCTTGAGGAAACGGACTCTCCGCAAGCCCGAACCCTGGTGTCGGAGTGGGACGAGGCCAAGTCGAGATTCACCAAGGTCCTTCCAGCCCAATACGCGCGAGTGAGGAAGGTGTTGGCCGAGATCGAGGCCAGGGGTGGGGACCTCAACGCCCCGGGTGCCTGGCAGGAGTTCCTGGAGGTGACCCGTGGCTGATCCCTTCGGCTTCCTCAGCGACCGGGAGAGGGAGGTCCCCCCCAGCCGGCCCGTTTCCGTGCGGCTCCAGGACTGGCGGTCCGTCAAGGACGAACAGGCCAAGGACCCCGAGGCCCTCCATCGGCAGGCGGGTCGATGCATGGACTGCGGCATCCCCTTCTGCCACAAAGGCTGCCCGCTCGGTAACCTCATCCCCGAATGGAACGACTTCGCCTGGCGAGGGAGGTGGCAGGAGGCGATCGACCGCCTTCACGCGACGAACAACTTCCCGGAGTTCACCGGGCGGGTGTGCCCCGCCCCCTGTGAGACCTCCTGCGTCTTGGGCATCAATCAGCCGCCCGTGACGATCAAGCACATCGAGGTATCGATCATCGACAAGGCCTTCGAGGACGGTCTGGTCGTTCCGATCATTCCCAAGCGGACCACGAGACGGACGGTGGCCGTCGTCGGGTCCGGCCCCGCAGGGCTTGCGGCGGCACAGCAACTGACCAGGGCAGGCCACACCGTCACCGTCTATGAGCGGGACGACCGGCTCGGAGGACTCCTCCGATATGGCATCCCGGACTTCAAGATGGAGAAGCGGCACATCGACCGCAGGGTCGAGCAGATGATCGCCGAGGGGACGCGGTTTCTCACGGGGGTGATGGTGGGCGAGGAGCCGAGCTGGGACGCCCTCCGTTCACAGCACGATGCCGTCCTCATCGCCACTGGAGCGAGTATTCCCCGAGACCTCCCGGTGACGGGGAGGGACTCCTCGGGCATTCACTTCGCCATGCCCTATCTCACCCAGGCCAACCGGGCCTCGGCCGGGGAGAAGGTCGAGGACCAGATCACAGCGACGGGCAAGCGCGTCGTCATCATCGGGGGAGGGGACACGGGGTCCGATTGCCTGGGCACCGCCCTTCGTCAGGGGGCGACATCAGTCACGACGCTCGCCATCGGGATGCGTCCCCTGGAAGAACGGGACCCGAGGTCGCAGCCATGGCCGACCCACCCCCTGCTGTTCGAGGTTTCGACAAGCCATGAGGAGGGGGGAGAGAGGGAGTTCTGGGCCAACACCCTCGAGTTCCTCGCCGACGAAAACGGGCACGTCGAGGCTCTCCGGGTGGCCCGGACCGAGATCATGCCAGATGGGTCTCGTGGCGCCGCCCCCGGCACTGTTCGAGAGATTCCAGCCGATCTGGTCCTCATCTCGATGGGCTTCACCGGTCCGGACACCGCCAGCCTCACCGGGCAGATCGGGACTGAGGTCACGTCCCGCGGCTCGATAGCGCGAGACAATGGTTTCGCCACCACCGCTGAGGGCGTGTTCGTTGCCGGAGATGCCGGTCGTGGACAATCACTCGTGGTGTGGGCGATCGCCGAGGGTCGGGCAGCGGCCGCCGCGATCGACACCTTTCTCATGGGAAGCACGGAGCTTCCCGCTCCGATTACCCCGCGGACACTCGCGCTCCGCGCGCCCTAGACCTAAGTTGGAGATATGCGAAACGCAAAGATCGTTTGCACACTCGGTCCCGCCACGGCCACCATCGATGAGGTACGAGCGATGGTCAAGGCCGGCATGGACGTCGCCCGGATCAACCGAAGCCATGGCTCCTACGAGGAACACCAGCTCGCCTACGACAACGTCCGCCAAGCCGCCGAAGAAGCGGGCCGCAACGTTGCCATCCTCGTCGACCTCCAGGGACCGAAGATCCGCCTGGAGCGGTTCGCGAATGGCCCTCACGAGCTCGAGGAGGGAGACACCTTCACCATCACGACTCGGGACGTCGAGGGCACCAAGGAGATCTGCGGCACGACATTCAAGGGTTTGCCGGGCGACGCCCGTGTCGGTGATCCCCTCCTCATCGACGACGGCAAGGTGACCCTTCGGATCCTCGAGGTCACCGACACGGACGTCGTGACGAAGGTCGAGGTCGGGGGAAAGGTCTCGAACAACAAGGGCATCAACCTCCCGGGTGTGGCGGTCTCCGTCCCGGCCCTGTCCGACAAGGACGCCGACGACCTCCGATGGGCCCTCAATCTGGGCGCGGACTTCATCGCCCTCTCCTTCGTGCGGTCCGCCAAGGACTACAAGGACGTCAAGAAGATCATGAAGGAGGTCGGCCGGAAGATTCCCGTCATCGCCAAGGTCGAGAAGCCTCAGGCCATCCAGAACCTCAAGGGGATCGTCAAGGCATTCGACGGCATCATGATCGCGAGAGGCGACCTCGGGGTCGAAATGCCGCTTGAGGAGGTCCCCCTCCTCCAGAAGCAGGCCATCGACCTCTGCCGCTCGATGGCCAAGCCCGTCATCGTCGCGACTCAGGTCCTCGAGTCCATGACGGATACGCCGCGTCCCACGCGAGCGGAGGTGTCCGACTGTGCGAACGCCGTCCTCGACGGAGCCGATGCGGTCATGCTGTCCGGCGAGACCTCGATCGGCGAGTATCCGATCATCACGATCGAGACGATGGCCCGCATCATCCAGTTCACCGAGGAAAACGGGCACCAAAGGATCGCCCCCTTCACCTGGCTCCCGAAGACCAAGGGCGGGGCGATCACCGCAGCGGTCGTCGACGTCGCCGAGAGCCTCAACGTCAAGGCCATCGCCGTCTTCACCCAGTCGGGGGACTCCGCGCGGCGCATGTGCCGCCTCAGGTCCCACATTCCCATGTACGCCTTCACGCCGGACCCGTCCACCCGGGCGCGCCTTGCCCTGTCCTGGGGTGTCCAGGCGGAACTCGTGAAGAGGGTTCCCGACGTGAGGTCGATGGTGGCGCTCGTGGACGAGCGGTTCCAGGAGACGGGCGTGGCCAAAATGGGAGAGATGATCATCGTCGTGTCGGGCACCCCGATCGGGACTCCGGGGACGACCAACTCCCTTCTCGTGCGCCAGGTTGGGCAGCCGGTCGGCTAGGAGAACTGGCAACGGGTCGGCGTTACACACCCGCCACTTCTTCCCGCTACACTGCGACAGGTTGACCATCACGGTGTCGTGAAGGTCGATCCTGCAAAGGTGCATGATCCAAGACGGACAGGGAAGGCTCCACGATGGCTACAACGAAGAAGACCGACGGAGAGAAGTCCACGGCCTCGAAGCGCTGGGTATACGGCTTCGACCAGGTGGACGAGGCGCAGGAGTACGTCGGCGGCGACTGGGACAAGGTCCGCGGACTCCTCGGCGGCAAGGGCGCCAACCTCGGCGACATGACCCGCATCGGGGTGCCGGTGCCTCCGGGCTTCACCGTCACGACCGAGGCGTGCAACGCCTACCAGAAGGGTTCGAAGCTTCCTGAGGGTTCCTGGGACCAGGTCCTGGCCGCCCTCAAGGACGTGGAGTCCAAGACGGGAAAGAAGTTCGGCGACCCCGCCAATCCCTTGCTGGTCTCCGTCCGCTCCGGCGCGAAGTTCTCGATGCCCGGGATGATGGACACCGTCCTCAACGTCGGGCTCAATCCCGAAGTGGTCGAGGGCATGGTGAAACTCATCGGTGACGACCGGTTCGTGTATGACTCCTACCGTCGTCTCGTCCACATGTTCGGATCCGTCGTCCTCGGGGTTCGCGACGAGCCCTTCGAGGAGGTTCTGGAGGCTCAGCGTGAGAAGCGTGGGGTCGACAGCGATTCGGACTTGAGCACCGAAGACCTCAAGGAAATCGTGGCCGCGTTCAAGGCCATCGTGGAGCGTTACGCCCGCATCGAGTTCCCGACCGATCCTTACGAGCAGTTGAGGCTGGCCACCGAGGCGGTCTTCAAGTCGTGGATGGGCAAGCGCGCGGTCGACTACCGCAACGCCACCAACATCCCCCACGACCTCGGCACCGCGGTGAACATCCAGACGATGGTGTTCGGCAACATGGGCGACACCTCGGCCACCGGCGTCGCTATGACCCGCAGTTCTACCACGGGCGAGCCCCATCTCGAGGGCGACTACCTGCCGAACGCCCAGGGCGAGGACGTCGTGGCTGGCACCCGCGTGACCCGCACGATGGATGACCTCAAGAAGGACATGCCGGAGTCGTATGCGGAATACGACAAGATCGCCAAGGCCCTGGAGAAGCACTATCGCAACATGCAGGACATGGAATTCACCATCGAGCGTGGCAAGCTCTGGCTCCTTCAGACCCGCGATGGGAAGCGCACCGCCCAGGCGGCGGTCCGCATCGCCGTCGACATGGCCGACGAGGGGCTGATCACGCCTCAGGAGGCCGTCCTGCGAGTCCTGCCTGAGCAGTTGGACTTCTTCCTGCACCCCCAGTTCACTCCCAAGTCCAAGGAGGAGGCCTCCGATTCCGGCACGCACATCGCGACCGGTCTCAACGTCTCCCCCGGGGCCGCCGTCGGTGTGGTCGCCTTCGACGCCGACCTGGCCGAAAGGTGGACCAAGGAGGACGGCAAGCAGGTCATCATGGTCCGTCCCGAGACCAAGCCGGACGATGTCCACGGCATGCTTGCCGCCCAGGGCATCCTGACGTGCCGAGGCGGCCGAACGAGCCATGCTGCGCTTGTGGCCCGCCAGTTCGGCAAGCCCGCCGTTGTGGGTGTTTCGGAACTCAACATCGACCTGAATGCCCGGGTCATGGCCATCGGGGAACGTGAGATCCAGGAAGGCGATTGGATTTCGATCGACGGTACCACCGGTGAGGTCTATGTCGGGCAGATGGAGACGATGATCCCCGACCTGGACGACCCCTGGCTGTCCAAATTGCTGGGGTGGGCCGATGACTTCCGTCGGCTCCAGGTCTGGGCCAACGCCGATTATCCTCAGGACGCCGAGCGAGCCCGTGGGTACGGGGCGCAGGGCATCGGGCTGTGCCGCACCGAGCACATGTTCTTCGAGCCCGAGCGTCTGCCGATCGTCCAGAAGATGATCACGGCCGCGACCCCGACCGAGCGGCGCGAGTCGCTGGAGGCGTTGCTCCCGTTCCAGCGAGCAGACTTCGCCGGGTTGTTCCGGGCGATGGACGGCCTTCCGGTCATCATCCGGTTGATCGACCCGCCGCTCCACGAGTTCCTGCCCTCGTTCGAGGACCTCACCAACAAACTCGCCGACCGCAAGATCCGGTTGATGAAGGCCGGCACCTTGAAGGAGATCGACGAGATCCTCGAGGCCGTCGAAGAGGAAACTCGGATGCTGCACCGCGTCGAGGGCTTGCGTGAGGCCAACCCCATGCTCGGTCTTCGAGGTGTCCGGCTGGGCATCATGATCCCCGAACTGACCAAAATGCAGGTCCGCGCCATCATCGAGGCGGCATGCGAGGTTCAGGAAGAAGGCAAGACGGTCTACCCGGAGATCATGATTCCTTTGACCTGTCACGTCAACGAGCTCAAGCGTCAGCGTGGGGTCCTTGAGGCAGAGGCTAAGGAGGTCATGGAGGAGCGTCGAATGGAGGTTGCCTACAAGTTCGGCACCATGATCGAGATCCCGCGGGCGGCGCTGACCGCAGGCGAGATTGCGGAATACGCCGAGTTCCTCTCCTTCGGTACCAACGACCTGACTCAGACAACTTTCGGCATCAGCCGGGACGACGCAGAGTCCAGCTTCCTCATCGAGTACCTCCAGCAGGGGATACTCGATGAGAACCCGTTCGCCAGCATCGACCCCAACGGCGTCGGCAGACTCATGAACTGGGCGGTCACTGAAGGCCGCAAGGTTCGCAAGGAGTTGGAGGTAGGCATCTGCGGTGAGCACGGCGGCGATCCCAAGTCGATCGGGCTGTGTCACAAGCTCGGTCTGAACTACGTGAGTTGCTCCCCGTTCCGTGTGCCGATCGCCCGTCTGGCTGCGGCTCAGGCCGCCCTGTCGGAACAGAAGAAGTAGACAGACCCATTTCGACTCAAGCGGCCCCCGGTCACCCCGGGGGCCGTTTGATTGATCCCGGGGCCCCTCGGTGGGGCAGGGCTTGGCGCGATTGGCCGAGTACGCCGCAGGGGACGTCCCCGACGGAACCGACAACCACAACGTCACATTAGGCAGCCTCCCCGACACGCTGGTCCTCCGTTTAACGGTCTTCTCACCCGACGATACGAAGGCCTGTTTCGTCGGGGAGTGGTGGTAGCGTCCTGAACTGGTGCAAGGAGGTGAATCGTGTTCAAGACCGCGGCTTGGGGAGCGATGGCGCTTCTTCTCATCACGATGACGGGTTGCGTCGCATCAGGCTCTCCGACGCCGCCGACGCCCACCGATTCCCATGCCTCCCCATTGGAGATCGCACCCAACGGGGATGCCGCCCCCCGAGGTCGAGTCCAACTTGCCAACGGCACGGTGGTCACCGATCGAGGGACCCTTGTCCGTGGCGCTTACTGGGCCGTCGATCACATGGGGCTTCTTCCCGATCGGGAAGACCTGGCGGACATTCGGGGTCTGGGGCTCAACGCGCTGCATCTGTATGGGGAGATGTATGGCGACGGAGTGCCCGCGGGGGGCTACGTCGATCAGATCGACGTCGTCGTCCAGTGGTGCGGCGAACTGGGCTTGTACTGCGTTCTCACCATCGGGAACGGGGCGACCGGGTTGTCATTTGACTATCAGTTCGCCACGGACTTCTGGAACTTTTACGCCCCTCGATATGCCGACATGCCTTGGGTCGTCTACGAGATATACAACGAGCCCGAGTATCTTGGTGCACCCTCGAGCGACGACACCATTCAGTTGAACCAGGACATGTATGACCTCATCCGCAGCCACGCGCCGGATACCCACGTCCTCTTTTTCTCCTACTCCGGCCTCACCAACTCCGCTGCCGTCCTGCAGGATGTGCAACGCCTCGACGTCGATTGGTCGAACGCCTCGGTGGCCTGGCATGGATACACCAGCCTCTCGTCAAACGAAACCTGCCTCACGGGCATGCGGGAGGCCGGCATCAACAGCATCCACTCGGAACTCCCGGTCGGTCAGTGCTGCGATCCGGGCTGGGACGAGGAAGACCCGCCTTGGTGGAGTGATCCGTTCGTCAACACCGACAAGATCCGAATGGCCGAAGAGAATCACACCTCCTGGCTTACCCACATCGACGTCGACTACATCCATGATGACTGGCGTTTCAAGGAGCCGATAGAAGAAAGCGGCATCTGTTGGGAGCCCGACTACGGCACCTGGCCAAGCGAGGGCTGTTCCGACTGACGACGGGCTAGTGGGATGGGCGCGTCGGCCGATTCCAGGGAAAGTGCCCCGAGTGGGAGTCGAACCCACACTGGAACGGGTTTGAGCCGTTTGCCTCTGCCGGTTGGGCTATCGGGGCTGGAGCACTAGGCTATCGCCTGTGACCGAGCCACAGGAACCCCAGGCCGAAGCCGAGGCGGTCAAGGCCGACGCCGAGACACCCAAGGTCGACCTCGATGAGATCAAGGTCGAGGTCAAGGCCGCCAACGTCAAGCAAGAGGCCTCCACGGTCTCCAGGCGGGCCGTCGTCGCCGAGGATGAGGCCCTCATCCGCATGGACATCGTCGAAACCCTCCAGGAAGGCGGGTACGACGTCGTAGGGGAGGCGGCCAATGGCGAGGAGGGTGTAGCCCTCACGCGCGAGCACCATCCCGACGTTGTCGTCATGGACATCAAGATGCCCGTCATGGACGGGCTCACCGCGGCCGAGCACATCGCGAACGAACGCATCGCACCGGTCGTCATCCTGACCGCCTTCTCCCAAACTGAACTGGTCGAGCGGGCGAGGGACGCCGGAGCCATGGCCTACGTCGTCAAGCCCTTCACTCCCGCCGACCTGATCCCGGCGGTCGAGATCGCCCGTTCCCGCTTCCTTGAGATCAAGGCCCTCGAGGCCGAGATCTCGGACATCACCGAGCGCATGGAGATCCGAAAAAAGGTCGAACGCGCCAAGGGTCTCCTCATGGAGAAGATGCGCCTGAACGAGCCGGAGGCGTTCCGGTGGATCCAGAAGACCTCTATGGACCGGCGTTTGACGATGCGGGAGGTGGCCGAAGCCGTCATTGACCAGATGGGCCCCAAGGACAAGGGGAAGGGTTAGCGGCTGGGGATCGGGCGGATGGCGCAGGTGAGCCGCGCCGTCGCGACCCTGTCGCCCGCATCATTCGACAGAACGATCTCGTAGGTGGCCGTCGTCTTTCCCGTGTAGAGCGGCGTCGCGACACCGGTGACGTGCCCTTCCGTCACAGCCCGGTGGTGGGTGATCGAGAGGTCGACCCCCATGGCCATCTTGCCCTTGCCCGCGTGGGCCCTGGCGGCGAGGCTTCCCAGGGTCTCGGCCAGGGCGGCCGAAGCTCCCCCGTGGAGCAGGCCCTGAGGCTGGAGGTTCCCCTCGACGGGCATCGTTCCGACCACGCGAGACGGAGACGCCTCGGTGACCTCGATTCCCATCCGTTCGATGAGCGTGCCCGAGGGAAGTGCTGCGAGAATCCCCGCCAAGTCGTTGTCCATAGGGGATAGGTTGGCATGGATAGGGTGCAAATATGCAGAAACGCGACCTGCGGAGGTCGGAATCTCGGAGAATACTAGGTCCCATCCGGAAGGAAACGCCATGAAGCGCTTAATCGTCCCCCTTGTCCTCACGGCTCTCGCGTTGTGCTCCTGCAGTCCTTCGAGTCTCGCCACCCCGACCCCATTTGCGACACCGACGCCGGTCACACCCACCCCGTCAGATGAGCCATCAGCGACACCGCCGTCCCCCACGAACGCCATATGCAACGAGATCGCGTTCTACCTCGATCCCGCGCTGGCGACGGGCTACACCTGCGAGACCGTTCTCGCGGACCCCGGGCCGATGAATCCCGCTCCCGAGATGACGCGCATCACCCTCCTGGGGTACTCTCCATCCGCCACGAATCCGATCAGCCCACAGATCTTCGTCATGCCCGTCGACGAGTACGGCATCGCCGATCCCTCCACGTTCCCGGATGCGCTCGCCACACTTCAGGGTCTGCTGAGCGCAAGCTCGCCCCCGGTTTACGGCGTTTCGGCGCCGACACCGATGCCGGTGCTGCCTCAAGAGGGTGGGATCCCGGGTCCCTTCGCCCAGTACGCGGTGGTCTCGTTCGCCGACGGCGACGGGATTCGCTTCATCACGCAGAAGTCGTTCGACGCGGTTCCGCTTGGGAACGACCGGACGTTCTACACGTTCCAGGGCTTGACGACAGGCAGTCAGTACTGGGTTTCCGCGCTACTTCCGACCCAGCATCCGATTCTTCCCGCCAGTGCAGACGTTCCCCCCGTTGGAATGACGTGGGACGATTTCTGGACGGGGTACGACACCTATATGACCAACATCGTCAATCAGTTGAATGCGCAATCTCCGGAGTCTTTCGATCCTCAGATCGCCATGCTCGACGCCCTCGTGGCAAGCATCGTCCTCATTCCGTGAAAGAAGGAGCCACCATGAAACGCTCACTCGCCCCCCTCGCCCTTCTGTCCCTGGCATTGTGTGCCTGCTCTCCCGCGGCGCCCGCCTCGCCATCGGGTCCGACCACGCCATCGCTCAACGCGACGTGCAATGATCTCTCGTTCTACCTCGATCCTGCACTCGCCTCCAGCATCACGTGTACGACAATTCCCGCAGACGCAACGTCGATGGAGCCCCACCCCGAGTTCACCAGGGTCACGCTCCAGGGTTATCCGCTCGCGGGGACGTTCTTCGAGGCCCGCATCGACGTATACCCGATCGCGGACTACACGGCACTACTGCCGGCCGCGGTGCCCGGCCTCGTCGCGGATCTTGCGGGTCTGACAGGCGGTGGCTCAGCCCCTGTCTTCGCGTCGTCCTTCGGAATGCCGTTGCCCTTCCTGCCCGTCTTCAACGCCGGCCAGGCGTTCTTCGCCCAGTACCAGGCGGTGTCTTTCGCTTCCGGGGACGGGATCCGATTCCTCACGGAGTTCGCCCAGTACACGGTGCCGGTGAACAACACCGACCTGTTCTACACCTACCAAGGGGTGACGACCGACGGACAGTCGTGGGTGTCGGTGATCATGCCGATCAACCTCGCCGCCCTCCCAGCCGACGCCGATGCCGGGCTCGGTGCTCAGACGTGGGAGCAGTTCAGCATTGGCTACGAGCCGTACATCCTGACGGCGGTCGGCCTACTCGACGCGGCGGCGTCCACGGACTTCACCCCCACGATCGACGCCCTGGACGCTCTCGTCGCGAGCATCACGATCACGCCCTAGCGTAGAAGCACCCCAACCGTTTGCCGCCGAGTTTCGTTCTACGGTCTGAACTGAGTCCTGTCAGCCTGCCCGAATCGTTCCACGAGGAGGCCTCATGAAGCGCCCGCCCCTGCCCCTGGTTGTTCTGTCGATCCTGCTCTGCGGCTGCACCGGCCCAACGGCCACCGTCACGCCGGGGTCGACGGCCGCTGTCACGCCTGCTGCCACCCCGTCACCGGAGCCTTCGGGGGAGCCTGTCGCCTTCACATGCGAAGGTGTGTCCCTTGCCCTCAATCCGGCGCTGGGCTCCGGCATCACGTGCGAGATCGTTCCCGAGATCAACGACGAGTGGAATGGGAATCCTCAGTACATCAGGATTGAGTTGGAGGGATATCCACTTGCGGGCTATTGGAGCCCGGGGATCTCGATCTACCCAGTTGCCGAATACTCCACCATGGTGGACGACGTTGCCGGGATCGTTGCGAACCTCAAGGCCTTGACGAGCGGCGTTGACCCCATCCTCGAAGGGTGGAGAGTGCTGCCGTTTCTCTTCAACTTTGAGCAGGGCCAGTTCTACTACGCCCAGTATGAAGTGATCCCTTTCAACGATGGCACCGGGATCCGTTATTTGACCGGGTTTACTCAAGACATGGGCACGTTCGGCAACCCTGAGCTCTACACCTATCAGGCCATGACCGATGATGGACAGTTCTGGGTTTCGGCCGTCTTCCTGATCAGTCACCCCCTGCTGCCCGACTCCAGTTGGCCGCCGGAAGGCATGACCCAGCAGGAGTTCTATGACGTATACGACTCCTATGTCGCCGAGAACGTCGACATGCTCAACGCGCAGCCCACGGACAGTTTCTTCCCCTCGATCGACGCCCTGGACGCTTTCGTCGCGAGCATTTCGATCACGCCGTAGCGAACAGCGTAGAATCGGGGGTCTCGGCCGTCACCCTGACGGGATAGGTTGGCAGGGTGAGCCACTCGGACAAGGGAACCCTGCTCCTCATCGACGGCTTCTCCGTGGCCTTCCGGGCCTTCTACGCCCTTCCCCTCGACAACTTCCACACCACGACGGGTGAGCCCGTCAACGCTGTGTACGGATTCTCGAGCATGCTGTCCAGCATCGTCGAGGGGCGGAAGCCCACCCACATTGCCGTCGCCTTCGACCTGCCGGGGGGGACGTTCCGCACCAAGAGGTACCCCGAGTACAAGGGAACGCGGGGCGAGACGCCTCCGGAGTTCATCCCCCAGGTCCCCCTCCTCCGTGACGTCCTCGGGGCTCTGGGGCTCCCGGTCATCGACAAGGCCGACTATGAGGCCGACGACATCATCGCGACCTACGCCCGCCAGGCGGCCGAGGCCGGGCTCGACGTCCTTATCGTCTCCGGCGATCGGGACACCCTTCAGTTGGTCACAGACAAGGTCACCGTTCTGTATCCCCGCCGCGGTGTCTCCGAGCTCGACACCATGACTCCGGACGCCGTCAGGGAGAAGCACGGGGTATCTCCGGAGCAGTATCCCGACCTTGCCGCCCTCGTCGGGGAGACGAGCGACAACCTGCCCGGGGTTCCCGGCGTCGGCCCCAAGACAGCAGCGAAGTGGATCGAGACCTACGGAGGGTTGGACGGGATCATCGAGGCCGCCCCGGACATCCCGGGCAAGGCGGGGGAGAGCCTTCGGGAGAATCTCGAGCAAGTCAAGCTCAACCGAGAACTCAACCACCTCGTCACCGACCTGGATCTTCCCCTCACGATCGACGACCTTCGGAGAACCGAAGCGGACGCCGATGCCATCCACCGAGTCTGCGACGCCCTTCAGTTCAGGAGCCTTCGACCGAAGCTCCTCGCCTTTTCGAAGGGGGCGGATCGAAAGGCTGGGGGCGGGATCATCGTCGGTGTGATGGAGGACGAGGCGTCCGGGGCCACGAAGGTCGAACTCGATGGTGCGGTGACGGAGGTGACGGCTCTGAGGGCACGTTCGTTCCTCTACGCGGGAGCCGACGCGCTGGGGGTCGCGGACGAGCGGGGCGGCGTGTGGGGGATCGACCTGGCATCCCTCGATCAAGACCAGGACCGGGGGCTCGGGGTCTGGCTCGCCGATTCCGGAGTCCCCAAGGTCCTCCACGGAGCGAAGGACGCCTGGCACACCCTGGCGGTCCGGGGTTACGAACTCGAGGGAATCGACGGAGACACCGAGATCGCGGCCTACCTTGTCCAAGCCGACCAAGGTCGATTCGACCTGGAATCCGTCGCCCAGCGCTACCTCGGCCTTGCTTCGGGGGAGAGAGGACAGGCTGGCGAACTCGACCTCGGCATGGGCCCGTCGGCGGCCGAGGCCGCCGGAGGCAGGGCCTCTGAGGTCGCCCAGTTGGCCGCGGAACTCGAACGGGAGGTGTCCGAGCGGGGCATGGACCCCGTCTACCGGGACATGGAGCTCCCCCTCATCGGTGTACTGGCGGGGATGGAGACCGCAGGGGTGGGCGTCGACCGGTCGCTCCTTGAGGCGATGTCCAAGGAATGCCTGTCGAGGGCCGAACGGGCCGAGGAAGCCGCCCATGCCGCCATCGGAGGGGTCGAGGTCAACCTCGCGTCTCCCAAGCAGCTCCAGGAGGTCCTCTTCGACAGGCTGGACATGCCGAAAACGAAGAAAATCAAGACCGGCTACACGACGGACGCCGCCTCCCTCGCCGAACTGTACGAGAAGAAGCCCCACCCCTTCCTCGAGGCGCTGCTCGCCCATCGGGACGCAGCCAAACTGCGCCAGATCATCGAGGGCCTTATCTCGTCGATCGGGACGGACGGCCGCATCCACACGACCTTCTCGCAGACGGTCGCCTCGACAGGACGACTCTCCTCGAAGGACCCGAACCTCCAGAACATCCCCATCAGGACCGAAGATGGGCACCGCATCCGCGAGGCCTTCGTCGTCGGCCAGGGGTACGAGACCCTCCTGACCGCGGACTACAGCCAGATCGAGATGCGCATTATGGCCCACCTGTCCGGGGACCCGGCACTGATCGAGGCATTCAAAGCGGGCGAGGACCTCCACCGGTTCGTCGGATCCCGGGTGTTCGGGGTGCAGCCCGAGGCGGTGACCCCGGAGATGCGGACCAAGGTCAAGGCCATGTCTTACGGCCTCGCGTACGGCCTCTCCTCCTACGGGTTGGCCCGTCAACTCGGGACGCCCGTCGGGGAGGCGCAGACGCTCATGGACGACTACTACGCAAGGTTTGGAGCCGTTCGTGACTACCTGGCCTCGGTCGTCAAGGAGGCCAGGAAGGTGGGATACACCCAGACGATCTTCGGTCGCCGCCGCTATCATCCCGACCTCATCTCCTCCGATCACCAGCGTCGACAGATGGCCGAAAGGGTGGCACTCAATGCCCCCATCCAGGGGAGTGCGGCCGACCTCATCAAGCGGGCGATGATCGAGATCGACCGCCGCCTCGCGGCGGAGGGCCTTCGTTCTCGGCAGATTCTCCAGATCCACGACGAGCTGATGGTCGAGGTGGCGCCCGGGGAAAGGACGAGGGTGGAGGAGATACTGGTGGAGGAGATGGCCGGCGCCGCAGACCTCACCGTCCCCCTGGAGGTGCACGTCGGGGTCGGCGCCACCTGGCGCGAGGCGGGACATTAATCGTCCGGTTGTTCGGGTCATGCACACTACGCTGGTCCCATGCGCATAGCTGTTCTCACAGGGGGCGGAGACTGCCCCGGCCTGAACGCCGCGATCCGGGCCATCGTCAAACGCGGTACGACCGAGCACGGGCATTCGATCATCGGATTCCGGGATGGGTGGAGGGGGTTCCTCGACGGCGACTCCGTTCCCCTCGACAGGAACGACGTTCGGGGCACCCTCGTCCTGGGGGGCACGATGCTGGGGACGGCCAGGTGCCACCCTCACGAAGAGCCCGGGGGCCTCGAGCGGGTGCAGGAGATCGTCGAAGGCGAGAAGCTGGACGCCATCATCTGCATCGGGGGCGACGGAACCCTGAACGCCGCATCGAAGGTGGGGGAGACCGGGGTGCCGGTGATCGGCATCCCCAAGACCATCGACAACGATGTCGCGGGAACCGACGTCTCCATCGGCTTCGACACCGCCATGATGATCGCGACGGAGGCGATCGATCGCCTCCATTCGACCGCGGAGTCCCACAACAGGGTCATGGTCGTCGAGGTCATGGGACGCCACTGCGGCTGGATCGCCGTCTGCGCGGGCATCGCCTCCGGCGCCGACATCATCCTCGCGCCCGAGGAGCCCTTCGACATCGACAAGATCTCGAAGAGCATCCAGCGTAGGCACCACCGTCAACAGGGATTCTCGATCGTCACGGTGGCCGAGGGCGCCACCCCCGCGAAGGGCACGAGCTGGGATTCCGAGGGGACCCACAACGATAAGGGCAATCCCATCGCCGGGGAGATGGGTGCCCACGTAACCAGGGCCATCGAGGCTCGGACCGGGTTCGAGACGCGGCTGACGGTCCTGGGCTACGTCCAACGCGGTGGGACCCCGACCCCGAGGGACCGGTTCCTCGCCACCCGGATGGGGGTTGCGGCGATCGACGCCGCCACCGAGGGCGTCACCCAGAAATTCGCCGCGCTCCGAGGCGAGAAGATCAAGATGGTCGACCTCAAGGAGGCCGCGGGGAAGTCCCAACGGGTTCCCAAGGACATCCTGGACGTCGTCAGGGGCCTCTAGGCCTTCAAGCCGCTTTGTGGCCGGACCCCTTGACGGGGTAGCATGGCGGGCGGCATTCGTGCAGTTTGTTGCGCCTTGCCACGTCCATCATCCATACGACCCACCCATCCATCGGAGCCCACTCCCCAATGTCCCCGTCCACCCCCAAGTCCACCCAGATCACCCTCAACGACGTCGGCTCGAGCGAAGACTTCCTCGCCGCCGTCGATGCGACCATCAAGAACTTCAGCGACGGGGACCTCGTGTCCGGCGTCATCGTCAAGGTCGACAGAGATGAAGTCCTCCTAGACATCGGCTACAAGACCGAAGGCGTCATCCCCGCACGCGAGCTGTCCATCCGGCACGACACCGATCCCGACGAGATCGTCAGCGTTGGAGACACGATCGAGGCCCTCGTCCTCACCAAGGAGGACAAGGAAGGCCGCCTGATCCTGTCTAAGAAGCGTGCCCAGTACGAGCGGGCCTGGGGATCGATCGAGAAGATCAAGGACGACGACGGGATCGTCACGGGAACCGTCATCGAGGTCGTCAAGGGCGGCCTCATCGTGGACATCGGTCTTCGGGGCTTCTTGCCCGCCTCCCTCGTTGAGATGCGGCGCGTCCGCGACCTCGGCCCGTACATCGGGCAGGAGATCGAGGCCAAGATCATCGAACTCGACAAGAACCGCAACAACGTCGTCCTCTCCCGTCGGGCGTTCCTCGAGCAGACCCAATCCGAGGTGCGGTCGACTTTCCTGACGGCTCTCGCCCCCGGACAGATCCGCAAGGGCGTGGTGTCCTCGATCGTGAACTTCGGGGCATTCGTCGACCTCGGAGGCGTCGACGGCCTCGTGCACGTTTCCGAGCTCTCCTGGAAGCACATCGATCACCCCGGGGAGGTCGTCCAGGTCGGCCAGGAGGTCGACGTCGAGATCCTCGAGATCGACATGGATCGCGAACGCGTCTCCCTCTCGCTCAAGGCAACCCAAGAAGACCCCTGGGCCGTCTACGCCCGCACCCACGCGATCGGCCAGATCGTTCCCGGCAAGGTCACCAAACTCGTCCCCTTCGGAGCCTTCGTACGGGTCTTCGAGGGAATCGAGGGCCTCGTCCACATCTCCGAGCTCGCCGTCCGGCATGTCGAACTGCCCGAGCAGGTCGTCAGCGCTGACGAGGACGTCTTTGTCAAGATCATCGACATCGACCTTGAGCGACGTCGAATCTCCCTCTCGATCAAGCAGGCCAACGAGGGCGTGGACCCCGATGGGGAAGACTTCGACCCGGCGTTGTACGGCATGACCGCCGAATACGACGACAAGGGCAACTACAAGTACCCCGAGGGCTTCGACCCGGAGACCCAGGAATGGCGCGAGGGATTCGAAGACCAACGCGAGGCGTGGGAGGCCGACTACGGTCGGGCTCACGACCGTTGGATGGCCCACAAGGTCTTCATCGCCAAGCAGGACGCGGCTGCCGCCGAGGCTGCCGAGTCCGAACCCGCACCCGCCCCGAAGAAGCGGAAAGCGCCGACCGTCGCTGAGGAAACCATTTCCGAGGGCGGAACCCTGGCGTCAGACGAGAGACTCGCCGCGCTCAGGGAGAAGCTCACAGGGGAGTGATGTCTCGCGTTGGGCTGACCGGGGGGATCGCTTCCGGGAAGTCCGTCGCCACCCGCCACTTCGCCAAGTTGGGGGCGTACGTCATCGATCACGACGACCTCGCTCGCGAGGCTGTCAAGCCGGGCTCGGCCGCCCTCGCGGACATCGCACGGGAGTTCGGAGACGCCCTCGTCGTCGACGGCGAGTTGGACCGGACTGCTCTCGCCGACATCGTCTTCAGCGATGTCGAAAGCCTCGAGCGCCTGAACGCCATCACCCATCCGTACATCTACTCTCTCGCGATCGCCGCCGAACGCACGGCCAGGGAAGAGGGGCACCACGTCATCCTCCACAGCGTGCCCCTTCTGGTGGAGACGGATCAGGGCAACCAGTTCGACATCGTGGTCACGGTCGCGGCTCCCAAGGCGCTTCGCATCCGTCGGATGATCCAGGAGAGGGGGATGACGAGGCAACAAGCCGAGGCGCGGATCGCCTCGCAGGCGACGGATGAGGAGCGTGCCGTCCAGGCAGATGTCGTGCTCGACGGGTCGGGCACGGTCGAGTCCCTGAACATGCAGGTGGATCGCTTCTGGCGGGAGCACCTTCCTGTGTCACAGGGCAGCACTAGCGTGAAGAAGTGACTCCCGACCTCCGACGCTCCGAGGCCCCCTTCAAGGTCGTCTCGGACTTCCAGCCTTCCGGGGATCAACCCAAGGCAATCGAGGAACTCGCGGCCCGAATCCGGGCAGGGGAGAGGGATGTCGTCCTCCTCGGGGCGACAGGAACCGGCAAATCGGCGACCACCGCCTGGCTGATCGAACGCCTCCAAAGGCCGGCGCTCGTGCTGTCACACAACAAGACCCTTGCCGCGCAGTTGACGAACGAGTTCCGTGACCTTCTGCCGAACAACGCCGTCGAGTACTTCGTCTCGTACTACGACTACTACCAGCCGGAGGCCTACGTCCCCCAGACGGACACCTACATCGAGAAGGACACCTCCATCAACCAGGAGGTCGAGCGGCTCCGGTATTCCGCGACCAACTCCCTCCTCACGCGACGGGACGTCGTCGTCGTCGCGACGGTGTCCTGCATCTATGGCCTCGGCACACCCGAGGAATACATTCACGGGATGATGCTTCTCGAGGTGGGTCAGAAGATCGAAAGGAACGCGCTCCTCCGCCAATTCGTGGCGATCCAGTACTCCCGCAATGACCTGGCCTTCACCAGGGGGACGTTCAGGGTTCGGGGGGACACCGTCGAGATCATCCCCGTCAACGAGGAGTACGCCATACGGATCGAGATGTTCGGAGACGAGATCGAGGCTCTCCACACCCTTCACCCGGTCACGGGTGAGGTCCTCGACCGGCACCACCAGGTCGCGGTGTTCCCGGCCTCCCACTACGTCGCCAGCCCGGAGAAGATGCAAGGTGCGGTCAAGGCGATCGAGGAGGAACTGGCGGAGCGGCTGGCCGAACTCGAAAGCCAAGGGAAACTGCTGGAGGCCCAACGGCTCAAGATGCGGACCACTTACGACCTGGAGATGCTCCGAGCGGTCGGCATGTGCTCGGGGATTGAGAACTACTCCCGACACATCGAGAACCGGGCCCCCGGCACCCCGCCCCACACCCTCCTGGACTACTTCCCAGAGGACTTTCTCCTGGTCATCGACGAGTCTCACGTGACGGTGCCCCAAGTGGGAGCCATGTCAGCGGGGGACGGATCGCGCAAGCGGACCCTGGTCGAGCATGGGTTCCGACTTCCCTCCGCCCTCGACAACCGTCCCCTGACCTGGGACGAGTTCCTCGAGAGGACCGGACAGACCGTGTACCTCTCCGCGACTCCCGGATCCTACGAACTCTCCAAGGGTGATGGAGTGGTCGAACAGATCATCCGACCGACCGGCCTGGTCGACCCCAAGGTCGTCGTCAAGCCCACGACCGGGCAGATCGACGATCTCCTGGAGGAGATCAGAAAGCGCACCGAGGCGAACGAACGCGTCCTCGTGACCACCCTGACCAAGCGGATGGCGGAGGACCTGACCACCTATCTTGCGGACAAGGACATTCGGGTCGAGTACCTGCACTCCGACGTCGACACACTGCGAAGGGTCGAACTCCTTCGCGAGCTCCGTCAGGGGAGGTTCGACGTCTTGGTCGGCATCAACCTCTTGAGGGAGGGTCTCGACCTTCCAGAGGTGTCCCTCGTGTCGATCCTCGACGCCGACAAGGAGGGCTTCCTCCGATCGGGGACATCCCTCATCCAGACCATCGGCCGCGCAGCCAGAAACGTCTCCGGTGAGGTCCACATGTACGCGGACTCGGTCACCGATTCGATGGCCAGGGCCATCGACGAGACGAACCGCAGGCGCGAGATCCAGATCGCTTACAACGCCGACCATGGGATCGACCCCACCCCCCTTCGCAAGCGGATCGGCGACATCACCGAGATGCTCGCCCGAGAGGACGCCGATACCGAGGACGTCCTCCGGTCTCGGGGGGGCAAGGGAGCGGGGAAGGCCCCGGCCCTGCGGACCCCTCGACTCGAGGGGGCGGCGACGGAGGAGTTGACGGCCCTCATCGAGGATCTGAGCGCCCAGATGCGGGCGGCAGCGGACGAACTCCACTTCGAACTCGCCGCCAGGCTCCGAGATGAGGTCGCCGAACTCAAGCGCGAGCTCCGCCAGATGCTCGAGGCCACGTCGTAAACGGGCCTGCGCTGGGGCCTGTTGTCATATCTCTAGGATGGGGGACGTGACCCTGACCATTGAGTGGGCGGCAACCATCGGACTGGTGCTCGGATTGATGACGTTCGAGTTCTACTACCAGGTCCGCAAATCGCACGAACCCTCCTTCAAGGAGGCCGCCTGGTGGTCGGTCTTCTACATCGCCATCGCGATCGTCTTCGGCGCCTCGATGATCTGGTGGAGGGATGGGGTCAGCGCGGCCGAATTCATGGCGGGATACATCACCGAGAAGTCGCTCTCGGTCGACAACCTTTTCGTCTTCCTGATCATCCTGACCAGATTCGCCGTGCCGAGGATCTACCGGCAGCGGGTCCTCATGTTCGGCATCGTCCTGGCCCTCATCCTGAGACTGCTCTTCATCCTGGCAGGAGCGGCTCTGATATCGGCCTTCACGTGGGTCTTCTACATCTTCGGAGGCTTCCTCCTGTGGACGGCCATTGGGGTGGCACGAGGCGGTATCGAGGAGGAGGAAGAGTACAGGGAGAACTGGATCCTGCGTCAGATCTCGAAGATCCTGCCCTCATCCAAGCGATACCACGGGACGACTCTCGTCGTTCGTGAACAGGGCAAACGCCTCGTGACACCGCTTCTCATGGTCATGATCGCCATCGGCTCGACAGACGTCCTGTTCGCGGTCGACTCCATTCCCGCGATCTTCGGCCTGACGACGGACCCCTTCATCGTCTTCGCCGCGAATGCCTTCGCCCTCATGGGCCTCCGCCAGCTCTACTTCGTCGTCCATGGCCTCCTGAAGCGCCTGATCTACCTCTCGTACGGATTGGCGATCGTGCTCTCCTTTATCGGACTCAAGTTGGTCTTCCACGCCCTGCACGTGAACAGCGTGCCGTTCCTCAACGGAGGCAAGCCCGTCGAATCCGTTCCTGAGATCGGCATCGCACTGTCCCTGTCCTTCATCCTCGTCACCCTCACCATCACCGCGGTCGCCAGCGTTATCGGAGGAAGGCATCGAGCGCGGAAGGTCGTCGTCGACGACACACCGGACGACTAGTCCTCCGCGTAGACCGCGCCCCAGATGACGGGCCAGTTCCGGATGCGGTGGGAGGGGACCAGACCCGCGATCACGTAGGGATCGTGGCGGATCAGCTCCTCGACCTCGTCGGCGTCATCCGCCTCGACGATGAGGAGGGCTCCGGGTTCCCCATCGTCGTCATACCTCCCGAACGCGAGCATCGTGCCCTCGTCGACGAGTTCGTTGAGGTAAGCCAAGTGGTCGGGCCGAACGGCCATCCGTTCCTCGGTTCGGTCATCGTAGTCATACTCGATCGTGTAGGTGGGCATGGCTCCATTCTGAGGGATGGAACTCCGAAATACCGGGAAGGGAAGACACGCCGGTCGAACAGATGTTCGAATCGGGAATGGCACGTACCATTGACCCGTGAATGACCTCCTGAGTGTGCGAGGGGCGCGAGAACACAATCTCAAGTCCGTGGATCTCGACCTGCCTCGGAACTCGCTCATCGTCTTCAGCGGCTTGAGCGGCTCCGGGAAATCCTCGCTGGCCTTCGACACCATCTTCGCCGAGGGGCAGCGGCGATACGTCGAGTCCCTGTCCGCCTACGCCCGCCAGTTCCTGGGTCAGATGGACAAGCCCGACGTCGACTTCATCGAGGGATTGTCGCCCGCGGTGTCGATCGACCAGAAGTCCACGAGCAGGAATCCCCGTTCGACCGTCGGCACCATCACGGAGGTCTACGACTATCTCCGCCTTCTCTTCGCCCGAGTGGGGACCCCGCACTGCCCTGAGTGCGGGGAGCGGGTCCAGGCGCAGTCGGCCGAACAGATCGTCGACTCGGTCCTGGCCCTGCCAGAGGGCACCCGCTACCAGGTGCTCGCCCCAGTCGTCCGGGGTCGCAAAGGGGAATATCAGGACCTCTTCGAGGACCTCCAGCAGCGAGGATTCTCACGGGCCAGGGTTGACGGGGAGACGGTGTCCCTTGCGGAGCCCCCCATTCTGGCGAAGAAGCTCAAGCACACCATCGAGGTGGTGGTGGACAGGCTCGTCGCTCAAGACGACATGCGGCAGAGGGTCGCGGATTCCATCGAGACGGCCCTCAAGGTGGCGGATGGGCTCGTCATCATCGACCCCGTCGACGGCGATTTACCTCCCCGGCGATACTCGGAGAAGCGGGCTTGCCCGAACGACCACGTCCTGACCCTCGAAGAGATCGAGCCGAGGACGTTCTCCTTCAACGCCCCCTATGGGGCCTGTCCGGAGTGCACCGGCATCGGGATCCGCCTTGAGGTTGATCCCGACCTCGTCGTCCCCGATCCCGAGAAGAGCCTGAGCGAAGGGGCGCTCCTACCCTGGGCCTCGACATCATCGGAGTACTTCGGGAGGACCCTTGAGGCCCTGGCGGACGATATGGGCATCCCCATGGACATCCCATTCAAGGACCTGAGCGAGAGCTTCCAAGAGGCCGTCCTTAGAGGCAAGGACTATCGGATTCACGTCAGATTCAGGAACCGGTACGGCCGTGAGAGGTCGTATACGACCGGTTTCGAGGGCGTCATCTCCTGGATCGAACGCCTGCACTCCCAGACCGAATCCGACTACTCCCGCGAGAAGCTCGAGTCCTACATGCGGGAAGTCCCCTGCGCCGTCTGCGAGGGGGCCCGTCTCAAGCCGGAGGTCCTGGCCGTCACCGTCGGGCGGAAATCCATATCCGACCTGTGCGAACTCTCCATCGGCGACGTCAGGAGGTTTCTGCAAACGGTGGACCTCGACGAGCGGGGCAGGCAGATCGCCGTCCAGGTCCTCAAGGAGATCGACGCGAGGCTGGGCTTCCTCCTCGACGTCGGGCTTGACTACCTGACGCTCGCTCGCGCTGCCGGGACCCTGTCGGGCGGAGAGGCTCAGCGCATTCGTCTCGCGACCCAGATCGGCTCCGGACTCGTGGGGGTGCTGTACGTCCTTGACGAACCGAGCATCGGCCTCCACCAGAGGGACAACCGGAGGCTCATCGAGACGCTGACGCGGCTCCGGGACCTCGGCAACACCCTGATCGTCGTCGAGCACGATGAAGACACCATCCGAACAGCCGACTGGGTCGTCGACATCGGACCGGGGGCAGGGGAGCACGGGGGCCAGATCGTCCATTCGGGGACTTTGGCGAGCCTCCTCGACAACGAGGCTTCGCTCACCGGCGCCTACGTCTCCGGACGAAGGTCCATTCCGATGCCCCAGGAGAGGCGTCAGGTCGACGGGCGATGGCTGACCATCGTCGGGGCGAGGGAGCACAACCTCAGGGACATCGACGTCTCCTTCCCCCTGGGGCTGTTCACCGCGGTCACCGGGGTATCCGGCTCCGGAAAGTCGACGCTCATCAACACCATCCTGTATACCGCCCTTGCCAACACCCTCAACGGCGCGCGTCGGGTTGCGGGACGGCATACCCGCATCATCGGAACGGAACATCTGGACAAGATCGTCCACGTCGATCAGGGGCCGATCGGCCGTACCCCGCGCTCGAATCCCGCAACCTATACGGGCGTGTGGGACAAGATCCGAACCCTCTTCTCCGACACCCCCGAGGCGAAGGTTCGGGGATACGGGCCCGGCCGGTTCTCCTTCAACGTCAAGGGGGGCAGGTGCGAGGCCTGCCACGGGGACGGAACCCTCAAGATCGAGATGAACTTCCTCCCCGACGTCTACGTGACGTGCGAGGTCTGCCACGGGTCTCGGTACAACCGGGAAACCCTCGAGGTGCATTTCAAGGGGAAGACGGTCGCGGACGTCCTGAACATGCCGATCGAAGAAGCCGCACACTTCTTCGAGGCCATTCCGGCCATCTCCCGGCACCTCAAGACTCTTGTCGACGTCGGCCTCGGATACGTCCGGATGGGACAGCCCGCTCCCACACTCTCCGGGGGCGAGGCCCAACGGGTCAAGTTGGCGTCGGAACTCCAGCGTCGATCGACGGGACGGACCGCATACGTCCTTGATGAGCCGACGACGGGCCTCCACTTCGAGGATGTCGGAAAGCTTCTGAGCCTCCTTCAGGGGCTCGTCGACAAAGGAAACACCGTCATCGTCATCGAACACAACCTCGACGTCATCAAGTCGGCGGACTGGGTCGTCGACCTCGGTCCAGAGGGAGGGGACGCCGGAGGACTCGTCGTCGCAGCGGGACCGCCTGAGGAGGTTGCGAAGGACGGGGAAAGTTATACGGGACGCTTCCTGGCCCGACTCCTCTCGGGCACCCACGCGACGTAGGCTTTCGGTGTGACCGATCCGGCCTCGTACCGCCCCGAGCCTCGGAGCATTCCGACGCGTCCGGGTGTCTATCGGTTCCGAGACCCTCGCGGAAAGGTCATCTACGTCGGCAAGGCCCGAAGCCTCCGAAGCCGGCTGAACTCCTACTTCCAAGACCCCCAAGCCCTCCACCCCAGGACCAGGGCCATGGTGACGACGGCGGCATCCGTCGATTGGTCCGTCGTTCGATCAGACGTGGAGGCCCTCGTCCTCGAACACTCATGGATCAAGGAGTATGACCCGCAATTCAACGTGGCTTTCAAGGACGACAAGTCGTATCCGTTCCTCGCGATCACTTGGGATGAGGACGTTCCCAGGATCATCGTCACCAGGAGTGCCCGCCGCAAGGGAACCCGGTACTTCGGGCCGTATGCCAAGGTGTGGGCTATCCGTCGGACGGTGGACACTCTCCTCACAGCGCTGCCCATGCGTTCCTGCTCGACTGCGGTCTTCTCCCAGGCGCAAAGATCCGGGAAACCCTGCCTGCTCGCCCACCTGGAGAAGTGCTCGGCCCCCTGTGTGGGGAGGGTTTCCCAGGAGCAACACCGGGAGACGGTCCTCAAGGTCTGCGCCGTCCTCGGCGGAGACGCGAAGCCGTTGGCGAGGGAACTTACGGAGGCGATGGAGACGGCATCCCGCGAGGAGCGGTTCGAGGCCGCAGCGAAGGCGAGGGACCGCCTGAATGCCCTCACGACGGTCATGGAACTGAACGCCGTCGTGCTCGACCCAGGGGTATCGTGCGACGTCATCGGCTTGGCCGACGACGAGTACGAGTTCGGGGCGCACGTCTTTCACGTCAGGGACGGGAGAATCTTGGGGGAGCGGGCCTGGATCATCGACAAGCCGACCCCCTTGGACCCGGGCGAAATCGTCTCCCTCCTTCTCCAGGAGGCCTATTCCGGACCCGCAGCCCCGGAGGTGCCCCCGGAGATCTTGGTGCCCGCTGCTCCTCCGCCCGCGGTCAGGGAATGGCTCACGGGGATCCGGGGCTCCGTCGTCGACGTTCGGGTTCCGGCACGGGGCAGCAAGGCAGAACTCGCAGAAACCTCCAGGGCGAATGCGGTCGAGGCACTCGCCCGGCATCGGTTGAAGAGGGCCACCGATCTGACCGCCCGCTCGGCTGCCCTGAGGGAGCTCCAGGAAGCGCTTGGGCTGTCGGATGCCCCCTTGCGGATCGAGTGCTACGACATCTCCCATATGGGAGGGAAGAACCAGGTCGCCTCGATGGTGGTCTTCGAGGATGCCCTTCCCCGAAACAAGCAGTACCGGCAGTTCACCATCGATGACGCCCGGGACGACACCGCGGCGATGCATGAAGTCATCACCCGCAGATTCTCCCGATACCTCAAAGAGGCTGCCCTTCCCCTTGAGGAGCGTGAAAGGTCCCGATTCGCCTATCCCCCTCAGCTCGTCGTCGTCGACGGGGGGGAGCCTCAGGTCGCGGCGGCGACGCGCGCTCTCAAGGAGCTCGGGATCGACATAGCGGTGTGCGGACTCGCGAAGAGGATGGAGGAGGTCTGGCTGCCTCATCGGCCCTTCCCCGCCGTCCTTCCTCGTGGGTCACAGGCCCTCTTCCTTCTCCAGAGGGTGAGGGACGAAGCCCACCGCTTTGCGATCGGGAAGCATCGGGCGAAGCGATCGAAGGTGATGACGGCTTCGGCCCTCGACCAGATTCCAGGGGTCGGGGCCACACGGGCCAGGGCTCTTCTCCGCCATTTCGGATCCGTCGAGCGCTTGAGGCAGGCTTCGCTCGAGCAGATCAGCCTGGTCGCCGGCATCGGAGACGACACCGCAGGCTCCGTCTTCTCCGCCCTGCATCCCGAGGATGGCATGCTGGAGCCATGAACGACGAGGCTCCGGCAGACACCTACCCCTCGGGGCTTCCGCGTACCCCGATTCCCCGCATGGAGAAGGCGCCCGAGGTCATCGTCGTCACAGGTATGTCCGGTGCGGGAAGGAGCAAGGCGGCCGACGTTCTCGGCGACCTCGGCTGGTACGTCGTCGACAATCTGCCTCCATCGATGCTTTCGGAGGTTGTCGGGGTAGTCGCACGTGAGGGACACGGACGCCTGGCGGCCGTGGCGGACGTGCGTGGAGGAAGGCTCTTCTCTGACCTGAAGGCCGTCCTGGATGACCTCGTCCAAGCGGGGATGCATCCAAGGGTGATCTTCCTCGATGCTACGGACGAAGCCCTCGTGCGTCGCTTCGAACTGATCCGGCGCCCCAATCTCCTTCAGGGCGACGGGACACTGCTCGATGGAATCCGCCGGGAGAGGGCGCTCCTTGAGGAAGCACGCAGTCTGGCAGACATCGTCATCGACACTAGCGAGACCTCCGTCCGGGAATTCGCCGAGAGATTGATTGCCGAAGTCGGCGTGGGGCGCGAGGCGGAACTCGTCGTCAACGTTGTCTCATTCGGTTTCAAAAACGGAGTCCCAGTCGATGCCGACTTCGTCGCGGATGTGCGGTTCCTCGACAATCCCCACTGGATTCCCGAGCTTCGACCCCTGACGGGTCTCGACGAACGGGTTCGAAACCACGTCCTCGCTTCCGAGGGAGCTGAGGAGTTCTTGGATGCCTTCGTATCCCTCCTGAGGGTCGCCCTCTCTAGATTCCAGGCCCACGACAAGCACTTCGTCGCCGTGGCCATCGGATGCACGGGCGGACGCCACCGTTCGGTCGCCATTGTCGAGGAGGTCGTCAAGCGCCTGAAGGACATGGGCCTTGTCGTCAGGACCAGCCACCGAGACATGGCTCGCGATACATGATCGTTCCCAAGGTCACCGCTTTCGGAGGCGGACACGGACTCTACTCGTCGCTCTCCGCCCTGCGACCCTTGACCCGGGGACTGACGGCCGTCGTCGTCGTATCGGACGATGGCGGTTCGTCTGGAAGGCTTCGCGACGAGTTGCACGTTCCGCCCCCGGGCGATTTGCGGATGGCCCTCTCGGCGCTTTGCGAGGAGACGGAGTGGGGACACCTGTGGCGAGATGTCCTCCAACACCGGTTCTCGACCGAGGGTCCCCTCGACGGACACGCCTTGGGGAACCTTCTGATCGCTGGCCTATGGAGCCGCACGGGGGACGTCATCGAGGGGCTCGACTGGGTCGCTCGACTCCTTCGAGCGGAGGGCAGGGTCCTCCCCCTGGCCAGCGAAGCCCTGAAAATCAGCGCCGACGTCGAGTTCGAGGACGGGATTCGGACAGTGGTGGGACAGGTGGCCGTCGCAACGGCCCCCGGCAGGATCTCAAGAGTCTGGCTCGATCCTGTCTCACCCAAGGTTCCGGAAGAGACCCTCGCCGCGATCCGTGAGGCCGATGTCGTCGTCCATGGCCCGGGGAGTTGGTATTCCTCGGTCCTTCCCCACTTCCTCGTGGAGCCTGTGGCGGCAGAACTCGTTCCCGCAGGCCCCAGGAGCGTCCTATCCCTCAACATTGCCCACGAGGACGACGAGACGATCGGCATGGGCAGGATCGACGACGTCAGGGCTCTTCGACGCATGGCCCCAGGCTTCATACCGGCCGTCGTCATCGTCGACGAAGCCCATGCCGATGAGGCCGGCCTCCTTCCCCTCATCGAGGATTGGGGAGCGCGGCCAATCGTCAGGGAGTTGCGGAGGGAGGGAACGGTCGATCGCCATGATACCGAGGCCCTCACGGATGCCTTCCGAAAGGCTTTCTCCTTGATCCTGGGAGGATAGGGCGGGGGGAAGACGTGGCAGGATAGCCCCATGGCGCTGACGGCGATGGTGAAGGATGAGTTGGCTCGCGTCAATGTCGAGAAGATCTCGTGTCGCAAGGCCGAAGTCGCCACGATGCTCCGATTTGCGGGGGGTCTTCACATCGTCTCCGGCCGAATCGTTATCGAGGCGGAACTCGACACAGCTGCCGGTGCCCGACGCTTGCGGATGTACCTCCAAGAGACCTACGGACACCCGTCCGAGATCATCGTTGTATCCGGAGGCGCCCTCAAGAAGGGCAACCGCTACGTTGTCCGGGTGGTCAAGGAGGGCGAATCGCTCGCGAGGCAAACAGGCCTCCTCGACCATAGGGGCCGCCCCGTCCGGGGCCTTCCGCCTCAGGTCGTCGGGGGGACGATCGAGGACACCGTCTCGGCCTGGAGGGGAGCCTTCCTCGCCCACGGCTCCCTGACAGAGCCCGGGCGGTCCTCGGCCCTCGAGGTCACCTCTCCGGGGCCGGAGGCGGCTCTCGCCCTCGTCGGGGCCGCGAGGCGTCTGGGCATCTCCGCCAAGTCCCGGGAAGTCAGGGGGGTCGACCGCGTCGTCATTCGGGACGGCGACGCGATCAGTGCGCTCCTGACCCGACTGGGGGCGCACGATTCGGTCCTCGAATGGGAAGAGAAACGGACCCGGCGAGAAGTCCGGGGCACGGCCAACAGGCTCGCCAACTTCGATGACGCCAACCTCCGGAGGAGCGCGAGGGCCGCGGTCGCGGCGGGAGCCAGGGTCGCACGAGCCTTCGAGATCCTCGGCGATGACATTCCCGGCCACCTACGGGAAGCGGGGGAGCTGCGTCTCAATCATCGGGAGGCCTCGCTTGAGGAACTCGGGGCGTTCGCCCATCCGCCCCTGACCAAGGATGCCATCGCAGGCCGCATCAGGCGCCTTCTGGCGACCGCCGACAAGCGCGCGGAGGAGTTGGGCCTCCCCGACACCGAATCCGTGCTCGGCGCGGACATGCTCGACCTCTAGACGCTAGAGCACCGTCCGGGGACCTTCGTCACGAGAAGAGCCGACCGTATTCGTAGTAGCCTGATTCACGGTTCCCCGTCCCGTACGGGGACGGCGCACGCAGGTGTGCACAGTTCAATACCTCAAACCCGTACCGGTCCTTTCCGGAGCGAGCCAAGGAGACAAACGTGACCATCAAGGTCGGAATCAACGGCTTCGGCCGAATCGGACGGAACTTCTTCCGCTCCACCATGGCGCAAGGCGCAGACATCGAAATCGTCGGTGTGAATGACCTGACTGACAACAAGACTCTTGCACAACTGCTCAAATTCGACTCGGTTCTCGGCCGCTTGCCGCAGGACGTCTCGTACACCGACACGACCATCACGGTCGGCGGCAAGACGTTCGCCGCCTCCGCCGAGAAGGACCCGGCCAATCTCGACTGGGCCAAGCTCGGCGCCGACATCGTGATCGAGTCCACGGGCTTCTTCGTCGACGCGACCAAGGCCAAGGCTCACATCGACGCCGGCGCCAAGAAGGTCATCATCTCGGCCCCCGGCAAGAACGAGGACGCCACGTTCGTGATGGGTGTGAATCACACCACCTACGATCCGGCCAAGCACCACATTGTCTCGAACGCCTCGTGCACCACCAACTGCCTCGCCCCCATGGCGAAGGCCCTCAACGACGCCATCGGCATCGAACGTGGCCTCATGACCACGATCCACGCCTACACAGCCGACCAGAACCTCATGGACGGCCCGCACCGCGACCTGCGTCGGGCCCGCTCCGCCGCCCTGAACGTCGTCCCCACGACGACCGGTGCGGCCAAGGCCGTCTCCCTCGTGTTGCCTGAACTCAAGGGCAAGCTCGACGGCTTCGCTATGCGCGTGCCCGTCCCGACCGGCTCGGCGACCGACCTAACCTTCACGGCCTCCAAGGAGACCACCGTTGAGGAGGTCAACGCCGCCGTCAGGAAGGCGGCAGAGGGTGACCTCAAGGGCTTCCTCAAGTACTCGGAGGATGCCCTCGTCTCGACCGACATCGTGACCGACCCGGCGTCGTGCATCTTCGACTCCGGTCTGACGAAGGTCATGGGCGACATGGTCAAGGTCGTCGGCTGGTATGACAACGAATGGGGCTATTCGTGCCGCCTTGTGGACCTCGCCGTGTACATGGGCGAGCGTCTCTAACGAGATCTATGGAAACGTCCGTGCACGCTCCTCGCGTGTGCGGGCGTTTCTTTTTCGAGACCACCACTTCCTAGGAGAGAAATGAAGACCATCGACTCGCTCGGAGACCTCAAGGGCAAGCGCGTTCTCCTGCGCTCCGACCTGAACGTCCCGCTCGACGGAACCACCATCACCGACGACGGCCGCGTTCGCGCCTCCGTCCCCACCGTCAACCTTCTCCGTGAGAAGGGCGCCAGGGTCATCGTGATGGCGCACCTCGGCCGGCCTAAGGGTGAGCCGGACCCCAAATATTCCCTCGCCCCTGCGGCCGCCCGCCTCGCTGAGCTCCTGGGGGTGCCTGTCACGTTGGCCGAGGACATCGTCGGCGAATCGGCCAAAGCCGTTGTCGCGGCTCTTCAGGACGGCGATGTCGCCATGCTGGAGAATGTCCGGTTCGATCCCCGAGAGACCGCGAAGGTCGATGACGAGCGCCAGGCCCTGGCGGCCGAGCTCGCCGAGTTCGGGGATGCCTTCGTGTCCGACGGGTTCGGCGTGGTCCACCGCAAGCAGGCGTCGGTGTATGACGTCGCCCAACTCCTTCCCGGCGCCGCCGGGCTGCTCGTTCAGAAGGAGGTTGAGGCGCTCTCCAAGGCCGTCAAGGACCCCGAGCGTCCCTACGTCGTCATCCTCGGAGGGGCCAAGGTTTCCGACAAGCTGGGGGTCATTGAGAGCCTTCTCACCAAGGCCGACCGGATCCTCGTCGGAGGAGGAATGGCCTACACGTTCCTTGCGGCCAAGGGCTTCGAGGTGGGAACGTCCCTGTTGGAGGCCGATCAGATCGATGCCGTCAGGGGCTACATCGAGACGGCTGAGAAGAGCGGAGTCGAGATCGTCCTGCCGACGGATATCGTCGTGGCGGAGGCCTTCGCCGCAGACTCTCCGACTTCGATCGTTTCCGCCGATGCGATTCCCGCCGACAAGATGGGGCTCGACATCGGTCCGGAATCCAGGAAGGCCTTCGCCGAGAAGATCCTCGACGCCAAGACGATCGTCTGGAATGGCCCCGTGGGGGTGTCCGAGTGGGACGCCTTCTCTGCCGGAACTCGCGCTATCGCCCAGGCCATGATCGATTCCAACGGATTCTCGGTCGTCGGTGGGGGAGACTCGGCCGCCGCCGTTCGCCTCCTCGGATTCGACGAGTCGAAGTTCAGCCACATCTCCACCGGCGGCGGGGCCAGCCTCGAGTTGCTGGAGGGCAAGGTCCTGCCCGGCCTATCCGTCTTGGAGGACAAGTAGCCATGACCCGCACACCCCTGATCGCCGGCAACTGGAAACTCAACCTCGACCATCTTGAGGCAACCCATGCGGTCCAGAAACTGGCCTGGCTCCTCCGCGACGCCAAGCACGACTACTCCGAGGTCGAGGTGGCCGTCTTGCCGACCTTCACGTCCCTTCGTTCGGTGCAGACGCTCATCGACGCGGATCAGTTGCCCATCCGATACGGGTCGCAGGACATCTCGGCGCACTCGAGCGGGGCCTACACGGGAGAGATCTCGGGTGGAATGCTCGCCGCCCTCGGGGTGACCTATTCCGCCATCGGACACTCCGAACGTCGTCAGTACCACGGTGAGGACGAGGCCATGGTGAACGCCAAGGTCAAGGCGGCGTTCTCTGCGGGTATCGTTCCCATTCTGTGCATCGGGGAGGGCCTCGACATCCGCAAGGAGGGTCGTCAGGTGGAGTACACCCTCGCCCAGCTCGATGGTGCCTTGGCTGAAATTCCCGCCGAAAAGGTCTCGACGATCGTCATCGCCTACGAGCCCGTCTGGGCCATCGGCACCGGTGAGGTCGCGACCCCTGCTGATGCCGAGGAGGTCTGCGGAGCCATCCGGGTCCGCTTGGCTCAGTTGTACTCGGACGAGGTCGCCAAGGCCATTCGCATCCTTTATGGCGGCTCGGTCAAGTCGGGCAACATCGCGGCGATCATGGCCGAGGAGGATGTCGACGGGGTTCTCGTCGGTGGAGCGAGCCTCGACCCGGAGGAGTTCTCGGCGATCGTGCGATATCGATCTCACGTGACCGGGTGAGACGGTTTAGCCGACGTCGCGTATCCTGACTAAGCAATCCGAACGAAAAGGAGCCCCGTGGATATCCTGACCACGACCTTGTGGACCCTCCTGGTGATCACGAGTTGCCTCATCATCATCCTGGTCCTCATGCATCGAGGGCGAGGAGGGGGAATCGCCGACATGTTCGGGGGCGGCATCGCCTCCGGGATCAACGCCACGGGTTCAGGCGAACGCAACCTCGATCGCATCACCTGGGGCGTCGTCATCGTCTTCGGCATGGTCATCATCCTTCTTGGCTTGATCACCAAGTACTGGTCCTAGGGGAGTCGACATGGCTGGTGGAAGTGCGATCAGGGGTTCGCGCGTGGGCGCGGGGCCGATGGGTGAGGCCGAACGCGGGGAATCCGCCCCAAGGATTCAGGTGGCGTACTTCTGCGCGAACGAGCACGTCGTCAAACCGAGTTTCGCCACAAGCGACACCAGCGAGATCCCGGATGAGTGGGATTGCCCCAGATGTGGGCTCCCGGCTGGCCGCGATCCCTACCAACCGCCGTCGCCGGGCAGGAGTGAACCGTACAAGACCCACCTCGCATACGTGAAAGAGCGTCGGACGGACGAAGAGGGCGAGGCGCTCCTTGAGGAGGCGCTGGCGGCCCTCAGGGCGAGGCGCGGCGAAGCCTAGGCCCCCAGGACCGATCGCACCCGCTCCACCTGCGACCGATCGGTCAGGTTGAGGCGGAGGACCGGCCTCCCGTGGTCCTTCCCCAGAACGTTCGCGTCCCCGGCGGCCTGGGCGGCGATGAGCGCGCCAAAGGTGAAGGGCCTGCCGGGGATCGGCAGGTCCTCCTCGAAAGTGCCGGTGATCTGAAGGAAGACCCCTACCGGCTGCCCACCCTTGTGGAGTTGTCCGGTGGAGTGGAGGAAGCGGGGCCCCCATCCGAAGGTAATCGGGCGTCCTGTTCGGGCAGCGATGGGCTCCCGGACGCCTGCTAGACCAGCGAATTCCTCTCGGTCCAGGTACGCCATGACGGCGAGGTAGCCCATCGGGCTCAGTTGGGCCTCCAGGGCGGAAACAGCCGCCTCTACGGTTGTCACCCCATCCAGGAGCCCCGAGGTCGCCCGGACCTCGATCCCATCGTCGACGAAGGCCACGGGCTCCGGCTCAGGCGAAGCGTCGAGCATGCTCCTGGCTGCAACCTTGGCCGATTCCACGTCGGGCTGATCGAAGGGACCTACCCCCAGGATCCTGCAGGCGATCGCAGTGGCGTACTCCCAAACGAGGAATTGGGCGCCGAGGGTTCCGGCGACGGTGATGTCTCCGTCTCCGGAATCATCCGCCAGGGGCACGAGCCTTACGTCCAGGACGCCTGTGGCCCCGAGCTCCGGGGCTTCATCCGCCACCACAGGGAGGAGGCCGACCCCGGCCTTGCCCGTCGATTCCGCGATGAGTTGCTCGGCCCAGTCGCCCAGCCCGACGATCCCCGATCCCGTGTCCTGGAAGACGAGGTTCGGGTGACCCTCAACGACCATCGCGGCACCGAGCACAAGAGCGGGGTTCGCCTCTGTATCCTCAGCCAGGCTCGGGGCAACGACGGCGGCCTCATCGAGGATCTCTTCGACATCGACTCCCGCAAGGGCGGCGGGCACCAGCCCAAAGGCTGTGAGCACGGAGAATCTCCCCCCCACGTTGGGGTCCGCGAGGAAGACCTTGCGGTATCCGGCCTCTCTGCTAGCGGCCTCAAGGGGAGAACCCGGGTCCGTCACGACGACGATGTGACGGGTCGCGTCAAGGCCCACGGCCGCGAAGGCCGCCTCGAAGGCCCGCCGTTGGGAATCGGTCTCGACCGTCCCCCCAGACTTGGAGGATACGACGACGACCGTCGAGGCGAGGTCCTTGGAGAGGGCCGCCCGGACCTGGCCGGGATCCGTCGAATCGAGGACGACGATGGGGAGATCGTTCGTCTTGGCGATGACCTCGGGACCGAGGGACGATCCCCCCATGCCGCACAGAACGACCCGGGTCAGCCCCTCCGCCTGCAACTCCGCGGCGAGGGATCGAAGTTCGGGAAGGATCTCCCTGGTCGTCTCGTGGAGATCGACCCAGCCCATCCGCTTCGAGGACTCCGGAACCGCGTCCGGCCCCCACAGGGTGGGGTCCTGGGCGGCGATCTTGGAGGCGATTCCATCCGCGACGAGGCCCGCGACGTGGGCTCCGACGGATTCGGCGGCCTTCCCAGAGGCCGTGACCGCCACATGGGCGGTGTCATCGATCCCTGCCCAGACCGACACGAAAGAACTCATGATGCTTCCTCCAGGGAATCCTTGGCCGCCGCGACGATGGCGCTAACGGTGAAACCATACCTGTCAAACAGCATGGCCCCATCCGCAGACGCACCGAAGTGCTCCAGGCTTACAGCGCGCCCGGCGTCGCCGAGGATGTCGTACCACCCTTGCGCGATCCCGGCTTCGACCGTGACCCTGGCGCGCACAGCCTTGGGAAGCACGGACTCCCGGTAGGCATCGTCCTGCTCGGCAAACCACTCCCGGCAGGGCATGGACACCACTCGGGCGGCGATTCCTTCGCGTGCGAGTTCGTCGCGTGCGCCGATCGCGAGCTGGACCTCTGAACCAGTCGCCACGATGATGACCTGCGGATCGTCGGTGCCGGCAAGGATGTACCCACCCCGGAGGACCCCTTCGATCCCGGTTCCAGCCGGCTGATCGAGCACGGGAACATCCTGCCGGGTGAGTATGAGGCCAGCAGGCCGGGCCCGCTCGAGTATGCCTCGCCAGGCCCAGGCCGTCTCGTTCGCGTCGGCCGGCCTGACGACGGAGAAATCGGGGATGGCGCGAAGAGAGGCGAGGTGTTCGATGGGCTGATGCGTGGGCCCGTCTTCGCCAACCCCGATGGAATCGTGGGTCCACACGAACGTCGAAGGAATCCCCATGATCGCCGCGAGCCTCACGGGCGGTCGCATGTAGTCGGAGAAGACGAGGAAGGTGGCGCCGTACGCGCGGGTCAGGCCGTGGAGCGCGACGCCGTTGACGATGGACCCCATGGCGTGCTCGCGGATTCCGAAGTGGAAGGTGCGGCCGTAGGGGTCTGCGGTGACTCCGGCGACATCGACGCTTTCGGGCAAGAAGGATGGCTCTTCTTTCATGGTGGTATTCGTCGACCCTGCAAGGTCGGCGGAACCTCCCCACAGTTCGGGAAGAACGGGGCCGATGGCGTTAAGGACGACGCCGGACGCCGCCCTCGTCGCGATCCTGGTTCCCACCTCGAACGTCGGCAGTGCGGCCTCCCAGCCCTCGGGAAGGCGCCTCTCGGCCAGTCGGGACAGCAAGGCGGCACGTTCGGGGTATTGCTTCTCCCAGGAGGCGAAGGCCTTGTTCCAGGTTGCGTGGGCCTCTCGCCCCCGGTCGCCGACTGCACGCACATGGGCGAGCACATCATCGTCGATGGCGAAACTCGCCTCGGGATCGAAACCCAGAACCTCCTTGAGGGCCCGGACCTCGTCCGCACCCAGCTTGGATCCGTGTATCCCCCCCGTGTTCTGCTTGGTGGGGCAGGGCCAGCCGATGATGGTGCGAAGGGCGATGATCGAGGGCCGATGGGTGTCGGCTTTCGCCTTCGCCAGGGCGCCGGCAAGGGCATCGAGGTCCTCGACGTAAGTACCGTCCGGTTGCACCCAGTCCACCCTTTGGATGTCCCAGCCGTACGCCTCGTAGCGGGCGAGGACGTCCTCGGAGAACGCCACCCGAGTGTCTCCCTCGATGGAGATCCTGTTGTCGTCCCAGATGACGATGAGGTTGCCGAGTTCCTGGAGACCGGCAAGCGATGATGCTTCGGCGGTGACACCTTCCTGAAGATCGCCGTCGGAGGCGATGACGTAGATGTGATGATCGAAGGGGCTTTCCCCGGGTTTCGCCTCCGGGTCAAGCAGGCCTCGTTCCCTCCGGGACGCCATGGCCATTCCGACCGCCGCGGCCAACCCCGAGCCTAAAGGCCCCGTCGTAATCTCGACCCCCGGTGTCAGGCCGTACTCCGGGTGGCCGGGGGTGAGAGAGCCCCACGTACGCAGCTCCTCGAGGTCCTTCAACTCGAGCCCGTATCCGCTCGCGAAGAGCTGAAGGTACAGGGTGAGCGACGAATGGCCCGCCGACAGGACGAAGCGGTCCCGGCCGAGCCAGTGCGGATCGGCGGGGTCGTGACGCAGGACATCCTGGAAGAGCAGGTACGCGGCGGGGGTCAGGCTGATGGCGGTTCCGGGATGCCCATTCCCGACCTTCTCGACGGCATCGGCCGCCAGGACTCGGAGGGTGTCAATTGCACGGTGATCGGCGTCGATCCAGTTCACAGCCACACGGTTCTCCCATGTCTAGTCGCTTGCGCCTAGCCTAGCGGGAAGCGAGGGAGCCAAGCCCCATCGCTAGCATATTGGTTATGTCAGATCGGGACGCCGCGGCGGGGTTGTCGCGACAGAGAGACGCCTACCTCGCGCACCTTGCCGTCGAACGTGGACTGTCGGACAACACCCTTGCGGCCTACCGGAGGGACCTCTCCCGGTACATCGAATTCCTTTCCGCCCGAGGCAGGGGATCGCTCGTCGACGTGCGCAAGGAGGACGTCGCCCTTTTCGGCCAAGCCGTCGGCTCGGGAGAGGACGGAGGGTCGCCCCTGGCTCCCGCATCGGCCGGTCGGACCGTCGTCGCGGTGAGGGGGTGGCATCGGTTCGCTCTCGCCGAGGGATGGGCATCGATCGATCCATCCCATGACGTCCGTCCACTCCAGGCCCCGAGGCGCCTACCCAAGGCGATTCCCATCGACGCGATCGTGTCCATCCTCGAGGCTTCGAGCGTGGGGGAGGGGCCGGTTCCCCTTCGCGACCGAGCCATGCTCGAACTCCTCTATGCCGCTGGTGCTCGAATCTCGGAGACCGTCGGACTCGATATCGATGACCTGACCCTCGACGAGGGAGAAGAATCCGTCCTCCTCAGGGGCAAGGGCCGCAAGGAACGGATCGTCCCGATGGGAGGAGCCGCGACCCAAGCCCTCGGCTCCTACCTCACCAGGGCCAGGGGCGTGCTGGGGGCCCACGGCCGGGGGACTCCCGCCCTCTTCCTCAATTCCCGGGGTAATCGGCTCAGCAGGCAGAGCGCGTGGGCCATCCTGAAAAATGCCTCTGCGAGGGCTGGCGTTCAGGACGTCTCTCCCCATACCTTTCGCCATTCCTTCGCCACCCACATGCTCTCCGGCGGCGCCGACGTCCGGGTCGTTCAGGAGTTGCTCGGACATGCGAGCGTGACGACCACCCAGGTGTACACGAAGGTCACCCAGGACACCTTGAGGGAGGTCTACGCGACTGCTCACCCGAGGGCGCTGGGGTAGCGTAAGGGCGTGACCGACTTTCCCGTTCCACCGCCCCTCACGGAGCACGGCCCGGCCAGGGTCGTCTCCCTGTGCAACCAGAAGGGCGGGGTGGGGAAGACGACGACGGCGGTCACCCTCGCGGCCGCCTTCGCGGAATTCGGGCGTCGGGTCCTTCTCGTGGATTTCGATCCCCAGGGGGCCGTCGGAGCCTCCCTCGGAGTCAATCCCCATGGCTTGGAACGCACCATTTACGACGTCCTCATGGGCAACCATGTCGATGTCAGGGAGGCGATCATCAATCCGGGCCTGGATGGCCTCGACGTCCTTCCCGCCAACATCGACCTATCCGCGATCGAGATCCAACTCGTGAGCGAGGTGGCGAGGGAGGGGGCCCTCGATCGCGCCCTAAAGCCCATCCACGAGGCCTACGACGTCATCCTCATCGACTGTCAGCCTTCCCTGGGCCTCCTGACGGTCAACGCCCTCGTCGCCTCCCACGGAGCCCTCATCCCCTTGGAGTGCGAGTACTTCGCCATGAGGGGGGTCGCCCTTCTCCTCGATACCATCTCGAAGGTCAGGAGCCGCCTCAATCCTGACCTCGTCATCGACGGCATCGTCCCGACGATGTACGACTCCCGACTCCTTCACTGCCGAGAGGTCGTGGAAGAGATCCGCCGGGCCTTCGGGACACAGGTGACCGAGACCATGATCGCCAAGACCGTCAAGTTCCCGGATGCGACGATCGCGGCGGAGACCATCCTCACCTATGCCCCCGACCACTTCGGAGCCGAGGCGTACCGCCAATTGGCCCGCGAACTCATCTCACGGGGATCGGTGACCTAGGGTGACGGTGGATACGCCAACGGACGAAGCTCCACGGGGAGGATTCGCCGTCCACCTCACCAACTTCGAGGGCCCGTTCGACCTGCTCCTCTCCCTCATCTCCAAGCATGAACTGGAGATCACCGAGGTCGCCCTCGCCGAGGTCACCGACGAGTTCATCGCGACGGTCATGGCCGCAGACGGCGAATGGGATCTGGACGGCGCGAGCGGATTCCTCGTCGTCGCCGCCACGCTCCTCGACCTCAAGGCCGCGAGACTTCTCCCCCAGGGCGAGGTCGACGACCTCGAGGACATCGAAGCCCTCGAGGCCCGGGACCTCCTCTTCCTGCGCCTCCTCCAGTACAGCGCGTTCAAGAGGGTCGCCCAATCCTTCGAAACCATGTTGACCGCCCCCCGCCGGGTCCCGAGGGACGTCCGGCTCGAGCCGCATTTCGCGGCCCTCCTGCCGGAATTGGTGTGGGCGACGGACGCCGAGGCCCTCGCCCGGCTGGCCGCCCACGCTCTGGAACCCCATCCGACCCCCGCCGTCCCCCTGGGCCACCTCATCAACCCCAAAGTGTCGGTTCGGGAGCAGGCCGCCCACATCACCACCCTCCTTCAGCGAGAGAAGTTCATGACCTTCCGGGCGATCGTCCGGGACACCAAGGAGATGGCGGTCATCGTCGCCCGCTTCCTGGCCCTGCTGGAACTGTTCCGTGAGTCGCTCATCGCCTTCGACCAGGTACGCTCCCTCTCGGAATTGACGGTTAGATGGACGGGCGGGGAACGGGACATCGACCTCGTGACTGACTTCGATGAGGAGGTGCACCAGGATGTCTGATGCCAAGCTGACCGCGGCCATTGAGGCCGTTTTGATGGTGGTCGACGAACCCGTCAGCCCGACCGACCTGGCCGCCGCCATCGAGGCGCCCGAGCAGGAGGTTCTCTCGATCCTGGCCTCCCTGCAAGAGGAGTATTCCAGTGCCGAGCGCCCCCGGGGCTTCGAGTTGCGCGAGGTCGACGGTGGGTGGCGTCTCTACTCCGCGCCGGCATATGCCGATGTCGTCGGCCGATTCATCGTCGAGGGCCAGTCTGCGCGCCTGTCCCAGGCGGCCCTGGAAACCCTCGCCGTCGTCGCCTATCGGCAGCCGGTGACCAGGGGCCAGGTATCCCAGGTCCGGGGGGTCAGCGTCGACAAGGTCATGAAGACCCTGCTCGCGAGGGGGCTCATCACTGAGGTCGGAGAGACAGCAGGGGCCGTCCAATACGGGACGACTACGTCCTTCCTCGAGCGGATGGGCCTCGGCTCTTTGGACGAGTTGCCAGCCCTCGCCCCCTACCTCCCCGACCTGACGGACGTTGACGCCGAAAGGCCGACCTGAACATGGCCGAGTATCGCCCGGACGGGATCCGTCTTCAGAAAGTCTTGGCGGCAGCCGGACTGGGCTCCAGACGACACTGCGAGAACCTCATCGCGACCGGCAAGGTCACGGTAGACGGGACGACCATCACCGACCAGGGGATGAGGGTCGTTCCGGGAGAGGCCGTCATCGCGGTGAGCGGGAAAAGGATCCAAGTCGAGGAGGGACACCTGACGGTCGTCTTGAACAAGCCCAAAGGCGTGGTCAGCACGATGAGCGACCCCAGGAAACGTCCCGCTCTCGATGAGTATGTTTCGGGATACGGAGTCCGGCTGTTCCACGTCGGCCGCCTCGACATCGACACGACCGGGCTTCTTCTCCTCACGAACAACGGCGACCTCGCCAACCGCCTCGCCCACCCCTCACACGGGGTGTCAAAAACCTATGTCGCGAAGGTCGCAGGCCGTGTCCACCGACGCCTTCCGCACCGGCTCACGAAGGGGATCGATCTGGAGGATGGTCCCATCGCAGTCGACTCGTGCACCGTCCTCGACACCACCCAAGAGTTCTCGGTCGTAGAGGTGACACTTCATGAGGGCCGAAATCGCATCGTCCGTCGGATCTTCGAGTCGGTCGGCCATCCCGTCGTCGAACTCTCCAGGACCAGATACGGCCCTCTTTCACTATCCGGCCTCGCCCCCGGCCAGACCCGTGTCCTCGACGCCCAGGAAGTAGGCGCCCTCCTCGAGGAGGCAGGACTCTAGGTACGGAGGTTTCGGACCGCGCCCCGATAGCATGGACCCCGGAGGCGAACATGACGATCCGGGCAATCCGTGGAGCGACCACCCTTGAGGTCGACGAGCGGGAACACCTGCACGAGCGCACGATCGAGCTCGTGCGGGCCATGCTGGACCAGAACGGCTTGACGCCAGATGACCTCGTTTCAATGCTCTTCACGGCCACACCCGACATCACTTCGGACTTCCCCGCGGCGGCCGCCCGTGCCCTCGACCTGGGGGATGTCCCCCTCATCTGCTCCGTCGAGATGAACGTGAGGGGCGCGCTCGGGCTCGTGATCCGGGTGATGGCCTACGCCGAGTTCGAGGTTCCCCGTGGCGAGGTCAAGCACGTGTACCTTCACGAGGCCGTGTCCCTCCGCACGGACCTCGCCCAGTGAGGCTGCCGTGAACCCCTCTCGAGCGCCTCTGCCCCACGTCCACATCGTGGGCGCCGGACTCATCGGATCGAGCATCGGGATCGGGCTCTCGGCCGAGGGCTGGAAGGTGACGATCGAGGATCGGAATCCCAAGGTCGAGAGGATCGCCCGGGGGATCGGGGCGGGGCATGCCCCGGAGGCCGGCCTGAAGCCGGATCTCGTGATCGTCGCCGTGCCCCCCTCGGTCGCAGCCGATGAGGTCGTCTCCGCCCTCCGGAAGTGGCCGAGCGCGGTCGTGACCGACGTCGCCTCCGTCAAGGAGCCTTTGGCGGCTGCCGTCGAGGCGGTCGGACTGAGCGATCGGTACGTCGGCTCACACCCCATGGCCGGTCGCGAGGTGTCCGGGGTGGAGTCCGCCCAGGGGGACCTCTTCAGGGCGCGTCCTTGGGTCGTCTGCGCCAATGGGGCTCCGGCCGCCGCCGTCGACCTTGTCCGGGGGGTGGCGGAAGCTCTGGGGGCCGACGTCGTCACAACCGGGGCAGCCTCTCACGACGCGGCCGTCGCGAGAACGTCTCATGCGCCTCAGGTTGCCTCCTCCGCCGTAGCGGCTTCGCTCGCCGGCCTTGACCCCGAGGACCTTGCTCTCGCAGGCCAGGGCCTCAGGGACGTCACTCGGGTCGCCGCGAGCGACCCCGGAATGTGGGCCGACATCGCCCGACTGAATGGCGACCATCTCCGAGGCGCCCTGGACCGCATCGTCGAAGACCTGACCCGGGTGCGCGATGCCGGGGACATCGGGGAAGCCCTTGCGGAACTGGTCGAGAGGGGGAGGGGTGAACTCGCCCGCATCCCGGGCAAGCACGGAGGCCGTCAGAGGCATTGGACGGAGATCGTCGTCATCGCCCCCGACAAGCCGGGCCAACTCCTCAGGCTTCTCACAGACGTCGCCGCCGTCGACGTCAACATCGAGGACCTGACCATCGAGCATTCTCCCCGGCAGCGGGTCGGGCTCGTCATGCTCAGCATCGATCCCGCGCGCGCCCCCGAACTGGTCGCCGCCCTCAATGAGCGAGGCTGGGAGATCGCCTCATGAGCGGGATCGTCATCGCCGTCGACGGCCCCTCGGGTGTCGGCAAGTCCACCGTATGCCGCGAGGTCGCCCGTCGCCTCGGCTTGTCCTACCTGGATACGGGTGCCACCTACCGGGTGGCCGCGCTGAGCTGCATGAATGAGGGAGTCGATTTCGGGGACGCCGACGCCGTCGTGGCCGTCATAGAAACCATGAACGTCGAGATGATGCTCGATCCGGACGAACCCAGGGTCACCCTCGACGGTGAGGACGTGTCCCGGATCCTGCGCTCCGAAACCGTCACGGGGATGGTGTCGGAAGTGGCGATCAACCTGGACGCCAGGGCTGTTTTAGGTGAGTTCCAGCGGGACATCATCGCTCATGAGGTCACGGGCGGACGGTCGGGGGGCGTCGGCATCATCGCCGAGGGCAGGGACATCACGACGGTGGTGGCGCCGGACGCGGATGTACGGGTCCTGCTGACTGCGGACCCGGAGGTTCGGGTGGCCAGGCGAGCGCTGGAGATCGACGCCTCCGATATTCTCGACGTACGGGAGGCGGTCCTCGGGCGCGACGCCAAGGACGCCAAGGCCGTCGAGTTCCACGAAGCCGCCGACGGGGTTGTCACCATCGACACCACCGAACTCTCGATCGACCAGGTCGTATCCGCCATCGTCGACCTCGCCCACAGGGCCGTCCTGTGAGGGAGAGGCTTCGCCCCCCGGGGCGCCTCGGTGCCGTGCTCTCGGGTCCGATCGGATGGTTCCTCACCCGGGTGTATTGGCGCACGAAGATCAAGGGCGCCGACGCGGTCCCGGGCAAAGGCCCGGTCGTGATCATCGCGAACCATGTGGGCTTCATCGACGGTCCCGTCGCCGTGGGGATCACTCCCCGGCCGAGTCATTACCTGGTCAAGAAGGAGATGTTCAAGCACGGCCTCGGCCTCATCCTGCGGGCATCGGGACAGATCGAGGTGGAGGGAACCGGCCGGGAGGCCCTGGTCAGGGCGAAAGCCGTCCTCGATCGCGGTGGGGTGATGGGGGTGTTCCCCGAGGGAACCAGGGGGACGGGCGACGCCAGCAGTGTTGCCGGGGGGGCGGCCTGGCTCGCCCTCCACGGGAATGCGCCCGTCGTCCCGTTAGCCCTGTTCGGCACGCGCCGGACGGGGGAGAGCGTCAACATCTGGCCGCGTCCGGGTCGCAAGCTTCTGGCCATCTTCGGCCGACCCTTCACTCTGGACGTCCCGCAAGGGCTGACAGGTCGGGAGCGGCGGAAGTTCTCCGAGGAGATGGTGGCCAAGGCCCTCCAGGACCACGTGCGAATCTGCGAGGCCCAATCTGACATACCCTTGCCCTCCGACGACCAATCCGAGGGGCAGGCACCATGAGCGAGAACGACCCTCTTCCGACACCGCGGGCCTCCGACCCCGAGGAGAGCCTCGACGAAAAGAAGGAGGCCGCCCTGAGGGCCGGCCTGGAGGTGTTCGACCTCAGTGACGAGGATCTCGCCGAGGCCGAGGGGAAGGTCACTGTCCGCGAGGTCCTTCCCGTCGTCGCCGTCGTCGGACGCCCCAATGTCGGCAAGTCGACGCTCGTCAACCGGATCCTGGGCAGGAGGGAAGCGGTCGTGGAGGGCACCCCGGGGATCACCAGGGATCGGGTGACCTACACGGCGGAATGGTCCGGCCGTGACTTCACCCTCATGGACACCGGGGGGTGGGAGACCAAGGTCGGTGGCCTCGACCTCAGCGTGGCCAAACAGGCGGAGGTCGCTATGGACATGGCCGACGTCGTCGTCCTCGTCGTCGACGCAACAGTCGGGGCGACGGCGACGGACGAGCGTGTCACGCAACTGCTCCGGAAGAGCAGCAAGCCCGTCGTCCTGTGTGCCAACAAGGTTGACGGTCCGCTCGCCGAGCCGGATGCCGCGGCCTTGTGGAGCCTCGGCCTCGGGGAGCCCTTCCCCGTCAGCGCCCTCCACGGGAGGGGGAGCGGGGAGCTGCTCGACGCGATCGTGGGGGCTCTGCCGAAAGAGCGTCCGACGGAGGAAAGCGGACCCGACGCCCCCCGTCGGGTCGCCCTCGTCGGCCGCCCCAACGTCGGGAAGTCCTCCCTCCTGAATCAGTTGGCCGGCCAGGAGAGGGTGGTCGTCGACGAGACCGCGGGAACGACGCGAGACCCGGTGGACGAGGTCGTGACAATCGAGGGACGCCCCTGGGTGCTGATCGACACGGCGGGCATCCGTCGTCGCGTCCACCAGACGCAGGGGGCGGACTACTACGCCTCTCTCCGGACGGAGGCCGCGATCGAGCGGGCCGAGGTGGCGGTCGTGCTCCTCGACGCGTCGGTTCCCGTGACGGAGCAGGACACTCGAATCCTGAGCCAGGTGGAAGAGGCCGGGCGGGCGATGGTCATTGCCTTCAACAAGTGGGACCTCGTGGACGAGGATTCCCGTTACCTGCTTGACCGCTCGATCGAGAGGGATCTCGCGCAGCTCACGTGGGCGCCGCGCATCAACTTGTCCGCTAAAACCAGGTGGCACGTCAACCGGCTTGTCCCCGCCCTCGACCTGGCCCTCGCGTCCTGGGACCAGAGGGTCTCGACGGGCCGGCTGAACTCCTTCCTCGGGGAACTCGTCGCGGAGCATCCCCACCCCGTCCGGAGCGGGAAGCAGCCGCGCATCCTCTTCGCGACCCAAGCCGCGACCCGGCCTCCCCGCTTTGTGCTCTTCACGTCGGGGAGACTCGATCCCGGGTACCAGCGATTCATCGAGCGACGTCTCCGGGAAACCTTCGGCTTCGAGGGCAGCCCGATCGATATAGCTGTTCGGGTACGGGAGAAGCGCAAGCGCAAGTAAGCGTCCGGTAAGATTGCCGGTGCTGTCACGGGCTGTGGCGCAGTTTGGTAGCGCACTTGACTGGGGGTCAAGGGGTCGCAGGTTCAAATCCTGTCAGCCCGACCACGAGTGATATCTAGCACCCCATGTAGGGAATCTCAACCGCGGTGACAACCCCATCGTTGATGTATATCCACACCCACCCTTGGATCAGTTCCCACGCAGATGCGTCCCATCCCCCACCACAATCCTCGGGGTCGCCGCTTCCTTCAACGACCGTCCGATTCTCGAGAACCCATGAATATTCTCGTCCGGGCACAACCCATGCATCGGAGGCGACCGGTATCGTCCTGGTCGTTGAGTTGTCGTTCGTGGCACAGTGCCGGTCTAGGGCTTCTGAGCCGTCATCGAGACAGTTCACCTGCACCTCCTCCATGACACTCCACTTGTTGTCCCCCCAATAACAGGCCAAGTCGAACGTCACTGACGTTGGCCCCCAGCTCTCTGCGTCACCGAACCAGACACCATCGGGCAGAGAAGTCGAAGAACCAGGGACGCAACCCGAGCCATAGGTGCCAGCCTCGTTCTGGATATATTCCCCGACAGAATTGCCGGAGCCCCAGAATGGCTCATATACCTGGTCTTCAGCGGTTGCTTCGGGTTCTGGCGAGGGTCCGTGCTCCGAAGAAGCCGAAGGGCTCGCGTCGGCCGTCGGCGAACTGGGGGATGCAGATACGTAAACGACTTCGGCCTCACTCGAGCACCCGGAGAGGACGACCATCCCTAGTCCGGCAAGAGCGACAGTCCGTGAAACCTTCATTCCAGGCCCCCTCCGATCCACACCGACACGATCGCTGCCACGCTAGCACGCACGGGTTGTGATCGCCGTTCTGACCGCTGTTCCTTCCCGTCTACAAGTGTCCAGGATCGTCTCCAGGGGTCGGGTCTTTCCTGGAGAGACGGAGGTGGACGGTGGTGGACGCGGTGCCGTCACCTGGGGGTCAAGGGGTCGCAGGTTCAAATCCTGTCAGCCCGACGAAAATGCCCCGGCGAGGAAACTCGCCGGGGCTTTTCCCGTTGGCGGGGATGGGTGTCGGCTCGCGGGGCGTCCGGCGCGTTCAGCCCTGGATCAGTCCGCGAGCTCGTAGACCGCACAGCTCCGCGTGGCCGAGCCGCCCAGGGCCCTGACGAGAGTCCGCGGTCGCTCGTTGTCGCTGAGGATCCACGACGCTTCGAGGCTCTCGAAGCCCTTGTCCAGGAGCCGCTTCTCAAGGGTCGCGCCCATCGCGAGCGCCGCTCCCTTGCCGCGCCACGTCGGCGCGACCCCGATCGATACGAGGCGTGCCCGTCGAGGCGAGGCGCCTTTCGGCCGCGACTGCCACGCGTCGGGCAGACATAGCAGGAACCCGACGGTCGCGCCGTGGCGATCCTCGGCGATCAGGCAGAGATCCGGATCTAGGACTGGGACGAGCCGCCTGGCCAGCAGGTCGGTCGCGCCGAGCCCTCGGGATAGGCGCGCAACGTGCCCCCCGAAAGCGGCCTCCTGGAAGGCGTGAAGACGAGCGAGTTCCCCGTCCCAATCGTCCAGGCGAACGCCCCGCACCCCCGCACCGAGCCGCGGGGGAACGCGGATGTGCGGGGCGGTTGCCGCATCGAACCGGTAGGCGTGCATCCGCGTGGTGGTGGTGAAGCCCGCGGCGGCGAAGATGTCCGGGTAGTAGTCGGGGTTGTACGGCGTGAACACGACCTGAGATTCGTCGAATCCCGACGTCACCAGCCCCGACACGAGCGCGTCCACGCGGGGCGCGCTGATCGCCTCACGGCCCCGCTCGCGCAGCCATTGCGCGCACGCGCCGAGCACGCCCATTCCCGCCTCATCCTCGCCCCGCACGCACTCGAACAGGCCGATCCACCCCTCGGGGCGACCGTCTGTCGTCACCGCGTCCGGCTCGATGATGGCCGCAGCGCGGGCGACTGGGCGACCGCCCGCCGACGCGACGAACCCGTGCATCTGGATGCGCCCCGCCGCGGCATCCTCGGCGCGCGCCGCGATGACATGCTCGGACGCCGGTGCCCAGCCCGCGTCGTCCCGGTACACCGCGGCGGCGACAGCCAGGAAGTCCGTGCGGGCGTCGAGTTGCGCTCCGTCGACGGGGGACAGGGTCACGGGCATCGGTTCACGACCCGCACGAGCTTGTGGGAGCCCTCGTTGGGCGTCGGAGGCGTGTCGGTGAACCTCACCGCCCCGAGCAGGCCGTCCGCGCGCTCCGCCCAGTGCTCCAGGTTATCCCGGATGGCGGCTTCGACCGCCTCCCGGTCGGCACCGTCGTCGAGTACAAGCCGCACCTCGAGGTCGTCGGGCGCCCACTGGACCACCTGGTACTCGATGACGTCGAGCGAAGCCTGGTTGACGGAGCGGCGCACGTAGTCCGGCATGAGGCGCACCTCACCGCCGCGCCGTCCGGGCAGTTTGAGGACCGAGTCGGATCGCCCGTGGATGCGGCGGATCCGGCGAAACACCGATCCGCAGTCGCACGGCTCGTCGTCGATCTCGAGCAGGTCTCCCATCTGGTAGCGGATGAACGGCTGGGCGCGGCGGTACAGGTCCGTGACGACGACTCGGCGGGTGGCGGCGATGGCGTCCCCAGCGTCGAGCAGCTCCACGAGCACGACGTCCTCGTTGAGGTGGAGGTGGCCGGTGCGGCAGGTGACGCCGAGCATGCCTTCGGCGCCCTGATAGATCTGCATCACCGGCGCGTCGAATGCGGCGCGAATGCGGTCCCGGGTGGGCTCCTCGAGCACCTCGGCGTAGGAGATCACCGCCTCGACGACCGAGGTGATGTCCGCACTCCGCTCGGCCAGCAGGACCAGCACCGACGGGGGACCGGCGAGCACGTTAAGGCGGCGGTCGTTGATGAGCGCGATGAGGTCGTCGACGGGCACGAAGTAATCCACGTAGACCAAGTCGATTCCCGCCATCGTCACGGCGGTGAACGCCGGATTGTTCGTTCGCAGCGCGAATAGCACCCGCGGGTGACGCACCGTCGCCGGCACTCCCGCGCGCGCCCACAGCAGGGCCGCGTAGCGGACGCGTTCCCACGGTGACAACACGGTCACCACCTTGTTCCCCGAGGTGCCGCTGGACAGGCCGATCGAGTAACGCCCCTGGTACAACTCCGTCTTGCCAGCGCGCTCCTGGCGAATGCGGAACTCAACCAATTCGTCGCGGTGCAAGCCGACGGTGTTGATGCGATCGAACTCCCGCATCATCGTTGCCTTGTCCATCAGCGGCGCGTCGACGAGGCGATCGGAGGACAGATGTTCGGAGTAGAACGCCGAGCGGCGTCGGGCGTAGCGCAGCACCGCCCTGGCACGACGGCGCTGGTGGCGACGCAGTCGGCGTGCGCTCAGGTGCTCGAAGCGCCAGCGCAGGTAGCGGCCGACGAGCCGGGTACCGATGCCGATCACGGCTGGAAAACGCCAGACGCCGCAAGGGCCGCCTGGGCCTCGGCAAGCCGCTCACGCGTGATCCGGTAGCGTTGCAGCACCAGCGCGGCCAGGACGAGGAACACCGCCGGGATGAGGCCGAACGCGAGCCGCACTCCGGTCACCGCCTCCGAGGACTGGACGTCCGCATCCTGCACGTAGCCGGACCATTGCAGCACGAGGCCGAGCACGAGCGCCGCCATCCCCAAACCGAGCTGGTGAACGGTCATCCACAGCCCGAAGAACACGGACTCGTGGCGCGTTCCAGAGGTGTGCTCGTACCAGTCAACAAGGTCGGGGACGAGCGATGGGGGCAGGACCAGGTAGGCCGACATGGCAGCACCGAGCAGGGCGGAGCCGACGAGGAACACCACGCTCGCGTCGGAACTCGTGAGCAGCGCTATCGCGATGAGGATCATGCCGGCAGCCGTGTTCGACACGAGCACGAGCCTGCGCTTGTCGTACCTGCGCGCGAGCCGCACCCACACCGCGACAAGGCCGCCGCCGACGATGGTGTAGATCGCGAGGCTGTAGGTGGAGAGCGTGCCGTCGCCGACCACATACTTCGCGAAGAAGGGCAGCGCGGCGGTCATCACGCCCGTCGCCACCGCGCCAAGCGCCTTGTAACCAAGGAGGATCGCGACGTTCGGCTCGACCGCGAGCCGCACGTAGTCCGCGAGCGGCACAGGGGCGATCGGGTGGGTGTCGTCGTGGGCCGTGCGCCGGGTCGCGAAAGCCGCGACCAGGACCAGTACGGTGATCAAGACGGCGAACACGAACGCCATGAGCCGCAGCGTCGACGTCATGTCCTCCCCGTCCGACAGCACGAGCGCGATGATCCCGCCCAAGATCGCACCGAAAGCAGAGAAGACCGCCTTGAAGCCGACCAGGCGGGTGCGCTCGTCGTAGTCGCCGCTGATGACAGGCACGAGGGCCTGGTAGGGCACGCCCACGAACGAGTAAGTGGTCGCGAAGACCAGCACGAGGGCGGTGGCGAGCGCTACCTTCGCGCCCTCCGATGCGGTGGCCGGAATCCACCACAGGACCGCAAAGCTCACACCGAACGGCACTGCCCCGTAGAGCAAGTACACCCGCTTACGCCCATGCCGGGAGCGGGTCCGGTCGCTCAGGGCCCCGATGAGGGGGTCGTTCACACCGTCCCACAACTTGCCGATGAACAACACGACGCCGGCGACTGCCGGAGGCAGACCCACTAAATCCGTGAGGTAGTACAGGAAGAAGAAGCCGAACGCGAAATAGGCGATCGAGATGCCGAGGTCTCCGGAGGCGTAGCCCGCCCGACTCCAGAAGGACCCGGGGGAGCCGCTTGTCGCCGATGCACTGGAGTTCATCACATTCCCCCTACCTCGTGGCTCGTCCCCGCGTCGGGTCCAGACTTGCCATTCAGTCTAGGCTCGCACCACTACGCGCGCGGGGAACTTGAGCCCGCCGACAGTCCGGGACCTGGCGTAGTACTCGCAGGCGAGGGTCCTTCTGAGCCATACTCCGTCGTCGAGGAGGCATTCGTCACGCGAGAGAAGGCTCCGCTGTGGGCAGCCTGCCCAGGAGCCAATCGAGGGCCTGGTGCGCCGACCATCCTTGTGGGAACTGCTCGGCGAGGCGACGGGCCCCCTCGAAGTCCTCACCGAGCGTCACGAGCGGCTCCTCCTGGTATCCGTCGCGCTGGGTCTGCCCCAGGCCGACGTTCGCGAAAAGTGCATTGCAGAGGCACGCGCGGCCCACGGTCTCTTCGGCGGCGCCGCCCTTACCGACGAAGTCCTCGATCGGCTCGGCGGGGCAACGGTATGCGATATCGCCGTCGGGACCCACGAACGGCGTTCTCAGGAGGCTCATGTCGCACCGCCGGGAACGATGCGCGATCGCCGCCTCATCCATGAGCGTCCCCGGGATCTGGGCGACCTTGAACGGGAAACCCGTGGGAGAAACGCGCGGCATCGTCCTAACGGTCAGAGTGCCGTCGCGGACCCCGGCGATAGCGCGCTCCTTCAAAGCATTGTCGAGCCCGGACTCATGGCTAAGAGCGAACAGGGTTCCCGCTTGTATGCCTTGGGCTCCCTGTTCCTCGGCGGCGACCAACCCCTCGGGCGTGCCGACGGCGCCAGCGAGCCAGAAAGGCAGCCCGCACGCGGCGACCTGGGCAACATCGGCGTCGTCGCGCGGCCCGAATACGGGTTCTCCGGACTCGTCGAAAACGAGCTTGCCGCGCGGGGGTGCGTTGTGGCCCCCGGCGCGTGGCCCTTCGATGACGAAGCCGTCCGGGCGCGTATGGGAGTCCTTCGACAGGTGCATGGCGAGGATGTGCGCCGAGATAATGGCAACGAAGAACGGGCGCTTGAGGCGTGCGAGGGTGGCACCAAGCAGGGTGGGCGGATCCAGGTCGACGGTGACAGTGCCCGACTCCGCGCCAGCCACGTCCACAGGAAATGCGATCTTTCGATGCTCGGCGAGTTCGTCAAGCAGGTGCGGAATGTCCCGCGGGATGCCCGCCCCCATGAGCACATAGTCAACCCCGGCCAGCATGGCGCCGTATGCCGCCGCGGGTGTCGCCATCTGACCCTTCTCCAGGTAGTTCACGCCCACCTCGCCATCATGTCCTTCCTTGGCGAGCCACACCTCCACGAAGTTGCCCACCATGAGGAGTTCCTGGGCGAGACGGCGTGGAGTGACCGAGAGACGGGGCACGGTCGAGTACCCCTCCCCGGCTTTTCGGCCGTTCGGCAGGAAGTACTTGTCGAGGATGCGGGTGGTGATTGCGGAGACGGGGAACGCAGCGAGGGCCCGGCGGATGGCCCCTCCCCGGTCACCGTCCTGGAGCCGACGAGCGAGAACGAGGTCGAGGCCTGTTCCTGAGACGACGCCCAATTGGCCGCGTCGCGCAACCTCGGACGCCAAGCGCCACGAGGACACGGCGACCCCCATGCCGCCTTGGATGATCCGCGGCAGGATACGGCGATGGAGCCCGTCCGGCGTCAAGACTGCGCCCATGATTTGCCTTTCTACGCCGTTGCACCAGCCTAACCTACGTGTTCGTAGGTTGCGCGACATGAGGTGGAGGGCAGGGTCGCAGGCTCGAATCCTGTCAGCCCGACCGAAGAATGTGTGGTCTGGTCCGCTTCCTGAGAAACCGGGGTGAATTTTGTGCCGACTATCACCCGGTTTTGGGCTTCCCAACCAATGGGGATGGGACACAATGGTCCCGTGACTGAACCGGTGCTGCTCGTCATAGTTGTCGCAACCGCTTTGGGGTTCGACTTCACCAACGGATTCCACGACACCGGCAACGCGATGGCCACTTCGATCGCCACCCACGCGCTCAAGCCCAAGCAAGCCGTCCTGCTCTCCGCCTCGCTGAACATGGTCGGCGCATTCCTGTCGCTCGCCGTGGCCGCGACCATCGCCAAGGGCATCGTCGATTCCGGCATCGTCACGCTCGATGTTGTTCTGGGCGGCTTGGCGGGCGCCATCGTATGGAACCTCCTCACCTGGGTGCTCGGATTGCCCTCGAGTTCGTCACACGCGCTCGTGGGCGGCGTCGTCGGCGCGGTGCTGGCGGCTTCGGGCACGAAAGGCGTGCTGTGGGAGGGTTTGATCGCCAAGGTGCTCATCCCCGCGCTCCTCGCACCGCTCATCGCCATCCTCGTGGCCTCGGTCGCGACCTGGCTCGTGGTCCACTTGACCAGAGACGTTCCGGAGAAGACGAACGACCGCATGTTCCGTTGGGGCCAGATCGGTTCTGCCTCCCTCGTGTCTCTCGCGCACGGCACCAACGACGCTCAGAAGTCGATGGGCATCATCCTTCTCGCCCTCATCGCCGGGGGTGCGGTGCCGCAGGATTCAACGGTGCCGTTGTGGGTCATCTTCAGTTGCGCCCTGGCGATGGGATTGGGTACGTACACGGGTGGCTGGCGCGTGATTCGCACCCTGGGCAAAGGACTGGTGGAGCTTGAGCCCCGTCAGGGCATGGCGGCCGAGACCTCGTCCGCGGCGGTCATCATGCTCTCGAGCCACTTCGGATACTCCCTGTCGACGACGCATGTGGCGACCGGGTCGATCCTGGGATCGGGAGTGGGGAAGAAGGGGGCGTCCGTGCGTTGGCACATCGCGGGACGCATGTTCCTCGCGTGGCTGATCACCGTGCCGTCCGCGGCCCTCGTGGGCGCCGCATGCTATCGCCTCGACCAGTTCGCAGGATCATATGTGGTCATCGGCTTCCTTCTCGTGATCGGGGGTGTGATCGTCGCGTGGTCGAGGCGCAAGCCCGTCAATCACAAGAACGTCAACGATGCGTGGGAGGCTGGCGGCGGAGCCGAATCGGCGATTGCCGAGTCCCTCGTCGACCACGATCCGTCGCTGCTTGTCGTCAATCGGAAGAGGAGCAAGAAGGAGAAGAAGCGCGAGAAGAAGGAAGCCAAGCTCGCCAAGAAGAATGCCGAGAGGCAGGTAGATCATGTCGGAGTTCATTGAGTGGAGGGCACTCGCCGATGTCGTCGTCGTGGGCCTGATTGTCGGCGCAGGATTGCCCGCGCTGTTCGCTCTCGGGGTGCGCGCCCTCGCGGGGCCGGGCTCGCGAACCGAGGTCGAAGGTCGGAGGCCCTCCCGCATCGCCGGGGCGGTCGCATGCTTCACCATCGTCGGAAGCGCAGTCATCAGCGCAATCGTGGCCATCGGCAACGGCGGTCACTGACGGCATAGGATTTGCCCTACAAGATGCGAATGTCGTTTTTGCGCTCTAGGCTCGGTGCCATGAATACTCGAACAGTCGTCGCAGTTGCTTTCCTCGTCTCTCTCGTCGCGGGATGCGCTTCCCCTTCAGCCTCCCCATCTACCGCTACTTCTGTGGTACCGACGTCCACCGCCTCACCAGCCCCATCGCCAGTCTCAACTCCGAGCCCGATCGTAACGCCTGACCCTGAGCCGCCTGCCGCTGGTCCGCTTACAGTGCCGGGTGAACTCAACTTCGGATCTGACAACTTCGGGGGAGTGGCCTACGGCCAGGTGGCCTCTGTGTACGGAGTCACCCTCAGTGCCGACGTACATACGTCAGCCTGCGGGGACATAACTACCTCACCCATGCTGCTTGCGAACGTCCCCTCAACGCCGCCTTGGGGCTTGTTCCTGAAAACCGACTGGGACGCTCCCGGAGTGGGCCTAGCGAACGCGACGGTTCAATCCTTCCTTCTGGTGGTTCAGAGCCAGACCCGTCCGACTTCGCCCATCGGGCCGGTTGGCCCCCTTGGCATACGACTCGGCACGCCTGAAGCGACCATCGTGTCGATGTTCCCCACGGAAGCGGCCAATCTCAATTATCGAACGACCACCATCATTGACTACGCCACCGATGCGGAGGTCAACGTCTCCGAGCGGATTATCAGCATCGCCGATGTTGATGGCGGGCCGATGATCATCAGCATCCTCGATGGAGTCGTGGTGACCATCATGTGGGGAAATCCAGACTTTGTGCACCCGCAGTTGGGACAGTTGTATTGCCCCTAGTCTGACGAGTTGCCACCGCCTAGGCGCACGAACCATCACGGTTCGACCGCCTAGGCGGTTTGGCGCGTCTCTAGCCGATCCAGCACATCACCAGCGGGACGGCGTGTAATCCTTGAGGAACACCCCATACAGGTCCTCGCCGGCTTGGCCGCGCACGATGGGGTCGTAGACCCGGGCAGCGCCGTCGACGAGATCGAGGGGCGCATGGAAGCCCTCCTCCGCCAACCTGACCTTGGTGGGATGTGGACGTTCGTCCGTTATCCAACCCGTGTCGACGCTCGTCATGAGGATCCGATCGGTCTCGAACATCTCTCGCGCGGAGGTTCGGGTCAGCATGTTGACGGCGGCCTTGGCCATGTTCGTGTGCGGATGCCCAGGGCCCTTGTATCCGCGGCCGAAAACACCCTCCATGGCCGACACGTTGACGACGTAGGCGCGGCCAGCATCGGCGGCCCGTGCGGCGGCTGCAAGTTGGTGGCGGAGCCTGCTGATGAGGATGAATGGGGCTGTCACGTTGCAGAGTTGGACCTCGAGCATTTCGAGGGCGTCGACCTCGCCAACACCTTGGACCCAACTGTTTGAGTGGTGGAGGTCGGGGACGAGGCCGCCGGCATCGATCGCCGAGCCGTCGGCCAGTCTCTCAAGCGATGACGAGCCAGCCGTCAAGGCCATCTCGGTGAGGGCCTGGGCGTTCTGAGCGGCGCTGGACACCCCCACCGACTCCTCGAGGGCGTGCGGGTGGAGGTCGCGGGAGTGCCCGAACGTCAGGAGCGTCGGCCCCCACCCCTCTTCCCACAAGCCCTGGGCGATGGGGGCTGATTCCGCATCGACGAGGGGGGCGTAGGCGCCGGGGGACCGCCGGACCGTCTGGGCGGCATTGTTGATGAGGATGTCGAGAGGCCCTTCCTGGGCGACGGCATCCGCGAGGGCCGCCACCTGGGCGGGGTCTCGCAGGTCGATGCCGACGACGTGGAGGCGGCGGAGCCAGTCGGAGGCGTCGTCCATCGCCGCGAAGCGTCGGACCGCGTCCCGCGGGAATCGCGTGGTGATCGTCGTGTGAGCCCCGTCCCGGAGCAGTCTCAGGGCGATATGCATCCCGATCTTCGCGCGGCCTCCGGTGAGGAGCGCCCGTTTGCCCGTGAGATCCGTGCGGGCCTCGCGCTTGACGTGGCTCACGGCCGCACAGCCGGGGCAGAGTTGGTGATAGAAGGGGTCCACCCGCGTGTAGTGCTGCTTGCAGATGTAGCAGGCCTGGGACTTCTTCAGGGTGCCTGCGCTCGGCGCTTCGATCGTGGCGGTGAGGGTGCGGCCCCGAGTCTCGTCGTCGATGCGATCGGGAGCCCCCGTGGCGGTTGCGGCGACGACGGCGCGGTCGTTCCGCCGAACCTCCTCCCTCTTGACGTTGCGTCGGTTGTCTCGGACGGCCTTATACATGCTCGCCGTCGCGCGCCGGACGGCGACGAAATCGGGATGACCCTCGGGAACACTCTCGACGGCCGCGAGCACTCGGAGCGTCGCCTCCAGGTCCTGCGGGGAGACTCCGGAGTCCGGCTGGTCGGAAGGCGAAGGGGGATGCGGCACGCGCGCAAGCCTACCGACCGGTTGTGCCCATCCCGAGCTGTTCAATGAGGAAAGCCCGGACATCGCCCATCTCTTCCTCGCTGACACCGTGCCCGAGGCCCTCGTAGACGCGAGCCGAGAGCGTCGAATGTTCGGGCAGCCATGCGGCCGTCCAGTCGATCGCCTCCGGCCAGATGACCGTGTCCTCCGCGCCTCGACCCCAGAACACCGGGGGACGCGACGACGCCAGATCCTCATCCGCCGGTTTCCCGACCCGTGAGACCAGCCCGGCCAACACCACGGTGGCGACGATGCGCTCGGGGCGGGTGCGGAGCATCTCAAGGGCCATCAGCCCGCCCTGGGAGAAGCCCAGCGGCACGATGGAAGCCCGCGCAGGCACGTGCGCGTCCACCCAGGCCCAGATGGCCTCCGTCGCGGAGTCGATCCCGTCCTGCTCGGGCTCGTTCGGGAGATCTAGGGGAAACCACGTCGCCCCGCCATATCCCGTCTCGAGGGGGGCGCGCAGGGACGCCCAGGCAACACCGTCGGGAAGCCAGGGGGCCAAACCGGGAAGATCCTCCTCATTCGAGCCGAGGCCGTGGAGCAGGAGGATGACAGGGGAGTCGTCATCGGAATCGGTGGTCGGCCATGTGGGGGACAGAAGGGCCCGCAGGGGCTTCATGATGCTCACGTCTGGTTCGGAGGGCGGCGGCCCTTGGCCTTGCGTGGCCTTCGAGGCTGGAAGGCGGTACTGCCGGGCCGTGCCGTCGGAATCCCGGTATCCGGGCGGAGGCCGATGAGCACCCCGCTGATTCGGGTCGTGGAGAGTTTCCGGAGGGTGTCGGTCGAAAGGTCGGCGGGCAGTTCCACCAAGGAGAAGCCTGGGTGGATCGTGATCGCTCCGAAGTCGCCGCGGGTGAGACCACCCTCATTGGCGATGGCGCCCACGATCTGGCGCGGTTCGACCTTGTGGCGCTTGCCTACGGCAATGCGATAGGTGATGGTCGGGCCGGAGCTGGGCATAGCCACCCTCTCCTCGTCGGCCGACATGAGCAGGGGCCGGTTGCCCTGCGCCACCACGGCGAGGGCAGCGGCGACGTCGGCCTCGGGCACGTCGTGATGCTCGACGTAGTGGCCCACGATGTCGCGGAATTGCCGGATCTCGTCGGTCCGGGCCAGGGCCGCCGTTATCGAGTCGTCGAATCGAGTCAGGCGTGTGGCGTTGACGTCGTCGACGCTCGGCAGACTCATCTGAGTCAGCGGTTGGCGGGTGGCGCGCTCGATGGCACTCAGCATCCGCCGTTCACGAGGAGTGACGAAGCTGATGGCATCGCCGGTGCGCCCGGCGCGGCCCGTCCGACCCACCCGGTGCACGTACGACTCGGTGTCGATCGGGATGTCGAAGTTGACGACGTGGCTGATGCGATCGACGTCCAAGCCCCGCGCCGCCACATCGGTGGCCACCAAGATGTCGAGTTTGCCGTCCCGGAGTTGCTTGATGGTGCGCTCCCGCTGCGCCTGCACCACGTCGCCGTTGATGGCGGCCGCGCCGAATCCTCGGGCTCGGAGTTTCTCCGCGAGTGCCTCAGTTTCGTTCTTGGTGCGGGTGAAGACCAGCATGGCCTCGAAGTTCTCCACCTCGAGGATGCGGGTCAGGGCGTCGACCTTCTGCGGGTACGAGACGATCAGGTAACGCTGGGTCAGACCGGCGACGGTGCTGGTCTTCTGCTGGATCGTGATCTCTTGCGGGTCGTTCAGATACTTGGCGGAGAGGCGGCGGATCGCCGGGGGCATCGTCGCCGAGAACATCGCCACCTGCTTGGTCGCGGGCGTCTGGGCGAGGATGGTCTCGACATCCTCGGCGAAGCCCATCTTGAGCATCTCGTCGGCCTCGTCGAGCACCAGGTACTTGAGTTCGGACAGGTCGAGGGCGCGCTTGTCTAGCAGGTCCATGATGCGGCCCGGTGTGCCGACGACGATGTGGACTCCCCTCCGTAAGGCGGAGAGCTGCACGCCGTAGCCCTGGCCGCCGTAGACGGGAAGCACATGGACTCCCTTTACGTGGGCTGCATACCTCTCGAAGGCCTCGCACACCTGAAGGGCGAGTTCTCGCGTGGGGGTGAGGACGAGCGCTTGGGGCGTCTTCTGAGTGCGGTCGAGTCGGGCGAGGATCGGCAGGGCGAAGGCCGCAGTCTTGCCGGTACCCGTCTGAGCGAGGCCGACGACATCTCGACCGGCAAGCAACGGGGGAATGGTCGCCTCCTGGATCGCCGAGGGTGTCTCATACCCCACGTCGTCGAGGGCCTTAAGGACGTGGTCCGGAAGGCCCAGGTCGGCGAAGGATGGGGTAGGGGAGTCATCGCGCGAGTCGGAGGGCATAGGACAACCGTACGGTTCCCTCGCAACCTTGGCCGACGAAACCGAAAGATACCGACCCCCCAAGAGCAGCAAGACACCGGCTAGGCTCCTGAATAACCCATCGAAAAGGAGCCAGCATGTCCAAGAAGCAACTTGTCGCCCTCATCGGAGTAGTTGTGATGCTTATCGGACTTTTCCTCCCGTTCGCGAAGGCATTCTTCATCTCCATTTCGCTGTGGGATGGAGACGATGGGAAACTCGTGCTGGGAGTTGTGGTCCTTGCCGCCGTTGGAATAGTCCTTCGCTGGAACACCTTCGTTGTCATCATCTCGCTGCTTGGAGGCTCGATCTCGGTCATGGACATGGTCGACTCCTCAGACAAAGGGTTCGACCTCGGCATCGGGGGATACGTCATCATCGCAGGGGCCGTCCTTACCTCAATCGCGGCCATCGCGGCGATGGGAGACAAGCGAAAAGCCTCCCGAATGACGGCGGAAGACAACCTGCCAGACTGATTGAGTTCCTCCTGACATCAACGTAGGTACCGTGCTAGCGTCGCATTGTGCGATCCAGCACCATCTCGACAAAGGAGTGAGTAAACAGTGGACGATATCCTCAAGAAGTTCAAGGAACTCTCCTCGAAGGAGCAGTTTGGTGTCTACGCCGGACTAGCCCTGGTCATCGGCTCTTTCCTTCCTTTCAGGGGTTGGGGAATAGGGCCGTATAGCGTCAGTGGCAATGTCATGGATTTCAACCTTGGCTTCCTCGTTCTGATCGGTGGGGCGGTCGGCGCCGTATGCATCTTCCTCAAGCAGCCGCTGCTTGCATCAATTGGGTTCGCTTGCGCAGCGCTAGGAGTGATTGTCGCTCTTCTAGAAAGCAGTGGCGGGCTCGGCATGGGCATTAAGTGGGGAGCCTTCATCGTCATCGCCGCAGCTGCAATTGGTGTTTGGGCGACGATCGAAGCTTTGATCTCCAAAGTAAAGGAGAGCACCGCAGAGAAGAAGTGACAATCCGTTGATCGATGGGATGGGGCGTGATCCGTGTCCACGGGTCGCGCCCCATCTCCTTGTCTCTGATGCGCCCCGAGAATCATGGTGGTAGCGTCCAAATTGCTGGTCCGTGACATCAACCTCCAACGAAGGAGCCTTCCCCTATGACTGAAGAAAAGCCGAAACCGACATCCGAACCGGCCCCGAAGCCCGTTGAGCCACCAGAAGAGAAGCAGAAAATCTCGTTGCCCGTCGCCCTCGTTGTATCGCTCGTCGGCGCTGCCCTCTTCCTCTTCGGCTCATTCCTGGCGTTCTATGATGGAATCCCCGGGGATGAAACACCGAAGTTGTTCAACGCCATGTCCGGCAAGGTCGCGATCGTACTCATCCTTGTCAGCGTGCTGCTCGTCGCCATCAAGCGGTTCGGAAGCCTGGCTGCCATTGCGGTTTCCCTTGCCCTCGGGGCGGTCCTCCAGCCGGTCATCGATGTCCCCTCAGGCGATAACCTCACCATCAAGTTGGCGAACTCGCTTGCCGGGGACGAGGTGGCAAGCGCTGGCATAGGAATGTACGCGGCACTCTTCGGCGCACTCATCTGCCTCCTTGCCGTCTTCATGATCCCGAAGAAGAAGGACGACAAGGACTCCAAGAAGAAGTAGTCGGATGTGTCCGGCGGCCGGGAGGATGCCTGGTCACCGGACCCATAGGCTAGCCGCATGCACATCCGTCGTCAGTTGGCGCGCCCGCGCCTGACCGAGCTCGAGCCGTACTTCCAGCATATCCGCGAGAGGGCAGGGATCCAGGAGGGCTACGCGCCTGGCGTCTACTTCGAGGCCGAGCACGCCCGAATGGATGCCGAGCACGACCACGTTCCCGGGGAACGGGCCGACGCGACCGACCTTCCCCTCGTCACCATCGACCCCGAGGGCGCGCTCGACCTGGACCAGGCCGTCCACATCGAACGGCGAGGAGACGGTCATCGGGTTTTCTACGCGATCGCGGATGTCGGCGCCCACGTGACCCCCGATGGAGAACTCGACGCAGACACGAGAAGCCGAGGCCAGACGGTTTACTGCCCGGACCGGCGCATCGGCCTCCATCCGCCCGTCATGTCCGAAGGCTACGCGTCCCTCCTTCCCGGCCAGCGCACCAAGGCCGTTCTCTGGACCCTCGACCTCGATGGGAAGGGAGACCTCTCGGAGGTCGACCTGACCCGCGTCTGGGTGCGTTCCCGTCACCAGTACTCCTACGCCGAGCTTGCCTCAAGCCCTCCGTCGGCCGCCTCCGGGCTGGTCTCGCTCCTCGGGGAGGTGGGGGAGCGGCGTCGGACCCTGGCCCGGTCCCGGGGAGCCGTGACCCTACCCAAGCCCTCTCAGGCGGTTGGGGTCGAGGAGGGCCGACTCGTCCTTCGGTTCCGCGCGGCGCGGGGGATCGAGGACGACAACGCCCAGGTCTCGCTCCTGACGGGCGAGGCCGCCGCCCGGCTGATGTTGGAGGGGGGCATCGGTGTTCTTCGCACCCTTCCCCCCGCCGAGGACAAGGCCCTCAGACGCCTTCGACACCAGGCCGTCGCCCTCGGGATCGAGTGGAGCGATCATGAATCGTACCCGGACGTCCTCGCCCGGCTCGACCTCGATTCCCCGACGACCGCTGCCTTCCTGACGTACGCGACCGCGCTCTTCAGGGGGGCGGCCTGGGTTCCCTTCGACGACTCGGATCCCGACCTGCCCCGCCCCGAGGTCGTCTCCCATGGGGCGCTCGGGGTTCCCTACGCCCACGTCACCGCCCCCCTTCGACGCCTCGTCGATCGTTTCGCGACCGAGGCGTGCCTCGCGATCAGGGAGGGCCGGGCGACACCCAAATGGGTTCGGTCGGCCCTCCCGTCGCTGGGGGAGGCGATGGCCCGTTCGGACAATGCCTCCAGTCGTGTCGACCGGGCCTGCATCGACGCCGTGGAAGCCGCATTGCTCTCCGGTCAGATCGGGGAGGAGTTCACCGGGGTCGGGCTGGATGATGACACGATCCAGTTGGCCGAGCCCGCCATCGTCGCCAAATGCCTGGGGGCGGTCGAGGTGGGGCGATCCCAGCGCATCGGATTGGTGAGCGCAGAACTCGAGAAGGGTCCGTTGTTCGAGACCCTCCCCGAAGCTTAATCGTCGTAACCTTCGGTTCACTTTGCTGCCCTAGCCTGGCATTCATGACCGAGTCTCTTCCCTCCGTGCTGTTCGTGTGTGTTCACAACGCAGGCCGATCCCAGATGGCTGCGGGTTTCCTACGGGCCCTCGGGCAGAACCGGGTCGAGGTCCGCTCGGCGGGATCTCTTCCGGCCGACGAGATCAACCCGATCGCCGTCGAGGCCATGCTGGAGGCCGAGATCGATATCCGGGATGAACAACCCAAGGTCCTCACGACCGAGGCCGTCGAGGCGTCGGATGTCGTCGTGACGATGGGATGCGGCGACGCCTGTCCCTTTTTCCCTGGGAAGCGGTACGAGGACTGGGTTCTCGAGGATCCGGCCGGGCAGGGCATTGAGGCCGTCCGCTCCATCCGCGACGAGATTCGGCTCCGGGTGCTGGGTCTTCTGGAATCGCTGGGTATCGAGCCCGTCGCCCCTCGCTAGACTCACGGTGTGACGAAGCGGAAGGCCCCCCCTGCGACCGAGCAGGAGCTGGTGCCGAGCGACCGCGTCTGGACGATTCCCAACGCCATCTCGGCCTTTCGCATCGCCCTCATCTTCGTCTTCGTCCTCTGCCTAGCCCTCAAACAGGATGCTTGGGCCATCACCGCCCTCGCGGTCGCGGGTGTCTCGGACTTCTTCGACGGCTATCTGGCCCGAAAGTGGAACCAGGTCACCAAACTCGGGCGCCTCCTGGACCCCGCCGCCGACCGCCTCATGACCCTTGCGATGGTCATCGGGCTTCCGTTGCGCGGGGTCATTCCCTGGTGGTTCGCCGGTGTCCTCATCGCGCGCGACATCTTCGTGGGGCTCGGCCTGTTGTGGGGTGCGCGACGAGGGATCCCGGCCCCGCAGGTGACCTTCCCCGGGAAGGGCGCCACCTTCGCCTTCTACGTCGCCCTTCCCTTGGCCTACCTGTCGTGGGTCATGTGGGAAGCCGGATACCCACCCACCGTCGCCTTGGATTCCTGCTACGCGATCGGCATCACCTGGGCCGTGCTCGCCGCTCAGATGTACTGGTTAACCGGGATTGGCTACGTGATAGAGGTGCGGAAAGCCGCTTCCGTTCTACGATAGGGACATGCCGTCAGATGAGGGGATGCGATGAACGACGATGAATTGCCCGTGGAGCAGACGCTCTCGATCGACTCGCCCGCGCCCGAGGGAGAGCCCACCGCCCACCGGCTGACGGCACAGGATGAGGCCGCCGTCGACGCCCTTCCCCCCGGCTCCGCCCTGCTCATCGTCCACAACGGCCCGAACGCCGGGGCGAGGTTCCTCCTCGACCAGGACGTGACGGTCGCAGGCCGGTCCGTCGACGGTGACATCTTCCTGGACGACGTCACCGTCTCACGGGAGCACGTCCGGTTCGAGCGCCGGGGGGCCGATTTCCACGTCGTCGACGCCGGTTCCCTCAATGGCACCTACGTCAACCGCGAACGCACGGTCTCCAAGAGGCTCGAGCAGGGGGACGAGGTCCAGATCGGCAAGTACCGGCTGACGTTCTACCCGGGCGCCCGCTAGCGATGGCCTTGTCCGACGGGGCCCGGGCCGAATGGCGTGGGCCCGAGCCCGATTCCAGGGACGTCGGCGAGCCCCAGGCCGCTTGGACGGGAACCTGGCCGCACGCCCTCTCCCACGAACCGCTCCTCCGGGTCTCGGACGTGCTGGCCGCCGTCCAGTCGGAGTTCCCCGCCCTGACCCCGTCGAAGCTTCGATTCCTCGACTCCCAGGGGTTGGTCTGCCCCCAACGCACCGGGGGAGGGTATCGCCACTACTCGCCCGCCGACGTCGAGCGCCTCCGTTTCGTGCTCCGCCAGCAGCGGGATCACTACCGCCCCCTCACCGTCATCGCCGAACGGCTCGACGCCCTGGACAGGGGAGAGGCCCGAGAGGGAATCGCCCCCCACGAGGTCGGAGAGGAGGAACCCCTCTGGTTGGCCCCGAACGAACTCGCGGCCCGGGCGGGGGTGGAACCCGGCCTGATTCCCCGACTCGCAGCCGAGGGAATCATCAAGGAGGGGCTCCCGGGCAGGTTCCCACGGGCGGATGTCGAGGTGGTGACGGCGGCGGGGGAGTACCTCGCCACCGGTGGAGGGATCCGCGGCCTGCGCGCCGTGCGTCACGCGGCTGCACAGGAGGCCGAAAGGACGCGGGTATCGGTGGCCCCCCTCCGGGCCAAAGGGGCTCAGGAAGAGGCTCTGGATACCTTTCAGAGCCGATCCGAGGCCGCGGCGGGCTTCTTCTCCGCCGTTTTGGCCAGAGAATCGTGTGACTGATGTGACGGGTGCGACACGCCGATCCACTAGAGCGGTGAGGCTTCACGACGCATCGGCCGGGACGCGATACCCTGGGCGTACACGGTGATCGATGCGCTCCCTTGGGGCGTGCCGGGAAGTCAAGGAGAGCGCCATGGCAGGCACGGATTCTGACGGGGGTTCCCGCCCCGATCAGGGCGTTCTCTTCACTGACGGGCTAGCCAAACTGGACGAAGAGTCGGGGTATCGGGGACCGACGGCCTGTCGGGCCGCTGGCATCACCTACCGGCAACTGGACTACTGGGCTCGCACAGGACTCGTGGAGCCCACGGTCCGGGAAGCCACCGGATCCGGCACCCAGCGCCTATACGGTTTCCGTGACGTTCTCGTCCTCCGCGTCGTCAAGAGACTTCTCGACTCCGGAGTGTCGCTCCAGCAGATTCGTTCGGCCGTCGAACACCTGAGGGAACGCGGGGTCGAGGATCTCTCCCGCATCACCCTCATGAGCGACGGTGCATCGGTGTACGAATGCACGTCGGACGACGAGGTCATCGACCTGGTCCAGGGCGGCCAGGGGGTCTTCGGGATCGCCCTCGGCAAAGTGTGGAGAGAACTCGAGGGGTCGCTTGCCTCACTTCCCGTGGAGAGCCCTTCCGGCCCTTCCGTCGACCACTCAGGGGTGGTTGACGAGTTGGCCGCACGCCGCCAAGCCCGCTCCCACGCGAGCTAGCCCACCCCCGTCTTCCGCCTCTGGCTGGGCCAAGCCCCGTCGAAACCTGGCAGGATAGTGCCAACGTCGAAGGGACTCACGTGTTCCACAAGGTTCTCGTAGCCAACCGGTCGGAGATTGCCGTCCGAGCTTTCCGCGCTGCCTACGAACTGGGCCTTAAAACCGTTGCGGTCTTCCCCCACGAGGACCGCATGTCGGAGCACCGGCTCAAGGCAGACGAGGCCTACCAGATCGGCGATATAGGCCATCCCGTCCGCGCCTATCTGGACGCCGATGAGATCGTCCGGGTCGCGCGGCTGTCCGGAGCGGATGCCGTCTACCCGGGATATGGGTTCCTCGCCGAAAACGTCGAATTCGCGCAACGGTGCCGGGACGAGGGCCTCGTGTTCATCGGCCCCCCGCCCGAGGTCTTGGCCAGGGCGGGGGACAAGGTCGCCGCCTTGAAGGCGGCGAGGGCGGCGGGGCTTCCCGTGCTTGAATCGTCCGAACCCTCCCGCGATCCCAAGGCCCTCACCAAATGGGCAGCGGAAATCGGCTATCCCATCTTCGTCAAGGCCGTCGCCGGAGGGGGAGGCCGGGGGATGAGGCGCATAGAAACGGCCGAGGACCTGGCCGAGGGCCTGGCCGCGGCCATGCGTGAGGCGGATAGCGCCTTCGGAGACCCGACCGTGTTCCTGGAGCAGGCCGTACTCGCCCCCCGCCACATCGAGGTGCAGATCCTCGGCGACGTCCAGGGGAACATCGTCCACCTCCACGAGAGAGACTGCTCGGTTCAGCGGCGCCATCAGAAGGTCATCGAGATCGCCCCAGCCCCAAACCTCGATACCGCCATCAGGGACGCCCTCCACCGCGACGCCGTCGCCTTCGCCAAACACCTGGGGTACGTCAACGCCGGCACGGTGGAGTTCCTCGTGGACACGGTGGGGGAGAGGGCTGGAAGCCACGTCTTCATCGAGATCAACCCCCGAATCCAGGTGGAACACACCGTCACCGAGGAGGTGACGGGCGTCGACCTCGTCACGTCTCAGATGCGGATCGCCCAGGGTGAGACCCTCGAGGAGATCGGGATCCGACAGGATGCCGTCGAGGTGACCGGGTTCGCTATCCAGAACCGCGTCACGACCGAGGATCCCTCGAACGGATTCGTCCCGGACACGGGTCGGATCACGGCCTATCGCTCTCCCGGGGGGGCGGGAATCCGGCTCGATGGCGCCACCGGGATGACGGGAGGACAGGTCACCGGCCACTTCGACTCCCTGCTCGTCAAACTGACCGCGCGAGGTCGGGACTTCCGCCAAGCCGTCACGCGAGCCCGACGAGCCCTCGCGGAGTTCCGCATCAGCGGAGTGACGACGAACATCCCCTTCCTCATGGGGGTCATGTCCAACCCGGACTTCAAGCGGGGGGGCGTGACGACGTCCTTCATCGACGAGCGTCCCGACTTGCTGACGGCGACGTCCAACACCGATCAGCCCACCAAGCTCCTAACCCTCCTCGCGTACAACACGATCAACCGGCCGAACGGGGAGCCTCCCGAGGAGCCCATCCACCCCTCTCGCAAGTTGCCCGAGATCAACCTGAACTCCAGTCCGGCCCCGGGGGCACGTCAACGCCTCCTCGAACTCGGCCCCGAGGGATTCGCGGCTGCGCTCCGGGCCCAGAAACCCCTTGCCGTCACGGAGACGACCTTCCGGGACGCCCACCAGAGCCTGCTTGCGACCCGTGTCAGGACCTACGACCTCCTCCGGGCGGCGGCCCACGTCTCCCGGATGACACCGGAGTTGCTGTCCATGGAAGCCTGGGGAGGGGCCACCTACGACGTCGCCCTCCGCTTCCTCCACGAGGACCCCTGGGACCGGCTGGCCGCCCTCCGGGAGGCCATGCCCAACATCCCCCTGCAGATGCTCCTCCGAGGCCGGAACACCGTCGGCTACACGCCCTACCCGGAGGAGGTAACCCACGCGTTCGTCCATGAGGCGACCGAAACGGGGATCGACATCTTCCGGATCTTCGATTCGCTCAACGACGTCGAGCAGATGAGGCCCGCGATCGAGGCCGTCCGGGAGACCGGCACGGCGATCGCGGAGGCGGCCCTCTGCTACACCGCCAACCTCACCGATCCGGACGAAAAGCTCTACACGCTCGACTACTACCTCCGGCTCGCCGACTCCCTCGTCAAGGCCGGGGCCCACATCCTCGCGATCAAGGACATGGCGGGACTCCTGCGCGCGCCAGCCGCCCACGCCCTCGTCACGGCTCTCAGGGAGCGATTCGACGTCCCGGTCCACCTGCACACCCACGACACCCCCGGAGGCCAACTGGCGACGCTTCTGGCGGCCTCCGATGCCGGGGTCGACGTGGTCGACGTGGCCAGCGCCTCCATGGCGGGGACGACATCCCAACCGCCCATGAGCGCCCTTGTGGCCGCCCTGGAGCACACCCCGCGGGACACGGGGATCTCGCTCAAGAACGTCCAAGACCTCGAGCCCTATTGGGAGAGCGTGAGGCGCCTCTACGCCCCCTTCGAGTCCGGCTTGCCCGGACCGACCGGCCGTGTGTACCATCACGAGATCCCGGGAGGACAGCTGTCCAACCTGCGCCAGCAGGCCATTTCCCTCGGACTGGGGGAGAGGTTCGAAGAGATCGAGGACATGTACGCCGCCGCCGACAAGATCCTTGGTCGGCTCGTCAAGGTGACCCCGTCCTCGAAGGTCGTCGGGGATCTGGCTCTTCAGTTGGTCGGGGCTGGGGCGGACCCGGCCGAGTTCGAGAAGGACCCCTCGTCCTATGACCTCCCTGCCAGCGTCATCGGCTTCCTTGAGGGCGAGCTCGGGGACCCGCCCGGTGGTTGGCCCGAGCCCTTCCGGACGAATGCCCTCCAGGGCCGGAAGCCCGCGTCCAAGATCGTAAATCTGACGAAGGACGACAAGCAGGCCCTCGCGAAGTCGGGCAAGAAACGCCGGAATCGCCTCAACCACCTGCTGTTCCCCGGCCCATCCAAGGAGCACGCGGAGTCGGTGGAGAAGTACGGGGACATCTCCGTCATCGACACGTTCCACTACCTGTACGGCATGACCGTCGGGAACGGCGAGGAAGTCACGATCGACCCGGCGAAGGGCGTGCGCCTCCTCATCAGCCTCGAGGCCATGGGGCAGATCGACGACCACGGCAACCGGACCGCGATGTTCAACTACAACGGACAGATCCGGCCGGTGACCGTGCGGGACGAGGCGGCCGCCGTCGTCGCGATCACCAGGGAGAAGGCCGACCCGAACGTCAAGGGTGAAGTCGCCGCACCCTTCGCCGGGGCCGTGACCTCGGCCGTCGAGTTGGGGGCCGTCGTGGCGGCCGGTGACACCGTCGCGACGATCGAAGCCATGAAGATGGAGGCCGCGATCACCACCCCCATCGCGGGCAAGGTCATGCGCGTCCTGATCCACGGAACCGAAACCCTCACGGGCGGCGACCTCGTCGTCGTCGTGCAGTAATTGGGTCATTACTCTCCTAGGGACCTTCGTCCTCTCGCCTTCCGCCCCTTGTGGGGGACTATGGAAGGCATCCGAAGGAGGCCCCCGTGAAGGTCCTTGTCGCCGTCGGCTCCAAATATGGTGCCACCCGTGAGATCGCTCAGGCGATCGCCACGGTGATCAGCGACTTCGGATGCGAAGCCGAGTGCCTCGATGCCAAGGACGTCGAGACCGTCGAACCCTATGATGCCTTCGTCATCGGAAGCGCCCTCTACGGAGGCTTCTGGCGCCGCGATGCCAGCGAACTCGTCCATTCCCACGTAGATGAGTTGCGTGGCAAGCCCGTTTGGCTCTTCTCCAGCGGGCCCGTCGGGCTTCCACCCCGGCCGGCCGAGGCAGTGGGGGAGGGGGAGTCCCTCGCCGAGGTCGTTCAAGCCAAGGGCCACGGCGCGTTCTCCGGCTGTCTCAACTCTGAACGCCTGAACGCCGGTGAGAGGGCGATCATCCGGGGCCTGAAGGCGTCCGTGGGCGACTATCGCGAGTGGGGCCTGGTGAAGAACTGGGCCCGTGAGATCGGAGCCGAGCTCTCGAAGGCCAAGGCCGAGTCAACAGAAGGGCAACCCGCTCAGGCGGACGCCTAGAGCCATCCTCGCTTGTCCTGGAAATGAATCCGGACCCCAACTCGTTCAAGGGGTTGGACCATTCATGCAGATGGTCGGGAAGAGAACTCCATGGGAAGTCGGGAATCGAATGACGGCTTTCTCTTTGGCGAACTCGAGCCCTTGGACGACAACCACCGATACGTGAATCCCGTTGGCTCTCTGTTCTCCGGGCTGACGTTCTTCACCACAGGGGTCGTCGGCGTCGCCGTCGTGGTCGGATTGGTGATTGGAGCGATACTTGGACTCGGAGCGACTCTGGTGTCAAACATTCTGAACTAGGCGGCACTCGCTTCTGGGGAAGTGGGGATCAGGTAGGCGTCGCCACGGTGGTCGGCCTTGTCTGTCACTCTATCTGACATAATGTACATTATCGGCGTTCAACTAATGGGAGTTGCAGCAGATGCAAGAACTCCAATGCGTCGACGATGGCGCGTTTGCCCTGGTAGATCCGCGTGGAGCCGCAGTGCGCGCCCGAGGCGGAGCCTCCTCGGAGTTGCGAAATCCCTGGTTGACGATGGGGACTTGCACTGACTGATTGATTCCACGCTATGATCTTCCTATGGCGGAGATCCCGGGTCGAGTTCCGGTGCTTCTTGCTGATCCCGACATCGCGCTGTTTCGCGCTGAGGACCGCGTGTTCGATGCGATGGTCGATGGATGGCGCACTCAGATGCTTGCACGAGGGCTGACGGTAGGGACCATCTCGGGACGCTGCGCGGTGGTCACCAGGTTCCAGTCCTTCACCAACGAGTATCCCTGGAAGTGGAACTTCGAAGACATCGAGTCGTACTTGGCTACGCTCCGCGGCCGAGGTGGCGATGCTCTGAGTCTCACGACGCTGCGTTCCTACAGCAACGCGATCGGGATGTTCTGTGGCTACGTCGCCGACAGTCGCTATGGCTGGGTTGCGCTGTGCGACCGAACCTTCGGGGATGTCCCCGTACAGATCTGTTTCGAATGGAACTCCCCGCATCACACGGCCGACGACGCAGTTCCTCCCAAGCGCCGTTCATTCACGAAGTCGGAACTCCAGACGCTGTTTGACTGCGTGGATGACTTCGTCGATGCGGAATACGCAGAGGGTTCCAAGCGATGGCTGCCAGCACTTCGGGATTCGATCGCGTTCAAGGTCGCCTACGCATATGGCTTGCGACGCCAAGAACTCGCGAAGCTCGAGTTGCACGACTTCGGCCCGAACCCCCACGTGCCTCAATATGGTCGATTCGGCGCTCTCCAGGTTAGGTGGGCCAAGGGCACTGCAGGGTCGGGTCCTCGACGTCGCACCGTACTCACCAGCCCGGAATTCGATTGGGTGGTTCCGCTGCTGGAGTACTGGACAAGCCCCCTGGGACGCGGACGATTCGCGACGTCCGCTCGGTCCGCCGCTTTGTGGCCGAGCGAACGAGATGCGATCATCACGCCAAACAGTCTCGGGGCGTCGTTCACGTCATTTCGGGCGCTTGCAGGCCTGCCGTCGGGGCTAGGTCTTCACTGTCTGCGGCACTCCCACGTCACGCACCAGTTGGAGGCGGGCTACGACCCGACGTTCGTCCAACTCCAGGTGGGCCACAAGAACTCATCGACAACGGCTCTCTACACGTCCGTGTCGTCGGACTTCAAACAGCGATCGATCCAGCAGATGATCGAGCGGCGCCTATCGCCGAGTTCGGAGGAAATCGATGAGTGAGCAGAGACGAATTGGATACCGCTGGAACCTTCGCCAAGTGATGGGGAGTCGCAACCTGTGGAAGACAACGGATCTCGTGCCGCTCCTCCGAGCGAGGGGTATCAGCCTCTCCGAGGCTCAGATCTATCGCCTTGTGACGTCAACCCCCGAGCGCATCCCCGCCCCGGTCTTCGCGGCGCTTTGTGATGCGCTTGAGTGCACCCCGAACGACCTCTTCGAGCCATACGTCGAAATGCGTTCGGCGGCCACCGCGAATGCGCCGGCGCGGAGTGAGGACCTCGGCGTCACACCGGGCGATCCCATTGCCCGTCGGATACATCTAGTCCCCAAGAAGGAGAATGAGTAGGCCGCGCCCTCCGGGTGACCCCGGGGCGCATCCGGATCCCTGCGCCCGCTGTGGAGGCCACTATCAGCTTTCGGCGACCTGGTCGGAAGGTCGAATATGCACCTACTGCTACATGGCCGCGAAACGGACTCTGGGGCTTTGCGCTTGCGGACACGAAGGGGTACTGCCGGGTCGCGTGAACGGGCTTCCGTCGTGCCGGAAGTGCTCCGGGGTCAGGCTCAACGTGGACTGCGTCCAGTGTGGGGCGGAGGCCGAGCTTCACTCCCGCGGTCGATGTTGGAGGTGCACCCTGGCCGAACGGGTCGATCGCCAGTTGGCTCACCCGGTCACCGGAATGACCCCTACTCCCCTACTCCCCCTGGCTCGTGCACTCAAGGCGATGGATCGCGCAAACAGTGGGCTCACATGGATCAATCAGCCCCACGTCGTCGCCTTCCTCCGGGAACTCGTGGCCAGTCCCAACCTTTCGCACAACCACGTCGATCGCCTCCCAGAGTCGCGCACCCGCGAGTACGTGCGCGGGCTCCTCGTCGAGCACGGCGCGTTGCCGCGCCGCGACGAGCGGCTCGAGCTGTTCAAGAGGTGGTCCGAGACCGCCGTCCTGCGCCTCCCCGAGGGACCTCAACGCGATGCGATTACGCAGTACATTCGGTGGCACCTTCTGCGGCGCATGAATGCGATGGAGGCAGTCTCCGAGAGCGCGTTCCTCAGGTCCAAGCAGACAGTCACGGTCGCCATTGACTTCCTCGTCTGGCTTGCGTTCGAACGCAATTCGAGTCTTGGGGAGGCGTGCCAGGCTGACGTAGACGAGTGGCAGGCCGGTGGCAGCTCGACACGCCAGATTGTGGAACGGTTCCTCGGCTGGGCCAAGCGAGCCCGCCTGGTCTCGGTGGACCTCAAGGTATACCCGCATCGCCGCGGCACTGCACGCAGACTAAGCGTCCAAGAACAGCAAGAGGTCATCTCCACCGTGCTCCACCCGCGCGCCGTCAGCCCTCGCGATCGTCTGGCTGCCGTCTTCGTGATCATTCTGGGCCAACGGATTGAGCACGTCGCTCGACTCAGGTGGGACGCTGTGGTCATCACGGAAGAAGCAGTGACAGTCAAGTTGGGGACCGAGCGGCTTCGACTTCCGGCTCCGCTTGACGAGCCCCTCCGAGAGCTTGCGGATCAAGCCCGGCGATGCAATACCGCAGCACACCCCAGCACTGCATGGGTGTTCCGTGGAGCGAACCCCGGTGCGCACATCAACTCGGCGTACCTCCGGGGTCGACTTAGAGGCCTCTTCCCGGTGCGGGCGGCTCGACTCGGGACACTTGAGGAACTGGTCAAGACAACCCCCGTGCCCATTCTCGCCGAGGCGCTCGGGTATCACCCCGCGACAATTGAGCAGTTCGCGCACAACGGCGGGGCGACCTTCGGAGGGTATGTTGCCGCACGCCTTGAGGACCTTGGGACGGAACCGCCTCGCGAGGAGGGAGCCTCGTCGACTGATGCTGAGGTGCAGGCCGCGCACCGCTTCGGCCGTCGGAGCGCGAATTGATCACCCGTGGTAGCGTCCCCCATATGGGTCTGGACACTTCGCCTCCGGACGGCGAGGCCGGGACGTCCATCGAACTCTTCTCCGGCGCCGGCGGGCTTGCGATGGCTCTCCACGCCTCAGGTTTCCGACACCTCCTCCTGAACGAAGTGAATCGGAGAGCCTGCGAGACGCTGCGCGCGAACTCCGCCGTCGACTATCAGCCCAATGAACTGCCGCCCGCAACCAGATCAGACCCGTGGCCCCTGATAGAAGGTGACGTCTCGGAAGTCGACTTCTCCATCCTTGCGGGCGAGGTTGATCTTGTGGCAGGAGGAGTGCCTTGCCAACCGTTCAGTCAGGGCGGTGCGCACAAGGGCAACGTCGACGGACGCAACCTGTGGCCCGAATTCAACCGGTGCGTGCGACAGACGAGACCCCGGGTAATCCTCGCCGAGAACGTTCCGGGCCTTCTCCGCCCCGCCTTCGCTCCTTACTGGAACTACATCCGTCGCGAACTCGCCGCCCCATTCGAGGAGCGGAAAGACGGCGAATCGTGGGTCGATCACGACATGCGCTTGATGTCCACCCAGAGCGTCGGCGACCCCACTGAGCACTACGATCTCTCGCTCCAGGTCATCAACTCCGCCGACTATGGAGTGCCACAGACCCGCTCGCGCCTCTTCCTGGTGGGGTTTCGCCGCGACCTCGGGGTCCAATGGTCATTCCCGGAACCGACTCACAGCAGAGCCGCGCTCTCAATCACCCTCGCGACGCGCAAGTACCATGAACGGCACGGACTTCTCAAGGCGGAAGACGCTCCGTCGACGACCCAGATCGACGACGGGAAGCTGCCCTGGGTCACCGTGAGAGACGCGATAGCGGGATTGCCGCAACCTGTTGACGGCATCGAAGCCGAGGGATTCCTTCACCACGTGGGGTGGCCGGGCGCTCGCGAATATTCCGGGCACACGGCGAATACCCTCGACCAACCGGCGAAAACGGTAAAGGCTGGCGTTCACGGCGTCGCGGGTGGCGAGAACATCGTTCGACTTGACGACCACACAATCAGGTACTTCACCGTGCGCGAGGTCGCGCGCCTCATGACGTTCCCAGACGACTGGAAGCTAGAGGGTCCTCGATCCGAACAGATGCGTCAACTCGGAAACGCCGTCCCGGTGCTTCTGGGAAAGGCACTCGGTACCGCGATCGCGGCCGCCTTGCCTCGGCCCGCCCTCGTGACTGGTTCGAGCGCGGAGCCTGCGAACGTCGTTAGCGCCCGACTTGAGACTTGTTGGGAACTGGATTCCGAGGTTCTGCACGCCCGCCAGGCAGTCGGGGCCGTGCAAGCGATACATTGATTCGGTGAGGCGGGCTTCTTCCTTCCCGCCCGCTGGCGGGCCCGCCGAGCGGGGGGCCTTGGTCGGACTGAAGGGCAATGATGGACATCACACCCGCACCGAGAATCCTCCGCATGCTTGGCGAAATCGAGTTCGACGAGTGGCAATGCATCGCCGAACTTGTCGACAATGCATTTGATGACTTCACCGAGGTATTTCGATCCGGCGCCAGTTGGCCCGGCGGCTTCAAGGTGACGGTTAGCCTCCCGGGCGTCGCGACGAGCCTTGAACACGCCGAGGTCGTTGTAAGTGACAACGGCCGAGGAATGAGCAAGGAAACGCTTGAGCAGGCGGTACGTGCAGGCTGGTCAAGCAATGACCGCTTCGACAAGCTCGGGCTCTTCGGGATGGGCTTCAACGTCTCAACAGCGAGGCTCGGGCGCAGAACCCGTGTTCTCACCACGAGGGCGGGCGATCTTGAGTGGATCGGCGTGGAGATCGACCTTGACACCCTCAAGGCCAACTTCGATGCGCAGGACATCACCGAACCGAAGGATGACCCAAGCGAGCACGGCACACGCGTCGAGATCAGCCATCTCGTTCAGGATCGGGCGGACTGGCTCAAGCGCAACACGGACGCTTTGAGGACGATGTTGGGCCGCGTGTACAGTTGGCTGCTCGATAACCGCCCGTACGAATTGTGGGTGCAGGGAGCGAAGGTGGCGCCACGGCGACCTTGCCGTTGGGGGAATGATCGGTTCGTGGTCCGCGGCGCGGGAAGCGCCGCTGAAGTGATCCCTGCGTACATCGAGATCGACGAGCAGTTTGAGCCGGCCGACGCTTGCGACACCTGCGGGAACTGGCAAACCCTCGGCAAGGCGCGCTGTGACCAATGCGGCAGTGCGAGTCTCAGCAAGCGCGAGCGGCGACTCCACGGCTGGCTCGGCGTGCAGCGCCACCTCGACCGACAGGACTTCGGTATCGATTTCCTTCGAAACGGTCGCAAGATCCTTCAGCACGACAAGAGGCTGTTCAACTGGACGAATCCCAACGACCCAACGTCGAGTGTTGAGGTCGAGTATCCAATAGAGCTTGTCAACCAAGGCGGTCGGCTCATCGGGGAGATCCACTTGGACTACGTCCCCGTGCACTACGACAAGACCGCCTTTGAATATAGTGACCGCGGTTGGAAGGCGGCCGTCGACTACTTGCGTGGTGAGGCGCCCCTTCAGCCGCAGAAGGCCAAGAACGCCGGCTACGCCGAGAACACAAGTCCCCTCGCGCGCCTCTACAAAGGCTTCCGTCGAAACGATGCTGGCGAGAAGTGTCTAATCCCGGGTGATGGAAGTCGGCCGCTACACGAAGAAACGCGTCTTTGGGCGAGGAAGTACTGGGACGGTGATCCCGATTATGAAACTGACCAGAAGTGGTGGGAACAGGTACTCGCCCACGACAAGCGAGTCGAGGAAGTCAAACTGAAGAAGGCTGCTGGCGACGGAGAAGACGACCCCGACGAGGCGGCCGTCTTGGCTGCACTTGGGGCTCCGAGTTCGGCGACGACTGCGAGTGATCCCTCCACCGTCGCATTTGGCGAGCGGGGTGCTGCCCCGACCCAGAAGCCGAAGACCCTTCAGGAGCGCCTCGACACGTATCGTGCCGAGAGCGTGGAAGTCCCCGCACTAACCCGCGAGTACGGCCTGCCCTCACTGGGTTCGATTCGCGTGGAGACACGTGCGCTGAAGACGCGCCTCCTGGACGCGGAAGGGCAGGTGACGCCCATCTGGCTTGTGCAGGGGCCGGGAACGACAGCGACGGCGTTTCTTGATCTCTCCCACGAGGCATTCACCAGGATGGGCTTCGACCCTTCTGAACTCGTCCTGATCGAAGTCTGCGCCTCGCTCAAGGTCAAGGCCGAGAGCACGCGGACCCACGCCCAAATCGTGTCGGATCTGAGAGCAGCATGCCTCCCGGATACAGCAATTGACCACGGTGTGATTCGAGCCCAGGCGACTGAGCTCGTGGCGGACATCAGGCAACGAATGGCTGACAACGTGACGGAAGATCCGCAGCGCGCACTGAGCTACTTGGACCCCGACGAGCAGACCTACACGGAGAGCGCGCTCATAGCCGACGGTGGGGAGGGCGCGACCGTTGGCCTCGGTGGTAGTGGCAGATTCCTTCTCTACGCTCCCCCGCTGTTCCTTGTGAAGGTGCTTGAGAACTGGCCAGAGGCATTCATGGAAGGCCGGGTCTTCGTCGGTCCGTACTCGACTCTTGGATCGAAGGCCTCGCGCAGGCTGAGCCTCGCTCGAATTGTCGGCTATCTCAACGACATCGCGACCTTGCTGACATTTCAATCGGTTCCGAGCGTCGATCAACTTCGACGAACCCGCCTTAGCGTGGAACTGCTTCAGCAGGAACTGACGAACTAGACGCCATGGTGAACTTCCTGGCCCCACTTGCGCTACTGGAGGGTGGCCCAAGGGGTCTCACACACGCCACCGAGAGGGCGCTGTGGCACCTTGGCTTCTCAGATGTACGAATGATCGATGGGTCAGGGGACGAAGGCGCCGACCTTCTTGCAGTCCGGGATCGCCAGGAGTGGGTGATTCAATGCAAGCACTCCAGCCGCGGTCCTGTGGGCCGGACGGGCGTCGACGACGCCGAGCGCGCCCGGGCGCGCTACGGAGCGGACCGCGCTGTCGTAGTGACCAACACCAGCCTCAACTCGGTTGCTGAGGCCCGCAGGAGGGCGCTGAGTCGTATCGGCATCGAGGTTGAGTCATGGACCGGGTCCACCCTCGCGGAGTTGTTCGATCGGATGCCGTCAAGGGTGCCTGCTCAGTACGCCTTGCGCGGGTACCAGGTGGAGGCAATCGAGCGCGTCGAGACGGAACTTGCCGGAACGGGGCGGGCGCTTCTTGTGCTTGCCACGGGCCTTGGCAAGACGGTAGTGGCCGGGGAAGTAATCCGTCGGTTTGTCGAGTCGCACCCTGGATCTCCGGTTCTAGTAGTCGCTCACGTGCGCGAATTGGTTGAGCAACTTGAGAAGGCGCTCTGGCGCCACCTGGACAAGACGGTTCCGACTCAGGTGCTGACTGGGGATAGCAAACCACCGTCCTTTGAGGGAGTCACCGTCGGCACAATCGACTCTGCCCTAGGGCTCGTGGCGAGCGGGTTTCGTCCTGGCCTGGTGCTCGTCGACGAGACTCACCATGTCGGCGAAGCAGGGATGTTCGCCCAGTTGCTCGACACCTGCGATGACGCTCTTCAATTGGGGGTTACGGCCACGCCCTGGCGCGGGGACAACTTCGACATCACCGCGAGGTTTGGCCCATCGGCCTTCAGCATGGGTATCGCTGAGGGCATGGCGGCTGGATACCTCGCAAGCGTGGACTATCGAATGTACGTCGACAACTTGGACTGGGATTTCGTCCACCACATGAGTCAGAAGGGGTACTCGCTCAAGGAACTGAATCGAGCGCTGTTTCTTCCACAACGTGACGACGAGATCCTCGACAGCTTCAGGTCGGCTTGGCGGGAGACTCTCGAGCCGCGGGCGATCGTGTTTTGCCAGACGATTGAGCATGCGGAGCGCATGGCGCACCTCCTTGCAGGTTCGGAGCCGAGTTGGCGGCGGGCCGCCTATCTGCACTCCGGACTCAAGCGCCAGCAGAGGCAGATCCTCCTGAATGCCTTTCGTCTCGGGCGCGTGCCAATACTCACGTGCGTCGACGTATTCAACGAGGGTGTCGACGTGCCGGATGTCAACTTGATCGCCTTCCTCCGCGTGACTCACAGTCGTCGGATATTCGTGCAGCAGTTGGGTCGAGGCCTGCGCCTGAGAGAAGGCAAGGAACGGTTGAGAGTTCTGGACTTTGTGACGGACATCAGGCGTGTCGCAGCCGGACTCGACCTCAAGCGATCAATTGCGGCCCTGCGGGGCGGGGAGGTCGAGGAGTTGCGGTTGCCACTCCCGGGCGCCGCGCGGATCGAGTTCTCGGATGCCACCGCTGGCTCGCTTCTGGATCACTGGATTCGCGATGCAGCGGACCTTGAGACGGCGGCCGACGAAGTTCGGCTCCAATTCCCGACAGCGATCGGCCTGGACTAGTGCGGGACGTCACCGCCTCCCATCTGGGGCCACTCCCCCGTTCGAGCCCCAGATGACCAGCACGACTTGTGACTGGCTTGCGGAGACGTGGGACGCGCTCCCCGAGCGATCGCGGACGATCGCGCTTCATCGGGTTAATGGACAGACGCTTGAAGGCATCGCACAGGGCCTGTCGTTGACACGCGAGCGAGTTCGGCAGCTCTACCATCGCGTCGAGGCGCACTTGGTCGAGGCCCAGGAGGCGAATGATCCGCAGCTCTGTCAAAGCCTCGGCATGTTCTTTGAACGCGAGGGCATTGTCACCGAAGTTCGCATTGAGGAGGTCGTCCCAACAAGCGCGTTGACAGCCCGGAGCGTACTTCTTGGCGCGCTTGGGTACGGCCCTCCACGAGTGTGGGGGACTCCCCACGGGGGTCTCCTGGCCCAAGACCCGAACGACTTCGCCGACCGTTTCGTGGAGTTGGCGAGTCTCGCTCCCCTGTCCAGCACCGAGACAACGAGGGCGCTCTCCGATCTCGGACTCCCTGATGGAGTGCCTGCGATCCAAATCCTGTCTCACCCGAAGAGTCCACTTCAGTTGAACGACTTTGGGTGGGTTCGACGGCGACACCGAGCGCGGGACTCGGCATTCCTCTGGCTCCGCAAGGAGGTTGAGCCCCGCACTGGTGCGCAGATCGCCCAAGCGGTCGGGGGATCAGAGCGAGCGCTTACAGCACGCATGCACCGTGACCCCTCGTTCACTCAACTACGACCTGAAGGTACATGGGGGTTGGCCGACTGGCATCTCCCAGCGGCGGTACGCAACTACCAAAGCGCTTCCGATGTCGTAGTCGATGTCCTGCGCGACATGGGGCCGCTCGGCTTCCAGCAGCTCTGCGCCGAGACGCAACGTCGGTATCCGGTCTCCGTCTGGCGCGTGACGCAGTGCCTTTCAAGCAGCCTCGTCGGTCGCCATCCGGACGGACAGTACGACCTCGTGGAACGGGGTGCCGAACCGGTCCCCGAAGTCGAGCCTCATCAACCTTCGAACATCCGAGTCCACGGCACCGTCGTCGGCATTGAACTTGAGGTCGACGGAGAATTGCTCCGAGGGAGTGGGATCCTGGTAAGCCGCTGGCTAACGTGGTTCCTCGGGCTGCGGATGTCGCCAACGTCCCGCCAATTCACCCTAGCTGGGAACCTCGGCGTGCTGACCGTGCGGAGGAACACTAGCGCCTCTCAACTCTCAAGCCTCCGGAGTGTCGCGCTAAGTCTTGGGTTCGCCGAAGGCTGTCGATTCGCAGTACTCATGCACACCGACGACGAGACGGCGACCATTCGTCACACGTGTGATCCTTTGGCGTGCGCCGCCCGGACTGGGCGACCATGACGGGCAATTGTGACCCCAACCCGAATCCACGCGGCTGGCCAACAGGCGCGGGGTGCGCCATTGGCGAAGCACAGGACGAACGCGCGTATTGCGCCCCGGGTCTGCAAGCGGCCTGTAAGTGCCCGCTTCCGGTCGGCGCGGGCAGTGAGCATCGCGACGCTTGTCGATGAGAGGCAAATGTGTTCCCCAGATGTGACGTGGAAGTAGTCGTCGACGTGCCGAAGTACGCCTCGTTCTGGGTCCCAAAGCCGCTCGACATTGACGAAGAGGGGTTTGGGTTCTTCCGAAACGTCCGGCCAATTGTGGCCGTCGGGACGTTCGAGACTGCGACCCTCCTAGAATCCGAGACTCTGGCTGCAGACTACGTCGGGACTCGCGCCACGACGGAGCTCGAATTCGACACGTTGGCGGCGGCGCTCGAATCCTTCGATGGGCAGTGGGACGACGACGATATCCCGGACGTCTCAGACATCGACTCCAGGTTTCAGGGCCTTGAGGGCCTTGAACTTGGCGTCGCCGGACTTGTCTTCGCGCTTTCCAACGCAGGCTTCTACCCCGCAGCTAGCTGTAGGAGCCACCCCAACGACGCTTCGTGGTCGCCCAACCCGATTGTCTACTTCGCGGGAGACGAACCGCGCATGCGACTCCTTGAACTGCTGGCATCTTCAGCGGGTTGCGGTGTTGAACTTGCGAGCGACCGCGACAACCTGTTTGTCGTGTACGCGCCGTCCGTATGCGAGACCATGGCCCTCGCGCGCACGCTCTTCACGGATCGAGTTCGGTTCCGGAAGCTGCCAAAGACGAACCGTCGGCAGGGTGTGCGTCGATCGGTCGCGCGTCAGGAAGGGCGGCTCTTCTAGAACGGGAACGCGGAACGCGGACCTCGGCTCAGGTGAGGTGCCGCAACGGCGCGGACCTGCAGTGCCGCAGCCACCATCCAATTCGAGCCAACTCAACGCCATCGAACACGACGCTATGCCAGTTAACCCTAACGAGTCGTCGGCCCCTCCCGCCTCAACTCAGTCGGATTCCACCTCGTGCAGGGATTTCCCCAGCAACTCCCCTGCATGTTCTGCGTTGACAGCCGGCATGAACAGGTAGCCCTGCACCCGCGAGCAGCCGAGCTCCCGTAGGAATGCCAGTTGCTCCTCGGTCTCAACCCCCTCTGCGACCACGGACAGGCCCAGCGACTTGCCCAAGTTCACCAGGGAGGAGATCAACTCGGCGCTCTTGTCCTCGCTGGTGAGGGTCTGGATGAACGATCGATCGATCTTGAACGCCTCCACCGGGAATCGATGCAGGGTCTGAAGCGAGGAGTAGCCGGTCCCGAAGTCGTCGATGTGGAGCATCAGCCCCGCCTCGTGCAGCTTGTGCATGATGCGCAGAGCCACTTCGGGGCGGCGCATCAGCACACCCTCGGTGATCTCCAGGGTCAGGACATCCGGGGCAAGGCCATACTGTTCCAGGGTGGTGAGCACGTGGGAGAGGAGGTCCTGGCTCCAGAACTCCCTGTCCGAGATGTTGATGCTCACGTTGGCGACCCGGGGGCCCCACTCGGCCAACTGGCGACAGACCTCGTCGAGCACCCGGTGTCCGAGTTCGATGATGAGAGAGGTCTCTTCGATTTCGGTGATGAATTCGGTGGGCTCGATCAATCCGCGCTCCGGGTGGCGCCAGCGGACGAGTGCCTCAAAGCGATCCGTGCGACCGGAATCAAGATTGACGATCGGCTGATAGTGAACCTCGAACTGGTTCTCCTTCAGCGCGAAAAGGATGTCTTGGGCCAGCACCGCACGCCGCACGGCGCTCTCGTGCATCGGGGCGTCGAAATACGCCACCGATCCAGGCTCGACCGACTTCGCGCGATACATGGCGGCATCGGCGTCACGCAGGATCTCCTCGGTGGAGGTGTATTCCACGGCGCTGGACGCGATGCCGACGCTTGCCCGCATGACGATCTCGTGGCCGTCGAATTCACGCACCTTGTCGAGCATCGCCTGTATCCTCTTGGCCGCCACCATCGCGGGGCCGGGGTCGGTGTCGGGCAACAGGATCACGAACTCATCGCCGCCGAACCGCGCAGCCGTGTCCACCTCGCGCAACCCTCGCGAGATCTCGTCCGCGACGGCCTTCAGCACCCGATCGCCCATTTGATGCCCGAGGGAGTCGTTGATGACTTTGAACCCGTCGAGGTCGAGGAAGAGGACCGAGAAAGGAGTCCGCGATCGTTTCCATCGCGCGAGAACCTTGTCGAGCTGCTGGATGAACAGATAGCGGTTCGGCAGCCCCGTCAAGCCGTCGAACAGGGCGCTCTTGCGCACCACTTCCTGCCGACGCTGGGACTCCAGGGCGGCGCAGAGAAGCGCCGCCCAGTGCTGGTAGGTTTCGCGCTCGGTGGTGGAGTCAATCTCAGCCACAACCGACAGCAGGCCCCAATTCCTCATCCGGGTGCTGACGGGCACGACGTAGCACACCTTGCGACCCGCCGCGATCCCCGTGGCGATGAGGGGCCCCGGGGGGAAATCCTCGCACGGCAACACGGTGCCGACGACGTTCGGCACTTGGCCGGTGGGATCGTATACGCCGACGATCTTCATCCTCCCTGAGGACGGGTTGTCCTCCCACAAGGCGAGAGCGCCCGACCTGACGCTCGTGCCGTTGAGCCAGCGGAGATCGCGGGGATCGGAGCCGCCGGTCTCGAGCAGTCCCCCGTCGACGACGTACTGCTCGGCGATCGCGGCGTCCGTCATCTCCGTCTGGTGCAGGAACGCGCCTGCCTGGACCTTCCACAGCGCGGCGGCGATTCGAGCCGACACTGGGGACGCGTCGGTTGTCCCCCGTCCGTTCGACATCTCGGCCCGCTGGGCGTACTCCATCATCGCGTCCGTGAATCGACGCAGCGTGTTCGTATCCGACGTGAGTCGACGCAGGGACGACGCGAGGGCTTGGACCTCAGCGTTCGTTGCCTCGGCATCCGGATCGAGCAAGCCCACCGCTTCGCGAACGGTCGCCTCGACCGACTCTCGTGTTCGTCTGTCGAGATCCTCGTCCCCTACGCGAAGGGGCCGTTCGAGCACGGACCGAAGCTCCTCGACCAGGTGATCCGCTAAAGCCTCGGACGCCTCGTCGGCACCCGCCTTCCGGCCGCGTCGCAGGTCACCGTCGCACCCGCAGGAATCCCGCACCACGAGGGCGGCCGACCCCGGCGTGACGGTGGTGTCCGGAGTCTTGTCCCCCCGAATCTTCCCCAAGAGGATCCGCCCGGCGAGTGCGCCGACCTCATCGAAGCGAGGGTCGACGCTCGTGAGCGCAGGAATGCTGTAGGTCCCGGCCGCGATGTTGTCGAACGCGGCGATCGCGATGTCTCGCGGGGTGTCCAGGCCTGCGTCGGACAAAGCCCTCATGAGCCCGATCGCGTTTCGGTCGGTGGCGACCATGAGAGCCGTCGGGCGGTCAGGGGCGCTGAGGACGCTGCGGGCCACCATCACGCCGCCCATACCGGAGTTGTCCGGGGCCACGAACAGGAGCGCGGGATCGGCGCTGAGGCCATGGGCTTCAAGCGCTTGCCGGTAGCCGTCGAAGCGGTCGCGGACATCCCGCTGGACCATGTTGCCGACGAAGCCGATCCGCGTGTGACCATGCCCGATGAGGTGGTCGACCGCGGCGAAGGCTCCCTGCTGGTTGTCCGGCCGGGCGATCGGGGCTCGGAAGTCCTCCATCTGGGTGCCCGAGAGGAGCACGACCGGCTTTCCGGCTTTGCGCAACTTCCAGAGATAGTCCTCGCCCACGGCTGACGTGATCGAGACTGCTCCGTCAACCTCCGACCAACCGACCCGCGTATCGAAATCCGTCGGAGTGCCGACCTGTTCCCGGGGCGCGAAGCCTTGAAGAGTCTGCACGACGACGAGGCGCCCCTTCGCGCCGACGATCTCCCGAGACAGGCCGGCGAGGACGTCCCCGAAGAAGTCCCCGCCGAGGCTGGGAGTCAGAACTAGGGCGGTCAGCGGCCGAGGCATGTCATGTCGTCCCTTCGTCGTACAGACTCGAAACGTACGGGAACTACTAGTCACTATGCCGTAGGCCGCGCTTCCATGTCGATTGCCAGTTATCCGGGCAATTGCGGGCTCGCCCGGATGCCTTGCTGGGGTGTTGACGGGGCGATGGAACAACTAGGGGCTTTCGGGCGTTTAACTGAACACGGGCACAAGATCCCGTACTTGGAGGGATGATGGCCGACCGAGCACTCCGAGGCATGCGCCTTGGCACTCAGAGCATGGAGAGCGCCGCCGGCGCGGAATTGGCCGAGCGTCGGGAAGCCGTGTATGACTGCCCCGTCGGGCACGAGCTCCGCATGCCCTTCTCCACCGAGGCTGAGATCCCCGCGATCTGGGAATGCCACTGCGGCGCCACCGCTCTCCTCAGGGAGGGAGGACGGCCCGACGAGACGCCGGTCCGTCACGTCCGCACTCATTGGGACATGCTGTTGGAGCGTCGATCGATAGCCGAACTCGAGAAGCTCCTGGAGGAAAGGCTCCAGGTTCTTCGGGCGAGCCGACTGGCCTCCTAAGCGCCGTTTCCCACTAGCCTCTCCTGGCTCGATGATCCTTGCGTAGCCGCAGGAACCGGAGCACCTGATCGCACCGGTGGGCTGTCCCCCATTGCGCCACCCTCCAGAAGGCCTCCCGGACGATGTGGCCGCTCATCTTAGAGGCCCCCTGGGTTCGCTCGATGAACTCGATCGGCACCTCGATGACCGTAGCCCCCGCCTGAATCGCCCGCCAGCACATGTCGACTTGGAAACCGTAGCCCTGCGAATCGACGCTTTCGAGATCGATCTGACGTAATGTTGCCGCGTTATAGGCGCGATACCCGGCCGTCGCATCCTTCACCGGAATTCCCAGCGCCACCCGGACGTATCGATTTGCCCAAACCGACAGCCACCGTCGCCTCCGGGGCCAGTTCACGACGGATCCCCCCTTGACCCACCTCGACCCGATGACGAGGTCGCCCTCCCCCACTCTCTTCAGGAGATCGGGGAGTTGCTTGGCCTGATGGGACCCGTCGGCGTCCATCTCGACCAGGATGTCGTAGCCCCTCTCCAATCCCCATTCGAATCCCGCGCGATACGCCACCCCCAGCCCCTGCTTTCCCGGCCGGTGGAGGACGCTCAGCCGAGGGTCGCGCCTGGCGGCCACGTCCGCCAGATCCCCCGTGCCGTCCGGAGAGGCGTCGTCGACGATGAGGATGTCCGCGTGCGGGGTGTGCTTCCGGACGGCGACGATCTGGACCGGGAGGGAATCCCGCTCGTTGTAGGTGGGGATGATGATGAGGGTCTTCACTCCCACTCCCATCTGCCTCGAAGGCTCAACGCTCCCGCCACACTAGCCGCCATCAGCGGTGCGAGAAGGAATATCCATTCAAGGTACCCCCCAATGCGGGTGGCCGGGGTGGTGGAGGTCCTCAGGGGCACCTCCTCGAGCAGGTAGTCGGCCGTGAAGAGCCTCGTTTGGGAGACAATACGCCCATCGGGCATGACCACGGCACTCACCCCCACGGTCGAAGCCTGGACGGCCGCCCTCCCCGCTTCGATCGCCCGGAACCGGGTCATCGCGAGTTGCTGGACGGACTCCGGCGTGAGACCGAAGTTGGCGTTGTTCGTCTGGACCACGAGGATCTCCCCTCCCCCGGTGACGGTGTCACGCACGAGCCCGTCGTAGGCAACCTCGAAACAGATGACGACCCCAACGGAAACATCCCTTCCCAGCCTGTCCGAAGGAACCCCGATGATCCCCGCCTCACCGCCGGCAATCATGTCCGTCTGGACCCGATCGACGGCGCTCGAAAAGACGCGGGCGAAGCCCCGGATCGGGATGTATTCGGCGAAGGGCACGGGATGGCGCTTGAGATAGACGTCCACAACCTCCCCGTCCTCGGTCCAGAGGAGGGAAGTGTTGTACCGGCCCTCCTCTGGCGAATAGTCCATCGTCCCCAGGAGAATCGGGGAACCCACGAGCACGGCCGATGCCGTCACGGCGTCCCGGGTATATGAGTCGACCCGTGGATCACGATCCGCAGCGTTCTCCGGCCAGATCACCAAGTCCGGTGTCCAGGGGGCTTTCTCCGCAAGTTCCTCGGTGGCCGCCACGTGGTTCTTGAGTACCTGCAACGATTGGTTGAACGAATCCAAGCCGAGGTTGGGCACACTCCCCTGCGCCACCCCGATGCGGAGGGAACCGGACTCCGCATCGGCTTCCAGCGGAACGATGGTCCCGGCCATCGTGATCGCGATCGCCCCCGTCGCGGCCAGGACGGGCACCACGACCCTCTTTCCCCGAACGGCCTCAAAGGCCAGCCCTAGGCACCCCCCGGAGGCGGCAACGGCGAAGGTCACTAGGGAGGCGCCTCCCAACCATGCGAACCCGACGACCGGGCCATCGACCTGGGAAAACGCGAGCCTTCCCCAGGGGAAGCCGCCGAAGGGCACGATCGACCGGAGTTGCTCCGCCGACGTCCAGAGGGCTGCGAAGACCACCGGCTCGAGCCAAAGGCGGCCCTTTAGGTACTTCTTCCTCCGGACCAGGGCCCACGACGCCCCGAAAAGGCCGACGGCGAGCGACTCCAAACCGGCAAGGGCGACCCACGGGATCGGGCCGACCCCGACCGAGGTCCAACGGAGGAGGGGGAGAAAGAAGCCCAAGCCCGCGACGAACCCGAGCCCGAACCCGCTCCAGACCGTCGTGTGCTCCAGCACCGCCCACAGCAGGGCGAGCCCGATGGCGGCCGCAGGCCACCAGCCGAAGGATGGGAAAGCAAGGTGCATCACCCATCCCGTCGCCGCAGCGAGCAATGCGTTCTTCATCCCCGACACGCGCTCAGCCTACGCGAACACCTCCCCCGTCCCGGCCGAGTACATCTAGTAGGCGACGACCCCCCGACGCATCCCCGCGATAGCCCTCTCCGCGTTGAGCCGGACCGTGGGATCCGGTGCCGCCTCCGCGATCTGGTCCAACACGTCGATGACCTGCTTGAACCACCGGACGAGGTCCCCGGGAGCGATTTCCGACCCCCTCAGCACCGCGTCGAGGCCCTTCCCCTGGGTCCACGAATGGACCGGGCCGACGATTCCCCATTGGGGGGCCTGGAGGCGGGGGAGCCGCCTGTCCGTGTGCAGGTCGTTGATGCCGGACGAGACCCGGACGGTCTCCCTCAGGGCCAGTCCGAGGGGCCCGGACGGGCCCTGGGGAATCCTGGGCGTCTGGTTCTCGTCCTCCCGTCGCCCTTCGTAGACGACGGAGGAGACGGCGGCGGCCAGGGCCGCTGGGGGCAGCCCGGTCCACACCCCCTTCCGCAGGCACTCCGCGATGACGAGATCGTTCTCCGAGTAGATCGTCCGCAGCATGGTCCCCCAGGAGGTCGGGGACAGATCCTCGCCCTCGCCCGAAAGGTACCCGAGCTCGACCAGGACGCCGCATCGCCGGTCGAAGATCCGGGCGATCGAGCCGGTCTCCCTCGAGATTTCCTCCGTGAGCCTGTCCCGATCCCTCAGGGCGCGGAAGTATCTCTCCGACCACCGGGAGTGCTCGTCCCGGTCGGGGCAGGAATGGCAGGGGTGCTCCCGCATCCTCTTTCTGAGGTCGTCGACTTCCTCCCTCGACGGCCCGCCCCGCCCCTGGTCGTTCTTCCTGCGGGTCGGGGTGAACTCCCCCCTCTTGACGTTGAGGACCGAGGAGAGGTCCCTTCTCGATTGGGCCCTCCTGGTGTCGACACGCTTGGGGAGGCGGATGGCCCCCACCTCGTCCATCCCGTTGTGAAGGTCGGCGACGGACAGGCGGAAGGCCCGACCCGACTCCGTCACGACGAGGGGGCGGGGAAGCTCGCTCCTGTCGGGGGACACGACGACGGCCAGGCCCCGGTGCCTCCCTCCGAGGATGCGGACGACGGCCCCCGCCCTCAACCTCTTGAGCATGGCGGTGTTCGCCTCCCTCTTGTCCCGCGTGGCGGCCCTCGAATCGGCTTTCTCGATCTGTGAGATCTTCTCCTTGAGCCCCGCGTATTCAAGGAAGTCCCCCCGGCTGCACGCGACGGACTCCCGGTATCCGGCGATCGTGGAATCGAGGTCCCGGACCCTCCTGGCCTGCGACACGACGGCGCGGTCGGCCTGATATTGGGCGAAGGACATCTCCAGCACTTCCCGTGCCTTGGCCACCCCCGATCGGGCCACCAGATTGATCGCCATGTTGTAGGACGGCTTGAAGCTGCTGATGAGCGGATAGGTACGCTTGGACGCCAGGCGCCCGAGAATCTCGACATCGAATCCCGGGTATTCCACGACGACAGCGTGGCCCTCGACGTCGATACCCCTCCTGCCGGCTCGACCGGTCAGTTGGGTGTACTCGCCCGGGGTGAGGTCCTTGTGGGAATCCCCGTCCCATTTGACGAGCTTCTCCAGGACGACCGAGCGGGCGGGCATGTTGATCCCCAGGGAGAGGGTCTCGGTGGCGAAGACGACCTTGATCAACCCTTGCGTGAACAGCGTTTCGACCACCTCCTTGAACAGGGGGATCATCCCCGCGTGGTGCGCGGCGATCCCCTGCTCCAGGTGGTCGAGCCAATGGGCATACCCCAGGGCTCCGAGGTCGGAGCCTGGAAACCCCGAGCATCGCTCCTCGACGATGCTCACGATGCGAGCCCGCTCTGCATCGGTCGTCAGCCTGAGCCCGGCGGAGCGGATCTGGTCGACCGCGTCCTCGCACCCCGCACGGGAGAAGACGAAGACGATGGCCGGCAGGAGACCCTGGGAATCGAGGACGTCGACAACCGCGAATCGAGGGGGCGGCCGACGGCCGACTCCTCGGGGGCCTCGGTGACCCCGATGACGGGGTGCGTGACGAAGGCGCCGGACGACGGCCTCCAGGTCAGGATTGAGGCGGGGGTTCGAGCCCGGGTCAGTGGGATCGACCCCGGGGGCGTACAGGTCGAACAGGCCCTCCCGGAGCATGACGTGCTGCCACAAGGGCACCGGCCGGGTCTCCGAGACGACGACCTCGGTGTCGCCCCTGACCTCCTTGAGCCATGCTCCGAACTCCTCGGTGTTCGACACCGTCGCCGACAGTGCGACGATCTCGGTCTTGGAATCGAGATGGACGAGGATCTCCTCCCACACGCTGCCCCTGAAACGGTCGGCCAGGTAGTGGACCTCGTCCAGGATGACCACCCCGAGCCGCTCGAGCGTCGACGATCCCGCGTAGATCATGTTCCGGAGCACCTCGGTCGTCATGACCACGATGTCGGCGTTGCCGTTGACGGACGTGTCCCCCGTCAGCAGTCCGACGGCTTTCGGTCCATAGGCCTCGGTAAGGTCCCGGTACTTCTGGTTCGAGAGCGCCTTGATGGGCGTGGTGTAGAACGCCTTCTCCCCGCGTTCCTTCGCGCATCGGACGGCGAACTCCCCCACGACCGTCTTCCCCGCACCCGTCGGGGCCGCGACCAGGACGGAACGCCCATCCTCGACCGCCCGGCATCCCTCCATCTGGAATCCATCCAGGTCGAAGGGCAGGGACTCGGCGAATGCGCGCACGCCTGGATGCGACGCCCTCTGGCGTGCCTCCTTGTATCTGTCTGCCGGTGATTCGCTCACGAGACGAACGCTACGGGATGCGGGCCCCGAGGATCTTGAGGGCCCGCGGGGCGACGGTCACCTTGATGGGCTCCGCACCCACGAGTTCTCCGTCCGCGAAGGCCGCGGGAAGGGTCGCCCCGTCGTCCGATTGGGAGATCGTGACGTTCTTGACCCTTTCCACCCGGATCCTCGGGTCATGGACATGGGAACCGTCCTTGAGTTTGGGGAAGATCTTGATGAGGCTTGCCTTCGACATGCCATCGGCAATGACCACTTCGAGCCACCCATCCGTGACGGAAGAGTCCGGGGAGATGATGAGGCCTCCCCCGAAGACCGGGGTATTCGCCACTGCGACGAGGGTCGAGGATGAACTCCACTCCACCCCATCGGCCTTGGCCTTGATCCCATACGGCTTGAAGCGTGCGATCTCCCTGAAGGTCGCGACCTTGTACTTCATGGGCCCCTTGGGTCGCTGGATGTTCGCCGCATAGGCCGCCACCGCCGCGTCGATCCCCGCCGACAATACGGCGGAGAAGTACCGAGGATCCCCAGGCTCCTCGATGCCCGGTCCGGACACCTTTCCGAGATCGACGGCGGTGACATCTCCGTGAAGGCCCTCATGGATGCGGTCGACGGCCTTCTCGATCTGGTACTCGGGAAGCCCATAGGTATTCGCGGCATCGTTCCCCGACCCCGAGGGCACGATCCCCAGGGGAAGGTCCTTCCGCCCGCCACAAATCTGAGCCCCCAGGTGGACCATCCCGTCGCCCCCGACGACGACAAGGGCATCCAGGTCGTCCCTCACCCGCATCGCCGCCTCGAAGGCGCTGGCCCACGACCCGTGGGTCAGGTCCCTGATCTTGTGCCCCTTGGCTGCGAGGGCGGCCAGGGCCTCGTGACCCCAGCGCATACCCCGGCCGCTCGCGGACGTGGGATTCGTGATGACGCCGACGACGTGGCTCATGCCTTGTCCTTTCCTGGTATCGAGGCCGACGCGAGGACGGCCTCGGCCGCCTCGGCGAGTTGCGCCCTCAGGTCGGCGGGTCCGACCTTCTTGAGATGGGGGCCGACGGCGAGGAGTCGGGCCACGATCACCTGGGGGTTGGCCACTCCGAATCTCGCCACGACCCCGTCCGGAGTCTCCTCGAGCTCAACCCCGGGTAGATCCTCGAAGGCCCATCGACCGGCGAGGTCGATCATGACTTCGGCCTCGTACTGAGGCTCGAGGGCGAAACCTTCCGAGGCCCTCCTCGGAGCGGCCTGCGGCTCGTCCGTCTCCTTCGCGCCTTCGAGGCGGTCGAGCCGGAGCGTTCGGTAGTCCCCCGCCCGTCGGCAGAAGCACTCGACGTAGCCGATCCCGTCGAGCGCCACGAGACGATGGGGTTCGATAACCCTCTCCGTCCGACGATCCCGGGCATCGATATAGGTGACGACAACCGCGCGGGACGTCTCAATGCCTTCTCTAAGGGCCTGTACGGCCGCCTGATCGGTCGTTGAGGCACCGACGACCGTTACGGCCATGGCCCCCTTGACGGCGTCCCTCAAGGCGTCCAGCGCTCCTTCCGCCGCCGTCGATGCCACCCCGGAGGCGACGATGCTTCCCAAGGCCCCCATGAGAGCGACGGCCTCGGCGGGGGCCAGCCTGATCTGCCGAATTCCCAGGGACTCGACCAGACGGGCGATGCCCTCCTCGTAGGCGTATCCGTCGAAGTCCAGGAGGTCGGTTGTCCCGTATCCGGGAAGGCCGGACACCCAGAGGGTGTCGATGTCGTCCTTGATGACCTCTCGGGACACCCCGAAATGGCGGGCGAGGTCGTCGAAGCTCGCCTCGCCGTGCTCCTCGAGTTGGGTCACGATCCCGAGGAGTCTGGTCAGACGCGGGACGGCCGGCTCAGGCATGGGCCACCTCGAGCGCAGCCCGAGCGTGGGCCACGACGGCCTCCGCCAGGGTTTCGGGCGAGACGACCCGAGCGGCCCCTGCCAGACCCAGGATCTCGTCCCGCAGGTATTCGGTGTCGCAGTACGACACGTCGTAGATGTCCCACTCCCCCTCGGATCGGAGAAATCGTCCCCGCCGCCTGATCGCGTGCCCGGATTCCGCCCGAAGGCCGATGCGTGCCGTCAGGGTCGGGACCGCCGCCTCCAGATGGATCCCAGCCAAGCCCGAGGGGGCGACAAACGCCCCCCTGTCCCCGACAGCGGTGACCGCACCCTCGATCCGGCTGAGCCGATAGGTGCGAGGCTCTCCCCTGTCTCGGTCGAGACCCACGAGATAGAGCGGGCCTCCTCGGACGACGAGCCTCCAAGGCTCGACCGTCCGCTCAGCCTTGCCCGACGTCGCAGAAGTGTATGTGAATCGTACGGCCTGCCCGTCCGCTATGGCCTGGGCGAGCGCGGGAGCGGCATCGACCCCCACCGTCGATCGGGCGGCGAGGTGGACCGTCTCGTCCTCGACCCGCGCGGCCGACGATGTGATCTTGATCAACGCCCTCCTGGCGTCGGTTCCGAGGGCGGCGTTCTGCCAGTAGTCCGCCGCGACCGCCACGACCGCCCTTTCGACAGCCGAGAGAGTGATCGGGGGCATCGTGGCGTCCCCCGCGTCGATGACATACCCGATCTCGTCTCCATGGGTCGCGTCCGTGACGGTCCTGAGGGGAACCCCGAGTCTACGGAGGTCCTCCTTGTCGCGCTCGAACATCCGCTCGAAAGCGACCGTCCTCTTGCGAGCGGTTTCGGGATCGTCCCTATCGTCGATGGGATCATAGCCGGCGACCGTCGCCCTGATCTCCGCCCTCGTCATCCTCACTCGCGCGTGGGTCAGCGCGATGAGGAGGTTGAGGAGCCGTTCGGCCGCATCCGGCGCGGGCATCAGACCCTACAGGCGAGCAACTCGGTCGCGATGATCGCCCGAGCCCCAACCGAGTAGAGCTTGTCCATGACATGACTCATCTCGCTCCGGGGAACCAGGACTCGTACCGCCCTCCAGTCCGGGGATCCGTGCAGGGGGGTGACGGTGGGGGCCTCGTATCCGGGGGTGATGACGGCGGCCTCGGCAAGCCTCGCCTCCGGGATGTCGTAGTCGACGAGGACGTATTGCCGCGCAATCAGAACGCTCCTGAGCCGACCGGTCAAGGTGGCGACAGCCGACTCTGGGGTGTCCGGACGACGGACGAGGATCGCCTCCGAGACGAGGATCGGATCACCGAAGATTTCCAAACCGGCCGCCCTGAGGGTCGCGCCCGTCTCGACGACATCGGCGACGGCGTCCGCCACCCCCAGGCGCACCGCGGTCTCGACGGCGCCGTCCAGGCGGACCACCTGGGCTTCGATGCCGTAGGACCTCAGGTGGTTCGACACCAGGTGCGAATACGACGTCGCCACGCGTTTGCCGGCGAGATCCTCGATCGACGACACCTTGCGCGGCGGCGCCGCGTATCGGAAGGTCGAGGCCCCGAACCCTAGTTCGAGGTGTTCGATCGCCTCGGCCCCCGAATCCAGAAGCAGGTCCCTGCCCGTGATGCCCACATCGACCGTCCCGGCCCCGACGTACACCGCAATGTCCCTCGGACGCAGGTAGAAGAACTCGACCTCGTTGCGGGCGTCGGAGAGCGCCAACTCATGGGGGTCTCGGCGTTGCTTGTACCCCGCGTCGCGGAGCAGTTGGCTCGCGGGCTCGGACAACTCGCCCTTGTTTGGCACGGCGATACGCAGCACGGTCATCCTCAGAGGTACCTCTCCAGATCGTCGAGGGTGAGCCCCCTCGCGACCATCATGACTTGGGCGTGATAGATGAGTTGGGCGAGTTCCTCCGCACACCTCTCATCCGATTCGTACTCGGCGGCCATCCAGGCCTCGGAGGCTTCCTCGACCAGCTTCTTCCCGATCGAGTGAACGCCTTTCCTCAGGAGCTTGACGGTGCCGCTTCCGCGGGGTTGTTCCTCCGCCCGGCCCTGGAGTTCATTGAACAATTCATCGAAGGTCTTCACGACGCCCAGCCTACGGGAGGCGAGGGGTTGGAAAGCAACCCTAGCCGAGGGTGCTCAGGGTTGTGGCGACGTCGATAGCGGCCTCCGCGGCCTCCCTGCCCTTGCTTTCCGACGAACCCGGAAGGCCAGCGCGATCCCTTGCCTGCTCCTCCGTGTCGCACGTGAGGACCCCGAACCCCACGGCGACGGCGTGAGAACGGGCCACGTCCCCCAACCCGCGGGTCACGGCGCCCGATACGTATTCGAAGTGTGGGGTCCCCCCCCTGATCACCACCCCGAGGGCGACGATGGCCGAAGCTCCTCCCCGCGCCAAGGCCTCGGCGACGATCGGCAACTCGAAACAACCGGGGACGCGTATCAGGCGATGGTCGGCCCCCGCCTCCTCACATGCCTCTATCGCCCCGGCGATCAAGCCGTCCATGACCTCGTCGTGCCACGACGAAGCGACGATCTCGACCGTCAGCCCCGTGCCGTCCACCCGGAGGTCGGGCGCTCCCCGACCGCTCACTCCTGCTCCGGCGAGAGGTGTCCCATGCGCTCCACCTTAGTCCGGATGTAGCGCTCATTGTGGGGGTTGCCTCCGACGTGGAGGGGAACCCTTTCGATGATCTCGATCCCACTCGCCCGGAGGCCCTCGACCTTGGCCGGATTGTTGGTGAGGAGTCGGATCCGGGTCAGGCCGAGGTCGTGGAGGATGGCCGAGGCCGCCCCGTACTCCCGCCGATCGATGGGGAGCCCGAGGTCGGCGTTGGCGTCGACGGTGTCGCGACCCTGGTCCTGGAGCGCATAGGCCTGGATCTTCCTCACGATGCCGATGCCCCGGCCCTCATGGCCCGTCAGGTACACGACGGCGCCGCCGTCTTTGTTCACGGCCTCGATGGCCGCATCGAGCTGTGGGCCGCAATCGCACCTGAGGGATCCCAGGGCGTCCCCCGTCAGGCATTCGGAGTGAACCCGGACGATGGGGACGAGATCCTCCTTCGCTGGGACGACGAGGGCGACGTGTTCGTTTCCGGTCCGTTCGTCCCGGTAGCCCCGGATGGTTACCTCCCCGTGGGCGGTGGGCAGTCGAGCCTCCCCCGAGAAGGTCACCCGATGAGGCTCAATGAACGCCTCCCCGGGGGTGTCTCCCTTGAGGAGTCGATATTCGATGAGGTTCTGAATGGTCAAGACGGTCAACCCTTCTCGTTCGGCGATAACCTCGGTATCGCCCAGGCGCATCATCGTGCCGTCGTCGTTCACGAGTTCGGCGATGGCGCCCACGGGTTCCAGTCCGGCCAGCCGGCACAGGTCCACGGCCGCCTCGGTGTGTCCCGGGCGATGGAGTACACCGCCTGCAACAGCGCGAAGGGGCAAAACATGCCCGGGCCGGATGATGTCGCCCGACGTTGCCTTCGGATCGGCCAGCACCTTGAGGGTGTGGAGCCGGTCCGCGGCGGAAATCCCGGTATCCACCCCCTCCCTGGCGTCGACCGTCACGGTGTAGGCGGTGCGGCGGGGATCCTCGCTGTCCGGAACCATCAGGGGAAGGGCCAGGGTGTCGGCCTTCGAGCCCGGCATCGGCGCGCACAGGTATCCGCTTGAGTGCCGGATGGTCCATGCCACCCATTCGACGGTCGCGGTCTCGGCGGCCAGGATGACATCCGCCTCGTTCTCCCTGGCCTCGGAGTCCGCGACGAGGACGGGTCGACCGGCTCGGAGCTCGGCGAGGGCGCGCTCGACGGTTGAAGTGTCGGGGGTGCTCACTCTCGGCCGCCCACGAGCTTCTCGATGTATTTACCGATCACGTCGACCTCGATGTTCACCACGTCGTCTTCCCGCCTCTCCCCCAAGGTCGTGACCTCAATGGTCGTCGGGATGAGGGACACGGTCGCGTCTGTCCCCTTCAAGGAGGCGACCGTGAGGGACACCCCATCGATGGCGATCGACCCCTTCACCACCACGTACCTCGTCAAGGCCTCCGGCAACCGGAAGGTCAGGTCGTCCCATTCCGGACCGCCGACGCGGGAGAGAAGGGTCGCGATCCCGTCGACGTGGCCTTGCACGAAGTGGCCCCCCATCCTGGAATCCGCTCGAAGGGCCCGCTCCAGGTTGACCCTTCGCCCGACGGAAGCCGAACCCAGGGTCGTCGTCTCCTTGGTCACCCGCATGACGTCGGCCGTCCACGTCGGGCCATTCGCGTCGGCTACCGTGAGGCACACCCCGTCGACGGCGACGGATTCTCCGATCGTCAGGGGCCCGGCCATGCCGGGGGCGGATATGGTCAGGCGGCAGCCGGTGTCGTTTTCCTCGACGGCCGTCACACTTCCCGTCGTCTCCACTAACCCTGTGAACATCGCCTCATCCCTTCGGTCGGCCTGTGACAAGGATGTCGCTGCCCAGTCTTGACGTCTTGACGTCCCTGAGGAGCAACGCCTCGCCGATAGTGCGGATTCCCAGATCCTCGAAGACGGCCGTCCCCGAGCCCAGCAGCATGGGGGCGACATAGGCGTTGACCTCGTCGACCAGCCCCGACCGGAGGAACGATGAACTCAGGGTGGCCCCTCCTTCGAGGATCGCCATCCTCGCCTCGCGCTGGTGGAGCTCATCGAGCACGGCTCCCGGATCGTGGGTCCTAACCTGGAGGACGTTGCCGTCTCGCCAGACCTGTCGTCCGGAGGTGTCCCTCTGTCCGACGATGACGCGGAGGGGCTGATGGGCGGATTCCCTGCCCCCGGGACGCGCGGACAGCGTGGGATCGTCGATCAGGACGGTGCCGGTTCCGACGATGATCGCATCGGCGCGGGCCCGTAGGCGATGCGCATGCTCGCGGGCCCTCTCCCCCGAGACCCACCTGCTCGAACCGTCGGCCGCCGCCGTCTTCCCGTCAAGGGTCGTGGCGAACTTCAGGACGACGTAGGGTCTCCCCTTCCGGACGGAATGCACGAACCACCTCACGAGATCCTCGGTCTCCGGCGATGGTTCGTGCCTGACCTCCACCCCGCGTCGCCGGAGGACGTCCGCCCCTCCCCCCGAGATGGGTCCCGGGTCCGGCACCGCATAGACGACCCGGGCGACCCCAGCCTCCGCCAGGGCCTCCGCGCACGGACCCGTACGCCCGACGTGGCGACAGGGCTCGAGGGTGACGTATGCGGTCGATCCTTCAACCTGGAACCCACGCCTCCTGGCATCGTCCATCGCCTCGACCTCGGCATGGCTCGTCCCGGCGCCCCTGTGGTACCCCTCCCCCACCACCCGGCGCGAGCGATCCACGAGGACACAGCCCACTCTCGGGTTCGGCCCGTGCCAAGGGCCCTTCTTCGCCAACTTGACCGCGTGGGCCATCGCCTCTGAGGGAGTCATGGCGGATCCGATCATGGACGCCCTAGGCACGACGCCCTTCCCTCGCCCGTTCGCGAAGAATCCCCACCTCCGCTCCCGGGTTGTCCGCGCCATAGACCGCCGATCCGGCCACAAGGACATCGGCACCCATGTCGACGACCTCGCCGATGTTGTCCGCCGTAATCCCCCCGTCGGCCTGAACCCAGATTTCGCCCCCGGCTTTCCTAATGGCCTTCCTCAGGGTACGGATCTTCGGCAAGGTTTTCTCGATGAGGCGCTGACTGCCGAATCCTGGCTCCACCGTCATGACGACGACCATGTCGAACTCGGCCAGGTGCTCGAGAAGGGGTTCCACCGGCGTGGCCGGGCTGATCGCGACCCCGACCCTCGCCCCCATCTTGCGGATCTCCCGGGCCAGCCGAATCGGTGCGAAGGCGGCCTCCAGGTGAAAAGTCACGGAATGCGCTCCCGCCTCGACGTATCTGGGGGCCCAACGATCGGGATCGTCGATCATGAGGTGGGCATCAATGGGGATCCTCGTCACCTGTGCGATCCGCTCCACCACAGGAAGCCCCAGGGTGAGGTTCGGCACGAAATGTCCGTCCATGACGTCCACGTGGAGCCAGTCGGCATCTGAGACGGCCAGGATGTCCCTCTCGAGGTTCGCGAAATCGGCAGCGAGGATGCTCGGAGCGATCTGAATACCCATAGGACGACCCTATCCCCGAGACGAGCCTTCCTAAGCCTCCCCGAGCTGTGCACCCTCCGAAAGCCTGGCTCCCCTCCACCAGGCTGCCGCATCCATGGCCGCCTTTCCGGCGGGGGCTATCCAGGAGAGCTCCACGGGATCGGTCCCCGTCGAGACGACCATGACCCCGGATTCGAGCCGCAGCGTCCCCGGGACTCCGCCCGGCAGATCGGGGCGGGGCAGGACGGGCCCGATTTTGGCCGGTTTCCCGCTGGGAAGGGTGGTCCAAGCGCCTGGCGCCGGCGTGCAGCCCCGCACCCGTCTGTCGACGATATGGGAGGGAAGGTCCCACCGGACCTCGGCGTCCTCGCGGGTCAGTTTGGCGGCGTAGCCCACCCCGTCGCTTCCCTGCGGCATGGGGCTCGCCGTCCCGTCCATGAGCGACCTGAGGACATCCACCATGAGGGGCGCCCCCGTCCGAGCGAGCCTGGCCAACAGGTCCCCCGCCGTGTCCCTCGGGTCGATGACCTCCGTCACCGATCCGAGGATGGGCCCGGTATCGAGGTCTTCCTCAATGAGGAAGGCCGATGCCCCGGTCACATCGTCACCCGACATGATGGCCCGCTGGACGGGTGCGGCCCCCCTCCAGGCAGGCAGGAGCGAGAAGTGGAGGTTCACCCACCCGAGACGCACGGCCGAGAGAAGGGGAGGCTTGAGGATCTGCCCGTAGGCGACGACGGCGGCACCATCGCATTCGAGGGCCCCGACCTCCTCGACGACGGCCGGATCGGACGCCTTCTCGGGTGTGAGGACCCTCAGCCCCAGGGATTCGGCATGGACCCTGACCGGGCTGGGATGAAGCGTCGCCCCCCGCCGCCCGGTCGCGTCTGGACGGGTGAGGACGGCCGCCACGTCCATGCCCGATGCGAGAAGGGCATCGAGGGTGGGAAGGGCTATCTCGGGGGTCCCGGCGAAGAGGACACGCATGCGTCCATCGTAGGGGCTAGCCGGAAGCCTCGAGGGGGCCGTCGACCCTCAGCCGGATCTCTCCCTCTCCTGCGGCGGATACGTCCTTCTGGAGGGCCCTCAGCCCATCGACGACCTCTTGGGCGATCCGTCTGCCGCACAGGAACACGAGCGATCCCCCTCGGGAGGGGACGACGGCGACCTCCGCATGGGAGGCGAGCTCCGCCTGCCCTATCCTGAGGCCACTCACTCTGCGCAGCAGGTCCTGAGTCGCCTCAACCTTGACCACCCTCCCGAAGGGGGGAAGCCCGAGCGAGGCCCTCTCTGCCGCACCCTCCCTGGCCAGATCGCCGGGGGTCCAGGTTTCGAGGGCCCGTCGGACGGACGGATCGAGGTCGCCGACGACGGCGACGCGTCCCCCTGCCTCCCGCGACCGGACAAGGGCGGCCGCCCCGAACAACAATCCAGGCGTATCGACCTCTGCCCTCGCCGTGAGCCCCGAATCGGCCCCGATGACCACTCCCGCCGCGTAGCCGCCCCGAGCCGATGGCAGGGCCCCCGGAGTGGCTACGACGATCCCTCCAACGACGACGCCGTCTTCGACGATGCCCGTGGCAGCCGAGGACACCATCACCTCGACCCCGGGGGCCATTCTCCGAATCTGCTCGGCGATGCGTGCGACCCCCTGCCTCGACTCGGAAAGACGGTTCGAATGGCAATCGGGACAGTGCCAGTCGGGATTGTCGGCCCCACAGTCCAGGCAGGAAGGCGGCACCCCCCTCCCCTTGAGGGCCAAGGGACCCTCGCACGCGAGGCAGCGAGCCCACTGTCCGCATGCTGTGCAGGCGAGCGACGTGACATACCCCGCCCTGGGAACCAGGACGAACACCGCACCCTCCCTGAGGCCCTCTCCGAGGACCCTCCACGCGGCCCCGGGCATCCAGTGCCATCCTCCGGGACCCTCCTCCTCGCGCTTCTCCGCCGTCAGCACCGTCACGGCGGGGACCGTCGCCCTGATCGCCACCCGATCGGCCGGGGCCCACTCGGCCCAGCCATGCTCGACAAGAGCCTGGGCCTCGACACTCGGGGCCCAAGCACCCAACATAAGCCTTGACCGTTCCGCCTCCGTCCGGATCGCGGCAACAGTGCGAGCGTGGGGATGGGGCGTGCGAGGATCCTGAAACGCCGTATGGCCGTCCACCCACAGGGCGAGCAGCCCGAGAGACGGAACCGGCTGGAAGGCCGTCGAGCGCGTTCCCACCACGATCGGCGCCGATCCGGTCAGACCGGCAAGGTAGTTCTCGTATCGGACCGATGGGCCGTCCTCGGCCTGGACGACGGCGAAGTCCCCCCCCGATCGAGAGGTCCAGCGTGAGAGCCCGAAACCCTGAAGCCGGGCGGAGACGGCGGAGACGGCTCGGGCATCGGGGACGACGAGGACGGCGTTCCCTCCGCTTGCCGCGCATTCCAGGATGGGGGCAAGAACCGCTTGGGAGGGGAGGGAAGCCCTGTCGGGTTCCGGGACGGCTTCCCAAACCGTCCTGTCCCCGAAAGGGCTTTCGGACCTGACCCCCGCCCTGGCGAGCATTGCGGCGGCGGTGAGTCGCTCCCTTGCGTTCGGATCCGGGGCGGAACCCCCCTGGATCCGGCCGACCCACCTCTTCTCCACGGAGGCCACCCTGGGCGGGACGGCCAGCCGCAGGACGTCCCAGAGGGATCCCCCATACCGCCGGGCCACTTTCCTGGCGAGGTCGATTCCCGCCTCGGTGATCGACGGCACCGCCCCGGCCGATCGAATCTCGCTGATCCTGCCCGTGAAGCCACCCGATCGACCCATTTCGCATACGATCCCTCCGACCAACCTGCCGTGGAAGGGGACCCTGACCCTGGTGCCGATCTCGACGATTCCCTCCAGCTTCGAGGGGACGGAATAGTCGAAGAGCCGATCAAGATGCGGGAGAGGGCTGTCGACGCACACCCGCACGACCGAAAGGCCACCCCCCATCAGAGGAGGGCCGCCCGCAGGGCATCGGCCCGATCGGTCGTCTCCCAGGGGAATCCGTCGCGTCCGAAATGACCATAGGAGGCCGTCGGCAGGTAGATCGGACGGCGGAGATCGAGATCCCTGATGATTGCGGACGGACGGAGGTCGAAAACCGTCTTCACGGCGGCCAAGAGGCGATCGGAATCGACCGTTTCCGTCCCGAAGGTCTCCAGGTGGAGCCCGATGGGATGCGCCGTCCCTATCGCATAGGCGGCCTGAATCTCACATCGATCGGCGAGGCCTGCGGCGACGACGTTCTTCGCAATCCACCGAAGGGCGTATGACGCGGACCGATCAACCTTCGATGGGTCCTTTCCCGAGAAGGCTCCCCCGCCGTGACGAGCCATGCCCCCGTAGGTGTCGACGATGATCTTCCTCCCCGTGAGGCCCGCGTCGGCCTTGGGGCCGCCCTCCTCGAACCGCCCCGTCGGATTGAGGAGGGATCGGTGGCCGGAGGAATCGAGGCCGGTTGACGCCAGCACCGGCGCCACGACGGATTCCTCAAGAAACACCCGGAGGTCTGATGTCGACACTTCGGGGGTGTGATGGGCCGAGACGACGATCGTGTCGATCCGGACCGGACGATCTCCCTCATAGCCGACGGTCACCTGGGCCTTCCCGTCGGGCCTGAGGAAGGGAGCCTCGCCGCTCTTCCTGACCTCAGCCAAACGCCGGGTGAGGGCGTGGGCAACTGTGATCGGAACGGGCATGAGTTCCGGGGTCTCGCGGCAGGCGTATCCGAACATGAGTCCTTGGTCCCCGGCGCCGAGGTTCTCCTCGAGGTGCGCCTCGCCCTCGGCGGGTCCGCCGTCGGTCGCTGAGTCGACCCCAAGGGCAATGTCGCGTGACTGCTGCCCGATGGACACGGACACCCCACAGGAATACCCGTCGAAGCCGCATTCTGGGGAGGTGTACCCGATCCCGATGATCGTGGCTCGGACGATCTCCGGGATTTCGACGTAGGCCTCGGTGGTCACCTCACCCGCGACGTGAACGAGCCCAGCCGTCGCCAGGGTCTCAACGGCCACCCGGGCATCGGGATCCTCGGTGAGGATGGCGTCGAGGACGGCGTCGGAGACCTGATCGCAGACCTTGTCCGGATGACCCTCGGTGACGGATTCGGATGAGAAGAGACGAAGGGAAGTCACCGCCCAAGCCTATCGGGCGCCCCCGACCCAACCCCTCACCTTGGAGCCCTTCTTCTTCCCACCCTTGGTCCTGAGTTCCACGACGGCATCGAGGATCGCGTGAGCGAGGGTCATCTTCTCTCCCTCGGCCGCCGCGACCTGCTGGCCTTTGCCGTCGAGGATCATGATCCTGCTGCTCACGTCCCCGAAGCCGATCCCCTCCCCCACCGGATTGACGATCAAGAGATCCGCACCCTTCTGCCGGGCCTTCTCCATCCCATGCTCAAGAACATCAGCGTTCTCGTCGCCTGTTTCCGCCCCGAAGCCCAGGATCGTCTGCCCCGGTCGACGGGCCTTCACGAGCGAGTGGAGGATGTCCTCCGTCTGCTCCATCTCAAGTGTGAGGCGCCCGTCGTCCGATTTCTTGATCTTGTTCGCCGATACCGTGACCGGCCGGAAGTCCGCGACGGCGGCCGCCATGATGACGACATCGGCGTCCGGAGCCACCTCCCGCATCTCCCTTGCGAGGCCGACGGAGGTCTCGACATCCACCCTCGAGATGTTCTCCCCGAGGGGCAAGAAGACATTCGCCGCCACGACGGTCACGAGGGCCCCACGCTCCCGGGCAGCCTCGGCCAGGGCAAACCCCTGATGCCCGCTCGACCTGTTCCCGATGAAGCGCACGGGATCGATCGGCTCGCGGGTCCCGCCGGCGCTGATGAGGAAACGCACCCCTTCCAGGTCGCCCCAACAATGATCACCATCGACCGTCGTGGGGATCTTCTCGCCCTTGGCCGCCGCGTAAAGGGCATCGACGATGTGATCCGGCTCGGGGAGTCGGCCCACGCCGACGTCCTCCCCCGCCAATTGCCCGACGGCCGGCTCGATGACGTGCACCCCTCGGTCTCGGAGGGTCTTGAGGTTGGACTTGGTCGCCGCGTTCTGCCACATCCCGGTGTGCATGGCCGGCGCGACGACGATGGGTGCTGCGGTCGCGAGGAGGATGTTCCCAAGAAGGTCCCTCGCTTCCCCATGGGCCAACTGCGACAGGAAGTCCGCCGTGGCGGGCGCGACCAGGACGATGTCGGCCAACTGGCTGAGGCGGATGTGCTCCACCCCGGGGGCGCTTTCGAAGATCTCGCTCGGGGCGGGCCTCCCGGAAAGGGCCTCCCATGTCGTGCGCCCGACGAAGTTCAAAGACCCCGGGGTCGGAACAACCTGGACCGTGTGACCGTCCTGCATCAGCCGTCGGACAATCGTCGCCACCTTGTAGGCCGCGATGCCTCCCGTGACTCCCAGCAGAACCCGCATACTCACTCGTTCAGGTCGGAGAGCTTGAGAAGGTCCCCAGCGTTGATCTCCCGGAGGGCGACGGAGAGGGGTTTGTCCGTCGAATCGGCCTCGACGAGGGGTCCGACGTTCTCGAAATGGCCTTCACCGAGCGCTTCGTAGTAGGCATTGATCTGCCGCGCGCGCTTGGAACTGTAGATCACGAGGGCGTACTTCGAGTTCACCTTCGACAACAACTCGTCGATGGGGGGGCTCGTGATCCCCTCAGGTATGGCAACTGTTCCGGACACGTTCATCCCTTCCCTCCGGGCATGGCCCCGGAAGCGGCCCTCAGTCTACCCGCCCACCGCCAGGCTGTGCACCCGCTCGACGGCCTCATCCAGGTCATCGTTGACCACCACCTCATCGAACTCGCCCGCCGCGTCCATCTCAACCCTGGCGGTTGAGAGTCGGCGCGCCCGTTCCTCCTCGCTCTCCGTGTCCCTGCCGGTGAGCCTCCTCACCAGTTCCTCCCAGGAGGGAGGGGCCACAAACACGAAAAGGGCCTCCGGCATCGCCGCCCTCACCTGACGGGCTCCGTCAAGGTCGATCTCCAGGATGCAGGGGACCCCGGCAGCTAGGCGCTCCTCGACCGGTTGCCGGGGAGTCCCGTACCGATGGGTCCCGTGGACGGTCGCCCATTCGAGGAACTCCCCGTCCTCGATCATGCGCGAAAACTCTTCCTCGGTGACGAAGGAGTAGTCGATACCGTCCTTTTCCCCCGGCCGACGGGGTCGAGTGGTGACCGAGACGGACACCCACACATCGCCGTACTTCTCCACCATCCTTCGGATGATGGTGCCCTTGCCGACGGCCGTCGGGCCAGCCACAACCGTCAACCTGCTCATGATCTGAACCTGGCGATCAGGGCGGACACCTGGTGTTCCCCCAGGCCCCGGATCCGGCGTGACGGAGCGATCCCCACCTCGACCATGAGGGCCTCCGCCTTTTTGGGTCCCACGCCGGGCAGGCTTTTAAGAAGGTCGACGGTCTTGATCCCCGAGAGGGTCTCGTCCGCCTTGGCGAGTCCGATGGCCGCCGCCATCCCATGCGCCCCCTCGGCCACCTCGTCCTTGAAGGCCCTTCTCCTCATCCGGACGGCTGTCGCCTTCCTAAGAGCCGCCCTGCGCTGGTCGGCGGTCAGGGCGGGGACTTGAGGAACGCCGTTCACTCGCCCCTCAAGGCGAATTGGGCCGCGCCCGCCGCAGCCTGGATCGCCCCCTTGAGCTTTTCGACGAAAGGCCCGGACTGAAGGACAGCCCTGCTCTGATGGGCGAGCACGTTCCTGGCCTGCCCCCCGAAGACCTGGGTCAATTGCTCCGGCCCCGCCCCCTGGGCGCCGACCCCCGGGGAGAGGATCGGACCATTCACGGTGGACAAGGGAAGCTCAAGGGTGCGGACGGCGTCTCCGACCGTCGCCCCGATGACCAGCCCGACGTCGCCCATGGGAATCGCTCCCAGATTCCGCGCGCCCACGGCCGCTGCTATCGAGGTGGCGACGGCCACCCCTTCGGCGTTCCGGGCGTGCTGAACCGTTGGACCATCGGGATTCGAGGTCAGGCAAAGGACGAAGACCCCCTTGCCGTTTTGAGCCGCGATGGCAAAGGCAGGCTCCAGCGACCCGAAACCCAGGAAGGGGGAAACGGTCATGGCATCGACCTCGAGGGGTGCCCCGGGCTTGAGGTAAGCCTCGGCATAGCCTGCCATGCTCGACTCGATGTCCCCCCGTTTCACGTCCATGATGGTCATGAGGTTGTAGTGCCTGGCGGCGGCGAGCACCTGCTCGAGGGCTGCGACACCCCGGGCTCCGTGACGCTCGAAGAAGGCCATCTGCGGCTTCACCACCGCCGCCGACTGCTCGCAGGCTTCGGCGACCGCCAGTCCGAAGGTCAGCACGCCCTCGGCCGTATCGGGAAGTCCCCAGTGGGCAAGCATCTCCGGGCTGGGATCGATGCCGACGCACAGGGGTCCGAACTCATCCATGGCACTGGCGAGTCTCTGCCCGAATCCCATCATCAGCCTTCCTTGTGGTGGTCCTGCAGGCTCGTCACGGCGAAGGGCCCCGCGAGGATCGCCTCGATCCCCTGCACCGCCGCGGCGAGTTGCTGGACCGTCGTGACGATCGGCTTGTCGGCCGCCGTCGTCGCTGCCCGTATCTCGTATCCGTCTGCCCTGGCGCCCTGACCGGAGGGGGTGTTCACCACCATGTCGACGTCACCAGCCTGGATCATGTCGACGATGGTGCCCTGACCGTCTGGCCCGGGGCCGTCAGAGTATTTTCGCACCACCCGTGCGGGAATGCCATTTCGTTCAAGAACGACGGCCGTCCCCTCGGTCGCGAGGATGGAGAACCCGAGCTGGGCAAGCCGCGCCATCGGGAAGACCATCGCCCTCTTGTCGCGATCGGCGACCGAGACGAAGACTGAGCCCGAGGTCGGGAGGCCTCCATACGCCGCCGCCTGGGATTTCGCGAAGGCGATGGGGAAGGTGACATCGATTCCCATCACCTCACCCGTCGAACGCATCTCCGGCCCCAAGACGGTGTCGACGATCGTGCCCTCCGGGGTGCGGAACCGCCGGAAGGGGAGCACGGCCTCTTTGACGGAGATAGCCCCGCCCGGTACCGCGTGAGAGGCGTCGGCGGCGGGAAGGACCCCGGCCTTTTTCAGTTCGGCGATGCTCTCCCCCGCCATGACCCGGGATGCGGCCGTTGCGAGGGCGACACCCGTGGCTTTGGCGACGAAGGGAACGGTTCGAGACGCGCGCGGGTTGGCCTCCAGGACATACAGGACGTCGCTGACGAGGGCGTACTGGACGTTCATGAGCCCCCTCACCCCGATCCCCTTCGCGAGGGCCTCCGTCGACCTGCGGATCCGCTCCATTTCCCGGCTGGACAGGGTCACCGGGGGGAGGACGCATGCCGAGTCCCCCGAATGGATGCCCGCTTCCTCGATGTGCTCCATGACCCCGCCGAGGAAGATCTCCTCACCGTCAAAGAGCGCATCGACATCGATCTCGACGGCGTCGTCGAGAAACCTGTCGATAAGGAGGGGCGCGTCCGTGGCGTGGTCCCCGGCCTCGAGCGCGCGCGTGGTGTAGTCCTCCAACTGCGCCCGGTTATAAACGATCTCCATTCCCCGTCCCCCGAGGACATAACTGGGCCGGACGAGCACCGGGTACCCGATCCGTTCGGCCACCTCCAACGCCTCGTCAACGCCCCTGGCCGTCCCGAACGCGGGGGCCGGAAGACCCGCCTCCGCGAGGACCTTGCCGAATGCCCCCCGATCCTCCGCGAGGTCGATGGCCTCGGGGCTGGTCCCAAGAATCGGGACTCCCGCCTGGTGCAGACGTGCAGCGAGGCTCAAGGGGGTCTGACCGCCCAACTGGACGATCATGCCCTTCACGGGCCCTGCGGCCAGTTCCGCCTCGTAGACAGCCATGACATCTTCATGGGTCAGGGGTTCGAAGTACAGCCGGTCAGAGGTGTCATAGTCGGTCGAGACCGTCTCCGGGTTGCAGTTGATCATGATCGTCTCGTACCGATCGGTCAACGCAAGGGCGGCGTGCACACAGGAGTAATCGAACTCGATGCCCTGTCCGATACGGTTCGGACCCGATCCGAGGATCAGGATCGCCTCCTTCGTTCGCGGGGCGACCTCCGTTTCGGCGTCATAGGACGAGTAGTGGTACGGGGTGCGGGCCTCGAACTCGGCCGCGCACGTGTCGACTGTCTTGAAGACAGGCTGGACGCCCAGGTCCGCCCGCAGCCGGAAGACGTCGCCCTCAGTCAGCCCCCTGAGCGAGGCCACCTGCTCGTCGGCAAGGCCGTGCCGCTTAGCCCTCCTCAAAATGTCGGCCGAGAGATCTGGGGCCCCCTTAACCTCGGCGGCGACCTCGTTCATGAGGAGGATCTGGTCGAGGAACCACCGGTCGATGCCCGTAGCCTCGTAGAGGCGATCCACGATGGTCGGATCTGAGATCGCGGCACGCAAGGCCTGCTGGACCTGGATGAATCGGCCCTCCGTGGGGACGCGGGTGGCCTCGATCAGGTCGTCGAGGGCGCGTCCCGAGGGCGTCTCCCCCCGCCAGTGGAAGTTGGCGCCCTTCTTGTCGATGCTGCGGAGGGCCTTCCCCAAAGCCTCGGTGAAGTTCCTGCCGATGCTCATGGCCTCGCCGACGGACTTCATGGTCGTCGTGAGCACGGGGTCGGCGAAGGGGAACTTCTCGAAGGCGAAACGCGGCACCTTGACGACGATGTAATCCAGGGTGGGTTCGAACGATGCCGGGGTCGACCCGGTGATGTCGTTCGGGATCTCGTCCAGGGTGTACCCGACGGCGAGTTTGGCGGCGATCTTGGCGATGGGGAAGCCCGTCGCCTTCGAGGCGAGGGCGGACGAGCGAGACACGCGCGGATTCATCTCGATGACGATGACCCGTCCCGTGTCGGGGTGGACGGCGAATTGGATGTTGCACCCACCCGTGTCGACGCCCACTTCCCTGATGACGGCGATTCCGATGTCGCGAAGCCTCTGGTACTCGCGGTCGGTCAGGGTCAGGGCGGGGGCCACCGTCACGGAGTCCCCCGTATGCACCCCGACGGGATCGACGTTCTCGATGGAACACACGACGACGACGTTGTCATGCTTGTCCCGCATGAGTTCGAGTTCGAACTCCTTCCACCCCAGTATCGACTCCTCAAGCAGGACCTCGGTCGTCGGGGAGTGGTGCAGGCCCGCCCCCCCGATCCGTCTCAGGTCCGCTTCGTCGTAGGCGATGCCCGAGCCGAGGCCCCCCATGGTGAAAGACGGACGTATGACGACCGGGTATTTCAGGTCGGCAGCCGCGGCCAGGCAGTCGCCCATGGAGTGGCAGATGACCGACCGGGCTGATTCGGCCCCGCACCGCTCGACCACTTTCTTGAACTCCTCGCGGTTTTCCCCGAGGGTGATCGCCTCGATGTTCGCCCCGATGAGTTCGACATTGTAGAAATCGAGGACCCCGGCCTCGTGGAGGGCGATGGCGGCGTTGAGGGCGGTCTGCCCTCCCAGGGTGGGCAGCAGGGCGTCCGGCCGCTCCTTCTCGATGATCGACTCGAGCACCTCGGTGGTGATGGGTTCGATGTAGGTCGCGTCCGCGAACTCAGGATCCGTCATGATCGTCGCGGGATTCGAGTTCACGAGCACGACCTGGAAGCCCTCCGCTTTCAAGACCCGGCAAGCCTGCGTCCCCGAATAGTCGAACTCGCACGCCTGCCCGATGACGATCGGCCCTGACCCGATGACCATGATCGAGTGGATGTCGTCGCGCCGAGGCATCAGCGACCCCCGTCCATCGCCGTGATGAACCGGTCGAAGAGGTACTGGGCGTCATGGGGTCCCGCGGCCGCCTCGGGGTGGTACTGCACCCCGAACGCCGGGATATCCAGGCATTCCAAGCCTTCGACCACGTCATCGTTCAGACAGACGTGGGAGACCCGCACCCGTCCGAAGCCCCCGGCCGGGGCGTCGACCTCCCCGTCCCGAGGGGCGTCGACCGCGAACCCGTGATTGTGGGCCGTGATCTCGACCTTGCCGGTCGTCCGGTCGATGACGGGCTGATTGATCCCCCGGTGTCCGAACCGCAGCTTGTAGGTGCCGAACCCCAGGGCCCTCCCGAGGATCTGGTTGCCGAAACATATCCCGAAGAAGGGCACCCTGGCCCTCAGGATGGCCTGGAGGGTCTCGACCTGGGAGTCGGCTGCGGCCGGATCCCCCGGGCCGTTGGAGAAGAAGACCCCGTCGGGCCCCAGGGCAAGGATCTCGTCAGCCGTCATCGTCGACGGAACCACCGTCACCTTGACCCCTCGCCGGGACAGAAGCTCGGGGGTCATCCCCTTGATCCCCAGATCGACGGCGACGACGTGTGCCCGCGTCTCGGTGCCTTGCGGGGGGTCGATTACGTATGCCTCGGAGGTCGAGACGTCATCGGCCAGGTGTGCTCCGGCCATCTCGTCGCTCGCCCTCACGCGCGCGACCATCTCCTCATGGGTCGCATGGGCGTCCCCCGAGAAGATCCCCGCCCGCATGACCCCAGCGCTCCTGAGGATGCGGACGAGTTGGCGGGTGTCGATTCCCGAGATCCCCACGATGCCCTGGGAGACAAGCTCCTCGTCGAGGCTGCGCCGGGAACGCCAGTTCGAGGGCCGACGGGCCGGGTCGCGGACGACGTAGCCGGCGACCCAGATCCTGCTCGATTCGGAATCCTCGTCGTTGACCCCCGTGTTGCCGATGTGGGGGGCGGTCATGACGACGATCTGGCGGTGGTACGACGGATCGGTCAGGGTCTCCTGATACCCGGTCATCCCCGTGTTGAAGACGATCTCCCCCGTCGTCTCGCCGACGGCGCCGTATGCCAGCCCGTGGAAAGCGGCGCCATCCTCGAGGACGAGGACGGCCCGATCCTGCGTCGTCACTTCCCCAGCCCCCCGAAGGCTGGGTGGGCATGCGTCACGGCCCCACGGAGGATCGTCCCGACCACCGTCCCGGGCATCTCGATCCCCCCGAAGGGCGAGTTGTGGCTCCTGCTGGCCGTCCCACGAGGGTCGACGACCCACGCCCGTTTGGGGTCGACGAGGGTGATGTTGGCCGGCTCGCCGACGGCGAGGGGCCTTCCGTGGCCTTCGAACTGGCAGAGCCTGGCCGGGGCCTCGGACATGAGCCTCGCCACGTCCCTCCATGTCAGCCGACCCGTGTCGACCAGGGTCTTCTGGACGACCCCGAGGGAGGTCTCGAGCCCGATCATCCCGAAGGCCGAGGCCGCCCACTCCCCGTCCTTGTCCTCATCCGGGTGGGGGGCGTGATCGGTTCCGATGACGTCGATCGTCCCATCCACGAGTCCCGCCCTGACGGCCTCGACGTCGGACTCGGGGCGAAGGGGCGGGTTGACCTTGAACCGGGCGTCGTATCCACGGGCTGACTCATCCGTCAGAAGGATATGATGCGGGGTGGCCTCGGCCGTCACCTTGACCCCCCGAGACTTTCCCCACCGGACGATGTCGACGCTTCTGGCGGTCGAGAGGTGGAGAACGTGGATGCGGGAGCCGACGTGCTCGGCCAGGAGGATGTCCCGGGCGATGATGCTCTCCTCCGCGACGGCGGGCCATCCCGCGAGGCCGAGGCTCGCCGACACCGCCCCCTCGTGCATCTGGGAGCCCTCCGTCAGGCGTGGGTCTTGGGCGTGCTGGGCGATGATCCCGTCAAAGGTCTTGACATACTCCAGGGCGCGACGCATGAGGACCGGATCGCTCACACACATCCCGTCGTCGCTGAACATCCTCACATGCGCATCCGATTGCGCCATCGCTCCGAGTTCGGCGAGCCTTTCCCCCTTGAGTCCGACCGTCACAGCCCCCAAGGGGAAGACATCGACCAGGCCGACCTCGCGCCCCCTCCTCCACACCTGCTCGACGACGCCGGCGGTGTCAGCCACGGGGGTCGTGTTCGCCATGGCGTGGACCGCGACGTACCCTCCCGCCGCCGCCGACCTCGATCCCGTCTCGATGGTCTCCGCGTCCTCGCGACCCGGCTCCCTCAGGTGTGTGTGGGGATCCACCAACCCGGGCAGGGCCACGAGGCCGCTTCCGTCGACGATGACGGCCCCGGAGGGGGCATCCGCGGCCGAGAGGGAGGCGATCTCCCCCTTGGCGATGACGATGTCCGCCGCCTCCTCCCCGTAGAGGGACACCCCGGTGATAACGATGGGCTTGGTCACAGTTCCGCCTCCCCGGCGAGTAGTAGGTACAGGACGGCCATTCGGACGGCCACCCCATTGGAGACCTGTTCGACGATGACGGACCGGGGCGAATCGGCCGCCTCGGCACTGATCTCGAGGCCCCTGTTCATGGGCCCCGGGTGCATGATGATCGCGTGGGAGGGCAGCCGGGCCAGCCTGGCGGCATCCAGACCCAGCAGCCGTGAGTACTCTGCGGGGCTCGGGAAGAAGGCCGCACCCCCGCCCGACATGCGCTCCAACTGGATCCTGAGCATCATGAGGGCGTCGATGTCGAAGGCATCGAGCGCCTCGTCAAGGGTGTGGGCCACTCGAACCGGCCAGGTCTCGACCCCGATGGGCAGGAGCGTCGGGGGGGCGACGAGCACGACCGAAGCCCCCAGGGTCGTGAGGAGGTGGATGTTCGACCGGGCCACCCTGGAGTGGAGGATGTCCCCGACGAGGGTGACGGTGAGCCCGTCGAGGCCCGTCGAATCCGAGCGTTCCCCCAGGTGGCGCCGAATCGTGAACGCGTCGAGGAGGGCTTGGGTCGGGTGTTGGTGGGTGCCGTCCCCGGCGTTGACGACGCTGCCCTGGATCCATCCGGAGGTGGCCAGCCTCTCGGCCGCGCCCGAGGCCGAATGGCGGATGACGATCCCGTCGGAGCCCATCGCCTCCAAGGTGAGGGCCGTGTCCTTGAGGGATTCTCCCTTGGAAACACTCGATCCCTTCGCAGAGAAGTTGATGACATCCGCCGAGAGTCTCTTGGCGGCCACCTCGAAGGAGATCCGGGTCCTGGTCGAATCCTCGAAGAAGAGGTTGACGACGGTCTTGCCCCGGAGGGTCGGGAGCTTGCGGACCTCCCTTTCCTGGGTCTTCGCCATCTCCTGGGCCGTATCGAGGATGTGGAGCGCCTCGTCCCTCGTCAGGTCCGCGGTGGAGAGGAGGTGCTTCATCCCTCACCGCCCGCATCTGGGCGCTCGATGACGACGGCGTCCTCCCCGTCGATCTCGTCGAGCATGACCCTGACCTTCTCGGCCTGGGCCGTCGGAAGGTTCTTCCCGACATAGTCGGCCCGGATGGGCAGTTCCCGGTGTCCGCGGTCGACCAGGACGGCCAGTTGCACCGACCTCGGCCGTCCGACGTCCTTGACGGCGTCGAGGGCGGCCCTCACGGTTCTTCCGGTGTGGAAGACGTCATCCACCAAGACGACGACCTCGTCGTCGATGCCGGCCTGTGGAAGGGTCGTCTCCCCTATGCTTCGGGTGGGTTGCCGACGGAGATCGTCGCGATACATCGTGATGTCGATCGCCCCCGTGCACGCTTCTGCATCGAATCCGGGCTCGACCGCGGCGATCCTCGCCGCGAGCCGTTTAGCGAGGGGAAGGCCTCGGGTGGGAATGCCGAGGAGGACGATGCCCGAAGCGCCACCATTGCGTTCGAGGATTTCGTGGGCGATGCGCGTGAGCGCCCGAGCCATGTCGGGCGCATCCATGACGGCGCCAGTCACCTGGCCACCTCCTTCCCCGCCTCACCGGACGGATCTTAAAGGAGACTGCTTGGCCTACTCTACCGGATGGCCATCCGATCCGGCAGGGTCGGTCGGCGCGGTGCGGGCGATCGTTCCCAGGACGCCGTTGACGAAGGATGCCGAGGCCTCGGTGCTCAGCGTCCCCGCGAGGTCGACGGCCTGATCGATTGCGACGGCCGTCGAGACTTCGGGATTGCTGAGGATTTCCCAAACGGCGATCCTGAGGATCGCCCGGTCGACGGCTGGCATCCGATCCAGGGCCCACCCCTCCGACGCCTGGGAGATGACGGCGTCGATCTCCTTGAGCGACTCGGCGACCCCCGTGACGATCTGGATCGAATAGTCGGCGAGGGCGGCCTCCGTGCCGGGACATTCGATCCGGGCGTTCAGGACCTCGGACACCGAAGCCCGACGTTGATCGGCCTCGAAAAGCACGTCGAGGGCGCGCTTCCGGGCCTTCTTCCTGGCGGCCACTAGTCGTTGGCGCGAGAAATGTAGTCGCCGGACCGGGTGTCGACCTTGATCCTCGTTCCGATGTCGAGGAAGAGGGGGACCTGGATCTCACGGCCGGTCTCGAGCGTCGCCGGCTTGGTTCCCCCCGTCGAGCGATCGCCTTGAAGCCCCGGCTCCGTGTAGGTGATCTCGAGGACCACCGAGGCCGGGAGTTCGATGAAGAGGGGGCTGCCATCGTGCGTCGCGACCATGACGGTGGAGTTCTCCAGCATGAAATCCTTCGCATCCCCCACGACGGCCGCCGGGATCGTCAACTGGTCGAAGCTGTCGGGATCCATGAAGACGAAGTCCTGGCCATCGTGGTACAGGTACTGCATGTTCCTGCGGTCGACGGTCTCGAACTCCACCTTGGTGCCGGCGTTGAAGGTCTTGTCGACGACCTTGCCGGAGAGCACGTTCTTGAGTTTGGTCCTCACGAAGGCCCCGCCTTTGCCGGGCTTGACGTGCTGGAACTCGATGACCGACCAGAGCCCACCGTCGAGGTTGAGAACCGAGCCATTCTTGATGTCATTCGATGTCGCCACGAGAGATCCTCACCTTGTCCGGCTGCCGTCGGGAAGCCGCCGACCAGTGTAGCCGAAGTGGGCTGGCGTTTTCGGCCCCGATCAGGCGGCGGCCCTCGATGCGATGGCCTCAAGCGCCAGTCGGTAGGACTCCACCCCGAGACCGGCGATGACACCCGTGGCCACCCCGGAGATGACGCTCACCTCCCGAAACTCCTCCCTGGCCGCGGTATTGGTCAGGTGGACCTCGATGAGGGTGAGTCCCGCATCCGTGACGAGGGCACAGGCATCCCGGAGGGCGTAGGAGTAGTGGGTGAAGGCCGCGGGGTTGATGACGACGTGCCGACCCGAGTCCACGGCCTCGTGGATCCAGTGGACCAGGTCCGTCTCGCTGTCGGACTGCCGGACACTGACCTCGAGCCCGAGCACCCCTCCCCACTCCCCCACCTTCGTCTCCAACTCGTCATAGGTGACCGTGCCGTACTTCTCCGGCTCCCTGGTGCCGAGTCGGCCGAGATTGGGTCCGTTGAGGACGAGAACGCTGCTCATGGGCCCAGCGTAGCGGCCCGTCTTGGGAATCTCGGGCTACTCGCTGATCGCGTCGTAGACGTCCCTGAGAAGAGCCTCGTCGGGCCCCTCAAGCCTGACGGGGTTGCCGATTCCCTCCAGGACCACGAACCGCAAGAGGCTTCCCCTGGTCTTCTTGTCCCGGCGCATCGCCTCGAGCAGCCCCTCCCACCGGCCGGACGGGTAGGACACTGGCAGCCCGAGTCCCCTGCACAGGCGTCGATGCTGGTCCACCTCCGCCTCCGTCAGGCGACCCGTTTGCCTCGCGAGTTCGGCTGCGAACACCATCCCCACCGCAACCGCCTCGCCGTGGCGCCAACGGTAGTCCTCGACCTGCTCGATGGCGTGACCGAACGTGTGGCCGTAGTTGAGGATCTCCCTCAGAAAGGCTTCCCTGAAGTCCTGCCCCACGACGTCTGCCTTGACCCGGATCGCCCTCACGATCAGCCGCTCCAAAACGGGCAGGGCGGACTCGAGGGTGAACCCCTCCCCCAACGTCTCCAGGTTCTCCTCCACGAGTTCGAGAATGGCCTGATCCCGGATGAAACCGGCCTTGACGACCTCGCCCAGCCCCGCAACGACGTGCTCCCGGGGGAGGGTTCGCAAGGTCTCGGTGTCGCACCATACCGAGGCGGGGGCGTGGAAAGCCCCGACGAGATTCTTCCCCTCCTCGGTGTTGATTCCGGTCTTGCCTCCGATGGCCGCGTCCACCATCCCGAGGAGGGACGTCGGAACCTGGACGACGGTCACCCCCCTGAGCCAGGAGGCCGCGACGAATCCGGCGAGGTCGGTGACGGCGCCGCCACCGAGCCCGACCACGACGTCGGAACGGGTGAAGCCCTCACGACCGAGGACGGACCAGCAACCGGCGAGGACCTGGGCCGTCTTGCCAGCTTCGGCATCGGGAACCTCATCCACGACGACCGTTCTGCCCGTGGCCTCGATCTCGTTCCGCATCCGAGCCGCGTATTCCGTCAGGGGCCTCGAATGGATGAGCAGGACCCTCTCGGCCCTCTCCGGCAACGCCTCGGGCACCCGGGATAGGACCCCGGACCCGACCGTGACGTCGTAGGGCTGCGCCCCCTCGACGCGAATCGCCTTCTCGCTCATCCGGCCCCCACTTCGGCCGCGATGGCTTGGGCCACCACGTCGGGGGCGGCCTCATCCGTCGGGACTATCCTGGTCGCCAACCGCTCGTAGATCCCGCGCCTCTCTTCCATGAGGGCCACCCAACGGCGGTGCACATCCCCTTTGAGCAGGGGGCGGCTCCCGGTGATTCCAACCCTGCTGGCTGCCGCCGTCGCCCCAACGGAAAGGTAGACGACCTCTCCCCCAGCCTGGGCATAGCGTTCGAGGTCCCCCTGGGTCTCGGGATCCAGGATGGCCCCCCCTCCGAGGGCCAAGATGCCGTCGTGCCCGGTCAGGCAGGAGGCGACGACCTCCCGCTCCAGTGCCCGAAAGGCCGATTCTCCGTCCTCGACAAAGATCGAGGGGATGTCCTTCCCGGCTCTAGCGACGATCTCGTCATCCGTGTCGAGGGCTTCGATCCCCCACTGCGCCGCCAAGGCGGCGGCCACCGTGCTCTTCCCCGAGCCCGGGGGCCCGATGATCACCACGCGAGGCATCACCGCCTACCGAAGGTTCTCAGGAATCGACTCGAGGTAGGCCTGAAGGTTCGCCCTCACCTCTGGAAGGGAGTCCCCGCCGAACTTCTCCACAAGAGCATCGGCCAGGACGAGTGCCACCATGGCTTCACCGACGATGGCCGCCGGGGCCACGGCGCAAACGTCGCTCCGTTGATGGATGGCTTTGGCGGCTTCACCGTTCTGGGTGTCGATGGTGTCGAGGGCGTGTGGGACGGTGCTGATGGGTTTCATGGCCGCCCGGATGCGCAGGGGCTGCCCGTTCGACATGCCCCCCTCGATTCCCCCTGCCCTGTTCGTCCGGCGGTGGACCCCCCCGTTGGGTCCGTATTCGATCTCATCGTGGGCCACGGATCCCCGTCGGGAGGCCGATCTGAACCCATCCCCGATCTCGACCCCCTTGATGGCCTGAATGCCCATGAGGGCGCCGGAGAGCCGGGCGTCCAGCCTTCGATCCCAGTGGACATGGGAGCCGAGCCCGACGGGCACACCATAGGCGATGACCTCCACCACCCCTCCGAGGGTGTCGCCGTCCTTCTGGCATTCGTCGATCTCCGCAACCATGAGATCCGCTGTCGAGGCGTCGAGACACCGAATCGGACTGGAGTCGAGCGATGCGGAATCCCCGGGTTCAGGAATCCTGATGTCGTCCGGCACGGACACCCGCCCGACGGACACGACATGGGAGACTATCTCCATTCCTGCCGCCTGCCGAAGGAATTCCTGCGCGACCGCCCCGAGGGCGACCCTGGTGGCGGTTTCCCGCGCCGAGGCCCGCTCCAAGATCGGTCGGGCATCGTCGAAGCCGTATTTCGTCATCCCCACGAGGTCCGCGTGACCGGGCCTCGGTCGGGAAAGGATCTCGTTCCGTGCGCCCTCCGAGGTCCTGAGTTCCACGGGATCGGCCGACATGGCCTCCTCCCATTTGGGCCACTCGGTGTTGCCGATTTCAATGGCAATCGGCCCCCCTTGGGTCAGGCCGTGGCGAATCCCCCCGACGATGCGAACCTCATCCTGTTCGAACGACATCCTGGATCCCCGACCGTGGCCCAGCCTACGTCGGCCAAGGGCGGAACGGATGCGGTCGGATGTCACCTCAACCCCAGCGGGCATCCCCTCGAGGATTCCGACAAGGGCGGGGCCATGGGATTCACCGGCGGTCAGCCATCTGAGCATGGTGACCATTGTTCCACGGAGCGGACCCTCCTCTGCCGCACGACGCCGGATCTAGCCTTCGCCAGACGATTGGGAAGCCGCCGGAGACGGGCTCTCGGACGGCTCCGGGGTCGGGGTCTCAGAGGACCCGTTCCCGGATGGAACCGAAGAACCGGTAGGCAGTTCCAAGAAGTACTCGTCCGTGCCTGGCCACGGCCGCTCGTCCGGTCGAACGGTGATGCCGGGGATTCCCTCGTCAAGGGTGAAGACCACGGCGGTGATGATCACCCGGACCCCTTCCTCGGGGGTGTCGCCTCTGGCGGAAATGCTGAGCCCGGTGATCAGCATGAATCGATGCTCCCCCGATTGAAGCTTCTCGATCACCGTCCACGCTTTGGCTAGAGGTCCTTCGAACTCGATGGTGAAGGATGTCGCCTGTAGTGTCGTGAACAGCATCCCCTCGATCTCCGAGGTCAACCCCACCTGGGCCATCGGGGCAGACAGGGAAAGTCCTCCGATGATCGGTTCGGGATCGGACAGGCGCTCAACCTCGATGACCAGACCCGTGCTCGACATGATGTCGTTGAGTGTCCGACGCAAGGAGGGGACGTCTTCTGACGGGGGGAGGAGATCGCGAATCGCGTACAGTTCGCGGGTGTAGTCGGGCACGTTCTCCGCACTCTTCTGTCGCTGAAGAAGCGTTGTCTCGAGACGGTCATTCTCGTCATTCTGGGCCGTCGTGGCTTCCCTGGCTTCCTGTGCTGAAGTCATCTTCGGCCCGATCGCGATGAACCAGACGATCGCGGCAACGACAAGACCGACGAGGATGGCCCCGATCATCAAGGTCCGGTCACCCATGTCCTTCACGATTCATCACCCCCTGCAGACTCGTCCACTGGAGCCAGGGCTGCAGCGGTCAGAAGGGCTCCGTCGAGAGCCTCCCTGGTGGCGGCCTCAGCCTCTTCCGCCGCTACCAGGAACGATTGCTCGATGGCGAGGCCGTACTCCGCTTTCATGAGCATGGTCTCCACCTCGGCAAGCGCCTCGTCGGCCCCCTCTTCTCCCGCCGCGACGGCCGCTTCCGCAGCCGTCACCCCTTCCTCACATCGGGTCACGTAGGCTTCCGCGGCCGCGATACGGGCCTCGACCGTCGTGACGTTCCCGGCCTCCTCGTCCCAGGCATTGACCGCAGCCGCCAAGACGCCGAGCACCTGCCTGGCCTCGTCGTACTCCGCGATCGCCATGAGAAGGGCCTCATCCGTCCCCGCAACCCCATAGGCGGCGGCCTCCTGGAGGCTGGCGATCTCCTCTTCAAGATCGAGGGCGAACTGGTAGAGAGCGAGCACCTGGCCGGAGTCTGCCTTAGCGAGGTCGTAGGCCGCCTGGGCCTCCGACAAGGCCTCAGCCGTGCCGACCTCCCTAGCGGCTTCGAGGGCATCCGACGCCTCGGCCAACCGCTCCTCGACGGCGTTCACCGCGCGATAGACCATGTCGACCTCAAGCCAGACGGAACCGAATCGACCGGAGAAGGCCAAAGCGGTCACTCGGGCGCTTCCCTCGAAGACGTAGGTGACCGATCCCCCCTCCCCTTCCTGTCTCTGTTCGGAAACGATCCTCGCCCGCGCAAGGCCGGGCACACTGTTGAGCGCCTCTTCGAGGGCGGCACCGGTGACGTAGGTTGTCATGACGCCCCTGATCACCACTTCTCCGATGTCGGGAACCGCCAAGGGGTCGAGCGCCTCGGGGGTGTCGGTCGCGATGGACGTGATCTTCCAGGACATCGTCTCGATTCGCGTTCCCGTGGGCAGGGCGTTGTTGACGTCGGAGATGATGCGGGCGAAGGCGAATTCGGTGCTCCCGACATACGTCCTGGCGTTCCGGGCATTCTGGAGTTCGGCTTCCAGATCAACGACATACTGGTAGTCATCGATTTGGGCCTGAAGAGCCTCCCCCTCCTTGACCGCCTTCGTCAGTTCTTCCTGGGCCGCCGCCTCCTGAGCCGAGAACCAGTACACAGCGAATCCCAGAACCGCCAGGAAGGCAACGAATGCGAATGCGATGAAGCCCTTCTGGCGTCCCCGCGCCCGACGGGCCTCCACCTCGGGAGGGAGGAGATTGACCTGGGGCTCGCTCGCGGCCTTGATCGATGCTGGGACGGCGTTCATATGCCCACCTTGCCCATGGTGAGCCCGACACAGATGGCGACGAGAGACTCGCGCCCGTCAAGAATGGTGGACCTCTGTCGCTTGTTCACCTTCACGCGTGCGAGGCCGTCACCGAAACTGACGGGAAGACGCATGGCGCTTGCCAGGTATTGGCCCAGCCCGGGCATGTGGGCCCCACCACCGGTCAGAACCACGTGCTGGATGGGTCCCGAGGGGTTGTTCTGGGAGTAGAACACGAAGGTGTTCCGAACGGACTCCACGAAGGCCTTCGTCGTGGTCATGAGGGCGTCCGCCCCGAGCTTGAGTTGTTCCGGAACCGCGAAACCCACCCCGATTTCCTTCTTCATCCGCTCGGCGTCCTGAGTGGAGACTTTGAGTGCGCTGGTGACGGCGTCGGTGGCATCCTGACCGCCCGCGGGAAGGGTCCGGACGAAACGAGGGACCCCATCGGCGGCGACGATGACATTGGTCGTCCGTGCCCCGATGTCCATGAAGGCGACCGTTTGGTTTCCCCAATCGCTCACCGACTGGGCCCGGAGGAGCGCGAAGGCGTTGAGGTCCACCATGACGGGATGCAGGCCTGCGGATTCGATCGCCAAGACCTGAGAGGCGACGGTCGTCTTGGACGCCGCCACAAGGATCCCCCGGAGCATCTTCCCGTTGTCGCCGTCGATTTCCGCGGTCGGAAAGAAATCGAGCAGGGCCTCATCGGCCGCCATCGGGAGCATCTCCCCCACCTGGAAGGGAAGGGACTGCCGTAGTTGCGCCATGGGAAGGGAGGGTAGGTCCATCTCGCGCACGACCACCCGTTGGCTTCCGACCCCCGAGATCACCTGCTTGGTCGAGAAACGTCCCTTGCTCCACAATCGCTTGAGGACGGAGGCGACTGTGGCGACCTCGTGAATCTCCCCGTCGCCGACGGCGCCCGACGGCAGCGGCAACTCGGCGTACTTGAGCAGGGAGCCCACGGTGCCCCTGGCCGATCCGCCGCCGGCGATGTCGACCTCGGCCGCGCGTACGTGGGTCGTGCCGATGTCCAGCCCAACCGCCCGAACCGCCACGATTCTCCCTTCAACGTCTGTACCCCAACAATATCGGCACGTCCTGGCGTTGTCGTTAGCCGGACAACACCAAATCCAGGTAGGCCCCCGCGATGGCCGGGCCTGCGAGATATCCGAGCCAAGCCCCGCCGATGAGGGCGGGGCCGTAGGGGACCTTCGACTTCCGATGAAGCCTGCCGGTCGCCAGGCCTACCAGGACGGACAATCCACCGAGAATCGGCCCGGCCGTGACGCCGACCGCAAGGCTCCTCCACCCCAAGAACCCCCCGACCATTCCTAGAAGACCCGCGGTCTTGACGTCGCCGAAACCGATCCCGGCCGGATAGGCGGCCCACATCAGGCCATAGAAGCCCCCCATGATGAGGATCCCGAGTCCCGCACGGAGGAGGCCGCCCCACTCGCCCTCCACCCAGGCATCGACGGCGAGAAGGGCGAAGACGGCCGGATAGGCGGGCAGGACCAAGGCATCGGGAAGCCTCAGGACGTCCAGGTCGATGAAGACGAGGGCGACCGAGACGATCGCGAGATAGACGAGCGCGGCTGCAAGGAAGGAGACCCCGTGGACGAGGGCGATGACCACGACCAATGCGGCGACAAGCGCCTCGACCATCGGATACCTGGCGGGGATGGGCACGGCGCAGTGCCGGCACCGCCTCCGAAGCCAGAGCCAGGAGACGAGCGGGATGTTGTCGTACCACGCCAGGTCGTGCCGACATCGGGGGCATCGGCTCGTACCCCGGACCCAGTCCTCGCCTGCCGGCACCCGTGCGATCAGGACGTTGACGAACGAGCCGAAAGCCAGGCCAAACCCGATGGCCGCTACGAGTATCACGGAATGAGGCTAGTTTGCGATCTCGTGTTTGCTGACGATCTCCACCGAGAACCCCGCCTCCGAACTGGTCTCCTCACCCAGGGCAACACCCGGAATCCCGACCCCGACGTACTTGAAGTTGGGGTTGTTCGACCAGTTAAGCGTGTCGGCGTAGGCCTGGCCCGACAGGCTTTGGTAGTTGGACATGTTCAGGTTGTTGGGGGTGAAGAGGAACACGTGGATGGGGTCGACGATGCTCGTGGTGTTGGACATGTTGATACCGCCGGTCAAGCCGGTCGGCACGATGAACCACACGTTGTGCTCTTCGCCGTCACCCGACGTGACCGTGAATTGGTTCGAGGTGTTCAGGCCATTGATGAAGAAGGCCGTGTCCCCGTTGATGACGAGGCTGATTTTGTTGTTCGTGTTGAACGTGCAGGTGCGAAGGTCGTAGAGCGAGTCTTCCGCATCCAAGACGATGGGGTTCTTGATGACGCTTCCACTCAGGGTGCAGGGGCTGCCCAGATAACTGGAAACCTTCGAGCCTGTCAGACCCGCGCCATCGATGACGTCTTGAGCCCAATCGTCGATGTCCTTCTCGATGAAGGATGCCGGCCAGTCCGAGGGGTCGTAGTACACCTCGGGCATTCCTCCACCGGTGTACAGCGGAAGGGTCCCACACGGGGTGCCCACATTGTCCGCACAGACGGCTCCTGCCGCCGTGTACGTCCCATTGAGATTCCCGCCGACGGACACCGAGCCTCCGAATATCTGGTTGTTGCTGGCGTTGAGGTCCCCGTCGTACACGACCAGGTCTCCGCCCACCCTGTTGGGGCTGACGTTGTTGGAGGCGTTCATGTTGGACCTCACCCAAGTGTCCCCGGCGATCCGACACGTGTTGGAGATGTTGAGCCCGCCGTCCGTGATGATGAGATTGGCTTCGATGGTCACGCTGTTCGAGCAGTTGACGGACTGGTTCTCCACCCACACGGTCGCGATCTCGGAGGGGTCGAGCGGGGCGATGGTGCCGCTGTTCGAGATGTTGATCCCGCTTCCCGCGAACAGGGCGACACCCATGGACGGGGTGCTCAAGGGAATGAGGTTGACGGTCGCCTGCATCTGGCGCTGGGGGACGACGGCCCCGGGTGCGTTGTAGGTGGGGATGGCGGACGAGGTCAGGACGGCTTTGGTGGGGGTGCCTGCGACCACTCCGTCGACGCAGAGGAGTTCGCCGCTGGCGTCGTAGTACTTGATTCCAACGGTGACGTCCACCGCGTAACTCCCCTCCCCCACGGTCGCCTCGGTCGTGCAGGGCGTCTCGGTCTCGACCGACCTGAAGGCGGCGTCGAGTGCCGCTTCGGCGGCGTGGATCTCGACGGTGCGGACGCGGTCTCTCGCCGCATCGTTGGTGATGCTGATCGCCTGGGTGACCACGATCAGGCTGAAGGCCAATCCGATGATCGCCACCCCCATGGTGGCCACCAGGGCGCTGCCCGAATCACCGATGGCGCTTATACGGCGAAGGTGCTGTTTCATGGCTCTGCCTCTGCTTTCCATTGTAAGGGACTTACGGTGGTGGCGCCGTTGCGCACGCGCTGGCCGGGTATCCGAAAACCGTATTGCGGCCAGTGATGACGGTGGTGACCGAGGCGGGCTCCGAGTCCTCACGCTGGTCGGGATCCTTCAGCCGCAAGGTCACTCGGACGAGCTGCGCCTGGGTTCCGGCGGTTGCCGTGCTGTCGACCCAGAACGGGGGCCAGGTGCTCGGGTTCGAGGTGATGTCCGCTGGACTGGTCGGGTGGACATCCACCTGGATGAGGTCGCGCGCGACCACGGCCCATGACGTCGCGGTGTTCGGCTGGCTGGGCAGCCAACTGCGGAACTCGAGGTTGCCGAAGCCGTCTTCGTCGACATCGATGACCCGCCATTGTGCGCACTTCGGGATCTCATCCACCTGAGTGTAGATGCGCATCGAGTAGTAGGGGTCGACGCCTGAGGTCGACAGCCCCTCGGCCGCGGGATCCAGGATCACGTTCCCGGATCGGACCTGTCGATCGATCTGCGCGAGGCCGAGTTGGGCCTGCTCCAGCGCGTGGGTGCGGGCGATGGTGTCCTTGCTCTGGTTCATGATCTGGATCAGGATCCCGAAGGTGAAGGCGATCAGGACGCCGAAGATGCCCATCGCGATGAGCAACTCGGTGAGCGAGTAACCGTCGTCCCGCCCCTGCGGGTTCGTGAACTTGCGGCTAGGAGACATGAGGCGCCGCCGTATACGAGGCTTGAGCGAATGGCGAGGTCACGATCGTGCTCACGATGAGGACGAATTCGTGACTCGGCCAGACGAGGTCGTAGGTGGAGACCATCACGATGGTGCCCGCCGACACGCTGACGGTGCACGCGTCGGTCTTGCAGTCGGGGTCGGTCGGTGCGGGATTGTTCACGTAGGCGGGGAGGATCTGGACCTGGGTGGTGGCGGTCATGACGGTGTCCCCGTTTGTCCAGGTCACGGGAGCGGTGTCGATGGTCGTCGAGGTGTTCTCGGTGATGACTATCGCCGAGTACCCGGTGCCGTTCCAGTACTCGAGCCGGCCGCATCGGTCGTAGTCCGGTGTCGTGGTCTTCTGGTCCGCACCCCGTTGGACCATGACGCTTTCGGTGTAGTAGTCGCAGTTGCCGGGATCTCCCTTGAGGACAACCATCCCCGCGGTGGCAGCCCCGTCCCAGGAACCGCTAATCACGGTGCCGAGGTTGAGGTCGGCCATGGTCCTGCTCGCGCCGGCGGACACGCACCCAGCCCCGGAGATGGTCTCGCATCCGACGTCCACGGAACCGGTTGCCGAGACGAAACGCGCCGCCCAAGCCTCGTCCGTGTTCCCGATATACGGGCCCGATGCGAGTTCATTCCGCCGACGCGTCAGGCGGATGATCGTGTCGTCGTCCATGGTCATCAGGATGTATCCCGAACCGTCCAGGAGTTCGTCTTCGTTGTCAATCGACGCGTAGGCGCAGGGCTGCCCGGCCGGGATGCCCGACAGGCACGACACGGTCATGGAGGCATCCACCGTCGCCGGCCGCCCGTAGTCGGAACGCGTCCTCAGGTGCTTCACGGGCGAGACCCCGGTCTGGTACACGTAGGTCTCGGCCTCGACGGCCGAGCTCTGGGTCACCGCAAGGTCGGCCGGGTTGAGCACCCACCCGCTCTGATTGGTCACGTCGTCCGTCGCCCGCAAGGTGTACAGCGTCAGCCCTTGCTGAAGTGCCGGAGTGGTGGCGATGTTGTCGTCAACCGTATTTCCGCCGAATTGGACGATGCCGTCCGCGAAATTCACCTGTTGGCTCGTGATGCTCGCCGCAGCGTTCGCCGAGCGCCAGCCGAGGGAATACTCGACCGCGGCCGAGGGGTACATGAGCGGGATGGCGAAGATGCTCGCCGGATCCGGGTCGACGTTGGTGGCCGAGATCTCCGCCGTCACGGTGCCCGAGTCGGAGGTCGCCTGGAGGAACGACTGGCACGCGGCGAGGAACGGCTGGGTGTCGGCATTCCCGCAACTCGTGACACTCCCTCGATAGGCCTCGGACCACACCGTCGTCCGGGAGACGCCCCCATGCCGGTTCTGCCACTCGACGACGACGGCGATGCCGACGCTGCCATCGGTGAAACCCGCCGCGGCCTCCGTCACGTAGGCCTTGATGGTGAACTCCACACCGGTCAACGAGGGATCCGTACGCACCTGGACGTGCGATCCCGTGGTGTCGAACAACGGCCGAGCGGGGTTGGCGAGGTTCTGATCGTTGCTGGCGGGTGCGACGATGAGGTTGACCGATTTCCCGTCGACGGTCAGGACCCCGGAACTGACCAGTTCGTCCCCTCCCGACGCCCCCAGGTACCCCGAGTACATGCCTTTGCTCAGGGTGTTCCACGGGATCGAGTGCATCTGCTCAACGGCCTCGTTGGCAAAGGCGGTGGCCTGCTGCAACTTTCTCGCCTCGGTCACGGTGACGATCGATGAGATCTGAACCGCCGCCAGGAGGACCAGGATGACCCCCAGGATCATCATCGCAACGACGAGCTCGACCATGGAAAAGCCCGCGTCCCCGCGTTTCGCCGCGACACGCCGCTTCGCCCTGGCCAGCGTTGCTGTCATCGCTCCCGGTCGTCCTCCTCAAATACCACCTAGGCACCCCCAGGTTGGAGGACCGCTTGGCGCGGCCCCCCAACCCGTGGGTACCGATTGAATCCTACGGCGACTTAGGTGCAGTTGCCTTCCTGCAATCCGTCCTGAGCCGAGTACTCGAAGTTCTGAATCGAACCCTCGGTGTTCACGACGGCAACACACCAGTCGGTCGAGTCTGTCCCGACGATGCTCCCGACGAGCGAAACGTTCGCCGAGGCATTGCCGATCGAGTCGGCTCCGATGAAGTAGTCGGTTCCGATACCACCGGGCTGAGTCACCGTCGGCATTCCGATGTGGTCGACGAACCAGGTCGCGACCTCCTTGCCGATGGTGGATACGTCAGCCTTCGCTGCAGTGTCCTGAGCCTTGGCACGCTGGCTCAAGAAGATGGGAATGGCCACGGCGGCCAGGATCCCGATGATTATCATGACCACGAGAAGCTCGATCAGGGTGAAGCCCTGATCCTTCTTCTCGAGACCCTTGCGGATTCGCGCGATCATTGCGCTCTCTCTTTCGTCGCTTTTGCGTTTAGTTTTCTGTTCAATGGGAAACCGCAGGTAGCCCCGCGGGTTGACAACCGCATCCCGGGCCGACTCCCGTCGTTCCGCTCCATCGATACGGCTGAAACTCTGTTGAATTAGGCAATCAAGTCGAACACTCCGAAGATGGGCAGGTATAGCGCGACGACCATCGTCCCGACTATTGCACCCAACACCGCAATCATCAGCGGCTCGATGAGCGAGGTCAAGGCTTCTGTGGTGGATTCCACTTCCTGGTCGTAGAAGTCGGCGATCTTGTCCAGCATCTGGTCGAGGGCACCCGTATCCTCGCCCACCGCGATCATCTGGACGACCATCGGAGGAAAAACCGGATGCTCGGTCAGGGGCCCCGCCAGGGAGTTCCCCGTCCGCACGGACTCCTTCACGTCCTTCGTCGCCCTCTCGATGACGATGTTGCCAGAAGCCTCGCCGACGATGTCCAGGGCCTGCAGAATGGGCACCCCGGCTTTGACCATGGCCCCGAAATTCCTCGAGAACCGGGATACCGCGATCTTCCGGATCAACTGGCCGAAGACCGGCAGTTTGAGGTAGAGCGGCTCGACCTTCTCCCGGAAGCCCTTGCGGTGCTTGTTGCGCTTCCACAGGAAGGCTCCGACACCGCCGCCGATGATGAGGGGCACGGTCCCGTACTTGAAGAAAGTCGAAACCCCCACGAGGGCCGCGGTCAAAGGCGGAAGGTCCCCCCCGAGGGAAAGGAACATACCCGAGAAGACCGGGACGATGAAGATGAGCATCCCGATGACGGCGACGATGGCGATGACGAACACCACCGTCGGATAGGTCATGGCCGACTTCACCTTGCCCCGGAGCTTGACCTCGGATTCGAAGTTCGCCGCCACCGACACCAACACGTTGTCGAGGAAGCCTCCGACCTCGCCCGCCCTCACCATGTTGATCATGAGGGGGGGAAACACCCTCGGATGCCTCGCGAGGGCCTGGGAGAGGGACACCCCGGTCTCGACGTCGCTGCGGACGTCCACCACCACCCTGGCGAGCGCGGCATTCTCCGTCTGCTCGGAGAGGATGTTCAAGGCTCGGATGATGGAAAGACCGGACTGGATCATCGTCGCCAACTGACGCGACAGGATGGCGATGTCCTTGAGCTTGATCTTATCCGTCATCCCGGGGATGTGGATTTCCTTCTTGAAGGCGCTCTGCCGGACGGGGTCGATCGAGATGGGGGCAAGCCCCATGGTCTTGAGCCGAGCGGAAACAGCCGCCTCGTTGGGCGCCTCGATCTCTCCCCCCTGGATCTTTCCCGTCGAGTCCCTGTACGAGTACTTGAAGGTCTGAGTCGCTGTTGCCATGACCCTCCTAGGACGCCCGAGCGGCCGCGGCCGCCCCTTGCGCCTGACCGCCCACTCGTCCGGCCAGGCGGTTGAACTCCTCCACATGGTGGCACTTCTCGAGCCCGGTCTCGTACGAGATCCTGTTGAGCCGGACGAGGTCCCCGAGGTGCTGGTCCATCGTGTGCATCCCGAGGGATCCCCCGGCCTGCATGGCGGAGTAGATCTGGTGGGTCTTGCCCTCACGGATCAGGTTTCGGATGGCCGATGTGGCAATGAGGATCTCGGTGGCGACCGCCCGGCCCGGGCCGTCGCTCCGCCGGCACAGCGTCTGGCACACCACTCCCTGGATGGCTGCGGCGAGTTGCGTTCGGATCTGGGCCTGCTGATGGGAGGGGAAGACGTCGATGACGCGGTCGATGGTCTGTGCGGCATCCTGCGTGTGAAGAGTCGCCAGAACCAGGTGGCCGGTCTCGGCCGCGGTCAGGGCGATGGAGATGGTCTCGATGTCCCGCATCTCCCCGATGAGGATGATGTCGGGGTCCTGGCGGAGGACGTGCTTGAGGGCGTTGGCGAATGAATGGGTGTCGGCGCCGACCTCCCGCTGATTGACGATGCACTTCTTGTGCCGGTGAAGGAACTCGATGGGGTCCTCGACGGTCATGATGTGGTCGCTGCGCGAGCGGTTAGCCAGGTCGATGATCGACGCGAGGGTCGTCGACTTTCCCGAACCCGTCGGGCCGGTCACCAGAAGGAGGCCCCTGGGGAGTCCCGCGAAGTTCCCCACAACGGGAGGGATCCCCAGGGTCTCCAGGGTTCGAATCTCGTAGGGGATGACCCGGAAGGCGCCTCCGACGGAATCGCGCTGCTGGTAGATGTTGACCCGGAAGCGGGCCTCGCCCACAAGCTGATAGGCGAAGTCGAGTTCGAGATGCTCCTCGAAGTTCTCCCGCTGACGCTGGGACAGGATGCTGAACATCACCCGCTGAATCACGTCCGGCTTAAGGACGTCGAACCCCTCCAGCGGAAGGAGTGCCCCATCGATCCGCGCCATAGGGGGGGCCCCGACCGTCACATGCAGGTCCGATCCTCCCAGGGCCAACATCTTCCGGAGGGCGCCGTTGAGGTCCAGGTCCCCGGGTTGCGCCTGCTGGCTCATCCCCACCCGGACGGAAACCCCTGAACCCTCGTGGGTTGCGGGCGCCTGCCGGATCCCTGGCGGAGGCGGCGTCCCGACTCCCGGAGGCGGCGGAGGAAGAGCGGCCCCTGGCGGCAACGGAGGGCGCGGGATCGCACCCGTCGCCCCGGGGGGCACATCCCCTCGAGGATAGTTCGGCACCTGCGTCACTGAGGCGCTCCTTTCGGCAGAGCCACTGCGACCGGAAGCGGTTGCTCCCGTTCGTCCCTCTTATCGGACGGGGTCTCGGCATTCTTGAGGGGGGCCTACTTGACGACCCGGAACAACTCCTCGATCGAGGTCAACCCTTCCTGAACCTTCGCCCATCCATCCTCTAAGAGAGTCTCCATTCCCTGGCCCCTGGCGACCCTGCCGATCTCTGCGGAGGACGCCCGATCGACCGCGAGGCGTTCGACCTCCTCCGTAACCGGCATGATCTCGTGGAGAGCCATACGTCCACGGTAGCCGGTGTTCGAACAGGAGGAACACCCCACCGGTTTGTAGAGGGTCGGAATCTCCATTCCGGATTCCCAACTGAAGCGGGTCTCAATGTCCCTGGGCTCCGGGGTGTAGTCCATCTTGCACTTGTCGCACAGGCGTCTGGCGAGACGCTGGGCCACGACGGAGTCGACGGCGGACCCCACGAGGAAGGGCTCGATCTCCATCTCGATGAGGCGGGTGATGGCGCTCGGGGCATCGTTCGTGTGGAGCGTCGAGAGCACGAGGTGCCCGGTGAGGGCGGCCTCGATCGCGATCTGGGCCGTTTCGTGGTCACGGATCTCTCCGATGAGGACCACGTCCGGGTCGGAACGCAGGATCGAGCGAAGCGCATTCGCGAAGGTCAGGCCGGCCTTGGGATTGACCTGCACCTGGTTGATGTTGGGGATCCGGTACTCCACCGGGTCCTCGACCGTGATGACGTTGATCTCCGGCCTCGATACCTGGTTCAGGGTCGCATAGAGGGTCGTCGACTTCCCCGAACCCGTCGGGCCGGTGACGAGGATCATCCCGTACGGCTTGGTGTACGAGGCCTCGTAGAGCGCCAGGTTGCGAGGCCGAATGCCCAGATCCTCTAGATCGAGGGTCGCGGTCGTGTTGTCAAGGATACGCATGACGACCTTCTCGCCCCACACCGTGGGGAGTGTCGCCACGCGGAGGTCGATCTTGCGGCCCTGATGGACGACGGAGAGTCGGCCGTCCTGGGGCTTGCGGCGTTCCGCGATGTCGATGTCCGACATGATCTTGAGCCGGGAGATGACACCGTTCTGGATGCCCTTGGCCGCCCGCTGGGTCTCGTGGAGCACCCCGTCGATTCGATACCTGACCCTGAAGTTCTTCTCGGCCGGTTCGATGTGGATGTCCGAAGCCCGGTCTTGGATGGCCTGGGTGATGAGGAGGTTGACGAATCGGACGATGGGTGCGTCGTCCTCCGTCGACCCGCCGACCGCGGAGACATCCTCCTCCAGCGACTCCTCGAGCGAGCCCTGCAGGTTCTCCAACTCGGAGTCGGCACGGCAGAAGCGGTCGATGGCGGCGACCACGTCGTCATGGGTCGCCACTACCGGGATGACGTGCCGGTTCGTGAGGGTGCGGATGTCGTCGACGGCGACGACGTTTCCGGGATTGGACATCGCGATCTTGACCACGCCTTCGTCGATCGCGATGGGAAGGGCGTTGTGGCGTCTGCAGACCGCGGCCGGCACCAAGGCGACGGCTGAGACGTCGACGGGGAAGTTGGCCAACTCGACGAACTCCATCCCCACCTGACTCGCGAGCGCACGCACAAGTTGCGACTCTGAAATGAGGCCGAGTTCAACGAGGGTCCGGCCGAGCGACTGGCCGCTGCGTTGCTGCTCGTCGATGGCGTCCATCAACTGATCCTCGGTCAGCAAACCGTCCTCGAGGAGGATCGTCCCTAGCTGCTTCACGTACACTCCCTCGGTGATGGGCCCGTATAGCAGATTCTCTTGGAAGGTAACACGCTGCACAAGGTATCGGAAACCGGTCAGGGTGAGAGATGCGACACAAGAGCGACATCCATCGCCTCGAGTGGCGCCGAAAGACCCGTCATGAGCCGAATCTGTTCGGCAGCCTGATGGAGGAGCATCCGGGTTCCCGGCACAAATCGGCCGCCCACCCCCACCCATGCGTCGGCGAGCGGCGTCACCGGCGGATCGTAGACGGCATCGAGGAGGACGGCCCCCGGCCGCGCGGGGAAGAGGGACGCGCCGATCGTCGCGCCGACCTCGACGGGGATGGTCGAGACGACGATCCGAGCGTCGGCCATGACCTCCGGGGCGTCGGGGGTAAAGACGATGGTCGGCGCCACCCCCAGCCTGGATGCCGCCTCCATGAGGCCCTCTGTTTCCTCCCGACTCCGGGCCACGACGACAGGTGATTCGCACCCCAGTCCGAGCAGAGCGGTCATGGCCGAGGTCGCCGTTGCCCCGCTCCCGAGGATGACGACGCTGTCCGCCTCCTCGATCCCGGCCTCGGCGAGGGCCGCCCTCACCCCGTAGACGTCGGTGTTCGCCCCCTCGAGCCGAACCCCCTCCCCCTCCGGCCGGACGATGACGGTGTTGATGACTTCGAGCGTCTCGGCGAGCGTCTCGATGGCGTCCATATGCCGGGCGGCCTCGACTTTGAGGGGCATCGTGAGGCTCAACCCGGCCCATCCCCGGTCAAGTCTTCCTAGGAAGGCCTCGAGCTCGCCTTCCGTCACGTCATAAGCGTCGTAGGTCCAGGCGAGGCCGAGGGCCCGATAGGCCGCCCGGTGGAGCACGGGGGACAGGGAATGCGCGATCGGGTGCCCGAGGACGCCTGCCCGGCGTTCACCGCCCATGCCGCCCGTCAGCATCCCCCATTGTCGGTGCACCACTGCTTGTACAGGGCCTTGTTGGCGTTGTGCTCGGGCAGTGTCGCGGCGAAGCGGGTCTCGCCGGTCACGGGGTTCACGGTGACGAAGAAGAGATAGTTCGATTCGGCAGGCTCGTACGCGGCCTTGATCGACGCCTCGCCCGGGGAGGCGATGGGGCCCGGGGGAAGGCCTGCGTTGAGGTAGGTGTTGTACGGATTCTTGGTCTGGGTCTCCGCCGTCGTCACGGAGAGACCCCCGGGAAGGAAGTACCTGATCGTCGAACAGAACTCGAGGTGCATCCCGCGGCTGAGTCGGTTCTGGATCACGCTCGACACCAGGGGCCTGTCGGCATCCGACCCGGCTTCCCTCTCGATGAGGGAGGCGATGATCAGGGTCTCCTGCCAATCCTCCCGAGGAATGCCGTTCCTCTCGAGCACGGTCACGGTCGTCTGGACCATCTTGGCCAGGACGTCCTGGGGATGAACGTCGGGATCGAAACTGTAGGTACTGGGGAAGAGCCACCCCTCGAGGTTGCCGCCCGCTTCTTCCGGAAGGCCGAGTGCCTCGACGTCGGCGGCAACCGCCTGGACCTCCTCGATCGAATACCCCGTGATCGAGGCGACTTTGTCGAGGATCCACTCGACGGTCTTGCCCTCGACGATGGTGATGTTCTTCTCGATCTTCCGATCGCGATCGAGGAGGGCACTGAGCGCGTACTCCGCCTTCATCTCCTTGGGGAGGACGTAATAGCCCGGCTGGACCTTCTCGAAGGCACCCGGCTTCGCCAGGCAAGCGTTCCAGAAGGCGTCGACGGAAGCGACCACGCCGTTTTCTTGCAGTGTCTTCCCCACGGCGAGTCCGTCATCGCCGACGTTGATGATGATCTGGACCTGCCCCTGGCCGTAGCCGGTGTAGTCGGCCACCGTTCCGTCGGCCGACTTGAACGCCTGCAGGAAGTTCCAGGCGATCGAGGCGCCCAGGGCGAAGACGACGAGGGCGATCGCCGAGGCGATGAGGGTGCGGATGCGTCGCTGGTGCCGACGCGCGTCACGTTGGAGTCGACGGAGTTCGAGGGACGTCGTGGTCGTCGGCGCCTCGATCTCAAACAAGTCCGTCATGATTCCCCTTGCGCTACTTGTTCGGTCAGATTACCCAGTATCCCATTATTCCAGCCATCCAGCACCGTCTCCAGGATCACGACTGCGGCAGCCTGGTCGATGACCTCCCTCTGCCGACGCGCGTTCCTGCCCGCTTGACGCAGGGCGGCACTCGCGGACGACGTCGAGAGCCTCTCGTCGACTAAACGCACCGGGACGGCCAGGCGTTGCGCGAGATCCCCGGCGAGACTTCTGGCGTCCTCGGCCGACGGCCCCTCCCTCCCCGCGAGGGTCAAGGGCAGCCCCACGAAGACGGCGACGATTCCCCTGTCCTCGACGATGGTTGCGATGCGGCCAACGGTGTCCCGATTCCTGGGAACGGTCTCGACCGGGAAAGCCATCCTCCGTTCTGGATCGGTGGCCGCGATCCCGACCCTGACGGTGCCGACGTCGACCGAGGCCCAGGGCCCCTGAGGTTGCGGGGCTTCCGCCCCTGCCTCAGCCACGCTTCGCGATCGCCTCGCGGATGGCATTGAGGGCTGCGGGGATCGCCTGGGCATCCTGCCCCCCGCCCTGGGCGAGGTCCGGCTTCCCTCCGCCGCCTCCGCCTAGGACGCCTGATGCCGTCTTCACGAGGTCGCCTGCTTGGAGGCCTGCATCCCTGGCTGGAGCATTCGTCGCGACAACGATCGCCGGACGCCCGTCCTCCGAGACACAAGCAATAGTCACCACCGTCGGGGAGGCATCTCCGAGGCGTGACCTCACATCCGTGACGAGGACGCGGACATCCTCAACGCCCGCGACCCCCGCCATCTGGTGAGCGACCACACGGATGCCATTCACCTCATCGGCTGTTTCGACCAAGCTTCCGGCCTGCTTCAGGGTCTCCTGCTTCTGGAAAGAGGCCAGGCGACGCTCGGCCTCCCCCACCCGCTCAAGGAGCCGTTCGATACGTGGGACGACTTCCGAGGGCTGGGCCTTGAGAAGCGTGGTGAGCTCTGCGACGAGGGCCCGCTCGGCCGCGAGATTCTGGAACGCCTCGATCCCGACGAATGCCTCGATCCTGCGCACCCCCGAACCGATCGAACTCTCCGTCGTCACGGCGACCATCCCCACCTGGCTGGCGTGCTCGACATGGGTGCCGCCGCAGAGTTCCCGGGACCAGGGACCTCCGATCTCCACGACCCTGACCACCTCGTCGTAGGTCTCGCCGAAGAGGGCCAGGGCCCCCCACTCCTTGGCGTCGCTGATGCTCATGTACTGCCAACCGACCTTGAGATCGCTCCGGATGGCGCGGTTCGTGACCTCCTCGATCTCGCTCCTCGCCTCCTGGCTGATGCCCGATGGCCAGGAGAAGTCGAGCCGGAGGTATCCAGGCTTGTTGTAGGAACCGGACTGGAGGGCGTCCGGCCCGAGCACCTGGCGAAGCGCGGCGTGGAGCAGGTGGGTGCCCGAGTGCGCTTGGCGGGCCCCGGTGCGCCATTCGTGATCGACCTGGGCCGAGACCCCCTCCCCCACCTCGATATCACCCTCGACCACCTTGACGGTGTGGACGGTCAGGCCCCGGACCGGCTTCTGGACGTCCAGGACTTCCAGGGTCGCCCCCGGGGCGAGGATGATCCCGGCATCGGCCTCCTGGCCTCCCGACTCCGCATAGAACGGCGTCTTGGGCAGAATGACCTCGACCGTCTCTCCCGTCGTGGCCCGTTGGACGAGCGCCCCGGCTGACACGATCGCCCGGATCTCGCTCGCCGTCTGGAGTTCCTCGTACCCCGTGAACTCCGTCGCGGCCTCGTCCTTGAGGTGCTGGTAGACCTTGATGTCGGCGTGGCCGCCCTTCTTCGCCTTCGCGTCTGCCCTGGCTCGGTCTCGCTGCTCCTTCATGAGGGCGCGGAAGCCCTCCTCGTCCACTTGAAGGCCGGATTCGGCAGCCATCTCCAGGGTGAGGTCGATGGGGAAACCGTAGGTGTCGTGGAGGGTGAAGGCGTCCGAAGCGTCGAGCACGTGCCCCCCGTCTTCCTTCGTCTTCGCCACCGCCGTGTCGAGGATCGTCGTACCGGAGACGAGGGTGCGCCGGAAGGCTTCCTCCTCCGCATAGGCGACCTGGGAGATGCGCCCGAACTCCTTCTCGACCTCCGGGTAGGACGCGCTCATGGCATCCTTCGAGGCCGGCAGGAGGGCGGGCAGGGCCGGGTCCTCGACCCCCATGAGGCGCATCGCGCGAACGGATCGCCTGAGAAGCCGTCGTAGCACGTACCCCCGGCCCTCGTTTCCTGGAATCACCCCGTCGCCGATGAGCATGAGGGAACTGCGGACGTGGTCGGCCACCACCCGCATCCGGACGTCGTCCTCGTGGTTCTTCCCGTAGACACGCCCGGAGAGTTGCTCCGCCTGGCGGATCACCGGGATGACCTCGTCAATTTCGTACATATTGTCGACGCCCTGCTTGAGGAACGCCACGCGCTCCAGCCCCAACCCGGTGTCGATGTTCTTCTGCTTGAGGTCGCCGAGGATGGGAAAGCCATCCTTCCCCCCGCCTGCCCCCCGCTCGTACTGCATGAAGACGAGGTTCCAAATCTCGAGGAAGCGGCTCTCGTCGACGATCGGCCCGCCGTCCTTCCCATGGGCGGGACCCCGGTCGACGTATATCTCCGAACAGGGGCCCGCGGGTCCGGGCTGGCCCGTCGACCAGAAGTTGTCTTTCATTCCCCGACGTTGGATCCGCTCAGGGGGTAGGCCCGCGACCTCCTTCCACAGGGCGGCGGCCTCATCGTCCTCCTCGAAGACCGTGACCCAGATGGCGTCGGGGTCGAATCCGTACTTGCCGTCGGACTCCTCTCCTGTGACAAGATCCCAGGCATAGCGGATCGCCTCATCCTTGAAGTAGTCCCCGAAGGAGAAGTTCCCGCACATCTGGAAGAACGTCCCGTGACGGGTCGTCTTCCCCACCTCGTCGATGTCGACGGTACGGATGCACTTCTGGACGGACGCGGCCGTGGGCCAAGGCGCGGGCTGGGCGCCGAGCATGTAGGGGATGAACGGCACCATCCCCGCCACGGTGAACAGCAGGGACGGGTCGGGTGACACGAGAGACGCCGACGGGACAACCTGGTGGCCGTTCCCTTCGAAGTAGTCGAGCCAACGCCGACGAATGTCCGAGGTGCGCATCTTCCCTCCTTAGGGCCGGGGCACCTATCGAGCGTAGAACTCGACGACCAACTGGACGTCGCAGGTCACGGGGACCTCCGACCTCTTGGGTCGCCTGACGAGTTTGGCCGTCAGCTTCTCCAACTGGACATCCAGATAGTCCGGCACCTCGGGAAGGACATCCCGGTGGGCGCCGGCGGCGGCGGCCATGTAGGGATCGAGCGAGGCCGCCTTCGGCTTGACCTGGATGGTCTGGCCGGGCTGGACGCGCTGCGACGGCCGGTCGACGATCTGGCCGTCGACGAGGATGTGGCGGTGAAGGACTGACTGACGGGCCTGCAGGATCGTCCGGGCGAAGCCGGCACGAAGGACGAGGGCGTCGATCCGCATCTCCAAGAGTTCGACGAAGGCCTCACCGGTCCGACCGGGAACCTTCCTCGCCTCATCGAAGATGCGGGCCATCTGCTTCTCGCGGAGCCCATACTGGGCGCGCAGACGCTGCTTCTCCCGAAGCCGGACGGCGAAGTCGGATTCCTTGCGACGCACATTGCGGCCGTGCTCGCCGGGCGGGTAGGGGCGCTTCTCGTAGTGCTTGACCGCCTTAGGGGTCAAGGCCAGACCAAGGGCACGGCTCAAGCGCACCTGGCGGCGCGCGCGGGTGACAGAACTCAACTGATTTCCTTTTTGACCATGGGGCGCGGAGCGCCATTCGATATGGACACGGCAAGAGCAGCCAGCTCGCCGCGAGGGCTCGCACAAGGATAGCGGTTACTGGGCGCTTTTTCCACGACCGAGCAGGGAACGGATCCGATCGAGCCTCACCCCGACGTCCCTCTCGAATCCCCGATCGGTCGGTTCGTAGTATCGGGCGTCCTCCAGGCCCTCAGGAAGGTAGCCCTGCTCGGCCACCCCGTGGGGCTCGTCGTGGGCGTACCGGTAGCCCTTGCCGAATCCGAGTCCTTCCGTCATCGAGGATGTGGGATTCCTGAGGTGGGTCGGCACGGGCCCCGACTTCCCCCCCGTGATGTCAGCGACGGCCTTGTCGATCGCCAGGTACGAGCGGTTGGACTTGGGCGCCGTGGACAAGTAGGCAACGGCCTCGGCCAGGACGATGCGCCCTTCCGGCATGCCGATGAACGAGACGGCATCGGCCGCGGCCTGGGCGACGACGAGGCCTTGGGGGTCGGCCATTCCGATGTCCTCCGCGGCCAGGATGACGAGGCGACGGGCGATGAAACGGGGGTCCTCCCCCGCGACGACCATCCGGGCCAGGTAGTGCAGGGCGGCGTCGACGTCGCTTCCCCTGATTGACTTGATGAACGCGCTGATGACGTCGTAATGCTGATCCCCCGTTCTGTCGTAGGCGACGAGGGCCGCATCCATGGACTCCCGGGCCAACTCCGCCGTTATCGCTCCCCCATTGCCCGCGGCCGACGCCAGGGCCTCGAGGAGGGTGAGTGCCTTCCTGGCGTCCGCCCCCGCCACCTTGACGATGTGTTCGCGGGCATCGTCGTCCAGCCGAACCGAGCCCTTCAAGCCCCGTTCGTCCCGAAGGGCGCGCTCGATGACGATGCGAAGATCCTCGTCCTCGAGGGGTTTGAGGATCAGGAGGAGCGACCGGCTGAGGAGGGGTCCGACGACGGAGAACGACGGGTTCTCCGTCGTCGCGCCAATGAGCGTGATCCAGCGATTCTCGACGGCGGGGAGCAGGACGTCCTGCTGGGTTTTGGTGAACCGATGCACCTCGTCGATGAAGAGGACCGTCTCGGGTTCTCCCATGGCGACCCGTCGCTTGGACTCCTCGATCAGGGCTCGGACGTCCTTGACTCCCGCAGTGACGGCGGAGAGCTCGGCGAAACGTCGCTGACCCGCAACAAGGTAGGCGAGGGTGGTCTTGCCCGTACCCGGTGGTCCCCACAGGAGGACCGAGGCGGCGGCATCCTCCTCGACCACGAGCCTTCGGAGGGGGCTGCCCCGGCGAAGCAGGTGGTCCTGACCCACGACCTCATCGAGGGTGGCGGGCCGCATCCGGACGGCGAGGGGACTCGACCCGGAGGGCTCCGGCACCCCCCTGGCGTTCGTGCGTGCCGAATCGAAGAGGTCCATATCCCCCACTCTAGGGATGCGGGGCGACCATCCCCCGGATAGCGTGGCGTACATGAGGATCTTCACTCGGATCGCTCGCCTCATCGTGCGACGTCCGATCGTCGTGATCGTCACCTGGGCCACCGTCACGGCGGGTTCGCTCGTCCTGGCCTTCGCCGGGGTGGGCGACGGCGGCTTGCTTCAGCGGGTCGACATGGGAGCCCCCTCTATTCCCGGCTCCGACAGCGACATCGCCGCCCAGTTTTCCGCCGGTGCGGTACAGCCCGGAAATGGAACGAGCCTCACCACGGCGGTCGTCGGCCTGTCCCCCTTCGATCCCGTGGTGGCTGCGGCCTTCGTCCCCGGCGTCCTGGCCATGTCCGGAACGGACGGTGTCGGCGTCGTCATATCGCCTTCTGGCATCACACCCGGGGTCGATGCCCTGTCCCTCCCGCAGTCGTCGGCGACGGTCAATCCAGGATCCCTGGTCGCATCCGACGGGACCGGGTTCGTTATCATCGTCCGATTCGCCGAGCTCGACGACGAGGCCGCGACGTACCGCGCCCATGCCGCCGTCGAGGCCATCGTCGACTCCACCCTCGCCTACCTTCGATCGGAAGTCTTTCCCGGCTTCTCTGACGCGGATCCGCGTGCCTACACGTTCTCCGTCCCCCTCCTCCTGCACGACTTCGAGGGTCTGGTCGAGCACGACCTCATCCGGGGGGAACTCGTCGCGGTCCCGATCGCCCTCGTCGTCATGGTCCTCGTCTTCGGGGGATTCCTGGCGGCCTCCACCCCGATCGCTGGCGCCCTCGCCTCCATCGCCTCTGGTTTGGCTGCCCTCTTCGCGCTCTCGTATCCGATGAACCTCAACAGCGCGGCGATCAACATCGTCAGCATCCTGGGGGTGGGACTGTCGATCGACTACGGGCTGCTCATCGTCTCCCGATATCGAGAGGAGCTCTTCCATCTCCAGCCAAAGGGGGGCACGAGGGAGAGCCGTGCCGCCGCCCTTGAGCGGACCATGATGTCCGCCGGACGCACGGTCTTCTACTCAGGTCTGATCGTCGCCCTCAGCGTCGGGGGGATGCTGACCTTCAACACCGAGATGATGCGTGGATTCGGAGCCGCGGGGCTGGCCATCGTCGTCCTGGCGCTTGCGACCGCGCTCACCCTCGTTCCCGCTGTGGCCTTTGCCTTCGGCGCAAAGATCGGACGCCCGAGCCCCCTCCGGCGCATTAGAGCCCTCAAGTTCATCCTCCATCACACCGCGAACGTGTCCAGAGACGAGGGACCCCTCGCGTCGCTCGCCGCATGGATTCAGAAGCGACGCTGGTTCACCCTCGCCTCCACCCTCGTGCTCGTCCTGATCCTCGCCGCACCCGTCCTGGCCTTCATCCCCCGCAACTCCGAGGTCGAACTCCTCCCCGCAGACTTCGAACGGCGGGAATTCCTCGACGTGATGCACGACTCCTTCCCGGCCCTTGCGGAACCCGACATCCTCGTCGTCTCGGAGGGGACGCCGGGTGAGCTCGACGTCTGGCTTGCGGACGCCGCGGATATCGAGGGGGTGCGTGGCTTCTCCCCCGCCCTCGAGCGTGACGGCATGTCCGTGGCCGGAATCTCGATCGTGGAATCCGATCCCGGCGGGCCCGAAGCCGTCGCGGTCGTTGAGGACCTGCGCGCGATGGACGCTCCCTTCCGGGTCTACGTCGGGGGTCAGGCGGCGGGCCTCCTGGACTTCTCCAACGCGGTCGCCACGAGCGGTCTCATCGGGCTCGGAATCGTGATCCTTGCGGTCGTCGCGCTCCTCTTCCTCATGACGGGTTCCCTCCTCATGCCCATCAAGGCCCTCATCGTGAATGCCCTGTCGCTCGCCGCGACCCTCGGCGTGCTGGTATGGATCTTCCAGTACGGCAACCTCTCCGGGATTCTCGGATTCGATCCACCCGGGGGGATCGAGATCTACGTGGTCATCGTCCTCGTGTGCTTCGGTTTCGGTCTCGCCATGGACTATGAGGTCTTCCTTCTCTCCCGCATCAAGGAACTCGTCGACCAGGGAATGTCAGACGATGAGGCCGTCCGGGTGGGCCTCCAGCGATCGGGGCGGATCATCACGTCCGCAGCGGCCGTCATCGTTCTGGTATTCATCGGGTTCGCCTTCGGCGACCTCCTGATCATCAAGGAGGTCGGGTTCGGGCTCGCCGTCGCGGTGCTCCTCGATGCGACCCTCGTCCGACTCCTTCTAGTTCCCGCGACCATGAGTCTTCTGGGCAAGTGGAACTGGTGGGCGCCTGCTCCCTTGCGCAGGCTCCACGAGAGGTTCAGCCTCACCCACTAGGGGACTCCCCCGATAGCATGACCGCATGGGGATCATCGCCCGAATCACCCGCTTCGTCGAACGTCATCCCGTATCCGTCATCGTGACCTGGGCGGTCGCCGCCCTGGCCATGTACGGGGTCGCCACCTTCGGGATTGGCGACACGGGAGGAATCAGCGAGCGAACCTCGCTTCAGGCCCCTGAAGTGGAGGGCTCCGAGAGCTACCTCGTACTCGACACCTTCACCGACACCACTCCGGAACGACAGGGCGACACGGTCAGCGCCGATTTCCGCGTCTCCGATCCGGCTGATCCCGCCATCGCTGCCGCCCTTCAGCCCGGTCTCGCAGCCCTCGCATCGATCTCGGATGTCGCCGCCGTCGCCACACCCTTCGCCTCCCTTCCCGGGCCTGCATACGGACGGACCGAGTTCCCCGGAGGACTCGACCCGTCCTCGCTCGTGAGGACCGACGGGGGCGGGTTCATGGTCGTCGCCGTCGTCGCCCCCGACGCCCCTTCCTCCGTTCACCGTCAGATCATCGACCTGTACGAGGACATGGCCGACGAACTTCGCACCGTGGACCCAGAGGCGCTGGTCTTCCCCTTCTCCATGAACCTCCTTCACGACAGCGTCACCGACATGCTGGAGCGTGACCTCCTGGTCGGGGAGGCCATCGCCCTGCCCCTGGCGTTGTTCGTGATGATGCTCGTCTTCGGGGGGGTGCTCGCCTCCAGCACGCCCATGGCAGGGGCCTTCGCCTCGATCGCGGGCGGCTTCGTCGTGGTGTACGCCCTGACCTTCCCCCTCGACGTCTCCAATTCTGCTCAGAACGTGGTCACCGTTCTCGGCATCGGCCTCTGCATCGACTATGGCCTCCTCATCGTGTCGAGGTATCGGGAGGAGATGACCAAGGCGAGGTCTTTGGGTCTTCCCCGCGTCCCAGAGGATTCCCTCGTCAAGGCGATGGAGACGGCGGGCAGGACGGTCTTCTTCTCGGCCGTGACCGTCGGAATCGCTGTTTCCGGGATGCTGGCCTTCGCCCCCGAGATCCTCCGATCCTTCGGCGTGGCCGCCCTCGGCGTCGTCGTGACCGCCCTCGCAGCCGCCCTGACCCTCGTCCCGGCCGTGGCCTACCTGTACGGGGAACGGCTGATCCGCCCGGGCCTGCTCTCCCGCCTTCCCCTCATCCGGTCCGTGTTCCGCTTCACGTCGGATGTCACGAGGGACGAGGGGGCTTTCTCACGATTGACGGCGTGGGTTCAGAAGAGACCCTGGACCATCGTCGGGGCTTCTGCCGCGATCCTCCTCGCCCTCGCCGTCCCCGCCCTCTCCATCCACATGCGGAACTCGGACGTCGAACTCCTGCCCCCGGACAACCCCGACCGCGCCTACCTTGCCGACCTCCCCCTCGCCTATCCCTCCCTAGCGGACCCGGCCATCGTCATGATGACCGACACTCCCCCCAGCGAGTTCGCCCAGGTCGCAGCCCAGATCGCCGAGATCCCCCATGTCATCGGTGTCGCCCCGTATCGAGATCAGGGTGGGATCGTCTTCTGGGGCGTCTACCTCGACGATCCCGACGCCGGAAGCGCGGTCGCGGTCGACGTCGTCACGCAGATCCGCGCCCTGGACACCCCGGACGCGCTCCACGTCGGGGGCAAGGCCGCCAACCAGATCGACTTCGTCGACGCAATCCAGGAGGGCGCCCCCATCGCCCTTTCGATCGTCGTCCTCTCCACTCTCGTGCTCCTCTTCCTCATGACGGGTTCGCTCCTCGTCCCGATCAAGGCCCTGCTCGTCAACGCCCTTTCCCTCACCGCGTCCATCGGGGTCCTGGTCTGGCTCTTCCAGTGGGGCAACCTCGAGGGGCCTCTCGGATTCGCGTCGCCCGACGGGGTCGAAACCTACGTCGTCATCCTCGTCCTGGCGTTCGGTTTCGGGCTCGCCATGGACTACGAGGTCTTCCTGCTGTCCCGGATCAAGGAACTCGTGGACCGGGGAGTGCCGAACGACGAGGCGGTCCGGCTCGGCCTCCAACGCTCGGCCAGGATCATCACGTCGGCCGCGGCCATCGTCATCCTGGTGTTCCTGGGGTTCGCCGCAGGACACATGCTCGTGATCAAGGAGGTCGGGGTCGGTCTGGCATTCGCGGTCTTCATGGACGCCACCCTGGTCCGTATGTTCCTCGTCCCCGCCACCATGACCCTGCTGGGCGACTGGAACTGGTGGGCCCCCGGCCCCCTCCGACGTCTGCACAACAGGCGCGGCCTCTCCCACGACTCGTCCGTTGCGCTGCGAGGCGACTAGAGCCGGACGGGCGTCGGCCCTACAGTTGACCCATGGCCCGTCCCACGAAGAACGCAACCGCAATCTGCCTCGTCCTGTCCGTCCTCGCCGTGATCGGCATCGCCATCGGCCTGGCGACGAGCACTCCGCTCGTCATCGTGTTCGCCCTCATTCCCACGGTCGTGTACGAGATCTACCGGGTCGAGGGCGAGTCGACCAAGTGGTCGTCCTGGGGAATGGGCGCCGTTCTCGTCGCCCTCCTCAGCCTTCATGCTGTTCGACGTCTCCTGGAACCTGGCGGAATGGCTCGGACAGGAGGAAGCTGACGTAGGCGGATACTTGGTGCCCCTCGGGGACATCAAGACGCTCGGCGCCGCCATGCTCGGCGCCCTGGCCGTCGTGCTCTTCGTCCGCACCCGGGGGATCTACACGCGGTGGCTGGCCGGGATCATCTTCGTGTCCGTCGCCGCCCTCGTCTACGGACTCAACCCCGACGTCTTCTCCGACCTGCTCCGCCAGGGTGCCGAGGAGGCCGTCAACAACCTCTAGCGGCCCGAGTCAGGTCGTGGCCGTATCGTCGGGTTTGGGTGCGTCATCGGGCTTGGCCGTGTCCTTGGCCCCGGGCTTCGGCTTGTAGTCGACGCCGGCCTCCTTGCGCTGCTGCGCCGTGATGGGTGCGGGCGCCTGGGTCAGGGGATCGTATCCCCCGCCCGACTTGGGGAAGGCGATGGAGTCCCGGATGGATTCCGCCCCGGCCAGGAGGACGACGCAACGGTCCCACCCGAACGCGATGCCCCCGTGGGGCGGGGCCCCGTACTGGAAGGCGTCCAGGAGGAAGCCGAACTTCTCCCTCGCCTCCTCGGGGCCGATTCCCATGAGCCGGAACACCCGCTCCTGGACGTCGCGGCGGTGGATACGGATGGAGCCGCCGCCGATCTCGTTGCCGTTGCAGACGATGTCGTAGGCGTAGGCGAGGGCGGCCCCGGGATCCTCCTCGAAGCGGTCGATCCATTCGGGCTTGGGGCTCGTGAAGGCGTGATGAACGGCGGTCCAGGATCCCGAGCCCAGGGCGACGTCCTCATCGTCCGCGACGACGGGCTTGAAGAGGGGGGCGTCGACGACCCACGTGAAGGCGAAGTCGCCATCCTTGGCCAGGGAGAGCCTGCTCGCGATCTCCTCGCGGACGGCCCCCAGGAGCGCCCGGGACGATTCGACCGGCCCGGCGGCGAAGAAGACGCAGTCTCCTGGGGACGCCCCCGTCGCGGCCACCAGCCCGGCCCGTTCCTCGTCGGACAGGTTCTTCGCGACGGGCCCCCCGAGCTCGCCGCCGTCTTCCACCAGCACGTAGGCGAGGCCCTTCGCCCCCCGTTGCTTCGCCCAGTCCTGCCAGGCGTCGAGGGTCTTGCGCGGCTGGGTGGCCCCGCCCGGCATGACGACGGCCCCCACGTAGTCGGCCTGGAAAACACGGAAGGGGGTGTCGCGGAAGAACTCCTTGAGTTCGACCAGTTCCAGCCCGTACCTCAGGTCGGGCTTGTCGGTGCCGAATCGCCGCATGGCCTCGGCATAGGTCAGGCGGGGGATGGGGGTCGTGACCTCGTGCCCGATGAGGGCCCAGAGCTCCTTGACGACCTCCTCGCCTATCGAGATGACGTCGTCCTGGTCGACGAAGCTCATCTCGATGTCGAGTTGGGTGAACTCCGGCTGGCGGTCGGCCCGGAAGTCCTCGTCCCGATAGCACCGGGCGATCTGGTAGTAGCGTTCCATCCCCGCGACCATGAGGAGCTGCTTGAAGAGCTGAGGGGACTGGGGCAGGGCGTACCACGACCCCGGGGAGAGTCGGGCGGGCACGATGAAGTCCCGCGCCCCTTCGGGGGTGGATCGGGTGAGGGTCGGGGTCTCGATCTCGAGGAAGTCGTGGCGGTCCATGACCCGGCGCGCGGCCTTGTTGACCTCGCTGCGTAGCACGATGACCTCGCGCTGGCGGGGACGACGGAGGTCCAGGTAGCGGTGCTTGAGACGGGCCTCTTCGCCGACGGTGACGTATTCGTCTATGGGAAACGGCAGGGGCGCCGATTCGTTGAGGACGATGACGTCATCGGCGACGACCTCCACCTCGCCCGAGGGGAGGTTGGGGTTCGCGCTCCCGTCCGGCCGGAGGCGGACGGTCCCGGTCACCTGGATGACGAACTCCGCCCGGAGGGCGTGCGCGACGTCCTCGCGGATGACCACCTGGGCGAACCCAGAGGAATCCCTGAGGTCGATGAAGGCCACGCCGCCATGATCTCGACGACGCCCCACCCATCCGGAGAGGGTGACGGTCGCGCCATCGTCCGTGGCGCGGAGGTTTCCTGCGAAAGCGTTGCGAAGCACGAGCCGTCCTTAGGTCGAATTGCCGGGGACAGTCTATAGGCGTTCGACGCGGGGCTTGAGGTCCTGCTCCGGAGGGGCCCAGGCGTCCGCGTCCGCGGGAGCCTGATCGCCTGACCTGATGTCCTTGACCTGACCGTCGCCGCCGGTGTCCCCCGGGAACCACACGAACGGGATGCCCCTCCGGTCGGCGGCCTGGATCTGCTTGCCGAACTTGGCTGCGGTGGACGAAACCTCGGCGGGAATTCCCCTTGCCCGGAGCCTGTCGGCGATCGCTTCCGAGCGCGGACGGGCATCCTCGTCCGTCACGGCGACGAATACCGCGCTCGGTACCGACCTGGTCGCGGCCGCGAGGCCTGCGGACAGGATCCTCCCGACGAGGCGGGAGACCCCGACGGACATGCCGACCCCGGGGAATCCGCCCCCGGCGACGAGCGAGTCGTACCGCCCGCCCGATGAGATCGATCCGAGGTCCTCGTGTCCCTCGAGAAAGGTTTCGACGACTGTTCCCGTGTAGTAGTCGAGGCCTCGCGCGATGCTGAGGTCCGCGACGGCCACGCCCGGAACGGCGGCGTTGATCACGGCGAGGGTCTCCGTCAATTCGTCGATTCCCTCACGCAGCCCCTCGTGGTCCCCTCCATATTCCCCCTCGACCTCCCGCAGCCCTTCCGCGAAGGCCTGCTCGCCACCGGAAACCCCAGCAAGGGAGAGTACCCCGGAGATTGCCCGGGCCTCGAGCCCAGCCGCGGCCAAGACCTCGCTCACGCCGTCGGGCCCGATCTTGGGCAGCTTGTCGACGATGCGCAGGGTCCCGTTGAGGTCCGAAATCCCCAAGCCCCTGTAGAGACTCTCGACGATCCGACGGTTGTTGAGTCGCATCGTCACCCCCGGGATGGGAAGCCGAGCCAGCGCCCGCGCCATGAGGACGGCAACCTCGGCGTCGGCCCGTGCCGGAAGGCTGTCGCGGCCGACGATGTCGATATCGGCTTGATAGAACTCCCGGAATCGACCGTCCTGAGGCCTCTCCCCCCTCCACACCTTCTGGATCTGGTACCTCCGGAAGGGGAAGGCCAGGCGCCCGGAGAACTCCTCGACGTACCGCGCGAAGGGAACCGTGAGGTCGAAGTGGAGCCCCAGGCCGGAATCGCCGTCCTCGGGGTCGGCTTTGAGGCGTCGGAGGGCGTAGATCTCCTTCGAAGCCTCGGAATCGTCCGAGAGTCGATCGAGGGGCTCGACCGCCCGGGTCTCCACCTCCGCGAATCCGTGGAGTTCGAACTCGTCCCTCAAGGTGTCGATCACGTGCCGTTCGACCCGCCGCCCCTCCGGGGTCCATTCGGGAAATCCGGAGAGGGGGGCGACGCGACTCATGCGCACATTGTTCCATCCCGACCGCCTAGACTGGCGAGGCGACACCCGGAGGATCGATGCCAACCAAGAAGCAGGCGCGCGCGCTGCAGAAGCGCCGCCATGAACAGTACGAGGCCCGGCTTGCGGCCCGTCAGAAACGCCGCCAGCGTCGGCAGCGGGTGGCGGGGATCGTCGCGGTTGGAGCCCTCGCCCTCGGGGGCGGTGCCATCGCCCTGTCGTCCATGGGGCCTGTTTCCCCGACTCCCGACCCCGATCCGACCCCGAGCGCCTCCACCCCCGAGTTGGGGCCGCCCGCAGGGTATGCGGAGGGACGGGAGTGGTCGGCGGAGATCGCCCTGGATCAGGGCGAGTTGAGCCTCACCCTCGACGGGATTGCCGCGCCCCAGGCTGTCGGATCCTTCGCCTATCTGGCGCAACAGGGATTCTTCGATGACACGGAATGCCACCGGCTGGTCACCGAGACGATCTATGTGCTTCAGTGCGGAGACCCGACCGGGACGGGCACCGGTGGACCCGACTATCGTTTCGGCCCCGTGGAGAACGACCCTGCGGACGGCTTCTACCCCGCTGGCACCGTCGCCATGGCCCGGGCACAAGACAGTGAATACTCGATGGGCAGCCAGTTCTTCATCGTCTACCGGGACTCGACCATTCCATCCGACCTAGCCGGGGGGTACACCATTTTTGGCTCTGTGACCAGCGGACTCGATATTGTGGAGGCAATAGCGGCGGCGGGCACCGAGACGGGAGAGCCCGATGGTCGCCCCGCAGAGCCCGTCGTCCTTCACGAGGTGAACGTGTCATGAGTACCGCGAAGCCCGGGACATCCCCCCGCCCCAAGCCCCCGACCCCGGCGGCCCTCGCGGCGAGGTCCAAGCACCCCGTGAAGATCCCCGTCGTGACCGATCTCGACACCAAGGCCATCGCCAGTGCATCCAAGTTCGGTGAGGTCGAGGATGGGAAGGTCGTCCTGATCGATGGGGACGCCCGCCACGTGCTCGGACCCGCCGAGGGCGACGAGCCCCTGCTCCCCTTCATCCGTCGGTACTACGACCACGTCTCCGGTCTCGAGAGGTTCTTCGCTCGTCTGGAGACCTCCGAGCTGACGATCCGGGACATCGAGTCCGGACTCAAGGAGGCCGAGGCGGTCCTCGCGGCGCCGGATTGCGTGGGCAGCCTCGCGGCGTTCCGCAAGCGCCTCTCCGTGGTTTCGAAGAAGGCCATCGGGCTCCGCGACGCGATCGCCGCCGAGCGGGAGACCCTACGGGCGGCCGCCGAGGCCGAACGCGAAGCCCTCGTGGTCCGGGCGGAAGAAATCGCTGCCAAACCCATCGGCGCGGTGCACTGGAAAGACGACACGGCCGAACTTCGGAGCCTTCTGGACTCCTGGAAGGAAGCGCAGAAGTCATCCACCCGGATCGGGAAGGAGGCGGAACACGCCCTCTGGCACCGCTTCGCACACGCCCGTTCCACCTTCGAGAAGACCAGGAAGCACCACTTCGCCGAACTGGAGAAGAGGAACGCCGAGGTCGCTGAAACCAAGGAGAAGCTCGCCCTGCGAGCGGAAGAGATCGTCTCTTCGACGAAGTGGGAGGAAACCGCTCGGGAGTTCCGGGGATTGATGTCCGAGTGGAAGGCCGCCGGTCGGGGCAGGAAAGCCAGCGACGACGAGTTGTGGAAGCGATTCCAGACCGCCCAGGACGCCTTCTTCGATGCGCGACGAGCCATCCTGGAAACCGAGAAGGCGGTCGAAGACACCAACCTCGAGCAGAAGGAGGCCATCGTCTCCGAGGCCGAAGCCCTCCTACCCGTCACCGATCTCTCCATCGTGAAGACGACCCTGCGATCGCTTCAGGATCGCTTCGAGGCTGTGGGGAAGGTCTCCAAGGCGGACGCCGACCTTCTTCACCGACGCCTGGCGGCCGTCGAACGCGCCGTTCGTGAAGCCCAGGACGAAGCCTGGACGGCAAGGAACCCGGAACTCGAGGCTCGAGTGAGCGGGGCCGCGCAGCAACTCATCTCGGCCATCGAGGACCTCGACGCCCAAATCGAGGCCGCCGAGGCTGCGGGCGACCAAGCCACGGTGAAGGAACTGACGGAGTCCAGGGAAGCCAGGAAGGCCTGGCTGGAGCAGATCCAGTCTTCGACGGGCTAGGCCTTATCCCCAGATCGGCTTGACGCCCTCGCGGTGGGCGGCCCGAACAGCCACCCTGGGGTCGTGGACCTGGTTTCTTCCGCCGATGTGGGCCGTCCCTCGCTTGATCGCATGATCCGCGACGGATTCGTCTCCCCCATCACCCCCGGTTTCGCGGCACCCCTCGACCTGCCGGTGATCCGTGAGGATCGGGCGCTGTCCCTCTCGGGCGTTCCCCCAGGCCACACGGTCGTCTCCGGCCTCTCCGGACTCTGGATCCACTCGGGAGGGCCCCGCCCGGTCTTCCTCGACCTCGTGGGGCTTCCGGGACTCCACCGGACCCCTCCGGGGAGGCACCCTCCAGGCTGGGTGCTGCGGTTCCATTCCGGGAGGGCTGCGATCGAGCCGCCCACGGTCGTGTCCGACGTGAGGATCGGGTCGCCCGCCCGCTGCGCCGTCGATGGGCTTAGGTGGGGGCCCCTCGACTCAGCCGTCCCGAGGGTCGTCACCGCCCTCCGAACGGGAGCGATCGACCGGGTCGAGGCGGCCCGTCTGATCGGGGAGGAAAGCCCCAGGGGCGCCGGGGTGGCGAGGCTGCGGAGCGCCTGGGCCGCGATCGAGTCGGTCCTCTAGGAGGTTCGCCGGGCCCCCGTGATCCTCCTGACCTCGTAAACGCCGTCGATCTTCCTGACGGCATTGAGGAGGGCTCCAAGGTGAGAAGGGTCGGCCATCTCGAAGGTGAAACTGGACAGGGCCACCCGATCCTTCGAGGTGGTGACGTGCGCCGTGATGATGTCCAGGTGATGGTCGGAGAGGACCCGGGTGACGTCCGAGAGCAACCTCGCCCTGTCGAGGGCCTCGACCTCGATGTGGACCAGGAAGGTCGCATCGGTTCTCCCCGTCCAGGTGACGTCGACGAAGCGCTCGGGCCGGTCCTGGAGGGCTTCTAGGTTGGCGCAGTCCGAGCGGTGGATGCTCACCCCCGATCCGCGCGTCACGAACCCCTGGATCGGGTCGCCGGGAACGGGGGTGCAGCACTTGGCCAACTTGACCGCGATGTCGGTCAGCCCATGCACCGTGATCCCCGGGGCGGCCTTGACCCGACGCTGCGGCCGGACCCCGGGCCGGGCGATTTCGGTGAGGTCCTCGTCGGCGCCTTCCTGGCCACCGAGTCCCTCGACCATGCGGGACACGACGTCGGAGGCCTGCTCCCGATGCTCCCCGATCGCGGCGTAGAGGGAGTCGACATCCTCGTACTGCATCTCCTTGGCGAGGGCGAGGAGAGCGGACTTTCCCATCATCCGCTGGATGGGGAGGTGTTGACGCCGGATGGCCTTCGCCAGGAGGTCCCGCCCCGCCTCGATGCTCTCCTCCCGCCTCTCCCGGGTGAACCACTGGCGGATCTTGTTCCTGGCTCGGGTGCTCACCGCGAACTCGAGCCAGTCCCTCTTGGGCGCGGCCGCGGCATCCGATGAGGTCAGGATCTCGACGGTGTCCCCGTTTTCGAGCTTGGAATCCAGGGGCACCAACCGTTCGTTGACCTTGGCCCCGATGGTCTTGTGGCCCACCTCGGTGTGGACGGCGTAGGCGAAGTCCACCGGGGTCGAGCCCTGGGGCAGCGCCAAGAGCTTGCCTGCCGGGGTGAAGACGTAGACCTCCGATTGGGTGATCTCTCCGCGAAGGGCCTCGAGGAACTCGCTCGGATCGACGGTTTCCTGCTGCCAGTCGGCGATCTGCCTGAGCCAACTCATCCCCTCGGCGTCGGTCGCAGGCCGCTTGTCGCCGAGCTTGTATCTCCAGTGTGCGGCGAAGCCGTACTCAGAGATCCGATGCATCTCGTGGGTGCGGATCTGGAACTCGACCGGCCTTCCCGTCGGCCCGATGACGGTCGTGTGCAGGGACTGATAGAGGTTGAATTTGGGGGTGGCGATGTAGTCCTTGAACCGTCCCGGAACCGGCTGGTACTTCGCGTGCATGGCCCCCAGGACCGCATAACAGTCCCGAACGCTGTCGACGAGGACCCTCACCCCCACGAGGTCGTAGATGTCGGAAAGATCCCTTCCCCGGACGATCATCTTCTGGTACACGGAGTAGTAGTGCTTCGGCCTGGCCGCGATGGTCGCCTTGATCTTCATCTCCCTGAGGACGGCCTCGACCTCGACCCTCACCTGCTCCAGGTATTTCTCCCTCTCCGGGGCCCGCTCGGCGACGACGTCGACCATCTCCTGGTAGATCTTCGGGTACAGGGTCGAGAAGGACAGGTCCTCTAGCTCGAACTTGATCATGTTGAGCCCCATCCGATGGGCGAGGGGGGCGTAGATCTCGAGGGTCTCCTGCGCCTTCCTCCGGGCCATCTCGACGGGGACGGAGTCCCACGTCCGGGCGTTGTGGAGGCGGTCGCAGAGTTTGAGGATGAGGATCCGGATGTCCTTCGCCATCGCGAGAACCATCTTCCTGACGGTCTCCGCCTGGGCGGCCTCCCCGTACTTGATCTTGTCGAGCTTGGTGACGCCGTCCACCATCATCGCGATCTCATCGCCGAACTCTCTCCGGATGTCATCGATCGTGACCCCCGTGTCTTCGACGACGTCGTGGAGGAGCGCGGCGGCGATGACGGTGTCGGGAAGCCCCAGTTCCGCGACGATGACGCCGACGGCGACGGGATGGGTGATGTAGGGGTCCCCGCTCATCCTCGTCTGCCCCTCGTGGGCGCGCTCGGCGGTGGCAAACGCCCTCTCGATCAGCGCCGTCTTCCCCTTGGGATACATGCGCCGGTAGGCCTCGATGACGGGGTCGACGACGCCGATGGCGGGCTTCTGGCGCCGAAGGAACCCGAGGGGGCCCTGGGAAGTGGAGGCGGGCTGGATGTCGGTCATAGCCCTCCTCCGGTCGGTATCGACCTAGTTTACGACCGGCGCTTGCGCTTGGGCTGAGCCGCGACGCCCTTGTGTGCGCCCCTGACGAGGGCGCCGACCCGGACGTTCCCATCGGCATCAACCACGCCCGTGCCTGCCTCCCGCGCGGTGAGGACGGCCTCGGTGTGTTTCCTAATCGCAGGCTCCCTCTCGCGAAGGGACACCTCTACGGGCGTGGCGACGAAGATCGAGGAATACGTGCCGACCGCCATGCCGATGAAGAGGGCAAGGGAGATGTCGGTCAGGGTCCCAGCCCCGAGGAGGAACGAGCCGATGAAGAGGATCGCGCTCACGGGGAGAAGGGCGACGACGGACGTGTTGATGGACCGGATGAGGGTCTGGTTGACGGCGAGGTTGGCCATCTCGGCGTAGGTGTATCTGTTCTGAGCCGTGACGTTGGCCGTGTTCTCCTTGACCTTGTCGAACACGACGACGGTGTCATACAGCGAGTACCCGAGGATGGTCAGGAAGCCGATGACGGACGCCGGGGATATCTCGAAGCCGAGGCCGGCATAGATCCCGACCGTGAAGACGAGGTCGTGCACCAGCGCGACGAGGGCGGCCGAGGCCATGCGCCAGGCCCGGAAGTACGCCGACATAACGGCGGACACCAGGACGATGAAGATGATGAGGCCTTTGAGGGCCTTGCCGCTGACGTCGGATCCCCAGGTGGGGCCGATCAAGCCTGCGGACATCTCCTCCGTCGTGATGTCGTATGCCTCGATGAGGGCGTCCTCCACGACCTCGGCGGTGTCGGCTTCCAGGGCACCCATCTCGACCCGAACCTTGTCCGATCCGATGACCTTGACCTTGGGGATGGCGTCGGGGACCAATTCGGCGATCACCTCGATCGCCGAGGCGGTTGAGGCGTTCTCGGTACCGCTGATGGTGAAGTGGCTTCCGCCCTTGAACTCGTAGCCGGGGTTGACCCCTCTCCCCACCAGGAGGGAGACGGAGATCGCCATGAGGATCATGGAGAGGACGTACCATCTCCGGCGATGCGGGATGATCCCGTAGCTCTTCTCGCCCGTGTGGAGGGCGTTGCCCAGGGCCGCGTAGCTCATGGCCATCAGGAACCGCCCCCTTTCAGTCCGGCCTTGCGTTCGGCGATGGTCGGGGCCCCGACCTCGACCCGACCCCTCCCCTTGTAGATGAGGCCCTTGCCCAGAAGCCGGGGATCGAGCCCGGACAGCCGATGCCCACTCGCGAAGAAGTGGGTCTTGGCCAGGAGGACGAGGATCGGATGTGTGAACATCGTCACCACCATAAGGTCGATGATGGTCGTCAGCCCGAGGGTGAAAGCGAAGCCTCGGACGTTGCCCACGGCCGTCATGTATAGGGCGACGGCGGCGAGGAGGCTGACGGCGTCGGAGGCGAGGATGGTCCGACGGGCGCGGCTCCACCCGTGGTCGACGGCTGCGGACAGGCTTCTCCCGTCGCGGAGCTCGTCCCTGATCCTCTCGAAGTACACGATGAAGGAGTCCGCCGTGATCCCGATGGCGACGATCAGGCCGGTGACGCCCGCGAGGCTCAGGCGATACCCCACGAGGTGGGAAAAGGCCCCGATGACCCCCATGGTAAGGGCGGCAGCGATGAACAGGGAGCCGACGGTGACGGCTGCGAGGGCCCGGTACTGGAGGAGTGAATACAGGACAACGAGTATGAGGCCAATGCCACCGGCGAGCAGCCCCTTCTGCAACTGATCGGTTCCGAGGGTCGCGGATACGCTGTTCTTGCTCACGGTCTCGAAATCGAGGGGTAGAGCTCCATACTTGAGCTGATTGGCCAGGGTAGACGTCTCCTCCTGCGTCATCGGCGGAAAGTCCCTGGTGATGCGGGCGTTTCCGGTGTCGATGACGACGTGCGACTGGGGGGCCGAGATCACCTGGCCGTCGAGGACCATGGCGAACTGGTCCCGGACGTTAAAATTGGAGGGGTCTGCATCGTTGATGTTCTTGAGGCGCCTCGTCACGTTCTCGAAGAGTCCGCGGCCCTTCGTCGTGAAGCCCAGACGCACCTCATAAGCAGCGCTAACCCCTCCCTGGTTGACCGACGGCCCCGAACTCGCCTGGGAGATGTCATCCCCGAACATCTCGACCGGGCCGAGGATGTACTTGTACCGGGCCAGGGGCTCTTCGTCGTTGGAGCAGGCTACGAAGGCGGCTGTGGAGTTCCCTAACTTGACCGTCGCCGATGAGCCCTCCAGGGTGCAGTCCAACTCCGCCCACCGCTCCCGAACCTCGTCGGTGATGAAGATGTAGGACGACTTGGTGTCCTTGGTGATCTCGTACAGGGGATCGCTCGCGATGTCGAGGCCGGGGGGAAGAATCGTCTCGGAGGGGCCTCCCGAGTACAGGACAGGCCGGAACTGGAGTTGGGCGGCTTCGGTCACCAACTCCAGGGTCTGCTGGGAGGGACTTCCGGGAAGGGATACCAGGACATATTCGACCCCCTGAGTGGTGATCTCCGCCTCGGCCACCCCGGTTCCGTCGATGCGCTTGCGGATGACCTCGACGGCCTGCTGGAGGACATCCTCCGTCACTTCGGCCCCGCTCTCCGACACGGGACTGAGGATGATCTCGGTCCCCCCGGCGAGGTCGAGGGCGAGGCCAGGAGTCCAACTCTCGTCCTTGGCGTAGACCCCGTAGGCGAGGAAGCCCGCCAGCCCCATGAGGACGACGAGAAGCTTCAGGAGCGAACTCCGCGCCTTCTTCGTGACTGATGACACCTGTTCCCCTTCTTTGATCGCCCGCACTCATGTGGACCCAGCCGATTCTAGGCTCTTCCGAAGCGTGGAGTCGAACCAGTGGGGCGCATCGCCCCACCATTGTGCCCAAAAACCTAGTCGAATAGCCGGGAGGCGGCCCCCGCGCCTCCGAAACCGGTCGACCCGTCGACCCCGAGATGCTCGAAGGCCGCCGGCGTCGCAACCCTGCCCCGGGGCGTCCGACTCATCAGCCCCTCCCGGACGAGGAAGGGTTCCGCGACCGTCTCCACGGTCTCGATCTCCTCCCCCACGGCGATCGCCAGCGTGGACAATCCGACGGGTCCGCCGGCGAATCGGGTGCAGAGGGCGAGGAGGACGGCCCGGTCGAAACGGTCCAGTCCCCGTTCATCCACCTCATAGACCTTCAGAGCGGCGTGGGCGGCTTCCATGGTGCCCGTCCCCGTGCCGTGTACTTCCGCCCAGTCCCGCACCCGGCGGAGGAGCCGGTTGGCGACCCGGGGTGTCCCCCTGGACCTGCCGGCGATCTCGCTCGCGGCCGACCCCTCGACGACGAACCCCAGCAATCCGGCTGAGCGTTCGAGGATCTCCCGGAGTTCGTCGTCGGAGTAGAAATCGAGGTGGGCCGTGAACCCGAAACGGTCGCGGAGGGGCGCGGGAAGGAGCCCCGAGCGGGTGGTCGCCCCCACGACCGTGAAGGGGGGCAGGCTCAAGGGTATGGAGGTCGCCCCCGCGCCCTTCCCGACGACGACGTCGACCCGGAAATCCTCCATGGCAAGGTAGAGCATCTCCTCGACCGGGCGGGCGAGGCGGTGAATCTCGTCGATGAAGAGCACTTCGCCTTCGGCGAGCGAGGAGAGAATTGCGGCCAGGTCCCCGGCGTGCTGGATCGCAGGCCCGGAGGTGACGCGGAGGGTGGCTCCCATCTCCCGGGCGACGATCATGGCCAACGTGGTCTTCCCGAGGCCCGGAGGCCCAGAGAGGAGGACGTGGTCGGCGACCGATCCGCGGGCCTTGGCCGCCCCCAGCACCAGCCCCAACTGCCCCCGGACGATGTGCTGGCCGACGAACTCCTCGAGGGTCGCGGGCCGGAGGGCGGCCTCGTTCGCCCTCTCGATGGCGTCCGCGTCCGGATCGACCAGCCGGGTTTCCTCAATACCGGTCTCATCCACGGTCGCCCCCGAGCCTCACGAGGGCCGCCCGAAGGATGCCAGATACCTCGTCGGCGGCGATCGGACCCGGGGCGACGGCTTCGACAGCGAGTCGGGAATCCCGAGCGTTCCACCCGAGCCCGACGAGCGCCTCGACCACCTGCTCCCGCCCGTCGGAGGCTAGTCGGGTCTCCGCCGTTCCCCCCTCCGGGATCCGCCCGGCAAGTTCCAGGAGCAGCCTGGCCGCGACCTTTGGACCGACCCCCGGAACCCTCTCGAAGGCCGCCCGATCCCCCGTCGCCACCGCGGAGGCGAGGGTGGAGGGCGAGTGGACGGCCAGCATGGCGAGGGCGAGTCGGGGGCCGACGCCCGTGACGGCCTGGAGTGCGACGAAAGCGTCCCGTTCGGAGGCCGTCGAGAAGCCGTAGACGGTCAGGGAGTCTTCCCGGACCACGAGGTGGGTGTGGACGGTAACCCCCTCTCCCTCACGCACCTCCGCGAGGGTCGAGGGGGTCGTCAGGACGGTGAATCCGACGCCGCCGACGTCGACGACGAGGGACGAAGCGGTGACGGCCACCGCCTTCCCCGTGAGATGGGCGAACACCCGGCCTCCCGCGTGACTCGAACGTATGTACGAACCACGCTACGGCACGTCGTCCGCCTAGCCGCGGCGACGCGCCGCGCGATCCGCCTCCGCCCATCGGCGCTGGGCGACGGTTCCCCCCTGCCCGTCGGCGGCCTCCCCCTCCCCTGCCGCGGGCCCTCCCCCGGCGCCCCTCCAGGCGTGGCAGATGGCGATGGCGAGCGCGTCCGCGGCGTCCGCTGGGCGGATGGGCGTCTCCGCCCCCAGGAGCCGTTTGACCATCTCCCCCACCTGGGCCTTGGCCGCCCGGCCGTTGCCCGTGACGGCCGCCTTGACCTCGGAGGGTGTGTAGAGGGCCACCGGGATGCCCCGTCTCTCTGCGGCGAGCATGACGATCCCGGAGACTTGGGCGGTCCCCATGACCGTGCGGACGTTGTGCTGGGAGAAGACGCGCTCAAGGGCGACGGCCGAGGGCCCCACCTCATCGAGGGCGAGCTCGACGGCGTCGGCGATGGAGGCGAGCCGGAGCGGAACCGGGAGTCCGGCATCGGATGTGGCGACGGATACGGAAAGGAGGGACACGCTCCTCGAGGCCCCGGCCTCGATCGCCCCGATGCCGCACCTGGTGAGGCCGGGGTCGACGCCGAGGATGCGCACGCTACTCCTCGGCTGCGGCGAGCACCTCGTCGGAGGCATCGAAGTTGGCGTACACGTTCTGGACGTCGTCGCTGTCCTCGAGGGCATCGATGACCCGGAGCATCTTGCGGGCTCCCTCGACGTCCACCTCGATCTGAACGGACGGAACGAGGGAAGCCTCGGCGGAGTCGTAGTCGATCCCCGCGGCCTGGAGAGCCGTGCGCACGGCCACGAGGTCCTGGGGTTCGGACAGGACCTCGAAGACCTCCCCGAGGTCGGTGATATCCTCCGCCCCGGCCTCGATGGTGGCCTCAAGGAGGGCGTCCTCGGTGACGCCGTCCTCCTTGGACACGATGATCTGACCCTTGCGGGAGAAAAGGTACGAGACGGAGCCGGGGTCGGCGAGGGAGCCGCCGTTGCGGGTGAGGGCCACCCGGACGTCGCTCGCCGCGCGGTTCCGGTTGTCCGTCAGGCATTCGATGAGGATAGCGACTCCGCCGGGGCCGTAACCCTCGTACATGATCGTCTCGTAGTCGGCGGCTCCGGCCTCGAGCCCGGCCCCCCGCTTGACGGCGCGGTCGATGTTCTCATTCGGGACGGAGGATTTCTTGGCCTTCTGAACGGCGTCGAAGAGGGTGGGGTTTCCGCCGAGGTCCGCGCCGCCCGTGCGCGCGGCCACCTCGATGTTCTTGATGAGTTTGGCGAAGAGTTTGCCCCGCCTGGCGTCGATGACGGCCTTCTTGTGCTTGGTCGTCGCCCACTTGGAGTGTCCAGACATGTCTCGCCTCACTGTCTCATCAACGTGTTTCACCAATTCTACGGTCGCTGACTTGGCTTGGCCCCCGCACACGCGTCTGCCCAGCATGAAGCCCCCCGAAGTTCACTTCTCTATCAACCTGCGGAAACCCTGTGAGACTGCTACATTTTGGACACCGCGAGACCCCCAGGTTTCGCTCGACATGTAAAGGACAACGATGAAAGTTCTCCGTCAAGCCTCCGTTGCCGCCGTTGCCGCGGCTCTCGGATTGTCGATGACGTTGGTAAGCGCGACCCCAGCGTCGGCCGCCACTTACGCATCATGTGTGACCAATCAAGGTGCTATCGGGGCCATCCAGTACACAAGCAACGGAAACGGGACCTACCTCGTCACCTACAGGGTCTACACGGGACTCAATCCAAGTGGGAGCGGCCGGATGTATTTCGAGGCGAATACCCTGCCCGCTGGTGTGGACTACATCAATTTCTACGTCGCACAAGACAACAAGTGGCACGTTCTTTCGTACGCGATGCCGTCAAGATACCTCACCAACAACGCGGCTCGCTTGTTTAAGAGTCACTCAACCTCGGGTTGGTCGTATCCCTGGTGCAGTATGTACTAGAAATATGGTCCTTGACCGCGAGTGAGAGTCGCCGCATTTCTTGGTCGTCCCCTTGTTGGTTCGCCGAATAGCTAGACGGCCAGCAAGGGGGCGACTTCGTCTTGCACAGAGGTGCAGAGCCTGAGGCTTCCAGCCTCGCCGAGCGGACAATCACGCTCGCCTGAAACCCTAGTGGCCCGCGTGGCGGACCAGGTCGACGAAGTAGCGGTGAACCCGTGACCCGGCGGAGATCTCCGGATGGAAGGCCGTCGCCACCAGGTTCCCGTGCTTTACGGCCACGACTCTACCGCCGGGGGACGTCGCGAGGACCTCGACCCCCTCCCCCATCGATTCGACCCAAGGGGCGCGAATAAAGGTCGCGTTCATGGGTTTGCCGTCCGGAAGCCACAGAAGCGTGACCTCCGAGGAGTCGACCTGGCGCCCGAAGGCGTTTCGACGGACCGTGACGGGGATCCCTCCGAGGACCTGTTGGTCCGATGTGCCCCCCAAGATCGTGTCCGCGAGCAGGATCATCCCCGCGCACGTGCCCAAGACGGGGAGCCCCTCTCGGATCCTCGCCCGAAGCGGTTCGAACAGGCCGAAGGCCCGGAGGAGTTTGTCGATCGTCGTGGATTCGCCACCGGGCAGGATGAGGGCGTCGACGGACTCGAGCTCGGCGAGCCTCCTGACGGTCACCCCGTCGACGCCGAGGCCCCTGAGGGCGTCCAGGTGCTCCCTCACGTCCCCCTGGAGGGCGAGGACGCCGACGACGGGGCGCGTGGTCATGCCGCCTCCGTCCCGAGGTGCCTGAGCACTCCGTCCCAGGGAAGGACGGTCGAAAGCAGATCGGCGAGGGCCAGCGGGAATACCTCGATTTCGAACCCCCGGATGTCCTCGACCGTGTGCCAGCCGTCCCCCTCGATGGTGTCGTACTCCGTGTCGGTCCACGCCGCCTGATGCCTCTCGACGGCATCGGAGGCCTTCGCGAGGAAGAACTGCTCGTGCTGGACGTAGGGGTTGCGCATGAAGTCGAAGACCGCCGTCCTCTCCCACACGGGTCCGGTCAGGGCCTCAGCCGGAACGGCGTAGCCCGTCTCCTCCCGGGCCTCCCTCGCCGCCGCCTCCCGGTGGCTTTCCCCGTCGTGAAGCCCACCTCCCGGGGTGAACCACCACGAACGCTCGGGCAGGTACGGGTCGTGTCCCCTGAGGAGGAACAGCCGCCCCTGATCGTCGAAAAGGAGGATCCGGGCCGCCTCCCGGGGAGTCGCCTCCTCGGTTGCCACGGGCTACCAGCCGCGTTGAGCGAGGCGGTGGGGCTCTGGGACGTCGTCGACGTTGATGCCGACCATCGCCTCCCCGAGCCCACGGGATACCTCGGCGATGACCTTCGGGTCGTCGAAGAACGTCACGGCCTTGACGATCGCGGCGGCCCTCTTGGCGGGATCGCCCGACTTGAAGATGCCGGACCCGACGAACACGCCCTCGGCTCCGAGTTGCATCATCATGGCGGCGTCTGCGGGGGTGGCGATCCCGCCCGCCGTGAACAGGACGACGGGGAGTTTCCCCTTCTTCGCGACCTCCTTCACGAGGGGAAGGGGCGCCTGGAGGTCCTTCGCGGCTACGTACAGTTCATCCTCGGGCATGCTGGTCAGCCGCCTGATGGCCCCCCTGATGGAACGCATGTGGGTGGTGGCGTTGGAGACGTCGCCCGTGCCGGCCTCGCCCTTGGACCGGATCATGGCCGCACCCTCGGAGATGCGGCGAAGCGCCTCACCGAGGTTCGTGGCGCCGCAGACGAAGGGGACGGTGAAGGCCCACTTGTCGATGTGGTTCTCGTAGTCGGCGGGGGTGAGGACCTCGGATTCGTCGACGTAGTCCACACCGAGGCTCTCGAGGATCTGGGCCTCGACGAAGTGGCCGATGCGGGCCTTCGCCATGACGGGGATGGAGACGGCGTCGATGATGCCCTGGATGAGGTCGGGGTCGCTCATCCGGGCGACGCCGCCCTGGGCGCGAATGTCAGCGGGGACCCTCTCGAGGGCCATGACGGCGACGGCTCCTGCGTCCTCGGCTATCTTCGCCTGCTCGGCCGTGACGACGTCCATGATGACGCCGCCCTTGAGTTGCTCGGCCATGCCGCGCTTAACCAGATCAGTGCCGACTTTGGGCTTTCCCGTCGTTGCTGCCACCACAACCCTCGTTTCCTAGTGCTCGGCATTCATTCTAATCGCCTCGCGATACGTCGCCTCGATCCGGGGGGCGACCTTGTCCCAATCGAAGAGCGCCCCGCACCGCTGGCCCCGGCGGGCGAGCGCGATCCGGGTGGGGGCATCGCCCAAGAGGTCCGTGACCTTTCGTGCGAGATCCTCCGCGTCGCCGACCTTGTGGAGGGCTATGCAGGGCTCGCCTCCCTGGGCCGTGGCCACGTCCCTGAAGGCCGCAAGGTCGCTTGCGACGACCGCCGCCCCCGCCGCCATGGCCTCGACCAGGACGATGCCGAAACTCTCCCCCCCGGCGTTGGGGGCGCAGTAGACGTCGACCGAGGACATGAATCGCTGCTTGAGGGATTCATCAAGCTCCCCGACGTTCTCCGCCCCAGCCGCGAGGATCTTGGACCCTACTCGATTCGAATAGCGGCCGGCGACGAGGAATCTCGCCCCCGGGTGGCGGTCCCTCACGAGTGGGATCATGTCGAGGAAGTCGCCGAGGCCCTTCCTCGGCTCGTCCAGGCGGCCTAGTATGCCGATCGTCGGGCGATCCCTGGTCCCCTGCCAGGACCGTTTCGGCGGCGCCCCGATGAAGGCCTTCGTCGAGACCCCGTTGGGGATGATGTGGGTCGCGTCGAGCCTCAGGTGCTCCTTGATGGTGCGATCGGCGGAGGGGGACACGGCGATCCGGGCGTCCAACACCTCCATCCCGGGCTTGATGAAGGGCTTGGCGAGACGCATGATCGCGGAAGAATCGTTGGAGGTGTGGAAGGTCGCGACGGTGGGGCCCCTGCGGGCCCACATGGCGATGAGGGCCAGCGAGAAGGCCCCGGGCTCGTGCAGGTGCACCACATCGAACTTGCCTTCCCGGAGCCACACCCGGACCCTGGCGGCCGCGATGATCCCGAACTTGATCCGAGCCACCGACCCGTTGTACGAGACGGGAAAGGAGCGGCCTGCGGGATCGACGTATCCGGGAACCGGCATGCCGGACGCGGACGGCGCGAGCACCCGGACATCGTGGCCGATGTCGATGAGAGCGTCGGCGAGGTTCGTCACGTGAAGCTGAACCCCGCCCGGCCGATCCAGGGAGTATGGGCAGACGATGCCGATCTTCATTCGATCCATCCGAAACGTTGGATCATGTGCCAGTCCTCTGGATGCTTGGCGACGCCCTCGGCCAGGTAGCTTGCCCACGCCTGGGTCATGACGGGAACCCTATCTGTCCTCGCCCCCGACGGTACGGGAATGATGGGGCCGAAGTCCATGACGGTGCCCCACTTGGAGCGGGCGGCCCACCTCCGACGTCCCCGCAGCCTCTCGTAATGCACGGCGAGGGGCAACAGGATGGTGTCGGTGGCGATGGCGAGGGCCGCCGGACCCGGGGCGACCCGCACGGCATGGCCCCACATCTCAACATGGATTCCGCTTCCGCTGAGGTCCCTGTCGGCCAGGAGGGCGAGCACGCCGCCCTTCTCCTTCGCCGCCTGGATCAGGTGACGGAAGGTCGCGGAGCCTTCGTGGCCGAGGACGTTCATGCCGAGTTGCTCCCGGTACCGGAGGAACTCCTCGAACGCCTCCCTGGGTTCGATGATCTCCGCGACCGTGGTGACCAGGCCGAGGTTCCTGCACGTGTAGGCCCCGACGAGGTCCCAGTTGCCGGAGTGGCCCAGGGCTGCGACCATCCGGCCCGCATCCCGCATGGCGGCGATCGCGGGCTCCGCTCCGATCATCCGCACCCGGGCGTCGATGACGGACCCCGTGAGGCGGCGGAGTTCGAGCACCTCGGCGTAGTACCGGGCGGCCGAGGCCATCCCCTTCCGGGCGAGCCTCCTGAGCTCCCGCCCCTCCACCCCCGTCACCCGGTGGAGGTTGTCCTCCAGGCGCCTGACCCCCCTGCCGCGGCGGAGCCAGGCGACCCACGCACCGGCCCCCGCACACACGCGGATGAACCAGACGGGAACGAATCGCGAGACTCGCCAGGCGAAGAGGAAGGCGTTCATCCGTGCCTAACGGGCCTGGGGAAGCGCGGGGCTGAGCTTGTTGGCCTTCCAGACGTCCCACCCGCGCTGGATCACCGTGATGAAGGCCGCGGCGGACAGGAAGAAGAGCGTGTACGTGAGGACGAGCACGTGCACCCCGAGCCCCACGAGTCCAGCGGCGATGAGGCCGATGGTCAGGCGGTCGGCCCGGGTCGCGATACCGGACTTCGTGTCGACGCCGAGCCCCTCCGCACGCGCCCTCGCGTAGGGGACGAACGAGCCGAGCGTGAGACACAGGAGGGCGGCAAGGGCGGTGATCCGGTGATAGTCGATCATGCCCCACGCGATGCCCCCGAACACTGCGGCGTCGGCGAAGCGATCGAGAGTCGAGTCGAGGAAGGCCCCGAAGCGGGACGACTTGCCCGTCGCCCTCGCGATCATCCCGTCCGTCATGTCGAGGAGAGCGCACCACCAGCAGACCATGGTGCCGATGAAGAGGGCGTAGATGTGATCGCCCGCGCGGGGGAAGAACCACAGGGCCCCGAAGAGCACTCCGGCCGTGCCCGCGAGGGTCACGACGTTGGGATGCACGTGGAGCCTGATCAGCACCTTGCCGATGCCCTTGTAGGTCGCCACGAAGGGCGGCGCCAGCCACTTGATCATCAGTTCTCCTTTGCCCAGGCTTCGCTGACGCGTTGCCAGGTGTCGTCGAGCAGTTGGGGTACGGCTTTGGTCTTGGCGATGATCGGAAGGAAGTTGGAGTCCCCGATCCAGCGGGGCACCACATGCTGGTGCAGGTGTTCGGTTATTCCGGCACCCCCGACCATGCCCTGGTTGATCCCGATGTTGAAGCCGTTGGTTCCGCTCACCATTTTCAGGACGCGCATGGCCTTCTGGGTCATGGCGGCCATCTCGTTCCGCTCGTCCTCCGTCATGTCCGTGTACCACGCGATGTGCCGGTAGGGGCAGATCATGAGGTGTCCGGGGTTGTAGGGGAAGAGGTTGAGGACGGCGAAACAGGTTTCTCCCCGTCCGACGATGAGGCTCGTCCGGTCGTCGGTGCCGTCCTGGAGGCAGAAGGGGCAGCCGGATCCGGGCGTCAGGCCATCCCGGTCGGAGGCGTCCTGGACGTACGCCATGCGGTGGGGGGTCCAGAGGCGTTCGAAGCCGTCCGGCACGCCCCCCATGAGGTCTCCGTCGTCCACGATCACACCCGTTCCCGGCTTTCGATGGCATCGACGATGCGGCGGATCGCCTTGTCGATGGGCACCCCGTTCTCCTGGGTTCCGTCGCGGAAGCGGAAGGACACGGCCCCGGCCTCAACGTCCTCACCCCCGGCGATGAGGACGAACGGCACCTTCTCCTTCGAGGCGTTCCGGATCTTCTTGGGGAATCGCTCGTCACTGGTGTCGATCTCGACCCTGACGCCCTCGGCCTTGAGCCGGGCGACCACATCGGCGAGGTAGTCGTTGAAGGGTTCGGCGACGGGGATGGCGAGAACCTGGATGGGGGCGAGCCATGCGGGGAAGGCCCCCGCGTAATGCTCGGTCAGGATGGCGAAGAACCGCTCGATGGACCCGAAGAGCGCCCGGTGGATCATGACGGGGCGTTGGCGGGTGCCGTCGGCGGCCATGTATTCCAGTTCGAACCGTTCGGGCAGGTTGAAGTCGAGCTGGATGGTGGAGATCTGCCACGTCCGGCCGATGGCGTCGCGCGCCTGCACGGAGATCTTCGGCCCATAGAAGGCCGCGCCGCCGGGATCGGGCCGGAACTCCAGCCCTGAGGCCTCCGCCACCTCGGCGAGGACCCGGGTCGACTCCTCCCACGCGTCGTCCGTCCCGACGAACTTGTCGGGGTTCTTGGTCGACAGTTCGAGGAAGAAGTCGTCTAGCCCGTAGTCCTTGAGGAGGCTCAGGACGAAGTCGAGGAGTTTGGTCAGTTCGTCCTTCATCTGCTCGCGGGTGCAGTAGATGTGGGCGTCGTCCTGGGTGAAGCCGCGGGCCCGCGTCAGCCCGTGCACGACGCCGGATTTCTCGTTGCGGTACACCGTCCCGAATTCGAACATCTTGAGCGGCAATTCGCGATAGGAGCGTCCGCGGGAGCGGTAGATGAGATTGTGGAAGGGGCAGTTCATGGGCTTTAGGTAGTAGTCCTGCCCCTGCTTCCTGAGCGTGCCATCCTCGTCCCGCTCCTCGTCCATGTGCATGGACGGATACATGCCCTCGGAGTACCAGTCGAGATGGCCGGAGATCTCGAAGAGCTTCGCCTTGGTGAGGTGGGGCGAGTATACGAACTCATAGCCCTCCTCGATGTGGCGCCGCCGGGAGTAGTCCTCCATCTCCATCCGGACGATGCCGCCCTTGGGGTGGAAGACGGCGAGGCCGGAGCCTATCTCGTCTGGGAAGGAGAAGAGGTCGAGTTCGGAGCCCAAACGGCGGTGGTCGCGGCGTTCGGCCTCGGCGATCCGGTCGCGATAGGCGACGAGTTCGTCCTTGGTCGGCCAGGCCGTCCCGTAGATGCGCTGGAGTTGGGGGTTCTTCTCGCTCCCCCGCCAGTAGGCGGCGGCCGAGCGCATCAGGGCCCAGCCGTTGCCGAGGAGGCGGGTGCTGGGGATGTGGGGCCCGCGGCAGAGGTCCTTCCAGGCGACCGTCCCGTCCTTCTGGACGTTGTCGTAGATGGTGAGCCCGCCGGCCCCGACCTCGACGGAGGCCCCCTCGACACTGGATGCCCCGCTCTTGAGGGAGACGAGTTCGCATTTGTAGGGCTCGGAGGCGAGCTCGGTGAGAGCGTCAGCGTCGGCCACGTCCCTCCTGACGAAGGTCTGGCCCTCTTTGACGATCTTCTGCATCTCCTTCTCGACGGCCTTGAGGGCCTCGGGGGTGAAGGGCTCCGCGACGTCGAAGTCGTAGTAGAAGCCGTCCGTGATGGGAGGGCCGATGCCGAGTTTGGCCTCGGGATCGAGGCGCTGGACGGCTTGGGCCATGACGTGGGTGCAGGAGTGGCGGAGGACCATAAGCCCGTCCGGGCTGTCTATGGTGACGGCCTCGACTGAGTCCCCGTCGGAGAGGGGGTGGTCCAGGTCGACCAGCCGGTCCCCGAGCCTCATGACCACAACTTCGCGCCGCTCGGCGTAAAGCTCCGTGCCCGTCGTTCCGGCCTCGACCTTGCGCTCGCTGCCGTCCACGGTCACGGTGATGCTGGCCACGTCTTCTCCTCGGTTGGTGCCTCGGTCCCGTTACGGGTCCCAGAACGATGCTACCGAGGTTCCGTGCGCGTCGGACCCGTCTGATACCTATGCCACGTATGCGGCGCTAGGACAACCAGTCAAATGGAGCGGATAGTGCCCCGTCTTCAAGCGAGGATGAGCGTTGATTGGGCGACCTTCCCAGGGTGGGGGGCTGAGAGGCCGGGACCATGGGCGATGGGTCTCGTGTGTTGCGGGGTCGGATGAATACGACCATCGCCAACCCGGCAAGAACCAGAATGGCTACAGCGAAGACGGGGTACCGCAACGAATGGGAGCCGTCGATCTCCTCGGGGTCGTATTCAGCCGGAGCCGATTCTGGCGACTCCACGGCCTTCGCCGGGTAGCGCGCACCCGCCACGTTCCAGAACGGCTCCGTGTAGCCGGAGTCCCCGTAACCTTCATCGAAGAGGATGAGTGGCGTATCGCCTCCCGGTCCGAAGGCCTCGTCCCCGAGGGTAGTCGGGGCTGGCCCCAGCATCCGAACCACCTCAAGTGGGTTCTCGCTGAAGGCCTTCCGATGGATGGTGGTCACGGCCCCGGGGATGGTGATCGATGCAAGATCGTTGCCGGAGAATGCGGCACTCCCAATCATTCTCAGGGAGTCCGGGAGGGCAATCGAAGCAAGCGCGTTGTCGGCAAAGGCCGAGTCGCTGATGTAGGTGACGGAATCTCCCAGGGTGACCGAGGTCAGCGCGTTGTCCTGGAATACGCAGGCGGCGATGGTGGTCACCGAATCGGGGATCGTGACGGAGGTCAGCGCGTTGTCGGAAAACGCGTATTCACCGATGTCCTCGACAGAATCCCCTATGGTGACCGAGGTCAGCGCGTTATGAGAGAAGGCGCGTTCGCCGATGGTCTCGACGGAGCCTCCTATGGTGACCGAGATGAGCGTGCCGCCATAGAAGGCCGAGGCTCCGATGGTGATCACGGAGTCGGGGATGACAACCGTCGTCAGCAGGCTGCCGGAGAATGCGGAGTTGCTGATGATCTCGACGGAATTCCCGATGGAAAGGGAGGCGATCTCGTTGCCTGCGAACGCGGAGTCTCCGATAGCCATCACGGAGTCGGGGATGGCGATAGAGGCAAGCGCATTACCCTGGAATGCTGAGTCTCCGATGGTGATCACGGAGTCGGGGATGACGATCGAAGTAAGCACGTTGCCTTGGAATACTGCGTCATCGATTCTCGTCAGGGAGCCGGGGATGACGACCGAGGTCAGCGCATTGTCCATGAACGCGGAGTCGTCGATGACGGTCACGGAGTCGGGGATGACAATCGAGGCGAGGCTGTTTCCACGGAACGCTGATTCGCCGATGACGTCAACAGAGTCTCCCATGGTGACCGAGACCAACCCGTTGCCTAGGAACGCTCGGTCGCCGATGCTCTCGACGGAGTTGGGGATGACGACCGAGGCGAGGTCGTTGCCGGAGAACGCCGAGTCGCCGATGACGGTCACGGAATCCCCGATGACAAGCGAGGTGAGGTCGTTGCCGGAGAACGCGAGGCTGCCGATGGAGGTCACAGAGTCAGGGATGACGACCGAGGTGAGGTCGTTGCCGGAGAAAGCCGAGTCGCCGATGACGGTCACGGAGTCCCCGATGACAAGCGAGGTGAGGTCGTTGCCGGAGAACGCGGCGTTGCCGATGGAGGTCACGGATTCGGGGATGACAAGCGAGGTGAGGTCATTGAAGCTGAAGGCGTTGCTTCCAATCGTCGTGACGGAATCGGGGATTGTGAAGGAGGTCAGGTTGTTGCCATCGAATGCGCCGTCGTAGATGGCGGTGATGGAGCTGCCTATTGTGATCGACGTCAATTCGTTCCTGGAGAAGGCGTAGGCTCCAATGGTCGTGACGGAGTCGGGGATCTCCACGGTCATGAGATCGCTTCCACGGAACGCGTTGTCATGGATCGTGACCACAGAATCGGGAATGACGACGCGTTGAAGGCCATGCCTGAACGCGGACTCGCCGATGGCCGTGATGGAGTATTCCATGTAGTCGATTTCGACGGTCTCGGGGATGACGAGTTCGTGGATCTCGCTCGAGCATCCGGTGATGGTTGCGCCGGCAGCGATGTCGGAGTCGTCGTAGCTATAATCGCAGTCCCCCACGGTGACCGTCGACAGGCTTCCCGAAGCGGGCGCTGCGACCAGGACAAGGACGAGGCTAGCCATGGCTGGCGCTGCTGCCGCTCGAAGGAGGATGACTCTCATTGCGGCTTCTATGTCTGTCCGGTGGTGGACGCCCAGAAATCCTCGAGGACGGCGTTGGCGTCGGGATGGTTCTGCGGGCCGTGGTCGAAGCCCGCTAGCTGGACATGCCGCGCGCCGGCCTCCGCCAGCACCTGGCCGATCTCCTCATAGGTGTCGCTCCACGCCCCCGTGATGACCAGCGTCGGTATCTCGGACACCACCTTCAGATCAAGCGGGTGCACCCACGGCGGACCCCAGGCTCGGAGGTTCTTGCCGGCCTGGATGGCCACAGGATTCTCGGGGTCGATCTCGCCGTGCACGTTTTCGAAGAAGCGGGCGGCGAGCAAGCCTGCGGGGGTCGGAGGTTCGGAATACTCGGCCCAGACGGCGCGGAGCTTCTCGATCGTCGCCGATGTCGCCGGCAGGTGGGCCGAGATCCCGAGGCACGAGGGTTCGAAAAGGGCAAGCGATCGGACCCGATCCTTCCCTCGGCCTGCGGCGAGGATCGAGGCGATTCCGCCGTAGGAGTGGCCGATGATGTTGAGGTCGCCGGAGGCCAAGGCGAGCCCGGCGTCTGCGTGGGCGGAGGGGCCATCCGGGATCGGCGACGTCGATAGGAAGGTGGGGCAGCCGACTTTGAGCCCGGCCGCCTGACTGGGCCACTCCTCGGCGCCCCCTCCCCCGATTCCGGGGAAGAATAGGGTGTCCATCCGGACAGTATGTCAAAGAGCGTCATTGCGGGTATCGAGGGTTACGCTTGCCGCATGGGGATCCTCGATGACCTCAAAGACCTAGACCCCGAGAAGCTCCTTGATCGCTCGGAGGTCGACGGCATCCGGTACCGGGATCTCCGCGCGGTCGGACAGCTCGAGAAGATGGGCGCCGCCCTGGAGACGCCCCGTCGTTCGACGTTCCGGCTCTCCTTCACCGACAAGGACCCCGCACACACGGTGGCTCTCGCTTTGCGGGAGAAGGGCCTGGAGGTCCGGATGGGTGCCCCGGGTGAGGAGTCGCCCCAGTGGTCGGTCGTTGGCGAGGCCCGCGGCCGGGCTCTGATTCCGGGCTTCCTTCGCGACACCATCGATCTGTGCGAGGCTCTCGCCTCGACGCATGACGGGGAGTACATCGGCTGGGAGGCCAACCTCACCGACGAAGAGTTCGCGGCCGTTGCGACCAACGTCAAGCAGTAGGGAACGTCATGACCCTCGCGGGACAAAGGATCGTTGTCATCGGAGGCAGTTCGGGAATCAGTGAGGCCACCACGAGGCTGCCGTCCAGGCGTTCTTCGACGGCGTCGGAATCATCGATCACCTGGTCATCGTCGCGGCGGGACGCAACGCCTACGTCAACGGCACCGTCCTGGACATCAGCGGCGGGCAGACGATCGGCCTGATGTAGCGGCTTCGGGGTCAAGATGTCCCCAGGTTGACCCAATGCGCAGTCCATCCCCCATTCGATGCGATTGTGAGTCGCCCTAATAGCCCGAAGCCATGGTTATGCAATGACACGATTCCCATCGGTCAAGGCGAAGACCATGCTTAGAATTCTCACCCGGGCACCACTCAACTACCGAGTCGTTCGCCAGCGAGGATCCCATCGCCTGCTTCTCTCAGACAGTCGGCCCGATCGCCCCCTGACCTTCGCATTCCATGATCGGTCTACCCTATCTCCCCAGGCGGTTCGGGTGATTCTGGTAGATACTATTGGTCTGGACGATAACGACGCACTGGAGTTGCTATGAGTCGTATGACTAAAGCCCGGATCATCGCGATCGAATACCACATTGACCCCGAGGGGGTCTACGCGACTTCACCTGATGTTCCCTCGTGGGTGGTTGCAGGGCGCTCCGTTTCCGAGGTACGAGAACTGGTCAGCGATGGTTTGGAGTTCGCCACTGGTGAGAGTGGACCCTTCGAATTGTCCGAGACATTCTGCTACCCGGAAGAATCCTCAACGTAGTGGGCCCGAGTTCTGATTGACGCGATGCCGCCAAATCGGAGGGCTCAGGAATGGCGGGTTGATGACGATGAATTCCCGCACGATGGGCACTTTCGGCGCCGTGGCGCTCCTGGTCTTGGCGGGGTGTGAGGCCGACACCGACGGTGCCACGAACGACGCCGGATTCGGGCACGGCAGCCCGCGGCCCGAGTGTCAGCAAGTCGTCGACCCTGATCGGGTCGCGTACTACGAGGTACCGGTGGTGGTCGCGGATGACTGGGGCCCTCCCGCAAGGGTTTCCCTGCCCGTACGGGACGCCTGCCCCAACGACGCCATCGAGATCAGCCGGGACGGCAAGACCCTCTACTTCTTCTGGTCGCCGGTGGTCAACGGGTCCAACGAGGAACTTCTCGCCGCCGAGACCGGCACCTATCGGGCCGAGCAGATCGGTAGCTCACCTGGGACCTTCCGGGAGCCGACGTACTTCGAGCTCCAGGTGGGGGTCGAGGACGGGTCGGTCGACGGGGCCCCGAGCTTCTCCCCCGATGGCAGCTTCGTGGTCTTCCACTCGACTCGCGCCGACAACCTCGGCTACCTCGCCAACCCGCCGATGGACGATTACCTGGATCTCTATGTCGCCGATGTCGTCGACGGCGTTCCCGGCCCCGCCCTGAACCTCGGCGAGCCGGTCAACTCCGTCTACCTCGACGGCGAGCACACCCTCTCCCCCGACGGCCTTGGGTTGTACCTCGCGTCGACCCGGCCCGGCGGGCTCGGGGGGACCGACATCTGGGTGTCCGAGCGGACGGGACGGGGCTGGAGCGAGGGGGCGTGGAGCGATCCGGTGAACCTCGGGGCACCCATCAATGGGCCGGGTGAGGAGCTCCAGCCGGCGTTCGCGGCCGACGACCCCGACACGATGTACTTCGCCTCCGACCGAGACGGTGCGATGAGCATCTACCGATCGACGTGGGACGGCGCCGCGTGGGGCACCCCCGAGATGGTCATCACGGGATATGTCGGGGAGCCGGCGCTCGTCGCGGACGGGAGCGTCCTGTACTTCGTTCACGTCCTCGTCGACGACGACGGCGTCTACGGCTCGAACATCTGGTACGTCGAGCGAACCGGCTAGCGCTGAGCGCCGACCCGCTCTCGCTCCCTTACCAGTCGAACCATTCGATCGTCGAGACGTGCTCGGCGTAGACGATGGGGGGCAAGAGTTCGCGCGGGTTGGACCCATCGGCGTCCATGATCATCAGCCTGCCCGACGACCCGATCAGGACCCCGTCGTCGTCGACGATGAACTCCTTCTCCAGGTATAGGACGCTCCCGTCGTCCCCCGGGATCGGGCCGGCGCAGAAGAACTCGCAGTCGGTGAGTTTCTCCTGAACCCCGTCCCTGTTCACCCGCCAGACGTTCACGGGGTAGACCTCGTCCCATGTCTCGGCGGTGAATTCGGTCCACGCTCGGGTGGCCTCGTAGCGGTAGAAGTAGACCCACTCGCCGTCGGGCGAGCATCGGGGGTCATGGTCGGACTCCCAACCGGTCGTCGTCGAGAGCAGCCGGACGTCCGAGCCGTCGAGATCCATGAGGTAGATCTGCTCCTGGTACTTGACACCGGTCCCGCGGTTCGACTTGAAGGCGATGGCATCGTCACCGCACCAGGAGGGGTCGTTGTCCTCGTATTCGGGTTCGGACGTCACCTGGGTGACGGACCAGTCTTCAAGGTCGAGGACGAAGACGTTCGCCTCGGACGGGGTGTCGTAGGTGCGCCATGAGCTGTAGACGAGTTCGGTGCCGTCCGCATTCCACTTGGGGATCGCGGTCGCGAACTCGTCCGTGGTCAGCCGAGTCTCGGTTCCCGTCGCAAGGTCGACCATGAACAACTCCGTCGAGGAGAAGTCGTCGGGTGTCACGACTCGATGGAAAGCGACTCGGGTCCCATCCCGCGTGATCGAGGGGTTGGCGTTGACAGACGTTCCGTCGAGCACTGGGATGATCTCGCCCTCCTTGGTCAGGAGGTACATCTCGCCGTTGCCGTGGGGATCGGAGGCCCGGGACACGAAGAGGACGCGGGGGTTGGGGGCGTCGGCCCATGCCCAATCCGTGGGGTCTTCCTCGGGTTCGCAGGCGGCGAGGGTCAGGACGAAGGCCGCGGCCAGGGCCAGGGATGCCACTCGGCTGATCATTTTCCCCCTTTGGTCGTTGGGTCCCTTGGCATCGTATCGCCCAGGTTTTCCCATGTCCCCCGTGCGTTCCCCGGCTCGTTGGGCCAGTATGGGGACATGGAGACAACGCCGTTGTCCACAGTTCGTCCGGCCCGCGTCGGCGCCAGGCTCATGGCCGTGGTTGCGCTCGTCACGCTTGCCTCCCTCACGGGATGCGCCTCGGACACCGCCCCCGTCCCCAAGATCACGGTGACGATCACCCCGAGCGCGACCCCCACGCCGTCGGAAACCGGACCGGAACCCGTCTACACCCCCGAGCCCGTCTTCACACCGGAGCCCGAACCCGAGCCCACCTACACCTCGGAACCCGAGCCGGAGCCCGAGCCGGAGCCCGAGCCCGACACCACGCCGTCCACGTCCGGCGGCGTCACCCTGGGGGTGTCCCGAGGGGGGGTCTCCCCCGCGTGCACCAATTCCACGTGCTGGTATGTTCACCTCGAATGGGACGGCCTCACCAAGGCGAGCCACAGGGTCCAGTGCGTGACGGACGCCGCAGGCCTGGACGTCTGGTCGGACAACAACTACTACTTCAGCTCCACGTCGGGCGAACGCGAACTGCAGTGCTTCCTGGGATACCCGGGCTCGCACGTGTGGGTCGTCATCGATCAACTGTACGAGTCCAACCACATCACTTGGGGGTAACAATGAACACCATGCTGCACGTCAGGCACGCCATGTCGACGAAGTACCGGAGGCGAGCCGGGGTCAGGCTCGCGGCCGTCGGGGCGCTCGTCGCCGTCGTCGCCCTCGCCGGATGCTCGTCGGGGACGCCGCCGAAGGTCACGGTGACCGTCCCCCCTCCGGCGGTGACCGCCTCGCCGGGCGCGGGTCCCGCGGACCCCGGAGACCCTGGAGGCCCGATCAATCCCGACGGAGTGGTGTTGATCGCATCCCAGGGCGGGGTGGCCTCCGAGTGCACCAACTCCACATGTTGGTATCCCCATATCATCTGGGACGGCCTCGAGAAGGGCAGCCACCAGGTCCAGTGCGTGACGGATGACCTCACCCCCAATGTGTGGTCGGACAACTCGTATTACTTCGACGCCGCCTCGGGGGAACGGGAACTCAAGTGCTTCCTGGGCCACCCGGGCTCCGAGGTGTGGGTCGTGATCGACGGGATTTACGAATCGAACCACGTCGACTGGGGGTAGGGCGGGGTGCCCCGCCCGATCGGGGAACCTTGATGCTAGGCCGTGACGAGGTGCGGTTGGTCGCCGCGTGACTGAACGGTCGCTCGGGCAATGTCCCATGCGGTGGCATCGAGACCGGCATGGGCGAGGGCGCCACGGGCGAGGGCAAGGGCGTCACGCAGCGCGCCTTCGGGGTCAAGGCTCCTCTCGAACGTGATGCATAGGGTCAGGGTCTTCGTCGCCAGGTTTGCGGCGAGGTCCGCTGATGCGGCAAGAGGCAAGGCGTTGAGGGTGTCGGCGATAGCGTCGAAGGACGCCTCAAGCCCCAGTTGGCCGGGTTCATCCGTGCGAATATCGATCTCGACGTAGGTGCTAGAGATATCAGCGTCGCTCACGATTCCTCCTTCCAGCAGTCTAGACGGCGGAACCATGCGGTGAGGTTCCGGAGGTAAGCACGGTTCGGAGTGAGGTGAATGGACTTCTGATGCAGCCCACAAGGACACCGGCCCTTGGGATAGCCACGTCCCCAAGTGAAGGTCCATCCTTGCCGCTCGGCTTCTTGCATCGCCTTTTCGATGTCCTTGTCAGGATGACGCGGGCGTGGCGTCGACGGGAAACGCGCGGTGGCCATGGTGCGACGATCCCTCTGCCACGACCTCGGACCAAAGGTGGTGGGTTTCTCGAGGATGACGTCCCATGTTCGACGACATGGGGACACCTGCCCCTGGGGACATCGCTTTGGTGTGAACTACCCCTGCCAGGTCGTCGAGCGTCGGGCGGCCTCGAAGATCGCCTGGACCTCCTCGTCGGCGAGTCCCTGCCGTACTCTTCCAAGCGCGCGCGGCAGATCCCAGTTGGTGGCGACGATGACGGCCTTCGGCGTCCCGCTCCGGATGAGCCTGGGCTGGAAGAGGCCCCCGTTGACCAACGCCACCATGGGGACGGCGGCGACCTTGAAGCCGCACTCCCGGCTCAGCAGCCGCGAGACCTCGCTCGCCTCCTTGCGTGCCTGGTCGAGGTACTTGGTCCGGGAGTGGTTGACGTAGATGACGCGTTTAGCCACCTCGAGCAACGCCCCACGGTGGTACTTGGTGGAGATGACGACGACGCCGTCCTCCCCGACGAGCAGGTGGTCGATGTCGCCGCCGTTGGGCAGGGGGATCGAGTGAATCACCCGCCATCCGGTGCCCTTGAGGCGGGCGAGAACCCTGGCGATGCGCTCCTGGCCCTTGATGTCCCCGAGAAGCGCCGCGGTCTCGTCGGACCGCACCCCGATGGGCGCCTGGGTGCTCATGCCCACCCCGGCCCGGGTATCGCGCCGGACGGCCTGCATCGCCAACTTGGCCTGGCGTCGGGCGACGGCCCCGGGCCTATTGTGCGCGAGGTCCCTCGGCTTGGCTCCAATCGGTCGGGGCTCGACCTCGGCATTCCGTATGCGCCACTGGTTCAAGGCCGTCGCGATCTCGCTCGCCCGTTTGGGCACCTTGATGTCGATCTCTCCGGTCGTGAGATTCATCGACCCGAGGGTAGTTCCGTCGGGGTCGACGGCGAACAGGATCTCGCTCCCCCACTTCTTCTTGTGCTTGATCTCGATGGCACCCATGGGTCCATTGTGGGGGTACGGACGACGGAGTGCTTGGTTCGGGGCCGTCCGCGCCGCGGGACCATGGCCCTGTCTGGATACACTGAGTCGACCTTGTTGTTCCACGAAGACAACACGAAGGGGAAGATTCCATGAACGCATCCATGACGCTCGGCGCCGCTCACCACTTGCCGGCTGGGCCACGTCGCAGGGCCCTCGCATGTGGGTCGATCGTCGCGACCTTCTCCATCGGCGTGCTGCTCTCCGGATGCTCGGGTTCCGAAGACCCTGCGGGAGGCCCTGGAGACACCGCGGAAGCCGCGTGCGCGGACAATGATCTCGTCATCGCCGCGGAGGACAACTCTTTCGAGCCGACGGTCGATTTCTACACGGTCAGTGACGATGGAATGACGATCTTCCTGCACGCCCAGGTCAGCGCCGTCACCCCTGATCGGACGCTCTCCTGGTCCGAGGACGGCGACCTCATCTTCATCAAGATCCTGTTCCCCGGTTCGCCGCCGGAGGGATCCGATTTCGTGTACAACGAGGTCGAATTCGAACTGGAGACCCCCCTGGGCGACCGCACCGTGTGCTACGGCACCACCGAGCTGACCGAGATGGCGAGTGTGGGCTAGCTGGCGGCTCGCCGGAAGGCGTCGCCATCAGCGGTCCGAGACCGTCCCCTCGGCGGACGCAGCCCGGGGCCGAAGCCCCGAGCCACGCCCACCCCTCCCCCGCTAGTTCCCCTTCACGTTGACGATCTGCCTGAGCGTGTGCCGGATCTCCACCAGGTCGGCGGAGTCCGCCATGACCTGGTCGATATCCTTGTACGCCGCCGGAATCTCGTCGATGAAGGCGTCCGAGTCCCGGTACTCGATGCCCACCATGGCCGCCCTGAGATCGTCCTGGGTGAACTGAGCCCGGGCCTTGGACCTGGAGTATGCCCGGCCCGCGCCGTGCGGCGACGAGTTCAGGGCGACGGCGTTGCCGAGACCCTGGACCACGTACGACGCCGTGCCCATCGAGCCGGGGATGAGGCCCCACTCCCCCTCCCGGGCGGAGATGGCACCCTTCCGGGACAGCCAGACGTCCTTCCCCCAGTGGTGCTCCTTCTGGGTGAAGTTGTGGTGGCAATTGATCCGGGCGTCCTCGACGACCGGAGCGTCCATCCACCGCTCGACCTGGTTGACCACCCGGTCCATCATCTCCTCCCGGTTGGCCAGCGCGAACGCCTGAGCCCACCGGAGGTCGGCGATGTACTCGTCGAACTCGGGTGTCCCCTCGACGAGGTACGCGAGGTCCTTGTCCGGGAGCGTGATCCAGTACCGGGCCATCACCGTGTGGGCCACGGCGGTGTGGAACTGGGCGATCTGGTTTCCCACGCCCCGGGACCCGGAGTGAAGGAACAGCCAGACCCGGTCGGCCTCGTCGAGCGACACCTCGATGAAGTGGTTACCCGACCCGAGCGTGCCCAGCTGCTGCGGCCACGAGCCCGCGAGCCCGTTGATCCGCGCCAGCTGCTCCGGCGTGGCCGCCGCCTCGAGGGCGGCGATCCGCGGCTGGGCGGTGGCGGAGATCCTCTGGTTCCGGCCCCCGGCACTCAAGGGGATGGCCCTTTCGATCTGCTCCCTGAGCTCGGCCAGCGTCTTCCCGGCCGCACCGTCGGCCCCGGCGCCCTTGGTCGCAACGTCGTCGGCCGTGAACTGGGTCCGGACGGCGATCATGCCGCATCCGATGTCCACCCCGACCGCCGCGGGCATGATGGCCCCGAGGGTGGGGATGACCGACCCGACCGTCGCGCCCTTACCCAGGTGGGCATCGGGCATGAGGGCCAGGTGCGGGTAGATGAACGGCATGGCCGACGTCATGATCGCCTGCTCCCGCGTCTGGGGGTCCAGGATGGACGCCCAGTTCAGAAGCCGAGCGTTCAGCTTCTCCATGATGTGATCCTTTCGTGTTCCGTGTGGTTGATGTGAATGGGGCGAGCAGGCGTGCGCGCCCGTTGTCCCCCTGGCGTTGGGGGTCGACGACGTATCGGTGGCTTGGGCTTGGCCCTCGCGCAGGGACGACGCGCCGTTCGGCGGACATGGGGGTCCGCTGGTCTCGGTTGGGCCTGGGCCCGGGTCGTCGCTGCGCTAGCGCGGCAGGCGATTGTCGCGCTCGGGCTGGGCGAATACACGCTGCGGCTCAAGGGCGGGCAGGAGCGAGCGCACCGTGGCGGGCTGATACGTGGCCGACACGAGGGCTCCTTTCTCCTGCTGGATTCGGCGCGTGGGCTTTCCACGCGCACGAGCATGTGACCTTAGCAGCGGAGAGGCGCGAGGCGGAAGGGTCGCGGCGTCACGATTGGGTCACAGAGCGTCCTGTGGAAGACACTCGTCGTTCCCGCGACCTGCTGGCATAATTGACGCTGCGAAGGGCACTGGCCCTGAGAAGTGAGCCTGGCAGCCTTCCGGATGGTCGGCCAGCCAGGCTTCGCGCTTTCTCAGGGCACACGAAATCCGCCCTGTGGAGAACTCGGAATGCCCCACACGTGCGCGCCACCATGGGATGGTGTTGTTGGCCTACGTCGACGAGAGCTACGACGCGTCGCACTTCGTCCTCGCCGTTCTCCTCGTTGACGGCCCTGCGGCCGAGCGAGTCAACAACGGCCTCGACGCCGTTGTCGCCCGCGCCCGCACCTCGTATGGTGTGCCACCCGCGGCGGAGATTCACGCGCACGCGGTAGCGACGGGAAAGGGCGCGTGGATGCCGTTGCGCGCGAGCGCGGATGATCGCGTCAAGGTTCTTGCCGAGGTCGTCGACGTCATCGCGGCGAGCGGCGCGCGGATTCTCACGCGTGAGGTCCGACCGGCTCCGGCGTGCCCGCCGTTTACCACGGCGGCTACGGTGGACTCGACGTACCAGGTGGCGCTCGCTGCCGTCTCACGGCATGTTCAAGCACACTGCGAGCGGTCCGGCGAGTACGCCGTTCTCATTGCCGACGAGGTTGCGGACGAAGATCACCACCGACGACATCTTGCCGATCTCCGCGTTGGGGCCGGTGCACCTAGCTCGGAACCGTGCCTCAACCGCATCGTTGACGCTCTGCACTTCGGCCCGTCGCACGCAAGCCGTTTACTTCAGGCTGTCGATGTTGTCGCGTACGTGACTCGCCGCGTCGGGTCGCCGCTAGTGCGAAGCGACCGGGCGTTGGATGCCGCATGCAACATGGCCCGCCAGCTGGACAGGTGTCGACTCCAGCCCGCGAACTGAGGGGTGGCGCAGCCGCTGCGGTGCGCCAGAAGCACGAGAGCCCCGACCGACGGCCGGGGCTCAAGGCGTTCAGCAAACGACCGAAGTCGAATACCGCAACGCCAGGATACGCCGACCGCGACGGTGGCTCAAGACTTCGAATGAGGATGTGGATTGCGGTCCCCGGCGCCTACCCCCAGAAGATGTGAGTGGGGTCGGCGTCGATGTGTTTGAGGATGGCCTCGATGTCGTTGCTCGGCGGGAAGCGGTCATAGATATGGAATCGGAGGTGGCGGTCGCGCCAATAGAGCTGCCAGGTGCGCGTGGCCTTGGTGTAGCGGAGCCTCGCGATGGGGAAACGGGTCCACTCCGGCCCGAAGTCGGCGCGCCACGGTGGGCGGCACTCGTAGATGGTCACGTAGCGGGGCTCGACGTCGAGTTCCATGCGGATCTCGTCGCTGAGGTTGGGCGGCACCTTCGGGGAGAGCCAGCGGCGGATGCGGGCGACATCGGTCTCGGGGAGGGTGGATGTCGGCACACGACCACTCTTTCAGTGCCTGATCCATGCGATCCACGGGATACCTGTGGAGAACGCCCGCGGCCCCCACGATTACGCCACCCTGGGCGGGTGCGCCTCGCCTACATCGATGAGAGCTACGACCGCGAGCGGTTCGTGCTGGCCGTCGTCCTGGTGCACCCAGAGGATGTCCCGACCATCTGCGCGAGCCTAGACGCCGAAGCGGAGTGGGCTCATGGGACATTCGGGATCCCGCGCGATGTCGAGATCCATGCCCAGCAGGTGATGCAAGACAAGGGAGACTGGTCGCCTCTGCGAAGCGATACGCGGTTGCGCCTTCGCCTCGCCCACCGTTTGCTGACCACGGTCGCGTCGTCCGGTGCGCGGGTATTCGTAGTCGCCTATTCCGCGCCCGATCACACCGCAACCCCCTTGAACGCAGCTTTAGCGTACCGAATGTGTCTCGACACGGCGATACGAGTCTTGGGGCGCAAGATGCGTGAACGTCAAGAGCACGTGCTTCTCGTCGCCGACGATGTGTCGGGGGCTGACGATTATCGCGACGACTTCCTCCACTTGCGCGGTGGAATGGAGGCCTTGGATAGGCCCTCAAGACTCCTCGACACGATCTACTTCGTTCCGTCGCGTTCGAGTCGCATGATTCAGGCCGCCGACATGGTGGCATATGTCGCACGACGCGTGTTGCAGGAAGCCGATGCTCTGCCGCTCCGTCAACCCGCAACAGCACTCTGGACAGTGATCGCCAACAGCGCCACATGGCTCACGGTCCTGGGAAACGCCTCAGCCCCGGAGAACCGGGGCTGAGGGAATGGCGGGAGTTCGCTTGCGCGCCCTCCTGCGCCTCCAGGATACGTCGGGTTCAGGTTCACCGGCAATGGGTGCGACGGGGCCTGTGGATTCCTCGCGGATGCCCGCGGCGTACCGTATCCTTGAAAGGTAAGCCGGTGACAAGGGGTCCAGGGGACTCCTTCTCGGGAAACCGAGATAGCCGGCTTCCTATCTGCCCCAAGGAGCCGAAGACCCACCCCACGGTGTGTTGAGTGAAGCGAGGGAAGGTCTCACGTAGGCTTCGAGCCACTCGGAATTCCTGCCTTCAAGCTCCCGCTGAATGGCCCACCTTCCGTAGTCCGCGACCTCCGCAAACACCTCAGCCCCGGAGGACCGGGGCTGAGGGAGCGTCGGGAGTTCGCTTGCGCGCCCTCCTGCACGTTCAGGATACGTCGGGCTCAGGTTCACCGGCAATGGGCGTGGCGGCGCCTGTGGATGGCTCCGCAGCGGACGCGCGCGGAGGAAGCGGCGCCTCGTCCCGATTCGGTCACTGGCCGTCCTGTGGAAGACGCTAGCCGTCCCCGCGACCTGCTGGTAGAGTCGAGAGTGCGAGGGGCACTAGCCCTGAGAAGTGAGCCTGGCAGCCTTCCGGATGGTCGGCCAGCCAGGCTTCGCGCTTTCTCAGGGCACACGGATGACCGTGGGCTCCAAGGTGAGCGCCAGATCGTGCCACTCTCCTCCCCTCGACCAGCACCACGCGATCAGGTCGGCGAACCACAGTAGAGGTTCCTCACGTGAGCGGAGGTGGTAGTACTCCATCCTTCGCTCGTCGGGGAGCGCCATCGTGGATTCGCGTATCAGTCGCCTGTCCGCGTGGACGTGGGAATCGTCACGCTCAAGAACCAGCCGCGAAACACCATTCGCGACGCACCACTTAGTGACGACGATCAGAGCCTTACTCCGGTCATGGCGACGTGGGGTGTCCGCTGCCGATTCGACAATCAGGACACTCATCGGCGCAGACTGCAGCACGCGGAGGGCGTGGCGCTTCCGGGCCGGGTTCTCGTGAACCGAGTGGAATCGGGCGGTGCCGGGATGGGTGATGGTTCTGGCCGCGCGCCGAGAGGAATCGACATCCTGCGACGCTAGAACCACCACCGCGAAGCTGAATCCGCCCTTCAGCGATTCGTCGGCGAAAGCGTGAAGTTGAGTGCTAACGTGCCGACCTTGCCATTGAGGTCTCTCGTCCTCCAGGGTTCACCTCAGCCTGTGGACAATCCGAGCACGCGCATTGGTTGGGGTTGTTAGTTGAGGCGCGCACGCCCTACACCCAGATCGCGCTGGGCACCCCATCGGAGAACACCTCGGGCGGATCGGGAAGCGACACCGCCTCGCCCCGCTCGACCCTTCGCGCCGCCTATGTCATCGCCAACAGTGCCATCGCCGCTGCGTCGTACACGTCGTCCAGGCCGGACGCGCCGAAGCCGGCCATGGCGTCGTCCGGGATGACCAGCCCCGCGTCCCGGAGCAGGCGCCCGCGTTCGATGACCCCGGTGGCGGAGTGCTTGCCGTGGGCGAGGGGCGCGCCGCCCATCTCGGCGAACGACACCTCCGGGTGGCCCTCGAGGAGGCGGACGCGGGCGCGCGGCAGGAACGCGTCAACCTCGAGGATGAGAGGGCGGAGGCCGTACCCCTGGGCGGAGAGACCCTTGCCGGTGGCGCGGACGGAGGTGGCCGACGCGGAGGCATGGTCCGGGGCCTCAAGTGCGGCGCGGACGGGCGTGGGGAATACGGCGCGTGGAAGGGTACGGACGCTCGGGCGCCGACGCATCACCCCATCCCGAAGAACCTCTCGAAGTAGTCCGTGAGTTTGTCGAGTACGGCTTGCTTCTTCGCGGCGCGCTCGCCGCCCTGCGAGAACCGCGACACCGGAGGAAGGATCTCCGTGATGGCCATGCCCGTCGCAGAGACGAGTCCGTCGCGGAACGCCCGTTCGACAAACGCGTAGGTCGCGTCCCGGTCGAGCGACTCCTCGGAGATGATGAGATCGAGTTCCTCAGCGCGCCGTGCCGCGATGAACGTCTTCCAGTCCGCGTCCACCGCGGCCTCGATCGTGAGCGAGTCGACGAAGGCCTGAATGAGGTCTTTCTTGCTTCGGAGGGTGACGCTGGAGTCGACGGCGCGGTCGATCTGGGCCTTGATCTCCTTGTCCGCGCCCAGGTCCCGTTCCATGCCCTCCTGGTACTTCCTGACTAGCATCAGGATGTAGTCGACGTTGATCTCGACCTGCTTGATCAGCTCGATCTCGAACACCACGTCGTCGTTGATCGACTCCTTCTCGGCATCGGCAATGGCCCGATACTCCTGGTACAGGTCCAGGTAGATGCTTTGGTAGTCCTGGAACTGGCGGGGGCTCAGGATCTCGTGACCCACGAACTCGTCGAACGCCTGCAGGATGTTGCGCAGCCTCAGGATCGCCCCGAACAGCGCGATGAAGGCCTTCTGCGTGGCCTCGCCGACGATCGGCTCACCCAGCGGGTAGCGCTCCAGCAGTTCGGCTACCTTCTCGCTGTACTCGCCGTAGTACTCGGCGTACGGCTTGAGCAGGACGATGCCGCGCGCGTCCTTGTTGCCGAACAGGGCGATCGCCTCGTTGGTCGCGTCCTCAAGGTCGCGGAAACTGACGATGTTGCCGTACGTCTTGACCGAGTTGAGGATGCGGTTGGTGCGGGAGAACGCCTGAAGCAGCCCGTGTTGGCGCAGGTTCTTGTCCACCCACAGCGTGTTCAGCGTCGTGGCGTCGAAGCCCGTGAGGAACATGTTGACGACGATGACGAGATCCAGGTCGCGGTCCCGGATGCGCTTCGACAGGTCCTTGTAGTAGTTCTGGAATCCGTCCGATGACGTGTCGAAGTTCGTCTTGAACATGTCGTTGTAGTCGCGGATAGCATCCTCAAGGAAGTCACGAGAGGTCGCATCCAGTCCGTCGACCTCGAACGCCTCTTCGGCCAGCAGGCCATCCAGGTCATCCTCGTTGGCCGCGAAGCTGTAGATGATGGCGACCTTGAGACGCTGTGCCTCGGGCACGTCCCACTGCTGTCTCGCGAACTGGTTGTAGTACCGCTTCGCCGCCTCGATCGATGCGGTCGCGAAGAGCGAGTTGAATCCGGTAACCCGACGATCCATAAGCCGGTAGGCCTCGTTTCGTTTGGTTTTCTGGTCGAAGTGCTTTCGGATGTACTCGACGTTCGTCGCGATCCTCTTGGGATCGAGCAGCGCCTTCTCGGCGTCGATCGCCGACACCTGCTTGTCGACCACGTCGGGCTTGACGGCGACGGTGTTGAGGTAGTCGATCCGAAAGGGCAGCACGTTCTTGTCGCCAATGGCGTCCACGATCGTGTACGCGTGGAGCTTCTCTCCAAAGGCCTGCTCGGTGGTGCGCCGCTGGGGGTTCCCGCCGGAGGGTGAGTTCTTGGCGAAAATGGGCGTGCCTGTGAATCCGAACAGGTTGTACCGCTGGAACGCCTTGGTAATGGCCGTGTGCATGTCACCAAACTGGGACCGGTGGCACTCGTCGAAGATGATCACCACATGGTCGCCGTAGACGGGGTGTCGCTTGTTCCGTTCAACGAACAGACTGAGCTTCTGGATGGTCGTGACGACGATGCTCTTCTGAGGGTCTTCGAGTAGCCGCTTCAGCAAGCGGGTGGACTTGCTCGAGTTGGCGGCGCCCTTCTCGAAGCGGTCGTACTCCACCATCGTCTGGTAGTCGAGGTCCTTGCGGTCCACCACGAAGATGACCTTGGTGACGCTAGGGAGCCCAGTGGCGAGTTGTGCGGTCTTGAAGCTCGTCAGCGTCTTGCCGGAGCCGGTCGTGTGCCACACGTAGCCGCCCGCCGCTGACGTCCCGACGGTCTTCGCGTTGGTGGAGACGACGATGCGCTGGAGGATCCGCTCGGTCGCGACGATCTGGTACGGCCGCATCACCAATAGGGACCGGTCGGCGGTGAAGACGCAGTACCGGGTGAGTAGGTTGAGGATGGTGTGCTTGGCGAAGAACGTCTTGGCGAATCCGGTGAGGTCCTGAATGGGCTTGTTGCTCGCGTCGGCCCACCAACTGGTGAACTCGAAGCTGTTGGACGTGTTTCTTGCACGCCTCGCGCCCGCCGCTTCGTCGATGTGCTGCCTGCGCGTCGTGTTGCTGTAGTACTTGGTGCGGGTGCCGTTGCTGATCACGAAGAGTTGGACGTACTCGAACAGCCCTGACCCGGCCCAGAAGCTGTCGCGGTGGTAACGGTTGATCTGGTTGAACGCCTCGCGGATCTTGACGCCGCGGCGCTTCAGTTCGATGTGCACCATGGGCAAGCCGTTGACCAGCACGGTGACGTCGTAACGGTTGGCACGCGCCCCCTCGGCCTCGTACTGGTTGATCACCTGCAGGCGGTTGTTGTGGATCTGTTGCTTGTCGATCAGGAAGATGTTCTTGGTTGTCCCGTCGTCGCGCTTGAGTATCTGGATGTGGTCCTCTTGGATGCGCTTCGTTTTCTCGACGATCGTGTCCTTCTCACCCGCGATGCACTCGGTGAGGAATTTCGTCCACTCGGCGTCGGAGAACTCGATCGCGTTGAGTGCGGCCAACTGCGTACGGAGGTTCGCCACCAGGTCGTCGTCGCTCGTCAGCGGCAGGTACTCGTACGCCTGCTCCTTCAGCAGGTCGATGAACGCCCTCTCGAGCTCGGCCTCACTCTGGTAGGCGGTCGCCTTGGCGGCGTCGGGCACGAACTCGGCGACAACCGTGCTCTCGGTGCTCACCGCGATGGGCTCGAAGCGGCGCGTCGACAAGCGGGGGTCGTCGCTGTCGCCGATGCGATCAGGCCCAGTGTCGCTCATGCCGCCGCTTCCTCAAAGGTCAGCAGCCGATCCCGGTAGTGCTCGTACTGGGCACGACGCGCGGCAATCTCCGCAGGCAGGCCCGACGACAGATCGTTCACCAGCGCGTCGAATGTCGAAAGCTCGTTTGCGATGTGGCGCTGCTCTTCTAACGGCGGCAGCGGAATGCCCCAACCGAAGAAACCCTTGGAATCTACCGCCGCCATTGAACCGTCCGTGCGCACGCACTTGCTCCGGATTTGTTCGCTGGCCGCGAGGAGAGCTTGGTAAACGTAGCCAGCGTCAACTTGGTCGTGTGGGACCAATGCGCGCACATCCTGATTCACAGCGGTGTCGACCTTAATCAGGCCAATTGGCAGTCGCCGACGCAAGATGTTCGAACGCATTACTACCGCAACAGACGGCGCGGAAACGACCCGAAGTGAAGTCTCCTCAAGAGCGAAGCGCGTGATGCGGCCTCGAATCCGTTCGGTGTCTTCGTCGCTCACGTCCATCGAGGCGAGCCAAGGGATGTCGCCCGAGTCCCAATACCGGGGATTCGTCGTCGATGGGGTCATCCCCCCGTGCCACTTTCCAAGGCTCGCCAGTGTGACCGGCTCGGCGTCCACTCGGCCGATCAGAAACTGCCTGTAGTAGGCATACTGCGCCCGCCGCGCCTCCAGCTCCGCCTCCAGCTCCGCCTCCAGCTC
>JAFGBM010000006.1 GCA_016933155.1 Demequinaceae bacterium | reverse complement strand
CGGACCGAACGTCGTCCACGTGCTTCCGTTGAGGTACTGGATCCGGGCCGTCCCCGTCGTGGGGGCAGGATCGACCGTCACCGTCGCTCCCGCCGGACTCCCCGGCGGAATCGAAGCCGCGTCCGGAACACCCGTCACCGTCGGGGCGAGAATCCCCACCGTGAACGTGTCGGAGATGTAATTCCCGTAGACGAACCGGTAGGTGAACTCCGACGTCCCCGGATTCCAGGTCACATGCCCGGTCCCGTCCGTCAAGGCGATCTCCGGACCGAATGTCGTCCATATCCCCCTATTGAGGTACTGAATCCTTGCCGTCCCAGAAGCCGGAGCGGGATCCACCGTCACGGTGGCCCCCGCAGGAGTCATCGGCGGAATCGAAGCAGCATCCGGAGTCCCCGTCACCGTCGGGAAGACGATGCCCACCTCGAACGGATCTGAATAGGACGTCCAATACACGAATCGGTACGTGAACTCCGATGTCCCAGGATTCCACGCCACATGCCCGGTCCCGTCCGTGAGCGTGATCACGGGACCGAACGTCGTCCACACGTCTCCATTCAGATACTGGATCCGCGCCGTCCCCGTCGCGGGAGCAGGCTCCACCGTCACCGTCGCCCCCGCCGGAGTGTTGGCCGGAATCGAAGCAGCGTCGGGAACCGCGACGACATCCGAGGGAATCAAGACCATCGTGAAGGGGTCGAGATCAACCTCAGGGCCGTCGAGATGCGAGACCCTGAAGCGATACTGGGTGGTACCGGCCGCCTGCCACTCGACGTGCGTGTACCCGTCGACCGAGACCACCGAACCGAGCGCACTATTCGTCCAATATCCGGCCGTCGAACCGACCGGCTCCACGTAGTACTGAAGCGTGACGACGTCGCTCGTGCCGAAACCGCCCCAGTGGAGGTCGGCGTAGACCGACTCTCCGTAGTAGAACTCCGGGTCCCACTCGACATAGGGGTTCTCGAACCACACCTCGACATCGAACCGGTCGCTGAAGAAATTCTCGAACTCGCCCGTCTCCTCATAGAAGCCGACCATGTATGAACGGGCCCGCCACGGATCCGGCTGGAAGGCCCCCACGCCTCCCCCCATGGTGACCTCGTCGTAGATCAGCCAGGTATCGGTCGCTTCGTCCCAGGTATAGACGTTCGCCGGTCCGTCCATGTAGTCGGCATTCGTCGTGATCCCCAGAAAAGACTCATCCCCGGGAAGGAGGTCCATATCACCGGTGACACTCGACTCGAAAGCCTCGCGCGTCACGGTGATGGCGTCACTGGGGGTTCCATCGACCACAGCCCTTACCTGCTCAGGCTCACCCAGACCGTCCCGGATGTACAGGAAATCGGCTACAACGCCGTCGACCATGTCGTATTCCAGGATCGAGTCCCATGCCGCATTCCCCTCATCCCACCGCTGGAGCTCGGCCACCCCGCTGAAGGAGGTATCGGAATAGGCGATCCCCAGTTCGACCTGCTCTCCCGCGACGTATGTATGATCCCCGGCGAGGGTGAGGGTGACCGTTCCGCTGGCGGCCGAGGCGACGAGGGCCCCTGCGCCCACGGCCGAGCCGACGGCGAGCGCCAGCAATGCGACGCGGGCAGTAGCGCGCTTCAGGCGGGCCATGGGGCCTCCTTGACGTGGACTACGTTCGATTTTACCTTGCGGATTCCCAAGTCCCCGCAGATGTGACGAATCCCCATCGCTCGAATTCCGGTGGAGCGTCATCCGACCGTCTGATGGATCGCCCATGTTTCGATTCGGCCTCATTCGCCCCTTGCTTCACCCGAATCCTTGGTCGTCAATACCATGGGTGCATGAGGACTCAGACTGTCGGGATGATCTCTGCCGCGATATTGGTTCTCGCGGCGACTGGATGCGGCAGCAAAGACGTCGCCCCCTCCCCCACCCCCTCACCGAGTCCGTCGTTCGAGTTCCCGTACCAGGACCCCTCCCTCCCGATCGACCAACGCGTCGACGATCTCCTCTCCCATATGGCCGCCGAGGACAAGATCGGGCAGATGGCCCAAATCGAGGAGGGGTCGCTGTCCCCCGATGACGTTTCGGACCTGTGGCTCGGCAGCGTGCTCCACGGCGGGGGAACCGTGGGGACGGGAACGCCCGACGAGTGGCTCTCGGTCACCGCCGAGCACCAGCGGGAGGCGGTCGAGGATACCCGCCTGGGGATCCCCATCATCTACGGAGTCGACGCCGTCCACGGATTCGGGGCCCTCTACGGGGGCACCGTCTTCCCCCACCAGATCGGGCTCGGCGCGGCAAACGATCCCGACCTCGTCGAGCGCATCGGGCGGGCGACGGCGGAGGAGGCGGCCGCGGTCGGCGTGCGCTGGACGTTCTCGCCCGTCCTGGCGATACCGAGCGACATCCGCTGGGGCCGGACCTACGAGGCGTACTCCCAGGATCCCGTGATCGTCGCGAGCCTCGGGGCGGCCTACATCCGAGGGATCCAAGGCGACGACCTCACCGACCCCGCCAGCGTCATCGCGACCGCGAAGCACTTCATCGGGGACGGCTCCACCGTCTACGGGTCGTCGACCCAATTCATCGTCCAGCAGTACCTGCTCGACCAGGGCAACACTCCCGCGAATCCGGCTCTTCTCCGGGACGTCCTCCTGCCGCCGTACCAAGACGCCATCGACGCGGGCGCCCGCACGGTCATGGTCAGCTTCTCCTCGTGGGATGGGGTCAAGATCCACGGGAACCAGGCCCTCGTCACCGACACCCTCCGGGAGGACCTCGGCTTCACAGGATTCGTCGTCTCCGACTGGGCCGGGTGCGACCACATCAATCCCGACGATTTCCAGGACTCGATCGCCCGATGCGTCAACGCCGGAGTCGACATGGTGATGGTCCCCTATGACGCCGAGGCCTTCAAGGAGGCCCTCTCGCTGAGCCTCATGGGCGGGGACGTCTCGATCGACCGCATCGACGAGGCCGTCCGCCGCATCCTCACGGTCAAGTTCGAGATGGGGCTGTTCGAGAACCCTTATCCCGACCCCACGCTCCTTGACACCATCGGCAGCGCGGAGCACCGCGCCCTCGCCCGTGAGGCTGTCGCCAAGTCCCTCGTCCTGCTGGAGAACGACGGCGTCCTCCCTCTGTCCGATTCAGCGCAGACCATCGCTGTGGTGGGGAACGCCGCCGATGACATGGGCATCCAGGCCGGCGGGTGGACGATGTCGTGGCAGGGCGACTCCGGTCCGGTCATCCCGGGCACGACTATCCTGGAAGGCATCACCGAGCGGGCAGAGGCTGGCGTCACGGTCCTCGACGAACTCCCCGACTCTGGAATGGTCGACGTCTGCGTGGCCGCCGTCGGGGAGCGGCCCTACGCCGAGGGAGTGGGCGACTCCACCGACCTCGCCCTCCCCGGGCTCTCCGTCCTGGACACCCTCGAGGGCCGTTGCGACAGCACCGTCCTCGTCGTGGTTTCGGGCCGCCCAGTCATCATCACCGACGCCCTCGGCAAGGCGGACGCCGTCGTCGCGGCCTGGCTCCCAGGAACGGCCGGGGAGGGCGTCGCGGATGTGCTCTTCGGTGATGTGCCCTTCACGGGGCGGCTGCCGATGAACTGGCCCCGGGATCTCTCCCAGGTGCCGTCGGCTTCGTCCGGGGACGAGTACCTTTACCCGATCGGCTATGGGCTGACCTACTGAGCCACGCCCGGCAAGCAGGCCGACTAGATCAGCCCCAGGGCCCGGACCGCGTCCCGCTCCTCGCGGAGTTCGGCGACCGACTCCTCGATCTTGCCGCGCGCGTACTCGTCGACCTCAAGCCCCTGGACGACCCCCCACACCCCGCCCCTCGAGACGACGGGGAAGGAGGAGAAGAGGCCCTCGTCGATGCCATACGAGCCGTCGGAGCGGATCGCGGCGGAGGTCCAGACGCCCTCCGGGGTGCCCTCCACCCAGTCCCGCACATGCTCCATGGCGGCGTTTGCGGCCGACGCCGCCGAGGACGCCCCCCGGGCGTCGATGATCTGGGCGCCGCGCTTGGCGACCCGGGGGACGAACACCTGCCGGACCCAGGCCTCGTCGTCGATGACCTCGACCGCAGCCCGCCCCCGGATGATCGCATGCGCGATGTCCGGGTACTGCTTGGCCGAGTGGTTCCCCCAGATGATGACGTTGTCGATCTCCCTCACGGGGACCCCCGTCTTCGCCGCGAGCTGGGCGAGGGCGCGATTGTGGTCGAGCCGGGTCATGGCGTTGAACCGCTCGGCGGGGACGTCGGGCGCGTGGGCGGAGGCGATGAGGGCATTGGTATTGGCCGGGTTGCCGACGACGAGGACACGGACGTCGGATGCCGCGCCCGAGTTGATGGCCTCGCCCTGAGGCTTGAAGATTCCGCCGTTGGCCTCAAGGAGGTCGCCCCGCTCCATGCCCGCCCCCCGGGGTCGAGCCCCGACCAGGAGTGCGACGTTCACCCCGTCGAAGGCCGCTTGCGGGTCGTCGAACACATCGAGGCCGACAAGCAGGGGGAAGGCGCAGTCGCAGAGTTCCATCGCCGTGCCCTCCGCGGCCTGAACCGCCTCGGGAATCTCGAGAAGCCTCAACCTGACCGGGGTATCGGAGCCGAGCATCTGACCGGACGCCACCCGGAAAAGGAGGGCGTAGCCGATCTGCCCGGCGGCCCCCGTGACGGTGACGGTGACCGGGCTCACGCGAGCCTCGCAGAAAGCCCGTCGGCAAGCGCCCCCATGAATTCCTCCGTCGTGAGGAAGCCCTGCTCGGGCCCCACGATAAGCGCCAGGTCCTTCGTCATCTTCCCTGACTCGACGGTCCGGACGCAGACCTCCTCGAGCGCCTCCGCAAAGCCGGTGACCTCGGGCGTGCCGTCCAACTTGCCACGGTGCTTGAGGCCGCCGGTCCAGGCGAAGATCGAGGCGATGGGGTTCGTGGATGTCGGCCGTCCTGCTTGGTGCTGCCGATAGTGACGCGTCACGGTGCCATGGGCGGCCTCGGCCTCGATCGTCCGACCGTCGGGGGTCATCAGGACGCTCGTCATGAGTCCGAGCGACCCATAGCCCTGGGCGATGGTGTCCGACTGGACATCGCCGTCGTAGTTCTTGCAGGCCCACACGTATCCTCCCTCCCACTTGAGGGCGGCGGCGACCATGTCGTCGATGAGCCGGTGCTCGTATGTCAGGCCTGCCTTGTCGAAATCGGCCTTGAACTCCCGGACGAACACGTCCTGGAAAATGTCCTTGAACGCGCCGTCGTACGCCTTGAGGATGGTGTTCTTGGTGGACATGTAGACGGGGTAGTTCCGCTCGAGCCCGTATCGGAACACCGCCCGGGCGAAGTTTGCGATGGACTCGTTGAAGTTGTACATCCCCATGACGACGCCGCCCCCCTCGGGCATCTTCACGATCTCCATCTCCATGGGGGTCGAACCGTCGTCGGGCGTGAAGGTCATGGTGACCGTCCCCGCCCCTGGGATCTTGGCGTCCGTCGCCCTGTACTGGTCTCCGTGGGCGTGACGGCCGATGACGATCGGCTTGGTCCATCCGGGGACGAGGCGGGGGATATTGGAGATGAGGATGGGCTCGCGGAAGACGACACCGTCGAGGATGTTGCGGATGGTGCCATTCGGGGACTTCCACATCTTCTTGAGGTGGAACTCCTCGACCCGGGCCTCGTCCGGCGTGATGGTGGCGCATTTGACCCCGACGCCGTGCTCCAGGATCGCGTGGGCCGCGTCGACGGTCACCTGATCGTCCGTCGCGTCCCTGTTCTCTATCGACAGGTCGAAGTACCTGAGGTCGAGGTCAAGGTGGGGCAGGATCAAGGTCTCCCTGATGGCCTGCCAGATGATCCGGGTCATCTCGTCACCGTCGAGTTCGACTACCGGGCCGGAAACCTTGATCTTTGCCATTGAGGCTCCCCTCTCTGGATTGGAAGAATCGCGCCGGAACCAGGCTAGCCGGTTCGACGACACCCAGGACCGGCCTTTGGGCCCACTTCTGCCCCAACCGGACTTCCCGTGGCAGGATGAACCTTGGAGCGACCAGGCTTCATGACACAGATCGGATGACTATGGCAAAGAACGCGCCGGCCGAGAAGACCCCGGCCAAGAAAGCACCGGCCAGCAAGGCTCAGGTAAAAATGCCTCCGCCCGAAGCCGCAGAATTCCAGGTCGATCTTGACGAGGACCTCTGGGCCGCCGAGGAGGCCGGAGCCCCCGGTCTCGCCTCGCGCCTGTCCGCCGAATTGATCGGAACCTTCATCTTCATGTTCGTGGGGCTCGGAACCGCCCTCTTCGGGGCAATCCTGACGTCAACGGCCGCCCTGTCGCAGCCGAACGACGCCATCGATGTCATGAAGGTCTTCCCCAATCAGAACCTCGCCGCCGCCCTGACGGGCGCCCTCGCCTGGGGGATCACCCTTCTCGCCCTCTTCGTCGCCTTCGGCCGCGTATCCGGTGCGCACTTCAACCCGGCGGTCACCGTCGGCGCCTGGGTGGCCGGACGCTTTCCCGGACGCGACGTGGCGCTGTACATCATCGTCCAGGTCGCGGGGGCGGTCACGGCAGCCGGGGTGGTCTACTGGCTCTCCCAGGGTTTCCCGCTTCTGACCGCCGGGGACCCCGTCACCTCCGACATCGGCTTCACTGCTCCGACCGCCGGAGAGGCGATGTCCACCATTGCCATCGGCAGCGGCGGCCACTCGCCGGCCGGGATCGCGCTCAACTATGGCCTCGTCGTCGAGTTCATCGTGACGGCGCTCCTCGTCGGGGTCATCCTCGCGGCCACGTCCATCCGGGCCCCGAGGGGTCAGGCCCCCGTCTCCATCGGCCTGAGCATCGGCGTGCTGATCCTGCTCGCCGGACCCTTCACCGGCGGCGGCCTCAACCCCGCCCGGGTGACCGCGACGGCACTCTTCGCGACCGATGATGCCGGTGCCAGGTGGGGCTTGTCTCAGCTCTGGTACTGGTGGCTCGCGATGATTCTGGCCGGGGCCTTCGTCGGGCTTCTCGTTCGGGCCTTCGGCCCCGAGGAAGACCTCGAGATCGTCGAGGTCTACGAACTACCCGAGAAGTAGGCGCCCGAGACATCTGTTGTTCCAGGGGCCCGGCCGATCCCGGCCGGGCCCTTGGCGTCCCCGACGCCGTGATCTGTGCTAGCCCAGCCGACCCGAGAGGGCGATGAAGGCGAAAGCCAGGGCGAAGAAGGCGAGGATGGAGACATCGACGGCGCGCTGACGGATCGCGAACACGGACCGGTCCGCCAGGGTCCAACGGCCGACCGCGGAACCTGCGGAAAGTGCCGCAAGCCCCCAAGCCGTCGCGGTGACGCTGAAGGGGGCGCTCGCCCCCACCCACACGGCCACGACAACCAAGGGCAGCCAGAGCGCCCATACCGTCCTCGGATCCGTTCCCACGTTTCTCCTAGTGGAAGAAGTGCCGGGTCCCGGTCACGTACATCGCGATCCCCGCACGCCCGGCAGCCTCGATCACCCCTTCGTCCCTGACGGACCCTCCGGGCTGGACGACCGCGACGACCCCAGCCTCCGTCAGAACCTCGAGCCCATCCGGGAACGGGAAGAAGGCGTCGGACGCGGCGACCGAGCCCTTGGCCCGTTCTTCCCCCGCCCGCGCGACGGCGAGCCGACACGAGTCGACCCGGTTGACTTGTCCCATCCCGATCCCGACGGAGGCCCCATCCTTCGCCAGAAGGATCGCGTTGGACTTGACCGAGCGGCACGCCCGCCACGCGAAGGCCAGGTCGGCAAGTGTCGCATCGTCGACGGGGTCGCCGACGACGAGGGTCCAGGCGCCAGGGTCGTCGCCGGGGGCGTTCACCCGATCCGCCTCCTGAAGCAACAGCCCCCCGGACACGGGACGGAACTCGACGGCCGGGCGGCCATCTTCGACGACGAGAATCCTCAGGTTCTTCTTCTCTTTGAGGATCTCGAGCGCCTCCTTCTCATACCCCGGGGCGGCGATCACCTCGGTGAAGACCTCCGCGATCTGACGGGCTGCGGCCGCCGTCAACTCGCCGTTGACGGCGATGACGCCCCCATAGGCCGAGACGGGGTCGCAGGCGTGTGCCTTGGCGTGGGCATCGGCGATGTCCGACCCGACGGCGATCCCACACGGATTGGCGTGCTTGACGACGGCGACGGTCGGCCCGGCATGGTCATGCGCCGCCCTCCAGGCGGCGTCGATGTCCACGTAGTTGTTGTAGGACATCTCCTTGCCGTGGAGTTGCTCCGCTCGGGCGATGCCCCCGGTCAAGTGATGATCGACGTAGAGGGCGGCCCGCTGGTGGGGGTTCTCCCCGTACCTGAGCGTTGCGCGCTTGCTGGCGCTCCACGCAGCCCAGTCGGGGAAGCCGGTGCCGTCGTCGTCGGGGGCGAGGACGTTGCCCATCCAGGACGCGACCCCGATGTCGTAGGTCGCCGTGTGCCGGAAGGCGCGGACGGCCAGGGCCCGTCGCTCCGCGAGCGTGAATCCCCCCGAGGAGACCGCGGCGAGGACGGCCTCGTAGTCCGCCGGATCTACGACGACGGCCACGCTCGGGTGGTTCTTCGCCGCGGCCCGGACCATCGATGGCCCACCGATGTCGATCTGTTCGATGACCTCATCCGCCGTGGCGCCGGAGGCAACCGTCGAGGCGAAGGGATAGAGGTTGCTCACGACCAGGTCGAAGGGCTCGATGTCGAGTTCGGCGAGTTGGGCGATGTGATCGTCGAGTCGACGGTCGGCGAGGATGCCGGCATGCACGCGGGGATGAAGGGTCTTGACTCGTCCATCCAGGCACTCGGGGAAGCCCGTCAACTCTTCGACCTTGGCAACTGGAACGCCGGCCTCGGCGATACGCTTGGCCGTCGAACCGGTCGAGACGAGTGCCACCCCCGCGGCGTGAAGCCCGCGCGCGAACTCCTCGAGCCCGGTTTTGTCGTAGACGGACACCAGAGCCCTCGTGATGGGCCTTCTCTCGTTCATGCTTCCTTCCCTTCCGATGATCCCCACCGTACCCGTCGGCCCTCGACCGTCCACCCGTCCTCAAGGAGCCGCCGAACGGTGTCCACGACGAGACCCCGCTCGACGACCTTGATCCGTTCATGGAGCGACTGCTCCGTGTCCCCGTCCTCCACCTCGACCGTCGCCTGCGCGACGATCGGTCCGGTGTCGACCCCGGCGTCGACGAAGTGGACGGTGCAGCCGGTGACCTTAACCCCGTGGGCGAGCGCGTCCCGGACGGCGTGGGCGCCGGTGAACGCCGGCAGGAGCGCCGGGTGGGTGTTGATCATGAACTCGGGGAACCGCTCGACCGTCTCCGGGGCGAGGATCTTCATGAAGCCGGCGAGGACCACGAGGTCGGGAGCGTGATGCTCGATCGCGTCTCCCAGGGCCCGGTCCCACTCCCCGCGGCTTGAGAATCCTTCAAGGGGGATGATCTCCACCGGGACGCCCGCGGCCCTGGCAATGTCGAGGGCCGGGGCATCCTCCTTGTCGGAGATCACGGCCGAGATGCGGGCCCCGTACTCCGGATCGGCGGTTGCCTTGAGGATGGCCGCCATCGTCGTCCCCGCGCCGGATGCCAAGACGACGAGGGAGCGAGGGGCGGACACGCTTGTCACAATCCGACCCTATCGGCATGCTGGTGCTCTCACCTACGCGAGGACATGATGCCTGCCCCTTCAGCCCGGATCCCGCATCCGCCACGGGTCGTCAAGGCCGCCCGGCTGTTCGCCTATGTCCTCGGGGCAGCCATCCTCCTGGCCCTGCTTCCCCTGCCGTGGGGCATGGCGGGCCTTCCCTTCGCCGTCGCCGCCGTCGTTCTCGGTGTCCGAGCGGTGATCCTCATGCGTTCGGTGACCTCGACGGGATGGTGGACCCTGGTGGTCGGCGGTCTCCTCGTGGCGAGCTCTCTCGCCCTCAACTACGGCGTCGCCGTCGTGCTGTACGACGAATTGCGGACGCTCCAGGACTGCAACGCGGGGGCGATCACCATAGCCGCAAGGGATCGTTGCTCGGCGGAATTCGAGGAGGCGGCTCGGGTGCGGTTGTCCCGACTCGGCCTGCCCCTCTCCTGGCTCCTCGGGACCGACTCCTAGAGTCCACCCGCCGGGCTGCCTCGAACCCGACGGACACCAGCAGGAAGCCCGCCCCGACGAGGCCCGCCACGGCCAGGGAAACCGGCAGCGGAGTCGGTCCCACTTCGACGAGGGCCCCTCCCCCCGCCGACCCCGAGGCCAGGACGACGATGCCCCATGTCAGGGAGCCGACCACCCCCACGGCCACGGCCTGCGCCGCATAGCCCGTGCCGGATGAGGGCAGCCACCGTCGAGCCGCCGCCCGCGAGACCATCCCCACGATCACCAGGATGAGGGGCGCGGCCACGAGAAGTCCTCCGGAACCCTGGGGAAGAGAGGCGATCAAGGGAACGTCAGGCGTCGGCCCGGCCACGACCTCCCCGGGGGAATAGCGGCTGCCGGAGCCGAATTGGAAGCCTTCTCCCGTCAGCCACGAAAGGCCCCACACGGCGAGGTTCGGGACATAGGCCGTCTCTCCTGCCGCGAGCGCCAGTCCCCCTGCCAGGTCCGGTGCGACGCCCTCGACGACCCCGGCCATCCTGTCGGCCGCGGAGGCCTGCCAGATGACGGCGACGGCCGTCCCGGCGCCCAGGCACATCGCCCAGGCCCCTACGCCGAGGCGAAGGCCGAGTCCCGCGATGCGGGGGAGGGCCACACCCTCGAAGAACCTGAACCCGTGTCCTCGCATGAGTCCGAACGAGGCCCCCATTCCCGTGATCAGGCCGCCGACGATGCCGGCCTTCCACACCGATCCGGCCCCCCCGTGATCGCTCGCCGAGACGATAGCGGCGATCACCCCATAGGTGAATGCGGCGGAGAGGACCGACGCATGGGCGGGAACGGCGACGCGTCGCGCGACGGATGCGGCGATGACGCCGATGGCCAGCATAAGGCCGAGGGGGAGGAGGGTGACGGCCACATCCCCGACCGTTGCCGGGACCCCGTGGGCGAGGAGCCAAATCGAGGTGCCGACGTCCCACGCCCCCGACCAGTCCGCGGCGATCGAACCGTCGACCGAGGGGGCAGATGCCACCACCGCGAAAACGAAGGCGTACACCAGCCCAGCGGAGAGGACGGCCGTCTCGACCCCGGTGACGATCCCCGACGCCCACGGGGGGGCGGCAGAACGCGACACCGGGCTCGGCGCCTCAGGCGACGATTGCTGCTCGTCCTCGGAAGCCGTGGCCATGCTTCCATCCTCACCCTCGCGCTCATCCGAGGGTGGGAGCGAACCGCCGGGCCTATCGGCCCACGATCGAACGAACGAGGGCAGCCGTCTCGGAGGGAGTCGTCCCGACCCGGACCCCGGCGACCTCGAGCGCGGCCCTCTTGGCTTCCGCCGTGCCGCTGGTGCCCGAGACGATCGCGCCGGCGTGCCCCATCGTGCGTCCCTCGGGCGCCGTGAAACCCGCGACGTATCCGACGACGGGCTTGGTCACGTTCTCTCGGATGAAGTCGGCGGCGCGCTCCTCGGCATCGCCCCCGATCTCCCCGATCATGACGATCGCCTCGGTGTCTGGATCCCGCTCGAAGGCCTCGAGGCAGTCGATGTGGGTGGTGCCGATCACCGGGTCGCCCCCGATGCCGACACAGGTGGTGAACCCGATGTCCCGGAGTTCGTACATCATCTGGTAGACCAGGGTCCCCGACCTCGACACGAGCCCGATGGGACCGGGGCCGGTGATGTCGGCCGGGGTGATGCCCGCGTTCGAACGCCCCGGGGAGATGACGCCGGGGCAGTTGGGGCCGACGAGTCTGGCCCCCACCTCGCGCGCATGGGCGAGGGCGCGGGCGACATCCGCGACGGGAATGCCCTCCGTGATGATGACGACGAGTCCGATGCCGGCGTCGACCGCCTCGATGATTGCCTCCCTGGCCGCCTGCCGGGGAACGAAGATGACGGACACGTCCGCCCCTGTCTCCTCGACGGCGTCGGCCACGGTCCCAAACACCGGCAGGGGCCGGGTTCGCCCATCAATATCGAAGTCGACGGCCGCGCCTGCCTTTCGGGGGTTGACCCCGCCGACGACCGCGGTTCCCGCCGACAGCATCCGGACCGTGTGCTTCCGCCCCTCTCCGCCCGTCATCCCCTGGACGACGATGCGCGAGTTCTCATCGAGGAAAATGGTCATGACGCCTCCGCGGCCAATTCGGCCACCCTCGCCGCCGCCTCGTCCATGGTGTCGACCTGCGTCACCAGGGGGTGTCCGGCCTCCGCAAGGATGCGCCTGCCGTCGGCGACCGCGTTCCCGTCGAGGCGGACCACGATGGGTCGCGAGGCCGCGTCCCCCATCGCCTCGAGTGCCCCGACGATGCCCCTCGCCACTTCGACGCACGAGGTGATTCCCCCGAAGACGTTGACGAAGACGGCCCGCACCTGGGGGTCCGCGAGGATGATGTCGAGGCCGCTCGCCATGACCTCGGCCGAAGCCCCACCCCCGATGTCGAGGAAGTTCGCCGGGCGTATCCGGCGCGTCTTTCCGGCGTCGGCGACGCCGTCGAGGGTGGACATGACGAGCCCGGCTCCGTTGCCGATGATCCCCACCTGGCCGTCGAGCTTGACGTAGTTGAGGTGCTTGTCGGCTGCCCGAAGCTCAAGCGGATCGGAGGAAGCGGGATCGAGGAGGTCGAGATGGTCGGGATGCCGGAAACGAGCGTTGTCGTCGAGGGTCACCTTTCCGTCGAGGGCGATCACGTCACCAGCTTCCGTGCGGACCAGCGGGTTGACCTCGACCAGGATCGCCTCCTCCTCCGTGTAGACCCGGCCCAGGAGCAGGACGGCTTCGGCGACGGCCGGGGCGATCTCCGGGTCGATCCGGGCCGCCGTCACGATCTCCCGAGCCTTGGCCTCGTTGATTCCCACCCGGGGATCGATGTCGATCCTCGCCAGCGATCCTGGATGCTCGGCTGCCAGCCTCTCGATGTCCATTCCCCCTTCGACCGAGCACAGGGCGAGATAGCGCCTGGTCGAACGATCGAGCAGAAGCGAGAAGTAGTACTCTTCGGCGATGGCGGCCGCCGGGGTGACCATGACCCTCTTGACGACGTTCCCTTTGACGGTCATCCCGAGGATTCGGGCGGCCTCGGCTTCCGCCTCAGCCGGTGAGGCGACCCGCTTGATGCCCCCCGCCTTGCCCCGCCCGTTCGTCTTGACCTGGGCCTTGACGACGACATCTCCGCCCATCCGTTCCGCTGCCGCCCGGGCTTCCGATGGGGTCTCTGCGACGATCCCGGGGAGCACGGGGACGCCGTGCCGCTCGAACAGGTCGCGCGCCTGGTACTCGTACAGGTCCATCGGTGTCCTCACTGGGGGCGCGCCAGGGGGCGCGATGGCCCCCAGCCTATACGGGACGGATAGATGCTCGAGGAGGGCTTAAGCCTCGCCCGGCTGGATGAATCCCGTTTCGTAAGCGGCGATGACCGCCTGCGTCCGATCGCGGACCCCGAGCTTCATCAATACTGAAGCGACGTGCGACTTCACGGTTTCCTGGGTGATGAAGAGGCTGCTCGCGATCTCCTGGTTCGATTTCCCCTTGGCCAGAGCCCTGAGTATGTCTTGCTCCCGCTCGGTGAGGTCCGGGAGCGACCCCCCCGCCGTGGCGTGGGCGAACCGCTCGATGACCCTGCGGGTGCTCGCGGGAAAGAGGAGGGACTCCCCGACGGCGACCATCCGGACCGCCTCGATCAGTTCCGTCGGGGGAACCCTTTTCAGGACGAAGCCCGACGCCCCTGCCCGCATGGCCTCGAAGACGTATTCGTCGACCTCGAAGGTCGTCAGGACCAGGACCTTGGTGTCCAGGCCGGAATCGACGATTTGGCGCGTCGCCTCGAGCCCATCCATCCCGGGCATCCTGACGTCCATCAAGACCAGGTCGGGCTTCTCCTCGGCAACCAGGGAGACCGCCTCAGCTCCGTCCCCCGCCTCCCCGATGACCTCCCACTCCTCGACCGAGGACAGGATGGCTCGAAGCCCCATGCGGACGAGGGGGTCGTCGTCGACGATCGCGATCCTCATTTTGAACTCCTCCGAATGGTCTGGCAGACGAGGCACCGACACTTTGCCGTCAGGCTACAGTCCGTCGGCGGCCCATCGGGAAGCATGTCCTCGATGGGAAGCACGGCCTTGACGGCGAACCGGTGGTCCGGAGCGGGGCCGACCGTGGCGTGTCCGCCCATGAGGGTCACCCGATCCCTGATGCTCGCCAGCCCGTTGCCACCCGTGGTGTCGGAGGGGATGGGGTCCGTGAGGGTGTTGGACACCGACAGGGCGACGAGTGTGTCGTCAGAAACCGCGACTACCTCGACCTCGCCGCCGGGGGCGTGTTTGGCGGCGTTCGTCAGGGCCTCCTGGATGACCCGGTAGATGCCCCTGCCCAGTGCGGCGGGAATTTCGCCGACCTGCAGCCGGGCGGAGACCGATACCCCGGCGTCGCGGGCCCCATCGATCAGACCGGGGAGGTCCTCCACGCCCGGGAGGGGCACCAGGGTCTCGGGCTGATCGCCGCGGATGTGGGCGATGATGCGATCGAGCTCTCCCAGGGCCGCCCGTCCGCGTTCCTCGATGTTGGCGAGGGCCCGCCGGGAGAACGCCGGATCCTTGTCGAAGACGTGTGCCCCGGCCCCGGCCTGGACGACGATCATCGAGACCATGTGGCCGATGGAGTCGTGCAGCTCCTGGTCGATGCGGATCTGCTCCTCCGCCCTGGCGGCCCGGGCAAGGGCAATCTGCCGGACCTCGTCCCTGCCGGGACCGAGCAACCCGTCGGCGAGCCATCGGTGGAGGTCGCCGAGCCCGCGGATGACCCAGGCGAGGGCCGGTGTGACGATGAAGAAGGCGGCTGGCCCGAACCACAGCCATCCCGTCCATCCGTATCCGTCATTCCTTCCCCAATCGAAGATGTCCCAGAGCGGTGCGGCGAAAACGGCGGGGGGAACGGTCAGATACACGACCGCGAACGAGAACCCGAGGGGCCCCGAAATGATCCTGAGGCAGGTCCAGGCGAACACGCGCCAACTGTGCCCGTCGCGCAGGAGCGCGGCCGATCGGCGTCCGAAGTTCACCAACCCCGGGTACTGGGAGTCGCGGGCAGGCTCAAAGGCCAGCGGTGCGGGGGCGGGCACCCGGTGCCCGAGGAGCAACCTGACCTGGGAACGTTCGACGGCCCCGACACCACGGAGGAGGGCGTGCGTCCCGACCAGGATCCCCACCCCGATCCAGATCACGATGGTGCCGAAACCCACCGAATAGAGGGTGACGAACACGGTGAACCAGAGGATGCCGAAGACGAGGCCAGCGAGGAGGAACAGGACCTCCTTGTAGGTCTTCGTCTCGAACATCGGTCCATAGATGCGTTTCAGGATCGTCATGCCCCCATCCTTCCCGTCCATACCCTTTCCGTCTTCCCCCGCACGCAGGGTTCTTGCATCCCCAATCCGGGGGACCCGGGCATACTCGACCCCCCTGTATCGGGGACCTGGAATTCGCTCCTTCGGGAGACCGGATTCACTCTCAAGCGGGCTATGGATTCTGCCGCCGGACCCTACCGTCGGAGGTGCCTGATCAGGGGACGACCCCTAGAGGCCCTCGGAAAGTCCGGGGTGATCTGGGGGATGTCCCCCATAGCGACGGCCGCAAGGCTTCGACACAGTAATGGCGGGAACGGGCCCCGAGGGCCCCCAAGGCCACACCATCAACGAAACAGGAGAAGACATGAAGATCGGAACAACCGGGCGGATCGCGAGGGCATCCGCACGACGACCCTGGCTCACTCTTGGCCTTTGGCTCGTCGGGCTCGCCAGCGCCATCTACGCCGCCGGATTTCTCGGCGACGCCCTCACCCAGGACGACCACATCACCGTCCAGACGGAGTGGCAGGACACCCAGGACCTCAACGACCACTACCGCGGAGTCGACAGCGATACCGAGACCGAGACCATCATCATTCGATCGGACTCCGCGCGATTCGGCGAGCAGGCCTTCACCGAGGTCATCGGCGAGGTCGTCGACTCCGTCTCCGGCATCGAAGGGGTCGTCGGGGTATCCGTCCCGACCGCGGAGATGCCTTTCCCGGTTTCGGAGTCGGGCTTCACGGTCCTCGTCTCGGTCGCCATCGACGCGAGCACCGACTCTGCCGAGATCGGTACCGCTTTGAACGACGCCGTGGCGTCCGTCCAGGAATCCGGCTTCACCGTCATCGCCTTCGGCAACGCGACCGCGGGCGTCATCTTCGATGAGCTCGCGGAAGAGACTCTCGTCAAGGGCGAGATGATCGGCATCGGCGTGGCCCTCGTGATCCTCGTCATCGTCTTCGGGGCCCTTGCGGCCGCGGGCATCCCCATCCTGCTCGCCATCGCGTCGATCGTCGTCGCCATCGGCTTGACGGCGATCATCGGGCAGGCCTTCGAGATGTCGTTCTTCATCGTCAACATGATCACGATGATGGGGCTCGCCCTGAGCATCGACTATTCGCTGCTCCAGGTGCAGCGTTTCCGCGAGGAGAGGGTCAGGGGACGCTCCGTCGTCGACGCCGTCACGATCGCGGGCAACACGGCCAACCGCGCCGTGCTCGTGTCGGGGGCGACGGTCATCGTGTCTCTGGCCGGTCTTCTCGTGGTGCCCTCAACCATCATGAGGAGCCTCGGGGGCGGTGCCATCGTCGCGGCCGTCGCCTCGTTGCTTGTGGCGCTCACCCTCCTTCCCGCCCTGCTCCGGCTGCTCGGTGACCGGGTGAACAAGGGGCGCGTCCCGACGGCGCATCCCGGGCGCGAGTCCCGGAGGTGGGCGGGCATCGCCCGAACCGTCATCGCCCGGCCCGCGGTCTCGGCGACCATCGGAGCCGGCCTCCTCCTCGTCCTCGCGGCACCTGCCCTGGGGATGCGGTTGGCCTTCCCCGGCCTCGACTCGCTTCCGGAGGACAACACCTTCCGGCAGGCCCAGGACATCCTGGTCGAGGACTTCGGTTGGGGAAGGTCGGAGACCCTCGTTGCCATCGATGGGGCCTTGGGCACCCAGCCCGAGATCGTTGCACTCGCCTCCGCGATCGACGCGGACCCCGGCTTCGCGGAGACCTCCGTCGACTGGTACGGCGATGTCGCATTCATCGACACCAAGGACTTCTACGATTCGGCCGACATTCGGGCGGACCAGTCCATCAACCGGCTCCACGACGAGATCATCCCTGAGTACCTCGGGGACACGGAGGCGACCTGGAGCGTTGGAGGAAACCAGGCAGGCTCCATGGAGTTCACCGAGGTCATCGTCGGGTCGACCCCCGCGGTCCTGGCTATCGTGCTCGGGGCGTCCTTCATCCTGTTGCTTCTGGCATTCCGGTCCGTGGTCATCCCCCTCATGGGGATCGCCCTCAACCTGCTTTCGACCGCGGCGGCCTTCGGGCTGATGGTGGCGGTCTTCCAGCACGGATGGGGCGCCGGAATCCTCGGGTTGCCGCAGGTCGACGGCATCGCACCATGGATCCCCCTGTTCCTGTTCGCCGTGCTCTTCGGGCTCTCGATGGACTACCACGTGTTCCTCCTGAGCCGGATCAAGGAGTCCTACGACCTCACGGGGAACACCAGGACGGCGATCGCCGCCGGGCTCGGCCGCACGGGATCCCTCATCACGGGGGCCGCGCTCATCATGGTCGCCGTGTTCGCCGGATTCGCGCTGGGAGACCTCGCCGAGTTCTGCCAGATGGGTTTCGGACTCGGCGCGGCGGTCATCATCGACGCGACGCTGGTCCGCACCATCCTGGTGCCGTCGGTCATGGCCCTCCTGGGAGAAAGGAACTGGTACCTGCCCTCGTGGCTCTCGTGGCTGCCGAATGTGTCGATCGAGGGAGGCGAGTTCGTTTCCACGCCCTCGCCCCAGGAGGAAGCCGAGCCGGCCCTCGTATAGGGACAAGCGGAACCAGGGCTACGTGCCTTCAGCACTGGCGTAGGGATAAGCGGGACCGGAAGCACTTGCTCCGGTCCCGCTTGTTTTTCGGTAGAGGTTTTACTGGTACAACGGAGGGAGACCCTCCCTTGAGGAGGTGCCTGCGCGACGTCCGAGTTTGCCGTAAGTTGGAGACACCATGACGACCCCATCCTCTGGCCTCCCGCCTGCGAATTGGTATCCCGATCCGCAGACGCCGGGACAGTTGCGCTATTGGGACGGTCAGCGGTGGACCCAGCACGTTCACCCGCTCCAGCAGCAACCGGCCCAGGCGGCGAGCGGTTACGCCGCAGCCGGCCCCCAGACGGCGGCGAATCCCCTGAACCAGGCCGTTCAGCAATCCGACGCGGGTGTCTATACCCCGGTCATCCAGCCCTCGCCTTTGGCCAGCGCCCGACCCCAAGGTGCCTCTACTCCTCAGACCGGTGCCCCTCAGGCCGCAGGCCCAGCCTCGGGAGGGACCTTCCAGCCCGTCGGCCAGCCCAGCGCCGCCGGCCCCGCCACGGGCGGAACCTTCATGCCCACGGGCCAAACCGCCGCCGGCCCGGCCACGGGTGGCACCTTCATGCCCACGGGCCAGTCGGGAGGCGGCTTCCCCCAGACGGGGGCGGTCAACACCCTTCAGCCGGGATCGACGGCGGCCAGTCCCGGAATGCTCCAGGCCCCCAAGCCCCGTGACCTCGACGACGACGATACGGACCGAACCACCCCGACGGCGCCCCTGACCGGCATCGCGGCCATCCTGGGGATTGCCGCTGTCGGCGTGACGGCCTTGGCCGTCTTCGGGCTGGGAACCGATTTCGATCAGTACTTCCCCTACGCCGGGGCCGGTCTGGGCTTCCTGGCCGTCCTCCTCGGCTTCCTGGGCCGCCGGAGGGCAGCGGCGGGCTTCATGGGTGGTTCTCTCTTCGCCTGGGCGGGGGTCGGTGCGGGCTTCCTCTCGATGATGCTCGCCACGTACGAGATCATGTACCCGGGCGAGCTGTACTCGATCTTCAGCGACTACATCGGCTGAGTCAGCCGACGCCGAATTTGACGGCGACCTCCCTGATCGACCTCGCGGAGTTCTCCAACGCGATCGTCTCCGAACGGTTGAGCCCCACGACAACCCTGGATTTGACCCCGTCCCTTCCCACGATGGAGGGAAGCGACAGGCACACCTCGCCGACGCCGGGAAAATCGATCAGGGTCGACACCGGCAAGACCCTGTTCTGGTCGAACAGGACCGCCTCGACGATGCGTGCTCCCGCCACCCCGATCGCGTAGTTTGTCGCCCCCTTGCCTGCGATGATCTTGTAGGCCGACTCCTTGACCTCCCGCTGGATCGACTCGCATCTCTCTTCGGTCATGATGGGAGCGCCGTCCGGTCCGGGCCATTCGGTGAGGGGCAATCCGCCTATGCTGGCCGACGACCACAGGGCGACCTCGGAGTCGCCGTGTTCGCCCGCGATGTAGGCGTGGACGTTGGCGACCGCCACCCCGCACTCCTGGGCGACCCGGTATCGGAGCCGGGAGGAGTCGAGGACCGTTCCGGACCCGAACATCCTGTGGGGCGGCATCCCCGACTTCTTGATGGCGGCGAACGTGACGACATCCACAGGGTTGGTCACCAACAGGAAGACAGCATCCGGCGCGACGTTCATGATCGGGGGGATTATGGCATCCATGAGGCCGATGGTCGCCCCGGCGAGGTCGAGCCTGCTCTGGCCGGGCTTCTGCTTGGCCCCTGCGGTGATGACCACCACGTCGGAATCGGCGCAAACGGCGATGTCGTCCGACCCCAGAACCTCGGCCTGGGGCATGAATTGGATCCCCTGGGCGAGGTCGAGCGCCTCGGCCTCGACCTTGGGCTTGTCGATGTCGTAGAGCGCGACGGTGCGGGCAAGCCCTTGCATCAGGCAGGCGTATGCGAGCGTCGCACCGACCGAGCCCGCCCCTACGATCGCGACCTTGCTTCCCTGTCTGCCCATGTCGCCTCTCCTTCGAGCGTCAACGCACCAGCCTACCCGGCCCCTACAGCTTGACGACGGGGGCGAACCGGAGGAGGAGCCGTTTGACCCCGAGGTCGCCGAAGTCCACCTTCGCCACCGCATTGTGTCCGCTGCCCTCGAGAGCGACGACCCGCCCCAGACCGTATTGGTCGTGGGAGACCCTGTCGCCGATGCCCAATCCAAGATCGGGGCCCGGGGCCGAGCCCGGTGGGGACGGGGGCACGCGCCGGTCGTCGAGGGTTCCGGTGGCACGGTCCACCCCCTTAGTCCCATAGATTCCGGACCAGGATTCGCCCCTCCGGGAAAGCCGCTCCGCCCTGGCCCTTTCGAGTTCGTCCAGGCCCTCGGATCGCCGCCAGTCGACGAGATCCCCCGGAACCTCCTCGACAAAACGTGAGGCCGGGAAGTACTGGGGGGCGCCCCAGCTCGAGCGCACCTCGGCCCGGCTCAGGTAGAGGCGTTCCTTGGCCCTCGTCAGGCCGACGTAGGCGAGCCGACGCTCCTCCTCCAGCTCCCCTGGGGTCTCCATGGACCTCGCATGGGGGAAGGTTCCCTCCTCGAGGCCGGTCAGGAAGACGACGGGGTATTCGAGGCCCTTGGCGGTGTGGAGGGTCATGAGGGTGACGACCCCGCCCCCGCCGTCGGCGTCCGGCACCTGGTCGGCGTCGGCCACGAGCGCCACCTTCTCGAGGAAGCCCGTCAGGGTGCCGTCAGGGTTCTCCTCGCCGTACTCCCGTCCGACGGCGACCAGTTCCATGACGTTCTCGATACGACTGGCGTCCTGGGGATCGTCGCTCGCCCGCAAGGCGGCAAGATAGCCCGTGCGGTCCGCGACCGCGTCGATGAGCGCCGCGGGCCCGTTGTCCGCCGCCAGGGCCCGGAGGTCGTCGAGGAGGGCGACGAAGCCCTCCACGGCCGCCCTCGCCCGTGCCGTCATCCTTGAGGCCTCGTCAAGCCGTCGAAGGGCCGCCCCGAAAGAAACCCCCGCGGCCCGCGCCGCCGCCTCGATCCCCTCGACGGCCGCGTCGCCGATGCCTCGTCTCGGGGTGTTAACGATGCGTCGAACAGCGACGTCGTCGTTCTCGTTGGCGACGGCTGCGAGGTAGGCGAGCATGTCCTTGATTTCGGTGCGCTCGTAGAACCTTGTGCCCCCGACGACGGTGTAGGGGATCTCCGCCCGGATGAACCGCTCCTCGATGGCCCTCGACTGGGCGTTGGCCCGATACATGACCGCGACCTCGGAGGGCGCCCGGTTGTCCTCGCCCATCAGGCGGGTGATCTCCTCGGCGATGAAACGCGCCTCGTCCTGCTCGGTGTCGGCGGCATAGCCCACGATGCGCTCCCCCGCCCCGGCGTCCGTCCAGAGGTTCTTCGGACGGCGCTCGGTGTTGTTGGCGATGACAGCGTTGGCGGCGCTCAGGATGGTCTGGGTGGAGCGGTAGTTCTGCTCGAGACGGATGATGTGGGCGTCCGGGAAGTCCTGCTCGAATTCGAGGATATTGCGGATGTTGGCGCCGCGGAAGGCGTAGATCGACTGGTCGGCGTCCCCGACTACGGTCAGGCTCGCTGTGGCTGTCCCGGTTCCGGCGCCCCCCATCCCAACGAACTCCCTGACGAGCACGTACTGGGCGTGGTTGGTGTCCTGATACTCGTCGACGAGGATGTGACGGAACTGCTCCCGGTACTTGACGGCGATATCCGGGTGCTCCTCGAAGAGTCGGACGGACTTGAGGATGATGTCGTCGAAGTCGACCGCGTTCGCCGCCTCGAGTCGCGCCTGGTAGGGGCCGTAGGCCTGCCCGGCCACGTGTTCGAGGGTGAACCTGGACGCGGATTCCGTTAGTCGCACGGCTTCCTCCGGGCCGATCAATTCGTCCTTGAAGCGGCCGACCCGCGCCGCGAGAGCCTTGGGGGAGAACTGCTTGGGGTCGAGGTTGAGGTCCTTGGCGACGAGCCGCATGAGGTTGACGGAGTCGGCGGTGTCGTAAATGGAGAAGGTGGAGGTCAGGCCGACGGCGTCATGCTCCCGGCGGAGGATCCGCATGCAAGCCGCATGGAAGGTCGAGACCCACATCGAGCGCGCCTCCGGGCCGACCAAGGCCTCGACCCGGCCGCGCATCTCGCTGGCGGCCTTGTTCGTGAAGGTGATGGCGAGGATCTCGTGGGGTCGGGCCCGGCCGCTCGCCAGCAGGTGGGCGATCCGATGGGTGAGGACGCGGGTCTTGCCCGACCCGGCACCCGCGATGATGAGGAGCGCGGGGCCCTCGTGAGTGACGGCCTCGGCCTGCTGGGGGTTGAGCCCCTCGACGAATCGCGTGTCCATGACCCTGTGAGTCTAGGCTGAACCCCCGCCAAACGACGTGGAGCACCCCGACGTCCATGGGTTTCGGAATAATGCCGCACCCCTCGTGGTTGACGAGGTGTGCGGGATGGTTTCCCGTCGCGGCTCCTTGACGGCCGCGCCCCTCCCGCCGTTGGGTGGAGGCATGGGCAGTTCCTCTTTTCCCCTCCCCGCGAATGAGACGCGTCGTCTTCAGGCGCTCCGCGACTACGGGATCCTGGACACCCTCCCCGAGCAGGTCTACGACGACTTCCTGGCCGTCGCCTCGGCCATCTTCGGCTGCCCCGTCGCCCAGTTGAGCCTCGTGGACGAGGATCGCCAATGGTTCAAGGCCAAGATCGGGATCGAGCAGGATGAAACCCCCCGCGATATCGCCTTCTGCGCCCACGCCATCGTCAAGCCCGAGGAGGTCATGGTCGTCCGTGATGCCACGCTCGACCCGCGCTTCCGGGACAATCCCCTCGTGACATCGGATCCCAGCATCCGCTTCTACGCCGGGGCCCCTCTAGTGACACCGGCGGGGGATGCCGTGGGAACCGTCTGCGTCCTCGACCGGCAGCCGAGAGACGTCACCCCCGACCAGCTTGAGGCGCTCAGGATCCTTTCGCGTCAGATCGTCGACCACATGGAGCTCCGGCGCGGTGTGACCGAGTTGGAGCGGATGATCCTCGACCAGGACGCCCGGATGGAGGCCCTGGAGGAGGCCCAAAGGGTCCTCAAGGAGAGCGAACTGGATCTCAAGGCTCAGTCGCGGACGGATCCCTTGACCGGCGTGGGGAATCGGCGAGCCCTCGAGGAGCGTCTTGAAGCCGAGTTCGCTCGGGCCCAGAGGAATCCGGGCGGGTTCTCGATCGCCATGGTCGACCTGGACCATTTCAAGGAATACAACGATCGGTTCGGTCACATCGAGGGAGACAATGCCCTCATCTCTGTGGCGTCCCTCCTGGTGTCCGACCTCCGTGCTCAGGACTTTCTCGCCCGCTACGGCGGGGAGGAGTTCGTCATCGTCCTCCCTGGAACCAGCCTGAGGGGGGCGATGGTCATGGGGGAAAGGTTTCGGCGGACGATCCAGAGGGCGTCCTGGTCGAATAAACCACTCACGATCAGCGTCGGGGTCGCCTCCACGGAAGACAGCAAGGTCACGCCCGGGGACCTTCTGCGGAGGGCCGACGAAGCCCTCTACCGCTCGAAGAGTGCCGGGCGGAACCACGTGAGCGGACCCAAAGCTGCCTAAGCCGCTGGGTGGTGTTCAGGCTGCGAGGTTGTAGTGTTGTCGGCCGCCGATGCGGGGGGTGCGATTCGGGTCGATGGATGCAGGTGGGATGAACCGTATGTCGTGGTCCTTGATGTCGATGTCCCATCCGTCTCGGTGGATCCGGTGGTGGCATCGGGCACACATCAACACTCCGTTGTCGAGGTCGGTCGGTCCGGTGTCTCGTTCCCACCAACGGATATGGTGCGCTTCGCACCAGGATGGGGGGGCATTGCACCAGGCGCATCCGCCGTCGCGTTCAACCAGGGCTAATCGCTGGACCGGGGTGAACAATCGGCGGGCTCTGCCCCAGTCGAGGACCTCGGACTTGCCGCCGAGGACAACTGGAATGATTTCAGCATCGGCTGCAGCCTGACGGAGTGCCCCGACCGTCACCGGTTGGGCCATACCGTCGATCTCCCCCACTCCACACCCGGATTCGAGATCCGCTAGGGTCATCCGCACCACAACCGTGGTCTTCACCCCACTGGTCACTTGCGTGCAATCCAGGGCATGCCGACACAGGTCGGTGAGGATATCGGCCTTGATCTGCCACGGTGTTCTCGTATCGAAACTCGGATCATCCCGACGGGCCTTCAAGGCCCACCTGAGGCCAGCATCCAGAACCGCCTTCACCGGAGCGGCCGCCAACGGGGCAAGCCGAGCCGTCACCGTCACCATGCCATCCGTGTCGTCCCGAACAATGAGAGAACGAGCCTCATGCTGGCGTTCCTCCCGATCCCCCCACGCCACGGGGTCAGCAAACGCCTGCGCCTGCCACACCAACCGGCGAACCTTCACCAACGGCAACCCCGGGGCTTGGGCCAACGCCTTCGAAAACAACCGACCCGTCCGCTCGCTATCGGGAACAACCGCCAAAGCCGACGTGAACAGGGCCGCAGCGTCAATTCCGATCTGCCCCTCCCGCACCGCAGCCGCAAGACCGACACGGAACCGCGCCAATGGAGAAGGCTCGGGGAGGGCCGCCTCCCTTGCAGCGTCGTCGTCAACCTCAACGAGAAGCCCCCCGGTGGCCATGAGCCTCTTCGCCTCCGCCATCGTGCCCCCCGTCGCCTGAGCCACCAACTCCCCAGCAGTACGGAACCCCTGACGAGACGCCAACCCCGCCCCCACACCAACCCCTGCAGAACGGCGATCGATCTCAGCGGCGACCTGCGCCATCAGCACATCGGCATCCCGCCTCAGCCGAGCCACATCAGCCGACAGGTCAAGCAACTCCGGGGCCGGAAGCCCCGCAACGTCGATACCCTCCCGCGCACACACGGCCACAGCGGCCAAGCGCAACGATCGAGTACTGAGGTTCATACCACCCACCCAACCACAACCCCCTGACATGAATATCCAGAATGTCCGTATTTGTGGATAGGCGTGCGACCACCCCAACCTGTGGACATCAGCCCGACACCACAACCCCCCACCCCCCTGAACCCCCGCCTCACACCCAATCCGTCAGCCCCACCGCGGCCACGGGCCCCGGGGCCTTGTCGTATCCGGCCCCAGCGCTAGGGGAACTCGGTCCGGTCGGGAAAGATGTCGAGGTCGCCCCCCTCGCGGCACTCGCTCGAGATGTAGTTGCTGCGCTGGCGCGGGTAGAGATCCTCGAAGTATCGCCGCTGCAATTCCCGGGCCTCCTCCGGTGTCGCCCCGAGCTCCTCGGCGATGAGGTGGTTGAGTTGCACGGCCGTGCACTCGGCGACCGACTCCGTGCGGATGCCGTTGATGTGCATGGCCTCGTGCCCCACGACGTGCACCGCGAGGATCTGATCCTCGGTGGGGTTCGCCTGGCCACCGTGGGCGTAGTCCCACAGGTTGTGGCAGACCTGCCGTCTGAGGTGGGCGACGTTGGTTCCATCGAAGTAGACGTAGCCCTGGTACTGGCTGAGGTTGAGAAGGCCCTCGGTGAGTCGCTCGCAGTCGGCGCTGATCCCGTCGACGTCGGACAGGACTCCGAGCGCCTCGGTGGCGAGCTGCTGGCGGAGATGGTGAGAGACCTCGAAATACCCGGCGATGAACGCCAGGACGGAAAGCATACCCGCGACCCCGACGCGAAAGCCGCGCCCCTCGGTCTCGTCGTGACGGGCGATCACCCGGTACCAGGCGACCACAGACATCGCAACAAGACTGGCTGCGACGACGGTCAGCACGCCGATATCCACGGTTCCCCACCTTGCCACATTCGAACCAACCCCGGTACCAGAAGACTAGTACTGGCGCGGATCCCGACAGGCGTCGAAGTCATCAGCGTCCAAGCCCGTGTGCCACAGGCTCTTTCCGCCTTTGGGCACATATGCCCCCATCCAGCCTGCAGTCTCGATCTTGCAGCTTCCTCGACGGATGGCGTGCTCGACGGCGGGGTCCAGGTCGCTGTCGTGGCTGCATAGGATCACCACGTCGTAGACCGAGCTCATCGCGAGCTCCACGAACTTGAGGGCCACGAGCACGTCGATGCCCTTCTCGTGCACCACATCGTCCCGATAGGTCAGGGGACGATGCTGGACGATTACGCGGTTGTCACGCGTCCACTGTGCCGCCTGTGCCTGGTTGCGCGCGTAGGCGACGGGATCGACCCGGTTGCTTGGCTGGCCGCGGTAGACGTACACGCTGTGCAGCACGTCATCGGGCGGCGGATCTTCGCGCCAGTCGGCAGCCCGCCGTTCCAGGACTCGATCCGCGAAGCGCCCCGGTTCAATGAGCGTCTCGTGTTTGGGCCGACCGTCACCGTAGAACAGCCCGTGACCCACCAGGTGGATGTTCTGGTAGTCGACGACAAGCGCAACCTTGCGCGTCTTGCCGGCCATCACATGTCCGGGAAAAAAGCCCTGCCAGTCCCGGAGGACGGCAGGGAGTTATGAGACGACCGTACCGAGGCTCCTCCGCTCATGTCAACTTGTCTACCAGTGATGTCGGACACCCGTAGGGCCCTGTGGAAAGAGGAACCTTCCCCCGTCTCCCCCATCCGCTACGGCGAATCCAGGCAACCCGCGATCACCCCAAGAGGAGTCCCATACCCCAGGCGATCCCGGGCTTGAAGCCCCGCGACGCTTAGGACGCTAAGGTTTGCGCCGCTCAAGTGGGGCCCGCCCCGAGACCGACTCAGGTGCTCAGCACGCGCGTGGCCGGCATCGCGTCGGGTGGCGGCTCGCCGAAAACCTCGGTGAGATCCCGCGGCGCGCAAGGGGTGGTGGTGGGCCAAGCCCGGCGCACGCGGTCCAGGCGGAACCATCGGCCGTCGCCACGCAGGTGACACCACGCGAGGCAATACCAGTGGCCTCCCGTGCGCGCGAACGCCATGGGTTCGATGAGCCTGCGGGACTCGTTGCCGTCCGCGTCGGCGTAGGCGATTGTGACCGCGACCTTGCGTCGCAGCGCGTCGTCGAGCACGGCGGCGTTGGGAGGGCGTTTGGACGACGCGTCGGTGCGCATCCATACGCGGCTCGCGGCGTCGTCGGCCATGGCGCGCTGGTCGGGCGACATGGCGGCATACATCTTGGCAAGAGCCGACCGCCCCTCGGTGTTGTACGGCATCTGCGGCTGGGACGCGAGCGCGATCACCACGGCCGCGGCTTCGCCCGCCGTCAGCGGCACGGGGGAGAGGTGCGTCTCCCTAAGCATCTGGTATCCGCCGCCGCGGCCCTCGACCGCCACGAGCGGCACTCCCGACGCGTACAGCGCGGCCATGTCGCGCTTGATCGTGCGCTGCGACACTTCGAACGCCTCGGCCAGCTGCGACGTGGTGCGCTGGCGTCCGTGGGCGTGGCGCAGGTCCTCGGCGATCGCGAACAGGCGCTCGCTTCGGTTCATTGGAGGAGTCTATAAACGGTGTCAATACGGTGTCAACTGGGTGCCCTAGCGTGAGGCTACCAACTCACCGGAAAGGTCCATCATGACTCACTGTGTTCTCTTCCACTCGGGACTCGGCCTCACGCAGCAGGTCCTCGACTTCGCCGACGTGCTCCGCGCCGACGGCCACGACGTCACCACGCCCGATCTCTACGACGGCGAGGTGTTCTCCATCCTCGCGGACGGCATTGCCAAGCGCGACGCCGTCGGCATCCCCGAGCTGTCCCGCCGCGGAGCGGCTGCCGTCGAGAACCTGCCGCTCGACGTGGTCTACCTGGGGTTCTCGCTGGGGGCGGCGTCGGCGCAGGCGCTCGCCTTCATGCGTCCGGGGGCGCTCGGGGCGGTGCTGATGCACGCGTGCCTGCCGCCGGCGATGCTCGGCATCGAGGCCTGGCCGGGCGCCCTCAGGGCGCAGATCCACTGGGCCGAGGCTGACTCGTGGGTGGATGCAACCGCGGTCGACGCGCTCGCCAACCTCGCTCCGGCGGGGGCGTGTGAGCGATTCACGTATCCGGGCAGCGCGCACCTGTTCGGGTTCGACGGGTATGAGGACTACGACGCGGATTCCGCAGCACTGATGACACAGCGCGTTCGTGAGTTCGTGGCGGGGCTCGCGTAGGCGATCAATCGACCAGAGCCCGCGCGACCCGTGCCTCCGCCGATGACATTGCGACACTCCTCCCGACACAAGTCGGCGCCTTCTGCAACTGTGAATCCAGACAACCCGCGAGGAATCTCGCGCCTCAGCCGACCCCGGCTTCAAGCCCCCGAGCCTCACTGAGATGCGGTCACGCGCCCGCAATCTCGTCTCTGATTGGTAAGGCGAGGAGCGGGAGAACGCTGCAGCGCAGTCGTGGTTGAACGACTTCTTCGACATCTTCGGGGTCGAGCCACTCCAAGTCGCGACGTTCGAGCAGTGGCCGACACGGGCGTCGACGGGCCGCCAGGGCCGCATCGACGTGTTCAAGACACACGTCATGATCGCCGAGCACGAGTCAGGTCGGAAGACCTCAACCCCTACCCAGCCAACGCCACGCTCACCCTAGATACACTCTCGACTGCGAAGAGCCACATTTGAATCACTTGGCTCATCGCCAAGTCTCAGGGCACGTCTCGCCCTTGAAGGGATTAGGGGTCTTTTCAAGGAGCCTTCGACTACAAGTCGACTACGCTAGTTCGACAGTTCCGTTCCGCTGTCCTCAAGTTTCTTACGCATGCTCCGTATTGCCCGATCCAAGCTTGGAGAAACGAGAGCGGCCACGTTGGGTCTCCAGCGCTTTTGGGCAAATAGGTTGATTTCCGTCGTGTACCCAGGTCCAACAGGGCGACCGCTGTTCCTCGATGGCACAAGCTGACTTTGAAGTGATCGGTGTCGGGATTGTCTGGCGAGATCGACGAGTCTAAGTTTCGGGTTGTCTAGACTGTCCGGTTCTCTTGGCACCAACCCGAGACGAACACCTAGCCACTCCGCCATCTTCTCCCTGTCAGCAAGAAGCCAGGCCTCGGTGGCTCTTACAGCCACACGCAGGGCCATCCCGTTTGATGGACTCGGCAGCACTCTGGATACCAAATCGGGCGCACATGACTCTGCATCCAGATCCGTGAATACAAACCAAACTGATCTGCTCGCAGCGCAGTTGAATCCTGGAAGCCTCCTGAATAGATTCGGCTGCCCATCACAGCAATAGGAGATACCCACCTTGATACCCAACTCTTGGACAAGTCGGCTCACCATGCCCCGATCGCTTTCCCCCTCAAAAGCGACGGTGACACCGTTGGCATCCATTGTCTAGAAAAGTGCAATCTGCTCAGGTGAGTCAGGACGAGTCCGAGGCCGAACGACTTCGGACACTCTAGAACCCCCTTGTAACAGCCACCCAGCCTCAGAATCCTGGGACATCGGTTTGACGGATGTCCCCCCATCTTCGGGTTGCAGCAAGAGCACTTCATCAAGACCAATTCCCTCATCATCGATCAAATCCATCGAATGCGTACTCAAAATCACCTGGCGCTGACCCGCTGGACTTCTTGTGACTCGTGTCAACATCAACGGGATCTGGCGGACAACATCTGGATGAAGAGATAACTCGGGTTCCTCCAGGAGGAGCGGAGCCTCTCCATCAGCAATAGCCCACAGCAACCCAATCAATCTAAGCGTCCCATCACTGAAGACAGTCTCGTCCTGCCTCGCTCCGTACGGCCTCCAGTTCTGGTATCTGCCCTCGAGATGGAAAGCCCCCCTTGTGTCTTGCTCAAGTCGAAGCTCTGACAACTGGGGGACCGCAGCTCTGAGCGCCTTTTCTATTCTTCGGAGCCTTGCTTCTCGAGTCCTCTTGTTCACTCGCGCAACTCGATCCAGGAAGTCTCCTCCATAGGGATCGTTCCGGTGAGCAATACTACGATCTGGCTCACGGATGAGTTGAGGTACCAAATGTAGATAGCTCACCGAGGCAAGAAACTCAGCGATTTCTCTGAACTCTCTGTTGAACGTAACCTGCTCAAGTGCAGTCTGCGCGAGACGCTCAGGATCTTGAGCGTCCTTGTTATCCGGTCTCGAAAGGACTTTTCGATTTCCTTCCCAGACTTCCTCCTCTTTGATCCTCGCGGTTTCCGATCCAGCGAAAGCAAGGCGATAGCGCCAGGATCTTCCGGGTTCTCTATCCTCGATGCTGACTTCAATCACAACGTCGGGGTATTTCCGCGCAACAAGACTTCGCAACCGGCCGACGCTTCCTCTTGCCGCGACTGCTGCCTGAAGACCGCCTCCGACACTCGCAAGATCGTGAAGAAAGCGAATCGAGTCCAGGAAGTTCGACTTACCTACCGCATTCGGACCAACAAGAAACGTTCGTGGCTGCAAATCAACATCTACCTTGCCGAAGTTTTTCCAGTTCCTCAATGTGAGGTGGGTGATTTGGAGCACCAACCAACCTCCCTCCGACAACCCAACGCAGAAAGGCTCAGACGCCGACTGAGTGATCGCACGTGATCATCATCCCATCGCAGAACAACCTGTGTTGTCGATGTTGCCTAGACGATCCGGCGCTGCGCCGCCCAGTGGGCCAGTTCGTGCCGGCTCGAGAGCTGAAGTTTCCGCAAGACAGCGCTCACGTGCGTCTCGACCGTCTTGATCGAAATGAAGAGCTTCTCCGCGACCTCCCGATACGAATAGCCCCGAGCGATCAACCGCATGACCTCCTGCTCCCGGCCCGTCAGCTTGTCGAGGTCCTCGTCGGCCACGGCGATGTCCCCGGCCGCCGCCCCGAACGCGTCGAGCACGAACCCCGCGAGCCTCGGCGAGAAGACCGCGTCCCCGAGCGCCACCCGTTTGACCGCGTCGGTCAGCTCGGGCCCGGAAATCGACTTGGTAACGTACCCGCGCGCGCCCGCCCGCACGACCGCGACCACGTCCTCCGCCGCGTCGGACACCGACAGGGCGAGGAACGTCGGAGGGTCGGGCTTCTTGAGGCAGGCGTCCAGCACATCCAGCGCCCCTCCACCCATGCCCCCCGGCAGGTGGACGTCGAGGATGACGACCTCGGGCTTCGACTCGGCAATGGCGGCGATGGCGCTTTCGACGTCCCGCCCCTCCCCCACGACCTCGACACCCTCGCCCAGCGACTGCTTGACCCCGACCCGGATGACGTCGTGGTCGTCGACGATGACCACACGGATGGCCTCGTTCATGACTCCTCCTTCCCGCCGGAGCCGCGGAGCGGCATCGATAGGTGAACCTCGGTGGGGCTTCCCACCTTCGACGTTACCGTGGCGGTGCCCCCGTGGCGTGCGACCCGGCCCACGATCGACTCTTTGATTCCGAGCCTCCCGGCCGGGACGCGCTTGGGATTGAAGCCGGGGCCCGAATCTCTGATGAACACCTCGTAGGTGGCAGCCGTGAGCTCCGCGTAGACCGAGATGGGTTCGGTCCCGTGCTTGGCGGCGTTGAGGGTCGCCTCCTTCGCGGCGGCCACGGCCGCCTTGAGCCGCTTGGTGGTGGGCGCGTCCCCGACGGAGACGACCTCGATGGCGATGCCCTGGGCATCCTCGACCTGGGCGACGGCGGCCCCAAGGGCAGTCGCGACGGACTGGGCCTCGCTCCGGCGACCCTGATACAGGTAGGAGCGAAGGTCGCGCTCCTGGGCCCGGGCCAGCGTCGCGACCGCCTTGGGGTCGTCGGCACTCTTCCGGATCAAGGTGAGGGTCTGGAGCACGGAGTCATGCAGATGGGCGGCGATCTCCGCCCGCTCGAACTCCCGGACCCGCTCCAGCCTCTCCACGCTCACCTGCCGGATGAGGCGCATCCACCACGGGGCGAAGAGCAGGGCCACGCCGAGGAGGATTCCCGGCCAGACGATCACCATTCTGAGGACGGGCTGGTCGGTGAACTCCCACTTGGAGAACCAGACCATGGTGAACGCGGCGAGGACGAGCCCGACGGCGACCCGTCCGCCGTTCTCGCGGGAGAACATCCCCACGACCAGGTCCGGTCGCCGGGCCTCCCGGCTCGAGGCCGCATCGAGGGGGCTCCAGACGAGGGCGAGGCCGGTGATGAAGGCGATCGACGGGATGACCCAGGGGCCGACCAACTCCCAGTGGTATCGCTCGGCCGCGACGCCGAGCGCGGCGGTGATCATGGCGGCGCCGAGAACCAGACGCGGCCAGGCCGAGGCTCGTCGACGCCTCTCCAGGGGTCGAGCGATCCTGTCAACCGAATCCGTCCTCACGATCACCATCGTCACACACCGCCGACGGCTTGAGGCGGGTTTGCGGGACAATTCAGGGTCCCCTCAGCCGAAGATCAGGGGTGGAATCAGGGTGGTACCTCATGGCGATCCCCTCGGGCAACCCCGACGATAGGTGTAGTGACTACAAGAAGGAGGCAGTCGTGAGCGCGACTCCCAACCAGCCTCAGTACGAGGCGCAGTTCTTCACCTCCGTCCGCAACTGGGGCATCACCCGGGGCGAGAACGGCGTCATGGGAGGCGTCGTCGAGGGAGTGGGCGAGCGCATCGGCCTCGCCCGTGTGCCCGCGAGGCTACTGGCCCTCCTCCTCATCCCCATCACGAGCGGGCTCATCGTCGTGGCTTACGCCGCGGCCTGGGCGATCCTCCCGGACTCGTCGGGACGCATCATCGTCCAAGACTTCGGGCGCGGCACCCCCAATGTGCCGGCCCTCATCGGGATATCCATCCTCACGCTCATCGGCCTGTTCGGTGTGAGGTGGACGGGCCCCCTCGGCTGGGGTTGGCTCGGGGCGATGATCGCCATGATCGTCGGTTTGGCCATCGTCGTGGGAATCATCGCCCTCATCGCATGGAACATCACGAAGGACGAGAACGGGCAGTCCAGGCTCATCGTCGAGTTCAGGGGCGCCGACGCCGCCAAGGCCAAAGCGCAGGAAGCCGCCAGCGAGGCCCGCAAGGGTGCCCGCGAGGTCAGGGATTCCGCCCGCGAGTCCGCCCGGGTCATCCGCGACCAGGCCAAGGACGCGGGAAAGAAGATCGCCGAGGAAGGCCGCGCCACCGCCCGGAGGGCGAAGACCGCCGCCGCGGAGATCCGCGACGCCGTATCCGTCAAAGCGGTGACCGAGCCCAGCCCTCAGGAGCCCATGGCCCCCACCCCGCCGACCCCTCCCGTTCCCCCATCTCCCCCTCACTACCTACGGCCGCGCATCCCCGGTCCCGGGAAGGCCATCCGCCTTCTCGCCCTCGGGGCCGCGTTCCTGGTCGGTGCCGCCCTCTGGTGGCTCGACAGGGAGGACATGCTCTCCGTCAACCCGATCGAGGCCTGGCTCGCGGCCATGATCGTCGTCGTCGGTGTCGCGATCATCATGGCGGGCGCGGCCGGACGCCGGATCGGGGCCTTCGGCTTCTGGGCTGCCGTCCTCATCATCGGCTGGAGCATCCGCATCGTCGTCGGCCCCGACTTCGACAAGTGGATCGATTCGCACGAGTTCTTCCTGGCCGATCCGCCGCGCAACATCTCCGTCGAGGACGGCACCGTCGACTGCCGCAGTTTCGATGATGCCCTCGCCGATCTGGCGACCACCCGGATCGTCGTGCCGGGCGAGGACGGCTACTCCGTCAAGGTGACCGACCCGAACACGACAATCGTCGTCCCCGACGGGGCTTCGGTCACTCTTGAGTCGGGATACGGACCCCTCGTGGCCACGGTGTCGTATACCCGGCTCTCCGACGGACACTGGACCGAGTTCGCGACCTGCGACATCGAGGGGACCTCGACCCGTTACCACACCTGGGGATCGAACAGCCCGAAGGTCGAGGTCACCGTCAACGTGGGGCACGCCAACATCGTCATTGAGGAGCGCTGACATGAGCACCAACAAGCGACCAGTCGTCTACCGAAACGCCACCGAACGGATCACGACGATGCTGTGGGGAACCGCCGTCGTCGCCTTCGGGATCGGGGTCATCGCCTGGCTCATGGGGTACGACTTCGACCTGGAACTCGCCGGCATCGTCGCCTTCGCCATCCTGGGGATCTGGATCCTAGGAGCCGCGATCGTGGCGATGATCACCAGCAACGACGACTGATCACTCCCATTCGATGGTGCCGGGTGGTTTGCTCGTGACATCGAGCGCCACCCGGTTCACCTCTCTCACCTCGTTGGTGATCCTGGTCGAGATCCTCGCAAGGGTCTCGTGGGGAAGGCGGTACCAGTCGGCCGTCATGGCATCCTCGCTGGAAACCGGCCTGAGGACGACGGGATATCCATAGGTCCGACCGTCCCCCTGGACCCCCACGCTCCTGACGTCCGCGAGGAGGACGACCGGGCACTGCCAGATCTCCCGATCGAGGCCCGCCGCGGTCAACTCCTCTCGGACGATGCGGTCCGCGGCCCGGAGGATCGTGAGGCGCTCCTCCGTCACCTCCCCGATGATCCGGATGCCGAGGCCCGGACCAGGGAAGGGCTGGCGCCACACCAGAGCCTCGGGCAGCCCCAACTCCAGGCCCACGGCCCGGACCTCGTCCTTGAAGAGCTCCCGGAGCGGCTCGACCAACTCGAACTGGAGGTCGTCGGGGAGCCCCCCGACGTTGTGGTGGCTCTTGATGTTGGCGGCCCCCTCGCCTCCCCCGGATTCGACGACGTCCGGATAGAGCGTGCCCTGGACGAGGAACTCGACGTCCCCGTCCTCTCCGGCCTCGGCGGCGATGTCCCGTGCGGCCTGCTCGAACTCCCGGATGAACTCCCGGCCGATGGTCTTGCGCTTCTCCTCGGGGTCGGTGACTCCGGCGAGGGCGTCCAGGAATCGGCGCCTCGCGTCCCTGACCACCAGCCTGACGTGGGTCGCCTCGACGAAGTCCCTCTCAACCTGTTCGGCCTCCCCTGCACGCAAGAGGCCCTGATCGACGAACACGCACGTCAGCTGGTCGCCGACCGCCTTCTGAACGAGCGCGGCCGCGACCGCGGAATCAACCCCTCCGCTCAGCCCGCAGATCACCCTCGCCTCGCCGACCTGCGCCCGGATCCGGGTCACCTGCTCCTCGATCACCCCCGCGCTCGTCCAATCCGGAGCGAGGCCCGCCACGCGGTGAAGGAAGTTCTCCAGGGCCGCTTGGCCCAACGGGGTGTGGCGGACCTCGGGATGCCACTGGATCCCGACCAGGCGCCTCGACGGATCCTCGAACGCCGCCACAGGGGAACCCGCCGTGCTGGCGAGGACGACGAATCCCGGGGGGGCCTCCTGGACGGCATCGCCGTGGGACATCCAGACGGTCTGCTTCTCGGGGCTCCCCTCGAGCAATTGACCCTGCGCGATGATCGAGGCCTCCGTGCGTCCGTACTCCCGGAGGCCGGTCTCGGCCACGATGCCCCCCAGCGCCCGGGCCACCAACTGGTGTCCGTAACAGATGCCCATGAGGGGTATCCCCGCCTCGAAGATCGCCTCGTCGACGGCGGGCGCCCCTTCCTCGTACACGGACGAGGGACCCCCGGAGATGATGAGGGCGGCGGGATCGCGAGCGAGCATCTCGTCGGCACTCATCGTGTGGGGAACGATCTCGGAGTAGACCTGGGCCTCCCGCACCCGACGGGCGATCAACTGGGCGTACTGCGCCCCGCAGTCGACGACCAACACGGGCCGGTGGGTCACAATCGCTCCTTCGTCGCTCGGTTGCGTCCATTCTGGCGCATCCGCCGAACGACGACGACAAGGACCTACTTCTTCTCGCCCCTGACCCGAAGGGAACGGGGGGAGGCCTGCCTTCCCGAGGCAGGGTTCTCATCGGCCTCGACGGGGCGTGACCGGACCGCGTTCCTCCCGGCGGCCTTGGCGTCGTACATGGCGTCGTCGGCCCGCTTGACCACCCGGAAGGAGGGGGATCCTCCCTCCCCGTCCGCCACCCCGAACGATGCCGTGGTCGAGTGTTCGTGGTCGCCGCACACCACCGTCAGTGCCGCGACCTTCGTGCGCAGTCGTTCCATCAGCGTGACGGCATCGGCGAGCGGGGTCTCGCCGAGGACGAAGATGAACTCCTCGCCCCCCCATCGCCCGACGATGTCCGTCGCCCTGACGTTGGTGCGCAGGATCCGGCCCACGGCGGCGAGAACCCGGTCGCCGCATCCATGCCCGAAGGTGTCGTTGAGGGCCTTGAAACCGTCGAGGTCGGCGATCCCGACGCAGAACTGCCCGGATTCCAGGTTGTCCAGCCGGTCGAACTCCATCATGATGGGCCGCCGATTCATGAGCCCCGTCAGGGCATCGGTATTCGCGAGATACTCCGCCCGCGCCGTCGCGGCCCGGGCCTCCGCCTGAGCCTCCCGGCCCCGAAGGTTGGCGATGGCGGCAAGGAAGTACAGGACAAGCCCCGTCCCGACGACGTTGAGGGAGAACATGACCGACCGGGTGTGGGACGAGAAGGTGCTGGGACCGATCTCATATTCGATCGAGAACTGGCAGAAGGCGAATACCCCGGCCGCCACGACCAGGAAGAGCCACCGGAAGACCCCTTGGCGGTCCGTGAGCACCATGAACACCAGCTGTCCCGCAGCCAGAAGGAACAGATGGAATCCGACCGACCATCCCAGGTAGTTCGTGCATACAAGGATCTCGATCCCCGCCGCCGAGAGTGCGATGAGGGCGGCGGCGAGTTGACGCCCCGTCCTCGCCAACAGGATCGCCAGAATGAAGCAGAAGGTCGCCGTCGCGTTCACGCTGAGGACGTGCGACAGGGTCGTCGGGTCATGGGCGAGGTAGAAGACGGTGTAGGCGCTGTTGGCCAAGATGCAGAAGACAAGGAACACCTGAAGGGTCTTCGACGCCTGGACGGCATCATCCCGGTGGACGGCGATGGCCGCCCGCTTCCACCGCGACCACACACCCCGCCGGCCGCTCGGTTGCGGCTCCTCGTTCAGGTCCTCGTACACGTCCGCCCTGGCCGGCACCCGCTTAGCGGGAACCTCTCTGAAGGGGACCGTCCCCATTCTCATCGGCCTAGTTCGACTGTACGCTCACGCCAGATGGCGGGCAACGCGGCGACCCTCCCTAGACCTCCTGGGGCGTGAGCCGGGCGCTCACGACGACGTTCCGGCCCGAGGATTTGGCCTCGTAGAGGTTGGAGTCGGCCAGACGGAGAACCTCTTCCTTCCCCGCGTACCTCGGAGCATGGGCAAGCCCGATCGAGACCGTCACCCTGGCGACGGAATCGGGCGCCCCGTGCTCCGCCTCCATGTCCTCCCGCACGCGCTCCATCAGGGCGTCGGCCTCCACGAGGGACATCCCGGGCAGGACGACAAGGAATTCCTCCCCGCCCCACCTGGCCACCGTCCCGTAGTCCCCGACCGACCTGACCAGGGTGCGGGCGGCGTTCGCGAGGACGACGTCTCCGGCCCCATGCCCCAGGCGGTCGTTGATGAGCTTGAACCGGTCGAGGTCGACCAGGGCCAGCGCGTATTCCCCCCTGCGGGCGATGGAGGACAGAATCGGGGCGATCCCCCTGCGGTTGTACACCTCGGTCAAGGCGTCGGTTTGCGCGGCTACCTGGGCGGACTCGAGCAGGGAGACGTTCTTCCTTCGTTCCCGCTCGTAGTAGTGAAGGTCGAATCGGCCGACGGTATAGAGCAGCAGAACCGTCAGGGCGATGTTGATCGCCCGAAGCCCATCGATGACGGTCGTGGACACCGGGTAGTGGAGGAACGAGATCGGGAACATCGCCTCGCAGAACACCAGCGCGGAAACGGAGATGACGATGAAGGCCACACGGAGGAGCCACTGGTCGCCCTTGAAAAGGGCGAAGCTCAGGCCGCCCCCCGCGAAGAGCATGTAATGAAAGCCGGACTCCGTCGTAAAGTACTGGGTCATGTGCATCAGAACGAGGATGGGAAGCAGGAGGGCGATGCTCGACGCCACGAGATAGAGGCCCTTGCTGTTGAGGAAGATGCAGACCATCCACCCCCCGACGAGACCGAGAAGGACGAGCGCAGGCGAGACGAGATCCGGCCACAGGACGGCCATCAGGATGAGCGCATAGGGGAGGATGACGATACTCGTCAGCATCGAAAACTGGTTGGTGGCGACGATGGGGCGGGGGTCTCCCCGATAGAACGGACGAACCCCCGCGTGGCCCAAGATCCGCCACCTTCGCGACAGCCATTGTCGCATGCGTCTTCCCGTCATCTCACCGCCCTCAGACGGTCTCACGAATAGCAGCCCCAGGAGAGCCTGTCCGCCTGGGTGCTTGGAGTCTACTCGGCTTGATCGACACGGGAAGGGATTGGCGCCAAGACGGGACAAATGACCGCCCCCAAAGGTAAATTGGTCCGAATTGCGCACCCCTCCACGACAGGCACGGGCTCAGGATTCGAAACCGGGTGCCCTTGGGTGGGATGCTAGACCCGTGAGCAGGAGCATCTACATCGCATCGACCGAGGGGGAGACCGGGAAGTCGGCCATCGCCCTCGGGATCGTCGACACCCTCGGCCGATCCGTCGGCAAGGTCGGGGTGTTCCGTCCGGTCATCCGCGCACTCGACGGGACGGACCATGTCCTCCGTCTTCTCCTCTCCCGCACGGAGGCGGACCTCGACTACGACGACTGTGTGGGAGTCACATACGAGGCCATCCACCAGGACCCCGAGGCCGCACTCACCACGATCATCTCCCGGTACCACGTCATCCAGAAGCAGTGCGACGTCGTCGTCATCGTCGGCACCGACCACACGGATGTCGCGGGTCCGGCGGAATTCGAGTTCAACGCGAGAATCGCTGCGAACCTCGGGGCCCCCGTCGCCCTCGTCGTCAACGGACGCGACCGGACCCCCGCCGAGATCACCCAAATCGTCGATTCCGCGACCCTCGAACTCGACAACGGCCACGCCCACCTCGTCGCGGTCTTCGCCAACCGATGCGACCCCGACAACCTCGAAGCCATCAGGAAGGCCTTGCCCTCGGGCATGGCGGGGGGCGCCATCCCCGAGGACCCCCTCCTCGCCGCGCCCCTGCTCCGCGACCTCATGGAGTCGGTCGGGGGCGAGCTGTATGCGGGCGACCCCGATCTCCTCACCCGGGAGGTTCTGGGAGTCACCATCGGCGCGATGTCGGTCGACCATCTTTTAGATCGCCTGCGGGAGGGCAGGGTTGTCATCACCCCGGGAGACCGCGCCGATTCGCTCCTCGCGGTCCTGAGCGCACACGCCGCGGCGGGATTCCCCACAATCGCCGGGGTCATCCTCAACGGGGGATTCCTGCCGTCCGAATCGATGAACCGGCTGTTGTCCGGCCTCGACTCCAACCTGCCCATCATCACGACCAGCCTGTGGACCTTCGAGACCGCCACCCGGTGCTACAACACCCGCGGGCGTTTGACACACGAGTCCTCCCGCAAGTTGGACACGGCTCTCGCCCTCTTCGAGCGGCATATCGATACCGCCGCGCTGCGCCAGCTCATCAGCGTGGCCGAGACGACCGCCATCACCCCCCTCATGTTCGAATACGATCTCCTCGACCGCGCGCGGGCGGACAAGCGTCACATCGTCCTTCCCGAGGGCGAGGACGACCGGATTCTCCGAGCCGCCTCGAGCCTTCTCACCCGTGATGTCGTCGACCTGACCCTCCTCGGTGACGAGGCCTCCATCCGAGCACGGGCCGCCGAACTCGGAGTCAACATCGCCGGGGCCAAGATCGTGTCTCCCACCGACCCGCGTCTGGTGAAGAAGTTCGCCAAGCGATTCCATGAGCTCCGCGCCCACAAGGGCGTCACCCTCGACATCGCCAGCGAGCTCGTCAAGGACGTCTCCTATTTCGGGACGATGATGGTGGAGGCCGGGCTGGCCGACGGCATGGTCTCTGGAGCGGCCCACACCACGGCGCACACCATCACCCCAGCCCTCCAGGTGATCAAGACTCCTCCTGGGGTCGGAATCGTCTCCTCCGTGTTCCTCATGTGCCTGGGGGATCGGGTCCTCGTCTACGGGGACTGCGCCATCAATCCCGACCCGACGGCTGAGCAACTTGCGGACATCGCCATCTCCTCGGCCGCGACCGCGGCACAATTCCGGATCGAACCTCGAGTCGCCATGCTGAGTTACTCGACCGGAGAGTCGGGCACCGGCTCCGACGTCGACAAGGTCCGCTCCGCCACGAAGATCGTTAGGAAGCGCCGATCCGATCTCGCCGTGGAAGGCCCGATCCAATACGACGCCGCCATCGAGCCGTCGGTGGCCAAGACCAAGATGCCCGACTCCAAGGTCGCCGGGCGTGCTACCGTTTTCATCTTCCCGGACCTCAACACGGGCAACAACACGTACAAGGCGGTGCAGCGATCGGCCGGGGCGGTCGCGATCGGCCCGGTGCTCCAGGGGCTGAAAAAGCCCGTCAACGACCTATCGAGGGGCGCCACCGTGAACGACATCATCAACACCGTTGCCATCACGGCGATCCAGGCACAGCAGGTCGACGCCACCCCACCAGCCGAGGCTCCACCCGCGAAGGGAAAACGATGACGTCGGTTCGGGAGGGGATCGCCCTCGTCCTCAATTGCGGCTCGAGTTCGGTCAAGTATCAAGTGGTGGACACCGGCCAGCCCAAGCCCTTGGTGAACGGACTCATCGAAAGGGTCTTCGACTTCACCGAGGCGATCGATGAACTCATCGAATCCCTGGCCAAGCCCGATAGCGGCGTCAACCTCGACGATCTCATGGTTGTCGGCCACCGGGTCGTGCAGGGAGGGGCCGAGTTCACCGCGCCCACGATCGTCGACGACGAGGTCGAACGGAAGATCGGCCTTCTCGCCACCCTCGCTCCCCTGCACACGCCCCCGAACGCCGCCGGAATCGCGGCCGCCCGTGTCGCCTTTCCCCATCTCCCCCATGTCGCCGTCTTCGACACGGCGTTCCACCAGACCCTTCCCGAGGCGGCTTACACCTATGCGATCGACCGCAGGGTCGCGGAGGCCCACAGTGTGCGGAGGTACGGCTTCCACGGAACCTCGCACGCCTTCGTCTCCGCGCGGACGGCGGAGGCCATGGGTCGGGACGCGCGCGACCTCGCCATCATCGTGCTCCACCTCGGGAACGGGGCCTCGGCCTGCGCCGTGAAGGGCGGGCGATCGATCGACACCTCCATGGGCCTCACCCCGCTCGAGGGGCTCGTCATGGGCACCCGCTCGGGTGACATCGACCCAGCCGTCGTCTTCCACCTGGCCCGGACGGCTGGCATGGAGATCAGCGAGATCGATGACGAGCTCAACAAGCGGGGAGGGATGCTCGGACTGTGTGGGCACTCCGACATGCGTGACGTTGAGCACGCCGCCGAAGGAGGCGACCACGACGCCCGCTTGGCCCTTGAGGTCTATACCCGCCGCATCCGCGGATACATCGGTCAGTATTGGGCTCAGCTCGGGTCGCTCGACGCCATCACCTTCACTGCGGGTGTGGGTGAGAACTCGGACGTCGTCCGGGCGATGTCACTTGCGGGGCTCGAGGAACTGGGCGTCATTCTGGATCCGGAGCGCAACGTCGGCAAGAAGCGGGAACCCACCCTGGTGTCCTCGGACGAATCCAAGGTCGAAGTATGGGTCATCCCGACGAACGAGGAGCGCGAGATCGCTTTGCAGGCCATCGCGGCCGTCTCCTAGGGCTCCTCGATGACCGCGCCGAGGTAGGCGTCGAGAAACTCCCGGCCCGCGCGGGCGGCTGGCAACGCATGGCGACGGCTGGCTTCTCGGAGAGAGGCCGGGGAAACCCCCTCCTCACGCAACGCCTCCGAGTTCGCCACCAGCCACCGCTCAATGAGGCCGCCGTTGACCTCGCAGTGGAACTGCAGGGCGAGCGACCGTCCGTGTGAAAACGCCTGGTTCGGGGTCAGGGTCGTCGAAGCGAGACGCGTCGCCCCGTCGGGAAGATCGAAGGTGTCCCGGTGCCAATGCAGGACGGGGGCATCCTTCAGCATCGTCAGGCTGGAGGGAGTCTCGCCGACGAGCGTCAGGAAGCCCCACCCGATCTCCCTCTCTATCCCGGGGTACACCCCGGCCCCGAGCGCCCCCGCCATGATCTGCGCCCCCAGGCACACCCCCAGTGTGGGGACGTCCCTCTCCAGGCGGTCGCGCACCAGGGCCACCTCGTCGTCGAGGTAGGGATAGTCGGAGCGATCGCCGAGTCCGATGGGGCCTCCCAGGACGACGAGAAGGTCCGCCTCCTCCCCCCTGGAAAGGTCCTCGCCCGCATCGACGTAGGAGACCTCATGCCCCCTCTCGCGCATGAGGGAGGCCCACACCCCCAGATCCTCGTGCGCCACATGGCGGAAGACGACCGCTTTCACCCTCCGATGCTACCGAGGAGCACCGGTCACCGCGGCCTGTAGGGGGACACCACGACGTCGACCCGCTGGAACTCCTTGAGATCCGAGTAGCCCGTCGTCGCCATCGACCGCCGGAGGGCTCCCATGACGTTCGTGGTCCCGTCCGCCCTGGTCCCCGGCCCGAAGACGATCTCCTGCAACGTCCCCACCGTCCCGACGGACACCCTCTCTCCCCGGGGCAACTCCGGGTGGTGGGCCTCCGGGCCCCAGTGGTATCCCCGTCCCGGCGCCTCTGCGGCGCGGGCGAACGCCGCCCCGACCATGATCGCATCCGATCCGCAGGCGATGGCCTTGACCATGTCGCCGCTCCTGCCGAGCCCCCCATCGGCGATGACATGGACGTACCTGCCCCCGGATTCGTCCAGGTAGTCCCTTCTGGCGGCCGCGACGTCGGCAACGGCCGTCGCCATGGGGGCGTGGATGCCCATCGAAACCCGGGTGGTATGGGCTGCGCCTCCCCCGAATCCGACGAGGACGCCGGCGGCCCCCGTGCGCATGAGGTGGAGGGCCGCCTGATAGGTCGAGGCACCCCCCACGATGACTGGGACGTCGAGTTGGTAGATGAACTCCCTGAGGTCGAGGGGCTTGGCGCCATCCGAGACGTGCTCGGCCGATACGGTCGTCCCGCGGATGACGAAGATGTCCACCCCGGCTTCCAGGACGGTCGAGGAATACTCCTGGGTGCGATGAGGGGTGAGCGCCCCTGCGACGGTCACGCCAGCCGCCCGGATCTCCCCGAGCCTCTGCTTGATGAGCTCCGGATCGATGGGGACGGAGTAGACCTCCTGCATGCGCTGGACCACTCGATCGGGATCGAGGCTGGCCATCTCCTCCAAGAGGGGGGTGGGATCCTCGTAGCGGGTCCACACTCCCTCGAGGTCGAGAACCCCCAATCCGCCGAGCTTGCCGAGGGTGATCGCGGTCATGGGCGACATGACCGAGTCCATCGGCGCAGCGATGAGGGGGGTGTCGAAGACGAAGGCGTCGATCTGCCATTTGAGGCTGACCGACTCCGGGTCTCGGGTCCGACGCGACGGGACTACGGCGATGTCGTCGAACGTGTATGCACGGCGGCCACGCTTGCCGCGCCCAATCTCGATCTCAGTGCTCACGGACCCAGCCTAGCGGCACGCCTGTGGCGGGGTGTCGGTGTTCGGTGACAGAGTGGGGGACATGGACTGGCTCGAGGACACGATGATTGGATTCGACACCGAGACGACCGGAGTCAACACCTCAACCGATCGCATCGTCACGGCCGCGGTCATCTCCCGCCAAGGCGCTGATGGGGTTCCCGATCGGCGGACATGGTTGATCGATCCCGGGGTCGAGATCCCCATCGGCGCCACCGCCATCCATGGAATCACGACCCTCCGCGCCTCAGCGGAGGGCGCCCCACCAGAAGAAGCCCTCGAGGAGATCGCCGCGACGCTGGCCGAGACGCTTCTCTCGGGTCGACCCATCGTCGGATTCAACGTCTCCTTCGATCTGGCCATCCTGGAGGCCGACCTTGCCCGCCACGGGCTGTCCACGCTCACTCAAAGGATCGGGGTCGCCTCCCCCTCGGAGATCCGGCCGATCGTCGATCCCCTCGTCCTCGACCGGCACCTCACACAGTGGCGGAAGGGCAAGCGCAAACTCATCGACCTGTGCGAGGCGTACGGGGTCCTCGTCAACAACGATTCCCTTCACTCCGCTGATGCCGATGTCTTGGCGACCCTGGACCTCCTGGTCGCGATGGGGCGGGTCCACTCGCCGCTGAGGGAGATGGACCTTCAGGACCTCCACGATCTGCAGATCACCGCGCACCGAACATGGGCCGAGAGTTTTCGGGCCTGGCTCATCTCCCGAGGCCGGACCGACGACCTCCCCGATCCCGGATGGCCCCTCCCTGCCGGTGGACCCCCGGTGGCCCACACCGCCCAGGGAGGCTAGAACGGATAGTTGGGCGCCTCGACGGTGATCTCGACATCATGGGGATGGGACTCCCTGAGCCCGGCAGGTGTGACCCTCACGAACGTGCCTTTCGCCTTGAGCTCGTCGATGGTCCGCGCCCCCACGTAGAACATCGATTGCCCCAGCCCCCCGACGAGCTGATGGGCCACGGTCACCAGGGGGCCCTTGTAGGGCACCTGCCCTTCGATCCCCTCCGGGATGATCCGGTCATCGCTCGGGGCGTCGGCCTGGAAGTAGCGATCCTTCGAGTAGGACACCCGTCCTCGGGACGCCATCGCCCCCATGGATCCCATTCCCCGGTACGACTTGAACTGCTTCCCATTGACCAGCACCAATTCACCGGGGGTCTCCTCGCATCCGGCGAAGAGCGAGCCGATCATGACCGACTCCGCCCCAGCGACCAAAGCCTTGGCGATGTCACCCGAATACTGAAGGCCCCCATCGGCGATGATCGGCACGCCGGCCGGACCGCCCGCCTTGGACGCCTCATGCACCGCGGTGATCTGCGGCACCCCGACCCCCGCGACGACCCTGGTTGTGCAAATCGATCCCGGGCCGACCCCGACCTTGACGGCATCGACCCCTGCATCGATCAAGGCCTGAGCCCCGGCCCGGGTGGCGACGTTGCCCCCGACGATGTCGACCCGCTTGGTGGCCTTGTCCTTCTTGAGTCGGACGATCATGTCGATCATCGCCTTCGCATGACCGTGCGCAGTGTCGACGACGATGACGTCCACGCCGGCCTCGACCAGTGCGGTCGAGCGTTCCCAGGCATCTCCGAAGAAACCCACCGCGGCGGCGACCCTCAGCCGTCCCTCGTCGTCCTTCGTGGCCTTGGGATACTTCTCCTTCTTGACGAAGTCCTTGACGGTGATCAAGCCGACGAGCCTTCCCTCAGGATCGACGAGCGGCAGCTTCTCCACCTTGTGCTTCGCGAGAAGGAAGGCGGCTTCGGCATTGGAGATCCCCGCCGGTCCCGTGACGAGGGGCATGGGGGTCATGGCGTCACGAACCCGTATGGTCTCGAAATCCGCCGGGCTGATGAAGCGGAGGTCCCGGTTGGTGATGATCCCAAGCAGAACCCGTTTCTCGTCGACGACGGGGAGCCCGGACACCCGGTACTGGCCGCACAGGCTGTCGAGATCGCCGATGGTCGCATCGGGTCCGACTGTGACAGGATCGGAGATCATGCCGGATTCCGATCGCTTGACCACGTCGACGTGATAGGCCTGCTCGGCGATGGACAGATTCCGGTGGAGCACCCCGATGCCGCCCTGACGAGCCATGGCGATGGCCATCCGGGACTCCGTGATGGTGTCCATCGCGGCACTCAGAAGGGGGATGTTCATCCGGACATTGCGGGTCAAGCGTGTCGACGTGTCGACTTCCGATGGGATGACTTCGCTCTCGCCCGGGAGAAGAAGAACGTCGGCATAGGTCAGTCCGGTGAGGCCGAAGGGATCCGGGGCAGGCGTCATTCCCCGATTGTAGGGGATGACCGGGGGGTGACACATGCCCCGTTTGTTCATCTTGTCTGCCCCCATAAGTGGGGGCTACCGCCGCCCGCCGCTCCGCGATACAAAGAAAGTAGTGACCTGCCGCGGAGATGGGGGAGCCTATCAGGCAACCGGGGCGCGGCGGGTCGCCGGCATTGTGAGCCTGCCGATGGCGGCAGAACGTTCCCTGGAGCGAGACCGTGACGGATTCGATAGTCAAGGAGCGCAGGCCTGCGCTCGAAGAGTGGGAGTGGCAATACTCCGGCCTGTGCCGTCAGGCTGATCCCAACCTTTTCTTCCACCCGGAAAACGAACGCGGTTTCGCCCGGCAACGCCGGGCTGAAGCTGCCAAGAGGTACTGCGCGAGATGCCCCGTCCGTGAGCACTGTCGGCAGCACGCCCTCTCCGTCCGAGAGCCCTTCGGGGTGTGGGGTGGCTTGAGCGAGGACGAGCGCAACGCGATCCTTGAGGGGAGGATCCTCAGACGTCGATAGGGGAGTAGCCCCCCAGATAGGTCTAGGGCCCCGGGGAAACCCGGGGCCCTAGTATGCTCACCTTCGATCCCTAGGCGAGAACCGCGAGAAGATCGCGCACGGAGACGACGAGGTACTCCTCGCCGCCGATCTTGATCTCGGTGCCTCCGTACTTGCTGTAGAGAACCCTGTCCCCTACCTTGACGTCGATCGGCACACGGTTGCCTTTGTCATCGATTCGACCGGGTCCAACCGCCACGACCTCGCCCTCCTGGGGCTTTTCCTTGGCGGTGTCCGGGATGACCAGACCGGATGCTGTGGTCTGCTCGGCGGCCGCGGCCTTGACCACGACCTTGTCCTCAAGGGGCTTGATAGAGACCGACACTGCGGACCTCACCTTCCACTTCACGATTGATACGTTGCCGCGGCTCGGAACGCCGGGGTTGATGCCTGGGTCCCCAAGTCGCGGGCGCTCTTCAAAGAGCAGTACAAACTTAGCACTCTGGTCGGGTGAGTGCTAATCGTTTCCGGAGTGAATTCCGACGGGGACGACCCGGCCCCTCGCCCCGTGCAAGGATCGGATCATGGAGATCGGCGAGGTCAGGGCCGCCTTGAGTGCTGAAGGCCGAGCCCTGCTCCGGACCCTGCCGGCATATAGGCCTTCCGACGCTTTGAACCAGGGCGATCGGCTCCGAGGGCAGGGCTACCCGGCGGACGTTGTATCGGCCGTCATGACCCAGGCGCGACTCCGGGACAAGGCTCGGAACAAGTTCGGGGACTTCGCGGACGGAATGCTCTTCACCCCGGACGGGCTGGAGCAGGCCACCCGGCTCCGGGTGGCGGCCCTCCATGCCAGACGCTTCATCGAGGCAGGAATCGAGCGGGTGGCGGACCTTACCGCCGGGATCGGAGCGGATGCCATGGCCATGTCCGCCCTCGGCATCGCTGTCATGGCCTTCGAGCGGGATGAGTCGACCGCCCTCGTCGCCGACCACAACCTTCGCCACTGGCCCGATTCGGTCGTGGTTCACGCCGACTCCCTCTCCGTCATACGGGAGGCGGACGTCGACGGCGTCTTCGCCGATCCCGCGAGGCGGACCAAGGCAAAGGGCCGAAGCCACCGTCTCGCCGACTATGAACCCGCCCTCGCGGACCTCCTCGGACTTCGCGACCGATATCCCGCCCTCGGGCTCAAACTCGGGCCTGGAATCCCGCACTCCTCCCTCCCTTCGGATGCCGAAGCCGAGTGGGTGAGCGACGCCGGCCAGGTGGTCGAGGTCGGACTCTGGTGCGGTCCGCTCGCCCGCCGCCTCGGCCGGGGCTCGCTCGTCCTGTGTTCCGACGGCTTCCACCGACTGTCCGACACCTCGGCCACCGCCGGAGTCGGCCCAGTGGACCACTACCTCTTCGAGCCGGACGGAGCCGTCATCCGGGCGGGTCTGGTCGCGGAGGTCGCCCAAGCCGTCGACGGCCGCCTCATCGATCGCACGATCGCTTTCGTCACGGGTCCCCGCCTCGTCTCGACCCCCTTCGCGACCGCCTACCGGATCGTGGACAATCTGCCGTTCGGCGTCAAAAACCTGCGTTCGTACCTCCGCGAGCGGGGAATCGGCAGGGTCACTATCAAGAAGCGGGGCACGGCCGTCACCCCCGAGGGTCTGCGTTCTGAACTCCGGCTCAAGGGGGACGAGGAGGCCACCATCGTGCTCACCAGGGTCTCGGGGGAGCAGAGGATCCTCGTGGTCGAGCCCGTTTAGGCCTTACCGCGGCGAGGGGCAGGGGCCATACGGAAGACCGGGGACAGGAACCGGCCACTGGGCGTTGGCATCAACCGAGTTGACCAGGATGTCAGCCAAGGCTGCAAGGGTCGAGGATCCGCCCCCATACATCGCGATGTAGGTGCTGGCGTGAGACCTGCTCAGCCCCCACGGGCCCCCAAGGGACACGACGATGTCCGCCGTGCCCGCTGAATCGTCGCCGGTGAGGAGGAGGATCGACTGGCCCCCGGTTCCGACTCTCACTCCGTGCGCCTGGAGAGCCGCCGCGAGGGCCGTCCGTTGATAGGCCCACCCCCCCGAGATCGTCACCTCGGATCCGACGAGGCGTGTCCCGCACAAGGGCGTGACGACGGTCGCGGAAGCCCGGCTCATGACTCGGACGTAGTCGCCCTCCACTTCCACCGCCGGATCGAGGCCAGCCTGATATCTCATGAGGGCGACCACGCGGGAGGCCGCCTCATCCAACCGCTCCCTTGGCAGCCATCCTGCCTCGACGGCATGGACGATCGAATAGTGGGCGTCGCTGTTCGAGACCGGCATGAGGACGAGGTCGGCTCCCGCCGCGACGGCCTTGGCGACGAGCGTCCCGGACCAACCATAGGAATTGAGGGCCCCCATGCCCATCGAATCCGTTATAGCGATCCCGGTGAACCCCATCTCATCACGGAGATAGGCATAGGCCTCTGGGTTGATCGTGGCAGGAAGGTCGCCCCAGTCCGACACGACGACGTGGGCCATCATGATGACGGGCGCCCCGGCATCGATCGCCATCTGGAAGGGGACGAGGTCAGTCCGCTCAAGGGAGGCGATCGATTCATTCGTCAGCGGGGTTCCTTTGTGGGAGTCGACCGTCACACCCCCGTGCCCGGGAAAGTGCTTGACGGCGGGAATGATCCCGGCATCAAGTAGCCCGTCAGCTGCGGCGATGGCGGCCTCTCCTGCCTCCTGGGGATCGCTTCCCGGCGACCTCGTTCGGATGACCGGATCGGCCAAGCCGATGGTCATGTCCGCAACGGGTGCGAAATTCCAGGTGAAGCCGAGGGCCGCCATGTCCCGACCCACCCCCGCAAATGCATACTCGACGGCGGATTTGTCTTTCGCGGCCCCAGCCGCCATGAACGACGGCATGTCGGGAAGGAGATCTCCAAGGTGGGCCACCGTGCCGCCCTCCTGATCGGCTGCCACGATGAAAGGCCAGTCGCGCCCCTCAGCATCCTGTGCAGCCTGCGCGGCGGCGATGAGGGATTCCACCTGGCTCGTCGACAGAGTGCTGCTGGGGGGCAGGCTGACTCCCCCCACGTGGTAGGTCTCGATCAAGGCCGTGAGATCCGCGGCACTGGTCCCCTTGAACCGGGCGACGATGACCAGGCCCGCGACCTCCTCGAGCGGCATGGCCCGGACATCCTCCAGAGCCCGATCGACGTCCCCTTGGCTGGGCCCCCAGGGCAGAAAGACCTCATCGGGATCCAACGAATCCGTGGGAAACGGCATCGAAGGGGACGGAGACGGGGAGTGGAAGGTCGCGGAGACGATAGGGGCGGGCCCGTCATCGGATCTCACAATCACCACCGTGGGTATCGCAACCCCCAGGAGGGCAAGAATCGTCACGGCTGCGATTCCTGGCACCCCAAGGCGACGTCGATGCGAGCGAAGACCGACCTCGCCTCCAGCGACGGCCTTCTTCGTATGCCGGGCCACCTAGGCCACCGCCCTGTCGAGGGGCAGGGCGGAATCGACCCCAAACCCCAGATCGGAACGGGGAAGGCCCGCCCGGAGGGCGGCGCTCCCCAGGGCGGCGATCATCGCGCCGTTGTCCGTGCAATAGCGAATCGGGGGGATGCGCACATCGATTCCCTCCTCCGCGCACCGCGACGCCGCCAGCTCCCTGAGCTGAGAGTTGGCGCTGAACCCTCCCCCGATGACCAGGGTCTGGATGCCGAGCTCCCGGCACGCTCGGATCGTCTTGGTCATGAGGACGTCCGCGACCGCTGCCGCGAACGACGCCGCGACGTCCTCCCGAGGCACGTCGCGTCCCCCGTCCTCGCAGGCCTCGACGTATCGGGCGACGGCCGTCTTGAGCCCACTGAAGGAGAAGTCGTAGGGGTGCCTCACCAAATCCTTGGGGGTGCTGAGCCCGCGAGGAAAGGCGATGGCCTCCGGGTTCCCGCCCCGAGCGAGCCGGTCGACGTGAGGGCCACCCGGGTAGGGCAGCCCGAGCAAGCGGCCCACCTTGTCGAAGGCCTCGCCTGCCGCATCATCCAGGGTCTGACCCAGTTCGACGACGGAGGCGGCAATGTCCTCGACCATGAGGAGCGACGAGTGGCCGCCGGACACGACGAGTGCAAGGAACCGATCCGGGAAGGGTCCGTGGATGAGTTCGTCAACAGCGATGTGCCCGACGACGTGGTTGACGCCGTAGAGGGGACGGCCGAGGGCGACCGCGAGGGCCTTGGCCGCGGCCACACCGACGGTCAGGGAGCCGACGAGCCCCGGGCCGGATGCGACCGCGATCGCGTCGACGTCGGCGAGCGAGACGCCCGCGGATGCGAGCGCAGCATCGAGGGTGGGGAGCATCTCCTCCAGGTGGGCCCGGGAGGCGACCTCCGGCACGATCCCCCCGAATCGGGCGTGCTCGTCCATCGAACTCGCCACCGACTCTCCGAGTAGGTCGCGCCCGCGGACAAGGGCGACCCCGGTCTCGTCGCACGTGCTCTCGATGCCCAGGACAAGTGGATCCACGGGTCCACCCTAATGCCCGACCAGGGCCAACCCCATGACGAGTCCGTCGACGTCCTCCGGCTGGTAGTACCGCGGACGGGTGCGGACGACGGCGAAGCCATAGCCCCGATATAGGGCGATGGCCGCCGCATTGGTAACGGCCACCTCAAGGGACACCTCGCGGACGCCGAGACGCCGCGCTTCGTCGAGGAAGTCGTCCACAAGCTTTCGCGCGCATCCCCTTCGCCTCGCCCCTGGGACGACGGCGAGGTTGAGAAGATGGAAGGAGTCCCCGTCGAATCCGCAAACAGAGTACCCGAGGAGAACACCGGACTCCTCGATCCCCCGATACCTTCTGAGGCCGGAGTGGAAATCCTGATCGATCTGAGCCGGTGACCAGGCGGCCGCCCCGAAGATCTCTGCCTCCTTCTCGGCCAGCCAATCGAGGTCGGCCTCTCCGAGATCGCGGATGGACCTGTCCGCCCTCACGCGCGAGGTCCTCCATGGACGTCCGGACGCCTGAGATACAGGGGCCGGGTAGGGAAGTCGGTTTGACCGCAAGCCGTCGCCCGTCGGACCAACCGGGCGAGCCACGCCGGATCGGGATCGTGGCGTGCCTCCGGCCGACCTCCGAACACCTCGGTGTAAAGGGCGGCCCCCCGGCCGATGACGTCCCCCGCGACCCGGACTTCTTCCGGGACGCTGACGAAGGGCCCATCGACCCTCACCCCATCCTCGTAGTGGGCCCAGTAGACCTCGCGTCGGCGGGCGTCCGCCACCACCGTGACCCGCCCCCCATGCTCCGCCCCAAGGGCGTCAAGCGAGCACACCCCCGCAACCGGGATTCCCCAGGAACGCCCGAGGGTCTGAGCCGTGACCAATCCGACCCGAAGCCCCGTGAAAGGCGCCGGACCCGTCCCGACGATGATCCTGGTGACATCGGCCCCGGTGGCATCGGCCTCCCCCATGACGCCGCGGATCATGGGGGCGAGGATCTCGGCATGGGAACGGGGGGCGTATTCCGAGGCCGAGGCGATCAGCCTGTCCCCGTCGACGATGGCGACGGATATAGATGCCGAGGTATCGAGGGCCAGTTCCACGGAGTCAGCCTACGAGTCCGCGTCAACGGATTGGAGCAGGGGGGCGAGGTCCACCCCGTCCCACCTGGGGCCCCTCCCCCTGACGGTGCCGCGACGGGCGTCCGCCTCCGGCCCGAGATCCGCGCCGCGTCCTCGGTCAAGGGTCACCGTCAGGCAGGAATCCGCGAGGACCTCGGCCAGCCCTTCGCCCCATTCGACCACCGTGACGGCATCCCCGATGGATTCGTCCAGGTCCAGGTCATCGAGTTCGGCCAGCGACGTCAGCCGATAGGCGTCGACGTGGACCAGGGAGGGACGCCCGGCAGGTGCTCGATGAACACGCGCGATGATGAAGGTCGGGCTTGCGATGGTCCCCTCGACCCCGAGCCCCTCTCCGACGCCCTGGGCGAAGGTCGTCTTGCCCGCCCCCAACTCCCCGACGACAAGGACGAGATCACCTGCCCGCAGGAATCCCGCCAACCGCCGCCCCAGCGCCCTCGTGGCGTCGGCATCCGGAAGAAGGACCATCACACGTCCCCGCTCTTCGCCCGTAATCCCCCGAATCGGCACACCACCTCATAGTCGATCGTGCCAGCAGCCTCAGCCCATTCCCTCGCCGTCGGCCCGCCCGGACCGATGAGGACGACCTCGTCCCCTTCCCGCGCACCCGGCTCGGGGCCCAGGTCGACGACGAACTGATCCATGCACACCCGGCCGACGATCCGGTACCGCTTCCCTCCTATGGAGACCCCGGCCCGGTTCCCCGCGGACCGGAAGACCCCGTCGGCGTACCCCACCGAGACGAGACCGAGGACGGTCTCGCGGTCAGTCACGTACTCGTGGCCGTAACTGACCCCCTGGCCGCGTCCGACCCTCTTGACGAGGGCCAGGGTCGTCGTCACCCTCATCGCGGGAATCAGGCCGAAATCGCGCCCCTCGGGATCGGGCACGGGGGGGAGCCCATACACGGCGATCCCCGGGCGGACGAGATCGTATCGAAGGTCGGGGCGGGTGAGGACGGCCGCGGAGTTGGCGAGGTGGCGTACCTCGAACGACACCCCCATCTCGTCGGCCATCGCGATGGCGCGCTCGAAAGCCCGAGCCTGCTCGTCGATGATCGGATGGCCCGGAGCGTCGGCCCAGGCCAGGTGCGACCACAGGCCCACCGGCTCGACTCGCCCCTCCGCGCGCCCGTGAGCGACGGCGTCCAACACCCCGGGCAGGTCTTCAAGGGTCGCCCCCTCACGGCCGAGGCCGGTGTCGACACAGACATGAAGCCTCGCTGGCTGACCAGCCTCGTCGGCCCCCCTCATGATCGCCTCGAGGACGGGAAGGGAGCCGACCGACACGTCGATCCCGTGGCGGATGAGGGCCGCCGCAGGTACCTCCGGCCCATACAGCCAAGTCAGGAGGGGACCCGCGTCATCGGCCGCCCGAAGCGTCAGGGCCTCACCCGGCTGGGCGACCCCCAACCAGGATGCCCCCCCTCTTCGTGCGGCCCTCGCGGTCTCGATGAGCCCATGCCCGTAACCATCGCCCTTCACCACGGCCATGACTTGGGCGCCCGCCGCCCGCTCGGCCAGCACACCGACGTTGTGGGCGATGGCGTCGTAGTCGACGCACACCTCGAGTCCCGTCATCCCTCTCCTTCCGCAACCACGACCGCTGACGCGATACCCGCATCGTGGGACATCGACAGGTGGAACCGGGTGATGCCGAGTTCGGCCGCCCGCGCCGCCACCGATCCCTTGACCGAGAGCACCGGGGCGCCGTCGTCCGCCCGACCCACCTCCGCATCCTGCCACGAGAGGCCTCCAGGGGCCCGTAGCGCCTTCGCGAGGGCCTCCTTGGCCGCCCACCGAGCGGCGAGGCTTGCATGCCCCAGGCCGCGCTCCTCGGGCGTGAAGACCCGCTCCAAGAAGCCGGGGCTTCGATCGAGCGCCTCTTCGAAACGCTCGATGGCGACGACATCGATCCCGAGCCCGACGAGCACGGCTACTCCACCGTCACGGACTTCGCGAGATTGCGGGGCTGGTCGACGTCGTACCCCTTCGCCCCAGCGAGCGAGCAGGCGAAAATCTGCAGGGGGACCACGTTCAGCAATGGGGCGAGTAGCACCGGCGCCTCCGGGACGTAGAAGACGTGATCGGCATACAGCGGGGCCTCGTCATCGCCCTCCTCGGCGAGAACGAGGATCCGGGCCCCCCGCGCCTTGACCTCCTCGATGCTCGACAGGACCTTGGCGTGAAGAGACTCCCTCCCCCGCGGGGAGGGCAAGACGATGAAGACCGGCAGGTCCTTCTCGATGAGGGCGATCGGCCCGTGCTTGAGCTCCCCCGCCGCAAAACCCTCGGCATGGATGTAGGCGAGCTCCTTGAGCTTGAGGGCTCCCTCGAGGGCGACCGGAAAGCCCACATGCCGCCCGAGAAAGAGGACCGTGCGCTCCCCCGCCATCGACCGGGCGATCTCGCGAATGGGTTCCGAGGTGTCGAGGACCCACTGGATCTTGGCGGGCATGGCGTCCAATTCCTCGAGAATCTCCGCAATCTCGTCCGAGTATTTATTCCCCCGGAGTTCGGAGAGGAACAGGCCGAGGAGGAACGCGGCCGTGATCTGGGCGAGGAACGCCTTGGTGGAAGCCACGGCGATCTCGGGCCCCGCTCGCGTGTACAGGACGGCGTCCGCTTCCCGGGCGATGGTCGATCCCTGGACGTTGACGATCCCGATGACGCTCGCCCCCTGCTGTTGGGCGTGGCGGACGGCCATGATCGTGTCCATCGTCTCCCCCGACTGGGAGATCGCCACGACAAGCGTCTTGACCGACACGACGGGATCCCGATACCTGAACTCGTGTGCAAGTTCGACCTCGACGGGGATCCGGCACCAGTGCTCGATGGCGTATTTCGCCACCATCCCCGCATACGCCGCCGTTCCACAGGCGATGACGACGATCTTGTCGATGGCGTTGAGGACACCCTCATCGATGATCCCGGCGTCGAGCATGAGCCGTCCGTTGTCGTCCATCCGTCCTCGAAGGGTGTCCGCGACCGCGGCCGGCTGATCGTGGATCTCCTTGTCCATGAAGGTGGGGAACCCCCCCTTCTGGGCGGCCGTCGTGTCCCAGTCGATGGAGTATGGCTCCCTCTGGACCTCGTCGCCGTCGGCGTCGGTCACGATCACCGCGTCCGGTGTGATGACCACCACCTCGTCTTGCCCGAGTTCGAGAGCCGTCCTCGTGTGCTCGATGAAGGCGATGACGTCGGAGCCCAGGAAGTTCTCGTTCTCCCCGAGCCCGACGACGAGGGGGGAGTTCCGGCGCGCCCCGACCACAGTGTGGGGCTCCCGGGCGTCGACGGCGAGGAGGGTGAAGGCTCCCTCCAGGCGCCTCGTCACCGCACGCATCGCCTCGGCCAGGGACAAGCCCGAATCGATCTCGGCCGCGAGGAGGTGCCCCGCCGTCTCGGTGTCGGTGTCGGAGGCGAACGTCACCCCGCCTGCCTTGAGCTCACTGCGGAGGGCGGCATGATTCTCGATAATGCCGTTGTGGATGATGGCGATACGCCCATCGGCCGCGAGGTGGGGGTGGGCGTTCTCATCCGTTGGCGCCCCATGGGTCGCCCATCGGGTGTGCCCGATCGCGACGGTCCCGGGCGCTAGGGGATGCTCCTTGAGTTCCGCCGCGAGGACGGCGAGTTTCCCGGCCTTCTTCGCCCTCGCCAGGGAATTCTGATCCTCCGTGACGACCGCGATCCCCGCCGAGTCATAGCCGCGATACTCGAGACGAGCCAGCCCCGCCATGACCACTTCCTGAGGCCTGAAGCTCGGCGCCCCCGAACCGACGTATCCGACAATTCCGCACATGGTGTCGAGTCTAGTTGTCGCCTTGGAGGACAATGGGACCGTGAACGAGGCAGGTCCCCGCTCCGGCGGCCCGTACGTCACCCTCAGCAGGTCGGAGTGGTCCGCCCTCGCCGGGAAGACCCCCCTTCCCCTGACGGAGGAAGACATCACTCGGGTCCGGGGCTTAGGCGATCCCGTGAGCCTCGATGAGGTCGATACGGTCTACCGGCCCCTCTCTCGGCTTCTCGACCTATACTCGACGGCGGTGGGAGCCCTGCACGGGGCGACGGCCGAGTTCCTGGGGGAACGCGCATCCAGGACCCCCTTCGTCATCGCCGTCGCGGGCTCGGTCGCGGTCGGGAAGTCCACGACGGCGCGGCTCCTCAGGGAACTGATGGCCCGGTGGCCCCGGAGCCCCGATGTCTCCCTGGTGACCACCGACAGTTTCCTCCTGCCGAACGCCGAGCTTCAGGACAGGGGGCTCCTCTATCGCAAAGGCTTTCCGGAGTCGTACGACAGCGACGCCCTGCACCGCTTCGTCGTCGACGTCAAGTCGGGAGTCCCGTCGGTCTCAGCCCCGGTGTACTCCCATCTCCTCTATGACATCGTGCCGGGCGAGGCGACCACGATCGACCAACCGGACATCCTCATCGTCGAGGGCCTGAACGTCCTTCAGCAGCCCCTCCCCCTGGCATCGGGAATTGCCCCGGCCGTCAGCGACTACTTCGATGTGTCCATCTACGTCGACGCCGAGTCCTCCGACATCCGGGGATGGTACGTCGATCGTTTCCTCTCCCTCCGCGAGACGGCCTTCTCGCAGCCGGATTCCTATTTCCACTCCTATGCCCGGCTAAGCGATGACGAGGCCCGGCTCCGAGCCGAGGAGATCTGGGATGCCATCAATGCGCCCAACCTGGAGCACAACATCGCGCCGACGCGGGACCGGGCGACGATCATCCTTCGGAAGGGCCCCGATCACGCGGTCGAAACCGTCAGCCTCCGCAAACTCTAGGCGTCCGCCGCCTCGTCTGCCTCGGATCGCTCCATCTCCTCCAGGGAGGGCAACTGGGTGGGCTCGAGCCCGAGGCGGGAGAGAAGCCGATCGACGAGGTATCCCAGGAGGATCCCCCCGACCACCCCGATGGCGATTGCCAGGAGCAGGCTGTCGTTCACCAGGCTTCCGGCGAAGACTCCGAGCACGCAGCCGTACGTCGCCCACAGGCAGGCCGCGACCGCGTCGATGATCATGAACCGCCGCCGAGGGAAGCGGAGGGCCCCGGCGGTGAGGTTGACCGCGACCCGTCCGATCGGGATGAATCGGGCGGCCAGGATGAACGCCGTCCCCCGGTGCTCGAGAGCGTGCTCGGCCCAGGCGAGGACAGATCTCCCCTTGGGGCCTCGAAGGAAGGGGACGCGGTTGGGATGCACGGCCCGCCCGATGCTGAAGGCAATCTGGTCCCCGCACCAGGCTCCCACCGCCGCCGCGAGCCACACCCCCCAGATGACTGGCGTGTGTTCGATCCTCCAGGTCGTCGCCGCCGCGATGACGATCGACTCCGACGGGACCGGGGGAAAGATCCCATCAATGACGGCCACGGCCCAGACGGCGAGGTAGATCCACACCGAGGTTGTGAGATCGAGGACAAGACGCTCGATCTCGACACCAAGCCCCGTGAACCAGGACCAGGCATCACCCAGGGCATCACCGAGGGATTCCCTCCATCCGGATGGGATCATGCGAGAGCCAGCCTGGAGGCGACCAGGGCGGCAAGTGCTCCGGCGACTTCCTCGGCTCGATCCTTCGTCGCCGCTTCGACCATGACCCGGACGAGGGGCTCTGTCCCCGAGGGCCGAAGGAGCACCCTCCCCCCGGAGCCGAGGGAGGCCCGGATGTCGGCAAGCGCCCCCTCGAGCACGGCATCCGTGAAGACCCTCGACTTGTCGACGTTCGGGACATTGACGAGGACCTGGGGTAATCGCTCGATCGAGGCAACCTCATCACGCAGGTTGTTTCCCGAGGCCACGACGATCGAACCGGCGATGACGGCGGTGAGGAGACCGTCCCCCGTCGTCGTGTACTCGGACAGGATGATGTGCCCCGACTGCTCCCCACCGAGGGAGTATCCGGCCTCTCGCATCGCCTCGAGCACATAGCGGTCGCCGACGGCCGTTTCGACGATGTCTATTCCGGCCTGACGCATGGCCCGGTGGAGCCCGAGGTTGCTCATGACGGTCGCGACGATGGTGTCTCGGTAGAGCGCGTTCTCCGCCTTCATCTTGAGCGCGATCAGACCCATGAGCTGGTCGCCGTCGACCAGGGCCCCCAGGTGATCGACCGCGAGACACCTGTCCGCATCCCCGTCGAAGGCAACCCCGAGGTCCGCTCCGTTCTTGATGACCGCCGACGCCAATCCCTCGATGTGGGTGGACCCGACCCCGTCGTTGATGTTGAGGCCCGTTGGCGCCGCGTTGATGACGACCACATCGGCCCCTGCCTCCCGCAGGGCCCCCTCCGCCACGGTCGACGCGGACCCATGGGCGCAATCGGCCACAATCTTGAGCCCCGCAAGCGGCGATGCCGACCCGGAGAAGGTCTTGACCGCGTCGACAACATGGGTGATGTACGCCTGAACAAGGTCGGGACGAGGCGTAATCGTCCCCACGTCCTCACCCGTCGGCCGTTCCCCGACCTTTCCGAGCCTCTCCTCGATCTCCTCCTCGACGGCGTCGTCGACCTTGTGCCCGCCCTTGGCGAAGAACTTGATCCCGTTGTCGGGCATGGGATTGTGCGAGGCGGAGATCACCACCCCGAAATCCGAATCCGTCGCCGCGACGATGTGGGCAACACCGGGGGTCGGGATGACCCCGACGTCGAGGACGTCGGCGCCCGCGCCAGCCAGGCCCGCGGCCATGGCATGGGAGAGGAACTGTCCCGAGATGCGGGTATCGCGCCCGATGACGACCCGATGGCGACCTTCGGACTGGGAGGCTTCTACGAGCACACCCGTCGCGGCTATCGCGAGATCGAGGGCGAGTTCGGGGGTGACATCGACGTTGGCGATCCCTCGGACGCCATCCGTGCCGAAGAGTCGCGCCATGCGCGAAATGCTACCGCTTGGTGTACTGCGGGGCGCGACGAGCCTTCTTGAGTCCGGCCTTCTTCCGCTCGACGACGCGGGCATCCCTGGTCAGGAATCCCGCCTTCTTGAGCGTAGACCGGTTGTGCTCCTCGTCGATGGCATTCAGCGCACGGGCGACGCCGAGGCGAAGGGCGCCGGCCTGGCCGGACGTCCCTCCTCCAGTGATCCGGGCATGGACATCGAATTTGCCTTCGATGTCGAGAATGGCAAACGGGCTGTTGACCACCTGCTGGTGGACCTTGTTCGGGAAGTAATCCTCGAGGTCGCGGCCGTTGATGGTCCACTTCCCCACCCCGGGGACGAGTCGCACCCGGGCGATCGCCTCCTTGCGGCGGCCCAGTCCCGCTCCGGGCGCGACGGCCGATGCGCCCACGCCGCGGATGACCGCGGATTCGGTGTGGTACTCCTCCGGGACCTCGTCCTCAGGGAACTCATCCTCAAGGTCCGTCGTGATCTCGTCCGTCACTGTCGTGTCCTTCGTCAGGTCCCAGGCCTACTGCGCGACCTGGGAGATGGTAAACGGCTTGGGCTTCTGTGCGGCGTGCGGGTGCTCGGCCCCCGCGTACACCTTGAGCTTCGACATCTGAGCCCGTCCGAGTTTGGTGTGGGGCAACATGCCGCGAACGGCGCCCTCCACGACCCGCCGGGGGTCCTTCTCCAGGAGTTCGCCAATCGGGACACCCCGAAGACCCCCGATGAATCCCGAGTGCCGGTACTTGATCTTGCCCGTGGTCTTGGCTCCGGTCAGGGCGACGTCAGCGGCGTTGATGACGATGACGTAATCCCCGCAGTCGAGGTGGGGGGCGAAGGTCGGCTTGTGCTTGCCGCGGATGAGGGTCGCCACTTGGGAGGCGAGGCGGCCAAGGACGACATCGGTCGCGTCGACGACGTGCCAGTTCTCGACAACATCCGCCGACTTCGGGGAGTAGGTGCGCACAGGAGCCTTCTTATCGTTCGTGTGGTAGGCGTTGGCGAACCAACGCGGTGTTCTATGGGCGGCTCCTGCCGAGGCCCAGGGCCTCCACGGTCGCACGCACAACGACCCCACAGCATACCGTTGGAGAACCGGGCGGGTCAATCCAGGGCCCGACGGGCCCTCGTCGACTCCGCCCGCGAGGCCACCTCATTGTCCGGTGGATACACCACTTCCTCGAGGGTAAGGCCATGGGGGGCCGCCACCGAAATGCGCGGAGTCCTCCTGGGCGACTCGGCGACCTCCATCAGCCAACACAGGTCCCTTCTCCCCTCGCCGACGGCGAGGACGGCACCGACGAGCGACCTCACCATGGAATGGCAGAAGGCATCCGCGCGAACGGTCGCGACGACCAATCCGGCGTCGGGCCCCCGATCCTCCCTCCTCCAGGAGAACTCCAGGAGGGTTCGAATGGTCGTCGAGCCCTCTCTCGATCGGCAGAAAGCCGCGAAGTCTCGCAGACCGGTGAGGGCGTCGGAGGCCTCGGTGAGGAGCGCGAGGTCGAGCGGATTCTTGGCCCACAGGACCGTCCTCCGGGTGAGGGGATCCCTGGTCTCCGGACGGTCGCTCACCCGGTAGGAGTATCGCCTCTCGACCGCCGAGAATCGAGCATCGAATCCCTCGGGGGCAAGGGACGCGCGTCGGACCAGGACGTCTCCCGGAAGGACCCCTCCCAGCCGATCGACGAACGCAGCTTCAGGGGTTCGGACGGACCGGCCGGGCAGGGCCGCCCAGGCCGAGGCGGTAAGGTCGAGGTGGGCCACCTGGCCACTGGCGTGGACCCCGGCATCGGTTCGGCCCGCCACGGTCAGGCGGGGACGGTGGCCCCTGACGATGCGGGCAAGCCCCTCCTCCACGACCCCCTGAACCGTGCGCAGTCTGGGCTGAACGGCCCATCCGGAGAAGTCCGTGCCGTCGTAGGAAAGGTCGAGGCGGACCCTGACGTCGGGAGTACCGGTCGTCACGATCCGCCTCCGCTCCTACTCGGCGTCCTTCTCAGCGCTGACGGCCTTCTTGGCCGGGGCCTTCTTGGTAGGGGCCTTTTTCTCGGCCTTCGCCGGGGCCTCGGACCCCTGGGCTGCAGCGCGGGCGGCCTCGGAGACGACGGCCTGCTTGAGGCTCTCCGCGCCGTCGACGAGTTCGATCACCGCCATCGGGGCGTTGTCGCCCTTCCTGACCCCGACTTTGACGATACGGGTGTAGCCCCCCTGCCTTTCGGCGAAGGCGGGCGCGATCTGGGTGAACAGGACGTGGACGACGCCCTTGTCGCTGATGACACCCATGACCTTCCGACGAGAGGCGAGGTCGCCTCGCTTGGCGAGGGTGACAAGCCTCTCCGCGTACGGACGGATACGACGTGCCTTGGCAAGCGTCGTCGTCACCCGGCCATGCTGGAACAGGCTTTGGGCGAGGTTCGCGATGATGAGCCGTTCGTGCGCGGGCCCGCCGCCCAGGCGGGCACCCTTGGTGGGTGTGGGCATGGTTCTCCTAGATCTCGTCGTTACCCGAGAAGTACACACCCGTCGCCGACGGGTCGTATTCCACAGCGGAATCCTTGAGCGAGAGCCCAAGGTCAACCAGCCTCTCCTTGACCTCGGAGATGGACTTCTGGCCGAAGTTTCTGATGTCCATGAGGTCGGCCTCGCTCCGAGCGGTCAACTCACCGACGGTGTGGATTCCCTCGCGCTTGAGGCAGTTGTAGGACCGCTGGGTGAGGTTGAGTTCCTCGACGGGGAGGTTGTAGTCCTCCTCGAGCGATGCGTCGGACTCCGGCGGGCCGATCTCGATGCCCTCGGCCTCTTCGTTGAGCCCACGGACGAGCGAGAACAACTCGACGAGGGTCGCCCCCGCCGAAGCGAGCGCATCCCTGGCCGTCATGGAGGACTTGGTCTCCACGTCGAGGATGAGCTCATCGAAGTCCGTCCGCTGGGCGACACGGGTCGCCTCGACCCGATATGTGACCTTGAGGACCGGAGAGTAGATCGAGTCGACGGGAATCTGGCCGATCTCGGCGTCGTACTGCTTGTTGAGGGTGGCCGGAACGTATCCCCGGCCCCGCTCGACCGTCAACTCCACCTCGAACTTGGCCTTGGCGTTGAGCGTGGCGATGTGCAGGTCGGGATTGTGAATCTCGACACCCGCGGGCGGCGCGATGTCCGCCGCCGTCACGGCACCGGCGCCGCTCTTGCGGAGGTACATGATGACCGGTTCCTCGCTCGTCGAGGAGACGACGAGGCCTTTGAGGTTCAGGAGGATCTCAGTGACGTCCTCCTTCACCCCCTCGATGGTCGTGAACTCGTGCAGGACCCCCTCGAAGCGGACGGAGGTGACCGCCGCGCCGGGGATGGAGGACAGAAGCGTCCGCCGGAGAGAGTTTCCCAGGGTATAGCCGAAGCCCGGCTCAAGGGGCTTCAGGGAGAACTGCGACCGGTTCTCCGAGATGACCTTCTCGGTGAGGGTGGGGCGCTGTGCAATGAGCACGGTGGTTTCCTTTCCGAGCACCCGCTATTTGATGCTCGCGGTGCCCCCCGCGCACATCCGCCGGGGGCGTATGGAGTTTGGAGATGGAAGGACTAGTTGCGACGACGCTTGGGTGGGCGGCAGCCGTTGTGGGCTTGGGGGGTCACGTCCCGGATGGAGGTGACGTCGAGTCCAGCCGCGGTGAGGGAACGGATGGCGGTATCCCGACCGGAGCCGGGTCCCTTGACGAACACATCGACCTTCGTCATACCGGCATCGCGGGCCTTGCGGGCCGCAGCCTCGGCGGCAAGCTGCGCCGCGAACGGCGTCGACTTGCGTGAGCCCTTGTACCCGACCTGACCGGACGAGGACCAGGACACCACGGCCCCCGAGGGATCGGTGATCGAGATGATGGTGTTGTTGAAGGTGGACTTGATGTGCGCCTGACCGTGCTCCACGGTCTTCTTGATCTTCTTGCGAGGCTTGCGTGTTGGGGCGGCCATTATGCCTTCTTCTTTCCGGCGACGGTCTTCTTGGGACCCTTGCGGGTGCGGGCGTTGGTCTTGGTGCGTTGACCCCGGACGGTCATGCCCCTCCGGTGCCGTATCCCCTGATACGAGCCGATCTCCACCTTGCGGCGAATGTCGGCCTGAACCTCGCGACGGAGATCGCCCTCCACGCGAAAGTTGGCCTCGATGTAGTCACGGATGCTGACGAGGGCATCCTCGGGGAGGTCCTTGACCCTCGCCTCAGGATCGACTCCCGTGGCTTTGAGGATCTGATTCGCCCTGGTTCGGCCAATGCCGAAGATGTAGGTGAGCGCCACCTCAACGCGCTTCTCGCGCGGGAGATCGACGCCGACGATTCGAGCCATTCTGTTTCGCTCCACTACTCATCGGAGGTCTTCCGTCCCGTCGTCCCCTTGGAAGGGCCCCGGCCTCCGAGCCGGGGGTATCAAGCTGTGACGGGTCGCTTTCCTAGCCCTGGCGCTGCTTATGACGCTGGTTCTCGCAGATGACCATAACGCGTCCGCCGCGACGGATCACCTTGCACTTGTCGCAAATCGGCTTGACGCTGGGCTTGACCTTCATTCTCATTCCTTGCCGCCGACGGCGTGACGCGGTTGCGTCACCGACGGCTCTACTTGTAGCGGTAGACGATGCGGCCTCGGGACAGGTCATAGGGGGTCAACTCCACCACTACGCGGTCCTCTGGAAGGATCCGGATGTAGTGCTGGCGCATCTTCCCCGAGATATGGGCGAGGACGAGATGGCCATTCGTGAGTTCCACGCGGAACGACGCGTTTGGCAATGACTCGACCACGGTGCCTTCAATCTCGATGACGCCGTCCTTCTTGGCCATGACTCCACTAACGTTGGTGAACAGGGTTCGGGCACGAAAAAACGCCCGACCCACAACTATAGGGGACTCCGGGCCCAGAATTCAACTGCGCACCGATGATGATCGGTGCGCAGCTGAGTCAAAGGAGGAGTGAGTTCAGCGGAAGGTCGTCTTCAGTCTCATCAGGGCCGCGTCACGAATCTCAGCCTTCTTGTGCTCGGCCAGTTGTCGGATAAGGGTCTCGGGGGCCCGGGCGTTGCGGATCAACGCCGAGAGAACCTCGGGACTCCGGTCGTGCCCCAGGGCCAGGAGGGCTCCCATGGGGCAGTCGGTGCGCGAGGCAACGGCCACACGCACGGCTGGATCGCGGTGAACCGCGAGTGGTAGGAGTTCGACGCCCGTCACAGCAGGGTCGAGGGCGCGCGCTACGTCATCTGTCGTCCGCTTCGCTGGAGACATTCCCAGAGCCATAGTGTGATTCACCTTCCATCCACTTCCGTCTCCCCTCATCGTAGGAGGGTTTGCCGGACGTCTCATACATGTTTGTGATGTACGCGACAGATTGGACTTGTGATGATCATCACATGCGCGTCATGCCCTTCTCGACCCATGTCGAACCAACGGGCCGAACCGCACAACCGTTCCGGCTCCCGGGCCTCAAGCAGAGGAGTCGCTGATCGCCTCGACCAGGCGCGAAGTGACCTCGTCGATCTCCCCGATTCCGTCAACCTGTACGAGGAGGCCCCGTTCCCGATAGAAGTCCGCCAAGGGGGCCGTGCTCTCGGCATACACCTCGAGCCTGCGCCGGATCACGGGCTCGGTATCGTCCGCACGTCCTTCGATCTCGGCACGGCTAAGAAGCCTCCGGGTCACCTCGTCGACATCGGCCGTGATCTCGAGTACGACATCCAGGGATACGCCGGCGTCGTCGAGCATCGATTCGAGCTCCCTCGCCTGGTCGGGGTTTCTGGGGTACCCGTCGAGGAGGAAACCCTCGGCGGCGTCGGCCCACGTCAGCCGGTCGCGAACCATGGCATTCGTCACCGAATCCGGCACCAGGAGCCCCGCATCCATGTATTCCTTGGCCTCGAGCCCCAACGCGGTCCCCTGGCCCACATTGGCGCGGAAGATGTCGCCCGTGGAGATCGCCGGGATCCCGAATCGCTCGGCGAGCCTTGCGGCCTGCGTGCCCTTGCCCGCTCCGGGGGGACCGAAAAGAACCGTGCGCATCATTTGAGGAACCCTTCGTAGTGACGGCGCTCCAACTGGGACTGGATGCGCCGGACGGTGTCGAGCCCGACGCCGACGATGATGATGAGGGACGAACCGCCCAGCCCCACTTGCGTACCCAACCCGAGCCACTTGAAGACCAGGACCGGGGCGAGGGCGACCGTCGCCAGGTAGAGCGAACCCGCGAAGGTGATGCGGGAGAGGACGTAATCGAGGTACTCGGCCGTCGGCTTGCCCGGGCGGATGCCGGGGATGAAGCCGCCGTACTTCTTCATGTTCTCGGCGACCTCGTCGGGGTTGAAGGTGATGGAGGTGTAGAAGTAGCAGAAGAAGAGGATGAGGAGGACGTAGAACAGGTTGTTGAGGGGCTCGCCCGTTTGGGCGACATGGATGTTGACCCATCTCACCCACGCTGCGGCGTTGTCCCCGGCGAACTGCACGATGAGTTGGGGCAGGCTCAGGAGGGACGCGGCGAAGATGATGGGGATGACGCCGGCCATGTTGATGCGGATGGGAATGTAGGTGGAGGACCCCCCGAGCATCTTCCGTCCGACCATCCGCTTGGCGTATTGGACCGGGATCCGTCGCTGGGACTGCTCGACGTAGACGACGGTGGCGAGGACCCCGACGATCGTCAGGAGCACCCAGAACCACGCGTAGGAGGAGTCGGACTTGGCGACGATATAGCCGGTGGAGGGCAAGCCCGAGGCGATAGAGACGAAAATCAGGAGGGACATCCCGTTGCCCAGGCCACGCTCGGTGATCCGCTCCCCGAGCCACATGATGAGGACGGTGCCCGCCGTCATGGTCAGGATCATGATCAGGATCCTCGACCAGGAGGTGTCGGGGATAACCGGGTTCGGGCACGGCCCGCCGTACAGCCCGCCGTTCCGCGCCAGGGTGATGTACGAGGCCGCCTGAAGGGCCGAGAAACCGATCGTGACGTAGCGGGTGTACTGGGTCAGTTTGGCCTGCCCCTCCGCGCCCTGGCTGTGCAACTCCTGGAACCTCGGGACGAGCGTCCGGAGCAACTGGATCATGATGCTCGCCGTGATGTACGGCATGACCCCCAGGGCGAAGACGGACAGGCGCGTGAGCGCCCCCCCGGTGAAGAGGTTGATGATCTGGAAGAACCCGCTCTGATCCCCGGAGGCCAGGCACTCCTCGAGGTTGCCGTAGTCGACGCCCGGGGTGGGGATGGCGCAGCCGAACCGGTAGAGGGCGAGGATCCCGAGGGTGAAGAAGATCTTCCGACGGAGGTCCGGTGTCCGAAGCGCGTTCACGAAGCCGCCGAGCATTGATCCTCTCCCTCGTCCGTTGTGCCGGTTGAGCCCCTGGAAGGGACCCCCTCGACTCTAATCCTGATTGACCGAACCGCCAGCGGCCTCGATTTTCGACCGCGCCGACCGTGAAACCCGATCGGCGTCGACGATCGTGAACTTGACCGCGATGTCGCCGTCTCCGAGGATCTTGACCGGCTCATTCTTGCGTACGGCACCCTTGGCCACGAGATCGGCCTTGGTCACCTCTCCGCCCTTGGGATACAAACCCGCGAGCGACGAAAGGTTGACCACCTGATAGGTCACCTTGAAGGGACTCGTGAAGCCCCGGAGCTTCGGGATCCGCATGTGGATGGGGGTCTGGCCGCCCTCGAACCGCGGGGAGACCTGGTAGCGAGCACCCGTGCCCTTGGTTCCCCGACCCGCGGTCTTCCCGCGCTTGCCCCCTTCGCCGCGTCCGACCCTGGTCTTGGGGGTATTGGCACCCTCAGCCGGCCTCAGGTGATGCATCCGGAGAGTGTCGACCTTGACCACCGGCGCCTTCGGCTTCTTGGCGCTGGGGGTCTTCGGCTTCCCAGCGGCGGCCTTGGCGGTCGTGGCCTTGACGGCCGCGGGCTTCGCGGTCGCCGGCTTGGCTGCGGGCTTCGCGGTCGCCGGCTTGGCTGCGGGCTTCGTCGCCGCAGGTTTCCCCGAGGCCGCGGCCTTGGCCGTGGTCGTCTTCGCCGACGCGCTGGTCGCCGGCTTCTTAGCCTCGGCCATTACTCAACCTCCTCCACGGAGACCATGAAGGCCACCGTACGAATCATTCCCCGGATCTCCGGGCGGTCCTCCTTGACGACGATGTCGCCGATGCGTTTCAAACCCAGGGTGCGAAGGGTCTCGCGGTGATTCGGCTTAGTGCCGATGACCGACTTCTTCTGAGTGATCTTTAGCCGAGCCATCACTTGCCCCCCCTCGCCTGAGCCCGCAGCATGGCCGACGGGGCGACCTCTTCGACAGTCTTTCCCCGACGAGCCGCGACGGCTTCCGGCGTCTCCAACTGCTTGAGGGCCGCGACGGTCGCGTGAACGATGTTGATCGCATTCGATGAGCCGAGCGACTTGGACAGCACGTCATGAATCCCCGCGCATTCCAGGACCGCGCGAACCGGACCACCGGCGATAACCCCGGTTCCCGGGGACGCCGGGCGGAGGAAGACGACCCCGGCCGCAGCCTCGCCCTGGACTACGTGGGGAATGGTGCCCTGGATCCGAGGGACGCGGAAGAAGGCGCGCTTGGCCTCCTCGACCCCCTTGGAGATCGCGATGGGGACCTCCTTGGCCTTGCCGTACCCGACACCGACATTACCGTCACCGTCGCCGACGACGACGAGAGCGGTGAAGTTGAACCGCCGACCGCCCTTGACGACCTTGGACACGCGATTGATGGCGACGACGCGCTCGATGAACTTGTTCTCGGGCTCCGTCGGTCGGCGGCGACCGCCGCGGTCATTGGTCTGCTCAGCCATTGCATCCATCCTTGCTTAGTGTTGGCCCGGTCATAGCGACAGCCCGCTTTCCCTGGCGCCGTCGGCCACCGCGGCCACTCGGCCGTGGTATTTATTGCCCCCCCGGTCGAAGACGACCTGGCTCACGCCGGCCTTCTTCGCCCGATCGGCGACCAACTTTCCGACGGCCGTGGCCTTCGTGGTCTTGTCGCCCTTGAGGGCGCGGATATCCGCCTCGATCGATGAGGCGGAGGCGAGAGTGCAGCCCTTGGTGTCGTCCACCACCTGCGCCACGATGTGACGGGAGGAGCGGGTGACGACCAAGCGGGGTTGGGAGGGTGTGCCGGAGATCCGCTTGCGGAGCCTGAAATGCCGCCGCTTGCGCTGCACGGAACGACCGGAGCCCAGAATGGAGATTCCCATGGTCTACTTCTTCCCCGCCTTTCCGGCCTTGCGGCGGACGGCCTCACCCTCGTAGCGCACACCCTTGCCCTTGTAGGGCTCCGGGGGACGCACCTTGCGGATGTTTGCCGCCACCTCGCCAACCTGCTGCTTGTCGATGCCCTGAACCGCCACTTTCGTCGGGTTCTCCGAAACGAAGGTGATCCCCTTGGGCGCCTTGACGAGCACCGGGTGGGAGAAGCCCAGGTTGAACTCCAGGTCGTCGCCCTTCTTGGCGACGCGGTAACCCGTTCCGACGATCTCGAGGCGTTTCTCGTAGCCCTCGGTCACCCCGATCACCATGTTGGCGATCAGCGTTCTCGTCAGCCCGTGAAGCGAACGAGAGGCTCGCTCGTCATCCGGCCGGGTCACCTCGACGACGCCGTCCTTCGAGGTGACGACGATGGGGCTGGCGACTTCGTGGGAAAGGACGCCCTTGGGGCCCTTCACCGTCACGGTCGCGCCGTTGACAGCGACATCCACCCCGGTGGGGATGATGACGGGCATCTTGCCGATGCGAGACATTCCTCTCCTCCCCTACCAGACGAAGGCGAGGACTTCCCCGCCCACGCCCTTCTTCTCGGCCTCGCGGTCCGTCAAGAGCCCCGAGGAGGTGGACAGGATGGCAACCCCTAGACCGCCGAGGACCTTGGGAAGGTTCGTCGACTTCGCGTACACGCGCAGCCCAGGCTTGGACACCCGGCGAACACCCGCGAGGGACCGCTCACGGTTCGGGCCGTACTTGAGGCGAATGGTGAGCGTCTTGCCCACTTCTGCATCGGTGACGACGGAGCCCTCGATGTACCCCTGCTCCTCGAGGATCTTGGCGATCCCCACCTTGAGCTTCGAATGGGGCATCGAAACGGTTTCGTGGTGCGCCGCATTCGCGTTGCGCAGACGGGTCAGCATGTCTGCGATTGGATCGGTCATGGTCATGGGTTGCTGCTCTTCCTCGCCGTGGTTTCGCGCCCGGATGAGCGGGACCTGCGGCGTCGCTTTCTACCAGCTGCTCTTCTTGATTCCGGGCAGTTCGCCCGCGTGCGCCATCTCCCTGAAGCAGATGCGGCACAGGCCGAACTTCCGGTACACCGAATGGGGGCGTCCGCACTTCTGACACCGGGTATAGGCCCGAGAGGAGAACTTCGGCTTCCGGGCCGCCTTGTTGCGCAGTGAAGTCTTGGCCATGTCAGTTCTCCTTGAACGGGAAGCCGAGTCGCTTCAGAAGCGATCGGGCCTCCGCATCGTTGGTCGCGCTCGTGACGATCGTGATGTCCATACCGCGGACCCGATCGATCTTGTCCTGGTTGATCTCGTGGAACACCGACTGCTCCGTGAGCCCGAAGGTGTAGTTCCCGTGCCCGTCGAACTGCTTGGTGCTGAGCCCACGGAAGTCCCTGATGCGGGGAAGGGCGAGGGTCAGGAGCCGATCGAGGAACTCCCACATGCGGTCCCCCCGAAGGGTGACGTGGGCCCCGATGGGCTGGCCCTCGCGGAGTTTGAATTGCGCAACGGACTTCCGGGCCTTGGTGACCTGGGGCTTCTGTCCCGTGATCATCGTGAGATCGGCGATGGCTCCGTCCATGAGCTTGCTGTCCCGTGCGGCCTCGCCGACACCCATGTTGACCACGATCTTGGTGAGTCCGGGTACCTGATGGATGTTCTCGTGCGCGAACTCCTCGCGAAGCCCCTTGAGGATCTCCGCCCGATAGCGTTCCTTGAGACGCGGTGTGCCGGCCATCAGACGTCCTTCCCCGAGCGCTTGGCCACGCGGACGCGAACCGTACGCTGACGCCCGTTGCGCTCCTTGGTGTCGGTGCGGTACCCCACACGGGTCCCTCGCTTGGTGTCGGGGTCGACCAACATGACGTTCGATACGTGAACGGGAGCCTCGATCTGGATGATGCCGCCCTCGACGTTGCGCTGGCTCGTCCCCGGTTTGATGTGCTTCGTCACGCGGTGAACGCCCTCGATGATCACCCGATCGCCGTCTGACAGAACCTCGAGGACACGCCCCTGCTGGCCGCGATCCCCTCCCGAGATGACGACGACGAGGTCGCCCTTCTTGATCTTCGACATCAGATGACCTCCGGAGCGAGCGAAATGATTTTCATGTACTTCTTGTCGCGGAGCTCTCGGCCGACGGGGCCGAAGATGCGGGTGCCCCTCGGTTCCGTCTCACTCCCCCGAAGGATGACGGCCGCATTGTCGTCGAAGCGGATGTACGAGCCATCGGGGCGGCGCAGGGGCTTGACGGTCCGCACGATGACGGCCTTGACGACCTCGCCCTTCTTGACGCCACCCCCGGGGATGGCGTCCTTGACCGTCGCGACGATTGTGTCTCCGATGGACGCGTAGCGACGCGTCGAGCCACCGAGCACGCGGATACACAAGAGCTCTTTGGCTCCCGTGTTGTCGGCGACGTTCAGTCGCGTCTCCTGCTGAATCATGTCTCTGCTCCTGTCGAGGGGTTCTCGCTCACGCGAGCCTGATCGAACGTTCTACTTGGCCTTCTCGAGAATCTCCACCAGACGCCAGCGTTTGGTCGCCGACAGCGGGCGGGTTTCCATGATGAGGACAAGATCGCCGATTCCGGCGGTGTTGGCCTCGTCATGGGCCTTGATTTTCTTGCTCCGGCTCATGACCTTGCCGTACAAGGGGTGCTTGACGCGGTCCTTCACCTCGACGGTGATGGTCTTGTCCATCTTGTCGGATATCACGTAGCCGCGCCGCGCCTTGCGTTGCGCTCGGTCGAGGCCATCCGCGGTTGAGATCTTGGTCGTCATGTCCTGTTTCCTATTCGGCATTCACGTTCGGGGCGGTCCGAATACCCAGTTCCCGCTCACGCAAAATCGTGTAGATCCGGGCAATGTCCCGTTTGACGGCTCTCAGGCGACCGTGATTCTCCAGTTGGCCGGTGGCCGATTGGAAACGGAGGTTGAAGAGCTCTTCCTTGGCCTTCTTCAGTTCTTCGATGAGGCGTTCGTTCTCCATCCCATCGAGTTCATCCGGCGCCAGTTCTTTGCTTCCGATCATCAGAACTCACCACCCTCGCGGGAAATGAAACGGGTCTTCATGGGCAACTTGTGCTGGGCGCGTCGAAGGGCCTCTCGGGCGAGTGCCTCGTCGACCCCTCCCAGTTCGAAGAGGACACGGCCGGGCTTGACATTGGCCACCCACCATTCGGGCGAACCCTTGCCGGAACCCATGCGGGTTTCCGCCGGCTTCTTCGTCAGGGGACGGTCCGGGTAGATCGTGATCCAGACCTTCCCTCCACGCTTGATGTGGCGGGTCACGGCGATACGGGCCGCCTCGATCTGACGGTTGGTCACATACGCGGGCTCAAGCGCCTGGATGGCGAAGTCGCCGAAGGCGATCTTGGTGCCGCCCGTCGCGGCTCCACTCCGTCCGGGGTGGTGCTGCTTGCGGTGCTTGACTCGTCGGGGGATGAGCATGACCTAGGCCTCCGATCCCGTCTCGGCTGGGGCAGGGATCTGCTCCGTGACAGGAGCGGCGGGTTCCTCGGCTGCGGGGGCGGCCTCCCTGGGGGCGCTGTCGCCCCGCCTGGGACGCTCGGCCCTGTCTCCCCGGTCACCACGAGCCGGACGCTGGGAACGAGGGGCCTTCGCCTGCTCGGCCGCCCACTCCTTCTCCGTCATGTCGCCCTTGTAGATCCACACCTTGACGCCGATTTGTCCGAAGGTCGTCTTGGCCTCGAAGAAGCCGTAATCGATGTTCGCGCGGAGGGTGTGCAAGGGCACTCGACCCTCCCTGTAGAACTCCGACCGCGACATCTCGGCCCCTCCCAGGCGGCCCGAACACTGCACCCGGACCCCCTTGGCACCCGCTCGGAGAGCCGACTGCATGCCCTTGCGCATGGCGCGACGGAAGGACACCCGGGAGGCCAACTGTTCGGCGATGCCCTGGGCGACCAACTGGGCGTCCATCTCGGCATTCTTGACCTCGAGGATGTTGAGCTGGACCTGCTTGCCCGTCATCTTCTCGAGGTTCATGCGAAGCTTGTCCGCTTCGGCTCCCCTGCGGCCGATGACGATTCCGGGGCGTGCGGTGTACAGGTCGACCCGGACGCGCTCACGCGTCCGCTCGATCTCGACCTTCGAAACCCCGGCCCTCTCCAGGCCCTTGGACATGAGATTGCGGATCTTCACATCTTCGACTACATAGTCGCGATAGCGCTCGCCTGTCTTGGTGGAGTCGGCAAACCATCGGGACCGGTGGTCCGTGGTGATCCCGAGGCGATAGCCGTGCGGGTTGACCTTCTGTCCCACTAGATAGCCCCTTCCTTGACGGCGGCCTCGGGGGTCGCCACGATCACGCTGATATGACTCGTCCTCTTGAAGATCCGCGCCGCACGGCCCTGGGCTCGCGGCCTGATGCGCTTCATGGTCGGAGCCTCGTCGACGTAGATCTCCTTGATGATGAGTTCGGACTCGACGAACCGCTCCCCAGCTGCCTCGGCGAGGACCCGGGCGTTTGCGACGGCGGATTCGATCAGCTTCCGGACGTCCGGAGCGATGGCCTGAGGCTGGAACTTCAGCATCGCGATCGCCTCGACGGCCGTGCGGCCGCGAACGAGGTCCACCACGCGTCGAGCCTTCTGGGCGGTGACGCGGAGGTACCGCGTCTGTGCCTTGGCTTCCATGGTTGTCATTCCTCCTTCGCCTCGAATCCGCGGGCTAGCCGCGGCGAGCCTTTCGGTCGTCCTTGATGTGTCCTCTGAATGTCCGTGTGGGCGCGAACTCGCCCAGTTTGTGCCCCACCATCGACTCGGTGACGAACACCGGGACGTGCTTGCGGCCGTCGTGCACCGCAAACGTGTGACCGAGGAAGTCCGGTGTGACGACGCTCCGGCGCGACCACGTCTTGATGACGTTCTTCGTGCCCGCCTCGTTCTGGGCGTCCACCTTCTTCTGGAGGTGGCCGTCCACGAAGGGGCCCTTCTTCAGACTGCGTGACATCCTGGGCTCCTATCGCTTCTTGCCGGTTCGGCGACGGCGCACGATGAGCGCGTCGCTTCCCTTGTTGGGTTTACGTGTACGTCCCTCGGGCTTGCCCCAGGGGCTGACGGGGTGACGCCCTCCGGACGTCTTCCCCTCGCCGCCGCCGTGCGGGTGGTCGACGGGGTTCATGACGACACCGCGGACCGTCGGGCGCTTGCCCTTCCAGCGCATGCGTCCGGCCTTGCCCCAGTTGATGTTCGACTGCTCGGCGTTTCCCACTTCGCCGATGGTCGCCCGACAGCGGGCATCGACGTTCCGGATCTCCCCAGAGGGCATCCGGAGTTGGGCGTGAGGACCGTCCTTGGCGACCAGTTGTACGGAGGCTCCGGCGGATCGGGCGATCTTGGCTCCTCCACCTGGCTTGAGCTCGATAGCGTGGATGACGGTACCGACGGGGATGTTGCGAAGCGGCAGGTTGTTGCCGGGCTTGATGTCCGCCGAGGATCCCGCCTCGATCATGTCACCCTGGTTGAGGGCGTTGGGGGCGATGATGTAGCGCTTCTCGCCGTCCGCGTAATGAAGGAGGGCGATGCGGGCGGTGCGGTTGGGGTCGTATTCGATGTGGGCGACCTTCGCGGGCACCCCGTCCTTGTCGTGACGGCGGAAGTCGATGACCCGGTAGGCGCGCTTGTGCCCACCGCCCTGGTGCCGCGTGGTGATTCGGCCGTTGCTGTTTCGGCCCCCCTTGTTCGACAAGGGGCGGACGAGCGATTTCTCCGGCGTCGTCCTGGTGACCTCGGCGAAGTCGGCGACGGAGGAGCTGCGACGACCGGAAGTGGTCGGGTTGTGCTTTCTGATGGCCATGTCTCGTCCGCCCTTCTATCCGACCCGGCCGCTGAAGACGTCGATTGCCTGGCCGACGGCAAGCGTGACGATCGCCCGCTTGGTGTCCTTGCGCTTTCCGAGTCCCAGCCGTGTCCGGCGGGTCTTGCCTTGACGATTGAGGGTGTTGACCGAGGTCACCTTGACCCCAAAGATCTGCTCGACGGCGATCTTGATCTCCGTCTTGTTCGACCGGGGGTCCACCTCGAAGGTGTACTTGCCCTCGTCCATGAGCGCATAGCTCTTCTCGGACACGATCGGCCGGATGAGCACGTCGCGGGGATTCTTCTCAGGGGTGGTCACTTCGTCTCCTCGGCGTCCCTGGCCTCGGACTCCGTGGCAACGGCCTTCTGCGATCCGCCCTTGGCAGGACCGGCAAGGAAGGCCGCGAGGGCTCCCCTGGTGAAGACCACGTCGTCATGGGTGAGGACATCATAGGTATTGAGTTGATCGACAGAGAGGACGTGAAGGTCCATGACGTTCCTCAAAGACTTGAAGGCGGACTCGTCGGACCGTTCAAGAACGACAAGGGCCGACCTCTCGGCGACGGCGACCCGGATGGCCAGAAGAGCGGCCTTGGTCGAGGGTTCCCCCTCGATGAGGCGCTCGATCACGTGGACCCGGCCGACCCGCGCGCGATCCGAAAGCGCACCACGGAGGGCAGCGGTCTTCATCTTCTTTGGTGTCCGCTGCGAGTAGTCACGAGGCTGGGGGCCATGGACGGTCCCACCGCCAGCGAACTGAGGGGCACGCGTCGAGCCCTGGCGAGCGCGACCGGTGCCCTTCTGCTTGTAGGGCTTCTTCCCTCCGCCTGCAACCATGCCACGGGTCTTGGTCGCGTGGGTCCCCTGCCGAGCCGCGGCGCGCTGGGCGACGACGACCTGGTGGATCAGGGGGATGTTGACATCGACGCCGAATACCTCGGCGGGAAGGTCGGTCGTACCGGCCTTCTTGCCGGTGGCGTCGAGCACGTCGACGGTGATCGAGTCAGCCATTGGAGGCCCCCTTTACTGCCGAACGGATGACGACGATGCCGCCCTTGGGACCCGGCACCGCGCCTTTGATGAGGACGAGCCCCTTCTCCGTGTCCACGGCGTGAACGGTGAGGTTGAGGACGGTCTGTCGGGCGCCACCCATGCGGCCAGCCATCTTCAATCCCTTGAAGACCCGGGAGGGGGTCGACGAGGATCCGATCGATCCCGCCTTGCGGTGGTTCCTGTGGGAGCCGTGCGAGGCGCTCACCCCGTGGAAACCGTGCCTCTTCATGAGGCCGGAGAATCCCTTGCCCTTGGTCGTTCCGGTGACGTCGACGACCTGGCCTGCGGTGAAGGTGTCGGCGGCGAGTTCCTGGCCGGGGGAATAGGTCCCGGCATTCGCCGTGCGAATCTCGCCGACGTGACGGCGCGGCGTGACTCCGGCCTTCTCGAAATGGCCCTTGAGGGGCTGGGAAACCCGACGCGGGTCGATGGCCCCGAAGGCGAGTTGGACGGCCGAGTAGCCGTCCGTCTCTGGCGTCCTCACCTGCGTGACGACATTGGTGTCCACCTGGACGACCGTCACGGGCACGACGCGCCCGGCGTCATCCCATACCTGGGTCATGCCGAGCTTCATGCCGAGCAGCGCTGTCACGTCTCGCTGGGCGGTGGAAGTAGTCATGGTCAGTATTCCTCTTGGGCCTAGAGCTTGATCTCGATGTTGACGTCTGCAGGAAGGTCCAGGCGCATGAGGGAGTCGACGGCCTTGGGGGTCGGGTCGACGATGTCGATCAGGCGCTTATGGGTGCGCATCTCGAACTGCTCGCGGCTGTCCTTGTACTTGTGAGGAGAGCGGATCACACAGAACACGTTTTTCTCCGTCGGAAGCGGCACGGGGCCGACAACCGTGGCACCGGCGCGCGTGACCGTCTCAACGATCTTGCGGGCCGAGGAGTCGATGACCTCGTGGTCATAGCTCTTCAGCCTGATGCGGATCTTCTGTCCCGCCATGGCTTCCTGCCTCTCCAAACTCTTCTCGATATGATGCCTGTCCGACCCCCGCGCTCGGGCGTGTCGCCTCTTGTGACACACCCGCGCCCGAATAGTCGGTTGGGATCGGGGCGACATCGGCTGCCCTGAGGGCAACCCCGACATCTTGCCAGATTCCTGAGCCTAACGCCAACTCGGGGTCGACGCGAGGTTGCGGAGCCCGGCAGTGTGCCGGGCTCCGCCTCTCGTTACTTGATGATCTTGGTGACCGTGCCGGAGCCGACGGTGCGGCCGCCTTCACGGATCGCGAAACCCTGGCCCTGTTCGAGGGCGATGGGCTGAATCAGCTCGACCGTCATCTCGGTAGTGTCGCCCGGCATGACCATCTCGGTGCCCTCGGGCAGCGTGATGACGCCGGTGACGTCCGTGGTGCGGATATAGAACTGCGGACGGTAGTTCGAGTAGAAGGGGTTGTGGCGGCCACCCTCGTCCTTGTTGAGGATGTAGACCTTGGCCTCGAACTGCGTGTGAGGGGTGGTCGTGCCCGGCTGAACGACAACCTGGCCACGCTCGACGTCCTCGCGCTTAGTGCCACGGAGGAGGAGCCCGGTGTTGTCGCCGGCCTGCGCCTCGTCCATGGACTTGTGGAAGGTCTCGATACCGGTGCACACCGTCTTCTGCGGCGCGCGGATACCGATGATCTCCACCTCGGAGTTGATCTTGAGCTTCCCACGCTCCACACGACCGGTCACGACGGTGCCGCGCCCGGTGATGGTGAAGACGTCCTCAATGGGCATGAGGAAGGGCTTGTCGAGGTCGCGCACCGGCTCCGGCACGTTCTCGTCGACGGCAGCAAGGAGCTCCTCGATGGAGGCGACCCACTTGGCGTCACCGTCGAGGGCCTTGAGCGCCGACACCCGGACCACGGGGGCGTGGTCGCCGTCGAAGCCCTGGGCGTTGAGAAGGTCGCGAACCTCGACCTCGACGAGCTCGAGGATCTCCTCGTCGTCGACCGCGTCGGCCTTGTTGAGGGCGACGAGGAGGTAGGGGACACCCACCTGCTTCGCGAGAAGGACGTGCTCACGGGTCTGCGCCATCGCGCCATCGGTCGCCGCGACCACGAGGATCGCGCCATCCATCTGCGCGGCTCCGGTGATCATGTTCTTGATGTAGTCAGCGTGACCAGGGGCATCGACGTGGGCGTAGTGCCGCTTCTCGGTCTGGTACTCGATGTGCGCGATGTTGATGGTGATACCGCGCTCTTTCTCCTCCGGCGCCTTGTCGATCTCGTCGAACGGCGTGTAGGGGTTGATGTCCGGGAACTTGTCGTGGAGCACCTTCGAGATCGCCGCCGTCAGCGTGGTTTTGCCGTGGTCGACGTGGCCGATGGTGCCGATGTTCACGTGCGGCTTGGTCCGCTCGAACTTGGCCTTAGCCATGGGGTCTTCCTCCTGATAGAGACTCGGGTAGCGACGTGGACGTGGGTCTTGGTCCCTACTGGTCGTTGTTCATTTGTTTGGTATCAACCTTATGGGACTACTCGCCCCGGGTCTTGGCAATGATCTCCTCGGAGATGGTCCGAGGCACCTCGGCGTAGTTGCTGAACTGCATGGAGTACACGGCGCGACCCTGGGTCCTTGACCTGAGGTCGCCCACGTACCCGAACATCTCAGACAACGGGACGAGGGAGTCGATGATTTTCACGCCGTGGGATTCCCCCATGTGGCGGATCTGGCCGCGACGCGAGTTGAGGTCGCCGATGACGTCGCCCATGTACTCCTCGGGCGTGCGCACCTCGACGGCCATGATCGGCTCGAGGAGAACGGGATTGGCCTTGCGGGCCGCCTCCTTGAACACCATCGAGCCTGCAATCTTGAAGGCCATTTCGCTCGAGTCAACCTCGTGGTACTGGCCGTCGAGCAGGGTCGCCTTGATCCCGACCATGGGGTACCCGGCGAGAACGCCGAGCTCCATCGCGGACTGGATTCCGGCGTCGACGGGCGCGATGAACTCCCTCGGGATACGCCCCCCGGTCACGGCGCTCACGAATTCGTAATGCACCTCGCCTTCGATGGGCAGCGGTTCGAGCGTGATCTGGACCTTGGCGAACTGGCCCGAGCCACCCGTCTGCTTCTTGTGGGTGTACTCGACCTTCTCGACCGTGGACTTGATCGTCTCTCGGTAGGCCACCTGGGGCTTGCCGACGTTCGCCTCGACCTTGAACTCGCGGCGCATGCGGTCGACGAGGATATCGAGGTGGAGTTCGCCCATCCCGGACAGGATGGTCTGCCCCGTGTCGTGGTCCTGCTTGACCCGGAACGTCGGGTCCTCATCGGCGAGCCGCTGGATCGCGGTCCCGAGCTTCTCCTGGTCGCCCTTGGTCTTGGGTTCGACGGCCACATGCAGGACCGGCTCGGGGAAGGTCATGGATTCGAGGACGATGGCGGAGGCCTTGTCGCACAGGGTGTCCCCCGTCGTCGTGTCCTTGAGGCCGATGACCGCATAGATGTGGCCGGCCGTCAGGCTGTCGACGGGATTCTCCTTGTTGGCGTGCATCTGGAAGATCTTCCCGATGCGCTCCTTCTTGTCCTTGGTCGCGTTGAGGATCTCGGACCCGGAATCGAGATGCCCGGAGTACACCCGGATGTAGGTGAGCTTGCCGAAGAACGGGTGGGCGACGATCTTGAAGGCAAGCGCCGAGAACGGCTCCTTCGCGTCGGAGTGACGTTCTGCCGGCTTGTCATCGTGTCCCAGGACGTGGCCGACGATCGCCGGGACGTCGAGCGGGGACGGAAGGTAGTCGACGACGGCGTCCAGCATCGGCTGGACCCCCTTGTTCTTGAATGCCGAGCCGCACAGGACCGGGTAGGCCTCACCGGTCACCGTGATCTTCCGGATGGCGGCCTTGATCTCCGCCACCGTCAGTTCCTCGTCGCTGAAGTGCTTCTCGAGGAGGTGCTCGTCGCTCTCGGCGACGGCCTCGAGCAGCTGCGCCCGATACTCATCGGCCTTTGCCCGCATGTCGGCCGGGATGTCCTCGATGTCGTACTTGGCCCCGAGCTCGGTCTCTCCGTGCCATACCAGCGCCCGCATCTCGACGAGGTCGATGACCCCGACGAAGTCGCTTTCCGCGCCGATCGGCAGCTGGATGACGAGCGGCTTCGCCTTGAGCCTGTCGACGATGGTCTGGACGGTGTAGTAGAAGTCGGCCCCGAGTTTGTCCATCTTGTTGACGAAGCAGATGCGGGGGACGTTGTACTTGTCCGCCTGGCGCCACACCGTCTCCGACTGGGGCTCGACGCCCTCCTTGCCGTCGAACACCGCGACCGCTCCGTCGAGAACGCGCAGCGACCGCTCGACCTCGACCGTGAAGTCGACGTGGCCGGGGGTGTCGATGATGTTGACCTGGTGCTTGTTCCAGAAGCATGTAACCGCGGCGGAGGTGATGGTGATGCCCCGCTCCTGCTCCTGCTCCATCCAGTCGGTGGTCGCGGCGCCGTCGTGGACCTCGCCGATCTTGTAGTTCATCCCCGTGTAGTAGAGGATTCGCTCGGTCGCCGTGGTCTTGCCCGCGTCGATATGAGCCATGATCCCGATGTTTCGGACCTTGCTCAGGTCTGTGAGCACTTCCTGCGCCACGGCACTGTCCCCTTACGTGTTCTCGCTACCGCTTACCAGCGGTAGTGGGCGAAGGCCTTGTTGGCCTCGGCCATCTTGTGGATGTCTTCGCGACGCTTGACCGCGGCCCCTAGGCCGTTGGACGCGTCGAGGATCTCATTGGTGAGACGCTCGGTCATGGTGTGCTCGCGGCGGATCTGGGCGAAGTCGACCAGCCAGCGAAGGGCGAGGGCGTTGGCCCGGGAGGGACGGACGTCGACGGGCACCTGGTAGGTGGCCCCGCCGACCCGACGGGACCGCACCTCGAGCGCGGGCCGCACATTGTCGAGCGCCCGCTTGAGGACGGCCACGGGCTCCTGCCCGGACTTCTCCTTGACGCCCTCGAGGGCGCCATAGACGATGGCCTCGGCGACGGATTTCTTTCCATCCTTCAGCACCTTGTTGATCAGCTGCGTCACTACAGGCACGGAGTGCACCGGATCGTTGTGTACGGGCCGCTTGGGCGCCGGTCCCTTGCGAGGCATTACTTCTTCTCCCTCTTCGCGCCGTATCGGCTGCGGGCCTGCTGGCGGTTCTTGACACCCTGGGCGTCGAGGGAGCCGCGCACGATCTTGTACCGCACCCCCGGAAGGTCCTTGACCCGTCCGCCCCTGACGAGGACGATCGAGTGCTCCTGAAGATTGTGTCCCTCACCCGGAATGTAGGCCGTGACCTCGATACCGCTGGACAGGCGAACCCTGGCGACCTTGCGGAGGGCGGAGTTCGGCTTCTTGGGCGTGGTGGTGTACACACGCGTGCAGACGCCTCGGCGCTGGGGGTTCGCCTTGAGGGCCGGGGCCTTGGTCTTGGAGACCTTCGCCTGGCGGCCTTTTCTGACCAACTGCTGAATCGTGGGCACTACTTCTCCGTCTGTTCAAAGGGTTCACGCGTATGGTCGGGGTCCGACCCCCGCGCCCGGGCGTGTCGCACCTTGGTGCAGTGCGCCTCAAGGCACACTCTGATGAGCCCGGCAGCGCGGGCACGGCGTATGACACTACCGGATTGCGCACTGCCAGTCAATGTGAAAGCGTCCGCCCTACTCGTGCCGAGGGAGGTCGAACTCCTCCAGCCGGACGGCCTGACCGGACCCGCCGAAGTACTGCCCATCCCATTCCTCGTACCCGAAGGTCGGGAACAGGTTGGCCTTCGCCTCCTCGGTCGGCTCGATCGCGACATTCCTGTACTGCTGAAGCCCCGTCCCCGCCGGGATGAGCTTCCCGATGATGACGTTCTCCTTGAGCCCGAAGAGCACATCGGCCCTCCCGCCCATGGCGGCCTCCGTCAGGACCCTGGTCGTCTCCTGGAAGGATGCGGCCGAAAGCCAGGACTCCGTCGCGAGGGACGCCTTGGTGATCCCCATGAGCTCGGGACGGGCGGAGGCGGGCTTGCCCCCAGCCGTGACCGTCTCGCGGTTCGCCGTCTCGAAACGACCGCGCTCGACGAGCTCGCCCGGGAGCAGCTGGGTGTCCCCGGAGTCCAGCACCGTCACCCGACGGAGCATCTGGCGGACGATGACCTCGATGTGCTTGTCGTGGATCTCCACCCCCTGGGAGCGGTAGACCTCCTGAACCTCATCGACCAGGTGCTTCTGGGTGGCCCTCGGGCCGAGCACCCGCAGCACGTTCTTCGGGTCCACGGCCCCGGCGACCAACTGCTGGCCGACTGTCACGGCCTCCCCGTCCTGGACAAGCAATCGGGCGCGCTTGGTGACAGGGTATTCGATGAGCTCGTCACCATTGTCTGGTGTGATGACGAGTCGACGGGTCGCCTCAGAGTCGTCGACCGTGAGCTTACCCGCCACCTCCGCGATGGGCGCCTCGCCCTTGGGGGTCCGGGCCTCGAAGAGCTCCTGGACGCGGGGGAGGCCCTGGGTGATGTCCTCGGCCGATGCCACACCACCGGTGTGGAAGGTCCGCATCGTGAGCTGGGTGCCCGGCTCTCCGATCGACTGGGCGGCGATGATGCCGACGGCCTCGCCGATGTCGACCAACTCGCGGGTCGCGAGCGAGCGGCCGTAGCACATGGCGCACGTACCGACCTTCGACTCACACGTCAGAACCGACCGGACCTTGACCTCGGTCACCCCCTCCGCGATGAACTGATCGATGAGAAGGTCCCCGACATCCTGACCGGCCTTCGCGAGGGCCTTGCCCTTGGAGTCCACGACGTCCACCGCGAGGGTGCGGGCGAAGACCGAGGTCGCCACCCGTTCGTGCTTGGCGACGGAGCCGGAGGCCTCGGTCGAGGTGATCGGCATCGTCAACCCGCGGTCGGTGCCGCAATCGCTCTCCCGGACGATGACGTCCTGGGACACGTCGACGAGCCTCCTGGTGAGGTACCCGGAGTCGGCGGTCCGGAGGGCAGTGTCGGCCAGGCCCTTGCGTGCACCGTGGGTCGCGATGAAGTACTCCAGGACGCTGAGGCCCTCGCGGTAGTTGGACTTGATCGGCCGCGGGATGATCTCACCCTTCGGGTTGGCCACGAGGCCTCGCATGCCCGCGATCTGACGGACCTGCATCCAGTTCCCGCGGGCACCCGAACCGACCATGGAGTACACGGTGTTGTTCTCCGGGAAATTCTCCCGCATCGCCTTGTCGACCTCATTGGTCGCCTGGGTCCAGATCTCGATGAGTTCCTGACGGCGCTCGTCGTCGGTGATGAGACCGGTGTCGAACTGATCCTGAACCTTCGCGGCCTGCGTCTCGTACCTATCGAGGATCTCCTGCTTACCAGGCGGGGTCGCCACGTCGCCGATGGCGATGGTCACGCCCGAGCGTGTCGCCCAGTGGAAGCCAGCGGACTTGAGCGCATCGAGCGAGGCGGCCACCTCGACCTTCTCGTAACGCTCAGCCAGGGTGTTGACGATGTCCGCCAACACCTTCTTGTCGACATCCCCGTTGATGTAGGGGAAGGACACAGGAAGCAGGTCGTTGAAGAGCGAGCGTCCCAGGGTCGTCTTCAGGAGGAACGTGTCCCCGGGCTTGTAGCCCTCAGGTGCCGTCCACCCGAGTGGAGGAACCGTGCCCCCATCGATGCGGAGGGTGATCTCCGCCCCGAGGTCCAACACCTTCGCGTCATACGCCATGATCGCCTCGGCCTGGGAGGAGAATGCCCGCCCTTCCCCCTTGGCCTTCTTGCGATAAAAGGTGAGGTGGTAGAGGCCGATGATCATGTCCTGGCTGGGCATGGTCACCGGGCGGCCGTCAGACGGCTTGAGGATGTTGTTGCTCGACAGCATGAGGATCCGTGCCTCGGCCTGGGCTTCGGCGCTCAGGGGAAGGTGGACGGCCATCTGGTCGCCGTCGAAGTCGGCGTTGAACGCCGCACACACGAGCGGGTGCAGTTGGATCGCCTTGCCCTCGACCAGTTGCGGCTCGAAGGCCTGGATGCCGAGGCGGTGAAGGGTCGGGGCCCGGTTGAGGAGCACCGGGTGCTCTTCGATGACCTCCTCGAGAACGTCCCAGACCTCGTGGCGCGACCGCTCGACCATCCTCTTGGCGCTCTTGATGTTCTGGGCGTGATTGAGTTCGACGAGCCTCTTCATGACGAAGGGCTTGAAGAGCTCGAGCGCCATCTGCTTGGGCAGGCCGCACTGGTGGAGCCTGAGTTGCGGGCCGACGACGATAACGGAGCGTCCCGAATAATCGACGCGCTTGCCGAGGAGGTTCTGGCGGAAACGCCCCTGCTTACCCTTGAGCATGTCCGAGATGGACTTGAGGGGACGGTTGCCGGGGCCCGTCACGGGACGACCGCGGCGACCGTTGTCGAACAGGGCGTCGACGGCCTCCTGAAGCATCCGCTTCTCGTTGTTGACGATGATCTCGGGCGCACCGAGGTCGAGAAGCCGCTTGAGGCGGTTGTTCCGGTTGATGACCCGGCGGTAGAGGTCGTTGAGGTCGGAAGTTGCGAAGCGTCCACCGTCGAGCTGGACCATCGGACGGAGATCCGGTGGGATGACGGGGACGCAATCGAGGACCATTCCCTCGGGTGAGTTGCGGGTCGTCAGGAAGGCGTTGACGACCTTGAGGCGTTTGAGGGCGCGGGTCTTCCGCTGCCCCTTGCCCGTGGCGATGACCTCGCGGAGGTGGGTCGCTTCGGCCTCGAGGTCGAAGGAGAGGAGACGCTTCTGGATCGCCTCGGCGCCCATCGAGCCCTTGAAGTACGAGCCGTATCGACGGCTGAGTTCGCGATACAGGAGTTCGTCGCCCTCGAGGTCCTGGACCTTGAGGCCTGCGAAGCGGTCGAACACCTGGCTCAGGCGATCGATCTCCTGATCCGCACGCTTCCGGATGGCCGCCATGTCCCGCTCGGCGCCCTCCTTGACCTTACGGCGGATATCGGCCTTCGCCTCCTCCTCCTCAAGCTCGGCCAGGTCGGATTCGAGTTTCTTCGCCCGAGCCTCGATGTCGACATCTCGCTGGTTGGCGATGACCTTCTTCTCGGCTTCGAGTTCGTTCCGAAGCGAGGGAAGATCCTCGTGACGCCCCTCCTCATCTACCTCGGTGACCATGTAGGCGGCGAAGTAGATGACCTTCTCCAGGTCCTTCGGGGCCAGGTCCAGGAGGTAGCCCAGACGCGACGGAACCCCCTTGAAGTACCAGATGTGGGTGACGGGGGCCGCCAACTCGATGTGCCCCATGCGCTCCCGGCGAACCTTGGACCGGGTGACCTCGACCCCGCATCGCTCACAGATGATGCCGCGGTACCGGACACGCTTGTACTTGCCGCAGCCGCACTCCCAGTCACGGGCCGGGCCGAAGATCTTCTCGCAGAACAAGCCGTCCTTCTCGGGCTTGAGCGTGCGGTAGTTG